>CAVOOK010000006.1:0-89978 GCA_963697555.1 uncultured Gammaproteobacteria bacterium
GATGGGCTGTATCGGGCCAAGCGTGAAGGCCGCAATCGGATCAGCGTGTGCGACGACATGCAGCCACGTCAGCGGGTCGGCGGCACGGCAACCGAACGCGCGTAAGGGCGATTCAAGAATTTTCCGTTGTCGAAACTTCCTGCCCCGCCATTTGGCGCGGTGAAGTGAAACTGCGTCATGCATCCGAAACCCGTGGCTCTGTAAAGCGCAGAGCGAATCCGGGCCGCGCCGGAACGACGGCATGGGACGGCGGCTTATTCGCGATTCCCGCCTGCTTGAGGTTTTGCCGACGAGGCATCCAGCCGATCGAAGTTGACGATCGCGTTGAAGACCAGCGGATAGCTGCCGATGGTTTCGCCGCGCCAGATCGGGTTGCTGGCGAACAGCAGCACGTGGCCCTTGCCGTAGCTGGCCTGCACCACGGCGGCGCGCTCGGCCATTTCGCCGCCGTTGTCGAGCAGGCCGGAAATCAGCAGGTTCTTGGCATCGGCATAGCGCAGGATCACGCGTGGCCGCTGATCGGCGGGAATCAGCCACGGGTTGTTGCGCATCTGCTCGGCGTTCAGCGGCAGCGGCTGCCACGGTTTGACGTCCGGCAGTGCCGGCGCCTCCACGGAAGTGCGCCCCTCTGGCGTATCCGCGTCGTGCGGGCCACCGCGTCCGGTCGGGCGCTGGAAGTCCTTGGCGTTCGGCAGGCCGTGGTCGCCGGTGATCTGGTTGGAGACGGTGAACGACTGGCCAGCGGCGCTGTACAGGGCCAGGTCGTCGCGAGTGTAGGTGGCGGCAATCGGGCTGCCGCGATCGACGAACTTCGCCTGCAGCACGCTGCCGACGACCTTCAGCTTGCTGGTTGGGGTGACGAACACGCCCGGCGCCATGCCGACGTCGATGGCGAACGTTGCGGTGTCTTCGGCGGTGATCAGCAGGCCGCCGTTGTGCACGAACCGTTTGAGGTTGGCGACGCCGCTGGCACCCAGACCCGGACGGATGTCGTCGGTCGAGTCGATGTGGCCGAGGTTGGGCGTCAGCGCGGTGGTTTTCCAGGGCATCGGATTGCCCCACATCGGCAGGCCATCAACGATGCGTTGCGTGTCGGCGTCACCGATCGGTCCGAACAGGATCACGTCGTACTTCGCGCGCAGGTCGCCAGCTTTTGCCACATCCTGGGTGTTGATGTAGTCGTACGGCACCTGCAGCTTGTCCAGCGCCATCCGCCACCAGCCCTCGGTCTGGGTTCCCAGCCAGGTATGCATCAGCGCGATGCGCGGCAGGGTCGCGTGCGGCATGTCGACCGCCGCCAGGCCCTGCGGCACCTCGACGGGTTCCAGCACGCTCATCGGCGCCTTGAGGATCGCGTTGTCGGTGACGCGCACGACCTCCACGTCGAACAGGTCGCCCATCGACCAGCCGGTGTCGTCGTACGGGATGCTGCTGCGGATCCTTCGGCGACCAGTACTGGCGGTCGAGCAAGGTATCGGCGATGCGCGAATACGGCTGGTCCATGCGCACCACGTAGCTGCCGGCAGCGAAGGTACGCGTCTGCGGCCTTCTTGTCGTCGCCCCGTTTCGGCAGCGCCACGGTGACCGGCGCGCTGGTGCGGCTGACCTCGGCGTGCTGCAACTGCAGGATCCGCAGCAGCTGGGCGCGCGAGCCGCTGCGCTTGTCGTCGGCCGGGAACACATAGGCAGCCGGGCCGGCCTGCTGCGGCTTCTCGATCGAGCGCTTGCTCTTCAGGTAGAAGTTCTTCAGGAACAGCTGGCTGTTGCCGGAAAAATAATTCAGCGCCGTGAGCAGGCCGGTCTGCTGGTAGTTGTTGTTGTTGCGCTGCGACCACGACACGGTCGGCAGCGGCGGATTCGGCTTGTACCAGGTGCGCTGGTATTCGCCGGGTTCGAGGATGCGCTGCACCGTATCGGCGCCACCGTTGCCGAAGGTCTCGTACAGCCGGCTGATGCCGTTGTGCATGGCGGCGATGAACATCAGGTAGCCCGGGCTCCACGTATCGAAGTCGCCATGCGTGAACACGCCGGGCATGCCAAGCGCGGTCATCTGCTGCACGTTGTCCCAGCCCAGCTGCTGCCATTCGCCGGTGAGGATCGGGTCGATCCACGCGTTGTACGGGCCGTCGCCTACGGTGTTGTCGTACAGGAACGGCACCGATTCATGCAGGTCGTGCAACACCTGCGCGTGCCAGCCGACGAACGTGTCGGACACGTTGCGGGTGAGATTGAGCGTCATGCCCATCGCATCGCGGTTGTTGTCGTGCGCCACGTAGTGGCCCCAGTACAACAGCCGCGAATAATTCTGGCCCGGATGCGCCAGGTGCCAGCGGTACAAGTCGACCATCCGGTCGCGACCGTCGACCTCGACGATCGGCGTGATCAGCGTGATCACGTGGGAGCGGATGTGCCGGATGTAGGGCGCATCGTCCACCGCGAGGCGATAGGCCAGCTCCATCAATGCGGTCGGCGAGCCGGTTTCGGTGGAGTGGATGGCGCCGGTGATGTAGTAGACCGGCGTGGATTGCGCGATCAACTGGTCGGCTTTTGCGTCGTTCATGCCGATGCGGCGCGGGTCGGCGAGCTGCGCCAGGCGCGCGTTGTTGGCGTCGATGTCGGACAGCAGGCTTTCATCGGCGACCGCCACCGCGATCATCTCGCGGCCTTCCTCGCTCTTGCCGATCGAGAACACCTTCACCCGCGGGCTGGCGGCGGCCAGCGCACGGAAGTAGCGGTACACGTCGGCCGAGTAGGGCAGGTAATCCGGCGCGCCGGCGATGTGGCCGAGCACCTTCTCCGGCGTCGGCACCGTTGCCGAGGCAGGCAGGTAATCGGTCAGCGGCGAGTTGAACGAAGGATCTGTGGTGAACTTCAGGATCTGCGCGGTATACGCCTGGTCGAGCGGCTGGCCCGGTGCACGGGCGTAATCAGGCGGGCGGTTGGCATCGGTAGCCGCGTGGGCTCCGGCAATACCGAACGCCAGCAGGGCACCCACGGAAATCCGGACAGACACGCGCATGACGATGTGTTCCCCATGGGCTGCGGACAGCCGATGGCCTCACTGTGCCAGAGCGACGGCGCTGTCGCGTAGCCCATCAGTTGGGTAGGGATTTTCGACGGTTGTGCCGCGATCTTCTCCGCAAGACCCTGAACCATCCAGCACGGGAACGGCCGCAGGGCGGCTGAATGCTGGGCAGGCTGTGCCAAGCGGCACAGGTTCGATGGCGCCGTTCCGGCGCACAATCGGCGGCACACTGATCACTGCGGAGATACGTCATGCGCCAGACTGTGCTTGCTGTGTTGTTGGCCCTCGCACTTCCTGCGGCTGCCTTGGCCCAGGTTTCGAATCTGCATAGCGGCGCGATCACCGCTGCGGTGCAGAAGGCCGTCGATGATCCGGCCCGCGCCGCCGACAAGTCGGACGACGCCCGCCGCAAAGTCGCGCTGGTGATGACCTTTGCCGAGGTCAAGCCGGGCCAGAAGGTGCTGGAACTGATTCCCGGCGGCGGCTATTTCACCCGCGTGTTCAGCGCGATCGTGGGGCCGCAGGGCCACGTCTATACGGTGTGGCCGGACGAATACGCGAAAGAAGCGGAATCCGATGTGACCGCGATGCGCACGCTCGCCGCCCAGCCGCATTACGCCAACATCAGCCTGTTGACCCAGCCGGCGAACAAGTTGAGTTCGCCGGTGCCGGTCGACCTGGTGTTCACATCGCAGAACTATCACGACTATCCCGACAAGTTCATGGGCAAGGTCGATCCTGCCGTGCTCAACAAGCAGGTGTTCGACGCGCTCAAGCCCGGTGGCCTGTGGGTGGTCATCGACCATGTGGCGCCGGCCGGCTCCGGCATGGCCGACACCGACACGCTGCACCGGATCGATCCGGCGATCGTGAAGAAGCAGGCTGAAGCGGCCGGCTTCGTGTTCGACGGCGAGAGCAACGCGCTGCGCAACCCGAACGATCCGCACACCATCAAGGTGTTCGACAAGTCGATACGCGGCCATACCGACCAGTTCATCTACCGCTTCCGCAAGCCGGCCGCGAAGTAGAGGCATACGCCGGCGCGCGTTGCGGCGCGCGCAGACGCTTGAGCTTCGCCGATGATTGGCGGCACCATCGACGCATCGAAGCGGCCGTGGCCGCATGACCGTCGACAGGATCACCGTGAGCTCCACCGAACCCACCGCGCCGGCGCCGGATCCCGCCGATCCAGCGCCGGTTCGCCCCGTCGAACCGGATGCCGCCGATTGTTGCGGCGAAGGTTGCGTACGTTGCGTCTACGACGTTTACGAAGATGCGCTCGAGCGCTACCGCGTCGCGCTGGCCGCGTGGCAAGAGCGGCACCGCTGAAATGACGGCCAGTACGGCGGCAGGCGTCCGCTACCGGCTCGCGCGGCCGCAGGATGCGCGTGCGATCGGCGAACTGGTGCGCCGGGTGACGCGACGGTGGATTCTGATCGATCAGCCCGCCAGCGCCGCCGTGCCGCTGCTGCGGGGCATGAGTGCGAAAGCGATCCGCCACAAGATTCTGGATGGCCAGCGCTTTCATCTGGCCTGGCGCGAGGACGGACGGGTGGCCGGCGTGGCGGCGATGCGCGGCGACTGTCATCTGTTCCAGTTTTTCGTGAGCACGCGGCTGCATGGGCGCGGCATCGCCGGTCAGCTGTGGCGGCGCGCCATGCGCGATGCGATACGCCGCGCCGGTACGCGCCATTTCACCTTGAAGGCCTCGGCCGTGGCGGTGCCGGTCTATCTCCACCTCGGTTTCGTGCCGAGCGGCCCGTTGACGACCAGCGATACCGGATTGACCACCCAGCCGATGCATCTGGATCTGGCGTGAATACCCGGCTTCGCGGCGCGGCGGCCTCCGTGCCTCCCTGCCGCTTCGTGCGCGCGCAGGCCGGGTCCGTCCCCGCCGGTGCGGCTTCGCATGGATCGCGGCCGATTGGCTGTGGACGCCGCTGGGAACCCTGCGCGCGATCGTGGCGCATCGACCCCGTATCGATTCAGGTGGCTGCGGCATTGCGACCCTACCGGGCAGCCTGAGGACCCTCGAATCCGAAGCGATAACCCGTGGGCTTCGAAGATTCGGCATGGGCCGGTGCCGCCGATCGTCACGGTCGGGCGGGGCGTGTGACGCACTCGACACTACCGCGGCACCTACGAATTTTGGTCATACCGGCGCAACCCTTCGTCGCCTATAAACACGCCGGGGAATTCTTGCCAACGTGTAGGGATAAAGCATGTCACTGAAAACAACGATTGCCTGCAGCCTTGTGCTGGCGGGCCTGGGGTGCTGTTTGCCGGCGCCGGCCGCCCAGCTGTTGCCGGATCATCAGGAATTCGACGCGTCCCTGCAGGTGCCATTCCAGGCCAGCGCGGCGCGCTCCATGACGATGCACTTCGAATACCCGGGCGCCACCGCAGGTACGCCGGTGGCATGGCAGATCGCGCTGCTCGATCGCCGCGGAAATAGCTTGCGCGAGTGGAACGGCAACTCCGTGCTGCATGCGCGCACCGCACAGGCCAGCGTCAGCTGGGACGGTTTCGACAGCCGCCACCACGCGTTGCCGGCCGGCTACTACACCGTGCGCTTGCGCGCGATCGCGCTCGACGACGACAACGCACGACGGATCGGCACCGGCATCGCGACGAACGCGCTGGCGCTAGCCACGCAGCTCGCGCCGAACCGGATCATCGAGCAGCGTTACGACATCCAGGTCGGCCAGGTCGCTGCGGCGTCGATGCCGGCTTTCAGCGCGCTACCGCAACACGGCGGCGCACATGCGCTGTCGGTCGGCGCGAGCGGACTGCCGTACACGATCTGGTACGCCGATCTGCACAGCCAGACCAACCACAGCGACGGCGGTGGCGACCTCGCCAGCTGCCACGGAGAGCAGAATCCGCAGAGCAGCGCCTACGGTCCGGCCGATGCCTATCAGTACGCGATGAACCGCGGCCTGGACATGCTGATGACGTCCGAGCACAACCACATGTTCGACGGTTCCACCGGCACCAATGCGTCGGCCGACCCGGCCACCGCGCACAACCTGTTTGCCTCCGGCTTGCAGGCGGCCGTCGCGTTCCATGTTGCGCACCCGAATTTCCTGTCGATCTACGGGCAGGAATGGGGCGTGATCAACAACGGCGGGCACATGAACATCTTCAACGCCGATGGCCTGGTCGAGTGGGAGAAGAACAGCGCCGGCCAGCTGATCGGCGATTACGAGATCGCCAAGGGCGACTACGGTTCGCTTTACACGCTGATGAACAACAAGGGCTGGATCGGACAGTTCAATCATCCCGCGCAGAGTGGCCAGTTCAACGTCGGCGGTACCGACTTCGGCTACACCGCCGACGGCGACCAGGTGATGGTGCTTGCCGAAGTGCTCAACAGTTCGGCGTTTTCGGTCAACACGACCGAGTCGGAAGCCAGCCGGCCCAACTACGAGATCGCGTTCAACACCATCCTCGAACGCGGCTATCACGTGGCGCCGAGTTCGGATCAGGACAACCATTGCGCCAACTGGGGCGCCAGCTTCACCAACCGCACGGGCGTGCTGATTCCGACCGGCACCGCGCTGAGTTTGGACAGCTTCCTCGACGCACTGCGTGCGCGGCGGGTATTTGCGACCGAGGACAAGACCGCGCAGATCGTGCTGACCGCGAATGGCCACCTGATGGGCGAACGTTTCAGCAGCAGCGGTCCGTTGACGCTCACCGTCAACTACGCCAGTTCGTCGGGTGGAAGCGCGCAGCGTGTGCAGCTGTTCGAAGGAGTCCCGGGCAGCAACGGCACCGTGAGCAGCCTGTCCGAGACCGCGACGACCACGGTGACCCCGACCAGCGGCGACCACTTCTACTACGCCAAGATCACCCAGTCCGATGGCCTGCGGCTGTGGTCGGCACCGGTATGGGTAACCGAAGGATCCGCTGGCGGCGGTGGCGACACCACGGCACCCGCGGTGAGCGCCACGGAGAGCGGCAGCAGCGGCACCATCACGTTCAACGCCGCAGCAAGCGACAACGTCGGCGTGACGCGCGTGGAGTTCTACGTGGATGGCGTGCTCAAGGCCACCGACAGCAGCTCGCCGTACAGCGCCACGCTGGATTCGGCCACGCTGGCCGACGGCACGCACGCGCTGCTTGCCAAGGCGTACGACGCGGCCGGCAATGTCGGCAGCAGCAGCGCGGTGGGTTTCAGCGTGTCCAACGGCGGCACGACCCAGCTGATCGTCAACGGCAACTTCGAAAGCGGTGCCGCCAACTGGACGCAGACCAGCGGCGTGATCACCAGCGACAGCGGCGAGCCGGCCCATGCCGGAAGCTGGAAGGCATGGCTGGACGGCTATGGCCGCGCACATACCGACTATGTCCGGCAGAAAATAAGCATCCCGGTCGGCGTGACCAGCGCGACCTTGGATTTCTTCATGCACGTGGATTCGGCGGAACCAAAAACCACGGCCTACGACAATCTGCAGGTGCAGGTGATCACTTCCACCGGCAAGGTGCTTACGCTGGCCACGTTTTCCAACAAGGACGCGGCCAGTGGCTATCAGGAGCACACGATCAGCCTCAACGCCTACAAGGGACAGACCTTGCAGATCGGTTTCAACGGCGTGGAGGACAGCACCATGCAGACCTCGTTCGTGATCGACGACGTCAGCGTCAAGCTGCAATGAACGAACGGACGGGAGGCGCAATGGCGTCTCCCGTCACGGCACGGCAAGGCCGGCTCGGCGGACGACGGCTACACTGCGCTAATCATCGAATAAGGAACCGCCCGTGACCGACGCCATGTACACCAGTTCCGTTCCCGTCTTCCGGCAAATGCTCGGCGCGCTCGCGGCGATCCTGGCCAAGGCCGAAACGCACGCGGCCGAACGAAAGATCGAGCCGGCCGCGCTGCTCCAGGCGCGGTTGTTTCCGGACATGTTTCCGCTGTGCCGACAGGTGCAGATCGCCTGTGATTTCGCGCGCGGCGTATCGGCGCGGCTGGCCGGCGTCGAGGTGCCCAAGTTCGATGACGACGAACAGGGCTTTGGGCAGCTGCGTGATCTTATCGCGCGCACGCTGGGCTTCATTGACGGTCTTGCGCCGGCACAGTTCGATGGCAGCGCGCAACGCGAGATCGTGACGCGGCAGGGTACGCCGAAAGAGCGTCGTTTCGGCGGTCAGGCGTATCTTCTGGGTTACGGATTGCCGCAGTTTTTCTTCCACGTCACGACGGCGTATGCGCTGTTGCGCCACAACGGCGTCGACATCGGCAAGCGCGATTACATGGGCGAGTACTGAGCGGGGCGAAGGCGTTTCGCGAGCGACGCTTCGTCGCGCCGACTCAGGTCGGCTTCTTTTCGAGTGGGAACTGCCGTCGCAGATCCTGCTGGCAACGCGCCAGCAAGGGCGGCGGCAGGATGTCCGGCCAGCTGTGGCTGAGGTCTAGATCCGGCGCGAGCCGGTCGTGTTCGCTCAGCAACTGTGCAATCGCCAGGGTGTCGGCGACCGCGAGCGTCCGGCCCAGGGCCGAACCCGCGGGGGTCGGCGGAGCCTGGCATTCGGTCATCGCCTCGATCACCCGGGGCGGGAGTTCCCAATGCTGGCTGGCTTGCAGCGACAGGCGCGCAGCGAGCTGCGAGCAGGCGCTCAAGAAGCCGGATGAAAGCGATGGCGCTTCGGCTTCGGCCTCGGCCGGCATCAACTGATCCAGCAGGCGCACCACCGCACCGGTGCCGGTGTGGCAGATGATACCGGCCAGGTAGGCCTCGAACGCATCGCAGCCACTGCTGCGGCCCAGCCAGGCGCAGGCGTGCGCGCAGCGTTCGGCGTGATCCCACAGCCGTTCGCCTGCGACATGCCCGAGCGCGCCTGCATTGGCCTGCAGGATCGGCTTCATGACGTGCTGGGTGAGCACACGACGCAGGCCATCCTGGCCAAGCAGCACCACCGCCTGCTGCAAACTGGTAATCGGCTGCGCTGAACGATAGAAGACGCTGCTGGTGACGCGCATGACCTCGCCGACCATCAGCGGATCGCGACCCACCAGCTTGGCCAGCTCGCCGCCGGCGGCGTTGTCGTTCTTCAGGGTGCGCAGCAGCTGCGGCAGCACGGTCGGCAGGCGCGGCAGGCTGCGCATGTCGAAGCGCGTGCTGAGCACTTCCAGCCGCTTCAGCGTGGCCAGTTCGGCTGCGCTTGGTTCGGCGCTGTCCGCGGCCGGCAGGCCGAGCACGAAGCGGTGAAAGCGGTCGCCGACTTCCGCCAGCGACATCGCGGGCGCGGCGTGGCCCGGGGCAGGCGTCGCGACAGCCGCAGCCGACCGCGGCGCAGTGCGGTGCGTGCGACTGATCGCAACCTTGCGGCTGCGAAAAAGGCGCCGCCAGATGTCTACCACCATACGGTGTCCTTTCTTGGGCGCCGGTTCCGCCGTATTCCAATTCTCTACATCGGCCGCCGGCGAAAAAAATTGAGCCGCCCGCCATGGCGGCGGAGCGGCTCGATGGTTCCGTTCGATGACCGCGAGCGGCAGCGGTATCCGGTGATTCGGGCAGCGTGAATCGATTACTTGTTCTTTTTCTTTTCCTGCTTGGCCGCCTTCTTTTCCTTCATCGTCTTGGCCGGCTTTTTCTTTTCGCTTTTCTTTGAATCAAGACCCTTGCTCATGCTGCTCTCCGTAAGATGGATGAATGGCGACCCGTGACGCACAGGCAAGTCTAAGCTGTTCTGCCGGCTGTTTGGGCAGGGCCGGGCGGGGAAGGCGATCGGGGCTTCAGATGCGCTCGCCGGGCGCCAGGTAACGCCACTGCCCCGGCGGCAGTTTCGCCAGCGGAATGCGGCCCACGCGCAGGCGCTTCATGGCCAGCACCTTGAGGCCGACGGCCTGGCACATCGGCTCGATCTGCGTCGGCTGCAGCACCTTGAACGCGAAGCGCAGCCGCTGCTCGCTCTGCCAGCTGACCTTGATCGGCGGCATCGCGTAGTTGTTGAAGCGCAGGCCGTGGTTGAGCAGGGCCAGCCCGTTCGGGATCAGCGTGCCCTCGACGTCGACGACGAATTCCTGTTCGATCCGCTCGACGTCCTCGGTCAACTTGCGCGTGACGCGCCAGTCCTGGGTGAAGATCAGCAGGCCGCTGGCGCTGGCCGGCATGGACAGCGGCGTGGTCAGCCGCTGCAGGTGCCGTTTCAGCGGCCGTACGCCGGAGGCATCGTCGGGCCATCGTGTCTCGGGCGTGACCAGTGCGCTGGCCGGGTTCGGGCCGTTGCCGGCGTCATAGCCGACCGGTTTGTGCAGCACCAGGGTGGCCGGCTCGGTGGCGATCAGTTTGGCGCCGGGATCGAGCTCGACGGTTTGCGTGCCGACCATGAACTGCGGCTCTTCCACCACGATGCCGTCGACGCGCACCCAGCCGCCTTCGATGTATTGCTCGGCCTCGCGCCGCGAGCACTGGGTCAGCGCGACGACACGTTTGGCGAGGCGAACCGGTTCAGTCATCGAGGTGCCATGTTGTGAAAGTCGACCATTGTAGGCGCCCGCGGGAGCCGACTCCCACAAGGGGCGGGGCCGGTGGCAATTGGCGTGACAGCCCCCAGATCAGGGGCTTCCGTTACGGCGAGAGCGCGACATGATTCCGTTTTCCATCCTCGACCTGGCGCCGGTCACCGCAGGCAGCGATGCCGCACAGGCGTTCCGCAACACGCTGGATCTGGCCCAGCTGGGCGAGCACCTTGGCTACCGGCGCTACTGGCTGGCCGAACACCACAACATGCCTGGCATCGCCAGCGCGGCGACGGCGGTGCTGATCGGCCACGTGGCCGGCGGCACCTCGACCATCCGCGTCGGCGCCGGCGGCATCATGCTGCCAAACCACGCGCCGCTGCAGGTGGCCGAGGCATTCGGCACGCTGGCGTCACTGTATCCGGGGCGCATCGACCTGGGCCTGGGACGCGCGCCGGGCACCGACCAACCCACCGCCAAGGCACTGCGCCGTTATTTCGACAGCGCCGAGGCGTTCCCGAACGACGTGCTGGAACTGCTCGCCTATTTCGAGCCGGCCGTGCCCGGTCAGCAAGTGCGTGCCGTGCCCGGTGCGGGTATCGAAGTGCCGGTGTGGCTGCTCGGCTCCAGTCTGTTCAGCGCCAAGCTGTCCGCGCAGCTCGGCCTGCCGTTCGCGTTCGCCTCGCACTTCGCGCCGGACGCGATGGACGAGGCACTGGCGCTGTATCGGCGCGACTTCCAGCCATCGGCACGGCTGCAGCAGCCGTACGCCATGCTCGGCCTGAACGTGGTCGCCGCGGACAACGATGCCGAGGCGCGCCGCCTGTTCACCACCCAGCAGCAGAGCTTCATCAACCTGCGCCGCGGCCATCCGGGCCTGATCCCGCCGCCGATCGACGATATCGAGTCGTACTGGACGCCGCCGGAGAAACTGATGGTGGAGCGTGCGCTGGCCTGTGCCGTGGTGGGCGCCGCCGACACCGTCGAGGACGGTATCGAGGCGTTCATCGCCCGGCACAAGCCGGACGAACTGCTGATTACCGCCAACGTGTTCGAGCACGCGGCGCGGCGGCACTCGTTCGAAATGGCGGCGGCTGCGCGGGATCGCCTGATGGCTGCGGGCTGACCGGCGCCATCCGGAAAGAACGGGCAGGGTCGCCGATCGGCCATAATGGGCGTTATCCCACGAATTGTTGAAGCTCTCCCACGCATGAAAACACCCAAGGGCCTGCAGGCACTGATCGAGGAAGGCGTGATCGATCAGGTGCTTCGGCCGCTGAAGAGCGGCAAGGAAGCCTCCGTCTACGTCGTCCGCTCGGGCGAGGACATCCGTTGCGCCAAGGTCTACAAGGACATGGCGCAACGCAGTTTCCAGGCGCGCGTGCAGTACCAGGAAGGGCGCAAGGTGCGCGGCAGCCGGCAGATGCGTGCGATGGGCAAGGCGACCAAGTTCGGCCGCAAGGAGGCCGAGGCCGCCTGGAAGAATGCCGAGGTCGACGCGCTCTACCAGCTCACCGCCGCCGGCGTGCGCGTGCCGAAGCCGTACGGTTATTTCAACGGCGTGCTGGTGATGGAGCTGGTTACCGATGCGGACGGTTATTCGGCGCCGCGGCTGGGTGAAGTGGAACTGTCAGCGGACACCGCGCGCGAGTTCCACCGCTTCCTGATGCAGCAGGTCGCGCGGATGCTGTGCGTGGGGCTGATCCACGGCGACCTGTCTGAGTACAACGTGCTGGTGGGGCCGGAAGGCCCGGTGATCATCGATCTGCCGCAGGCGGTCAGCGCCTCCGGCAACAACGCGGCGCGGGCGATGCTGCGGCGTGACGTGGGCAACATCACCATCAGCCTGTCGCGCTTTGCCCCGGAGCTGCTGGACACGTATTACGGCGAGGAGATGTGGGCGCTGTATGAGCTGGGCGAGCTGCATCCGGACAGCGAGCTCACCGGGCACTTCGAGTTCGACGAAAGCATCGCCGATGTCGACAGCGTGATGCAGTCGATCATCGACGCGCGGGAAGAGGCGATCATCCGCCAGCAGGGCCGCGAGGCGGCTGCGCAGGAAGACTGAACGGGTGCCTGAAGACGGCACCAGAAACCCGCGCAGGCAGTCGCTCAGTTGCCGACTTTCAGCAACTCCACCTCGAACACCAGCGAGGCGTTCGGCGGAATGTCGTCGCCGGCGCCGCGGGCGCCATAGCCGAGTGCAGCCGGGATCAGCAGGATCCGCTTGCCGCCTTCGCGCATGCCGGCCACACCTTGGTCCCAGCCGGCGATCACGCTGCCCTGGCCGAGCATGAAGGAGAACGGTTCGCCGTGATCGCGCGAGCTGTCGAACTTCGCACCGTGCTTGTCCTTGGCGCTCTCGTCGTACAGCCAGCCGGTGTAATGCACGGTCACCTGCATGCCGTCCTTCGCCTCGGCACCGGTGCCCACTCTCTGGTCGATCGTGGTGAGCTTGTCCACGTTACCGGTGGCTTGCGCAGGTGGCGCGGCCGTCGTGCAGGCAGCGAAAGTGAATACGGCAAGCAGGGGCAGCAACCAGCGCATGGGTGACTCCGTGGAAACGTGGACGAAGCGGCGATTATCCGGCAAACAGGGATCGGCGTCCCGACTGATACGGTTCAGGCACGCAGATCGGTCGCGTCCCGATGCTCGTTGCGCGCCGCCTGCCAGACTTCGCGGGCGGCATCGGCGTTGATCAGCATGATGCCCGCGCCGACGGCCATATCGGGCCAGACCGCGTGCGTCATCGCGGTGGTAGCGCCGGCGAGCACGATGGCAATATTCGCGAACACGTCGTTGCGCGCCGACAGGAACGCTGCCCGGGTCAGGCTGCCGCCGTGGTGGCGGTAGCGCATCAGCAGCATCGCGCAGCCGAAATTGACGAGCATCGCGCCGAAGCCTGTGACGGTCAGCGGAAGCGGTGCCGGTGGCGCGGGCAACTGAAACTTGCTCCACAGCGCCCACAACGTGGCGAGCGCGGGCACCAGCAGGATGACTGCCAGCCCCATGCCCACATGCGCGCGAGCCTTCGGGCTCCAGCCGAGCGCGAGCAGGATCAGCAGATTCACCGAAGCGTCTTCCAGAAAATCAATGCTGTCGGCGAACAGCGAAACGGAG
The DNA here is from genome assembly GCA_963697555.1 of uncultured Gammaproteobacteria bacterium. Lineage (GTDB taxonomy): Bacteria > Pseudomonadota > Gammaproteobacteria > Xanthomonadales > Rhodanobacteraceae > Rhodanobacter. Next base: position 13,614 of record CAVOOK010000006.1, read on the forward strand.
CCGATCGCCAGCGCCACCGCGAATTCGGCACCGAAATAGCCCAGGTTTAGCAGCGCCACGATGCCCACGACGCGGCGCAGTGCTGAGTCATGCGCGATCGTTGGCACGCCCGCTCAGCTCACCGTTTCGACGGGCGTCATGCGTCGCACCGGGTCGACCGCCACCGCATCGGTGTCGTTCATCACCTGCAGCTGGCCGTCCTGGATCAGGCATTGCAGGCGCATGCCACGCTGCAGCAGAGCGACGAGTTGCGCCACCGTGGACGCGGGAATGTCCAGCACGGTGAGGTTTCGGTTGCGGCCCAGCGCGGCGCCGACCTTGTTCCACCAGAGCTCCGACGCGTTGCCGCCATAGCTGATCACCACCACCTGACGCGAGCGACCGCAGGCCTTGCGGATGCGCGTCTCGTCCGGCTGGCCGACCTCGATCCACAGCTCGATCTCGTCGGTATACGCCTTGCGCCACAGCGCCGGTTCGTCTTCGTCGCTGATGCCCTTGCCGAACTCCAGCCGATCGTCCGCATACAGCGCGAACGCAAGCAGGCGCACCATCAGGCGCTCCTCGGTTTCCGACGGGTGCCGTGCCAGGGTCAGTGCATGGGTGGCGTAGTAATGCCGGTCCATGTCGCTGATCTGCAGTTCGACTTTGTAGATGGTGGAGTTGAGAGCCATGGCCGTGCCTTGAGACAACAGCCGACCATTCTACGCGCTAGGCTCGACGGGCGGCCTGTGGACCGGCATTAGACTGGAAACTGTCATGAGCCCATCTGTCCCGCCATTCATTCGCGATGCCCAAGCCAGCACCGTGCACCTGCCGTCCGGTGCATGGACGACCGTGCTCGACTGCCTTTGCTCGCACTTCGCCGCGATCGACCGTGTGCAGTGGCTGGAGCGCATCGCGCGCGGACGGGTGCTCGACGGACAGGGCGTCGCGGTCACGCCGCATACGCCGTATCGAGTCGGCTTGTGCATCCACTATTACCGCGAGGTGGTGGACGAGGCGCCGATCCCGTTCGGCGAAGCCGTGCTGCACGTGGACGAGCATCTGGTAGTGGCGGACAAGCCGCACTTCCTGCCGGTGACGCCGGCTGGCGCCTATGTCGAGCAGACGTTGCTGCGCCGGTTGATCCGCCGGCTGGGCAATGCGCAGCTGGTGCCTTTGCACCGGATCGATCGCGCCACGGCGGGGCTGGTGCTGTTCTCGGCCAACCCGGCCAGTCGCGCCGCGTACCAGGCGTTGTTCCGCGAACGCCGCATCGACAAGCGTTACGAGGCATTGGCGCCGGCATTGCCTGGCCTGGCGTTTCCGTTGCTGCATCGTTCGCGCGTGGTCCCGGGCGAGCCGTTCTTCCGCATGGTCGAAAGCGCCGGCGAGCCGAACAGCGAGACGCTAATCGGGGTGATCGAACGCGGCGAGCCTTGCTGGCGCTACACGTTGCAGCCGGTCACAGGACGCAAGCACCAGCTGCGCGTGCACATGGCCGCGCTGGGCGCGCCGATCCTTGGCGACACGCTGTATCCGGCCCTGGCCGAACAATCCGCCGACGACCATCGGCACCCTTTGAAACTGCTGGCGCGCAGCCTGGCGTTTTCCGATCCGCTGTCCGGCGAGCCGCGACGCTTCGAAAGCGGGCTGCGCTTGTGACGTGATGCGGGGCGGGCATCCGTCGGATGTGCGCGGCTGGATAACCACCGGCGGCCATTCCGCTGCTATCTTCCACCGCAGCATCCATCCGGGGGAGAACCATTCGTGAGTGCACAACCACTGTCCAGCGCGACGCCGCGCACCGAGCTGACCGTACGCGGCCTGATCATCGGCATCGTGATCACCCTGGTGTTCACCGCTGCCAACGTGTTCTTCGGCCTCAAGGCCGGCCTCACCTTTGCCACCTCGATCCCGGCCGCAGTGATCTCGATGGCGATACTGCGGGGCTTCAAGAATTCAACGATCCAGGAAAACAACATCGTGCAGACGATCGCCTCGTCGGCGGGCACGTTGTCGGCGATCATCTTCGTGTTGCCGGGCCTGGTGATGATCGGCTGGTGGAACGGATTTCCGTTCTGGGTAACGTTCGGTATCTGCGCCACCGGCGGCATTCTCGGCGTGATGTACACGATTCCGCTGCGCCGTGCACTGGTGACCGATTCCGACCTGCCGTATCCGGAGGGCGTGGCCTGCGCCGAAGTGCTCAAGGTGGGCAGCGGCGACGAGTCGGAATCGTCGGCCGAGGAGAGCAGCAAGTCGGGGCTGCTGGCGGTGGCCGGCGGCACGATCGTCTCGGCGGTGTTCGCGGTGGTGGTGGCGACGAAGATTTTCGCCAGCGACGTGGCGCAGTACTTCCGCATCGGCGATCGGGGCGCGGCGACGGGGTTCGATTTCAGCCTGTCGTTCGCGCTGCTGGCAGTGGGTCATCTGGTCGGGCTGTGGGTCGGGCTGGCCATGCTGCTGGGTGCAGCTATCGCGTGGGGCTGGGCGGTGCCGCACTACACCGCGCTGGCGGCGGCGACCGGCGCGGCGGCGGATCTGGCGCAGGCAGCCTGGAGCACCAAGGTGCGATTCCTTGGAGCGGGCACGATCGGCGTGGCGGCGATCTGGACACTGGCCAAGCTGGTCAAACCGGTGATCAGCGGACTCAGCTCGGCCATGGCGGCCTCGCGCGTGCGCAAGTCCGGCCAGGGCGCCTTGTTGCCGCGTACCGAGCAGGACATGCCGATCGGCATCGTCGGTCTTATCAGCCTGATCTGCCTGCTGCCGATCGCCTGGTTGCTCGGCAATTTCGGCATTGCCACCGGCCTGGGCGATCACCTGTGGCTGCTGGTGGTCGGCGGGCTGGTGTTCGTGGTGGTGATGGGTTTCCTCGTGTCTGCGGTGTGCGGCTACATGGCCGGCTTGATCGGCTCGTCCAACAGCCCGCTGTCCGGCGTCGGCATCCTGGTGGTGATCATCGCCGCGCTGCTGCTGGTGGCCATCGTGCAGTCGCAATTGCCGGTGAGCGCCGGCAAGGGGCTGGTGGCGTTCGCGCTGTTCATCACGTCGGTGGTGTTCTCGGTGGCGACCATCGCCAACAACAATCTGCAGGATCTGAAAACCGGCCAGCTGGTCGACGCCACGCCGTGGAAACAGCAGGTGGCCCTGGTGGCCGGCGTGCTGGTGGGCGCGGCGGTGATCCCACCGGTGCTGGACCTGCTGAACAAGGCCTACGGTTTTGCCGGCATGCCCGGCGTCGACCCCGCCGTTGCACTGGCGGCGCCGCAGGCCGGCCTGATTTCGGCGCTGGCGCAGGGCGTGATCCAGGGCAACATTGACTGGAGCCTGATCATCCTGGGCGGCGCCATCGGCGTGGCCCTGATCGTGCTGGATGCGATTCTCGGCCGCTCGACGAAGTCGGCCGCATTGCCGCCGCTGGCAGTGGGCCTGGGCATCTACCTGCCGACATCCACCACCCTGATGATCGTGGTTGGCGCCCTCGTCGGCTGGTATTTCGACAAGCGCGCAGAGCGCGGCAGTAATGCCGAGGGGACCAAGCAGCTGGGCGTGTTGCTGGCCTCCGGCATGATCGTGGGCGAGAGCATCATCGGCGTGCTGATCGCGGCGATCGTGGTGTTTTCCGGCAAGGGGGCGCCGCTGGCCCTGGTCGGGCCGGGCTTCGGAACCGCGGCGATCTGGGTCGGCGCGATCGCCTTCATCGCCGTGAATGTCGCGCTGTACCGATGGGTGGCCCGACTGGGCAGGACTTCGACGGCGGCGTGAGGGGCTGACTGCGTGCGATGACCGGCTGCCGGCGTGATATCGCCGGCAGCCTCGACGGCCGCCAGCGTTCCCAGGTGGCCAATCCATTCGTCGATCCGATGGCGCACTATGGACGACCCACGGTCGGGCGCGGTGCCTGGCCGCCACGTCAGCGAGGTGATTCCCATGTTGGATTGGCTGGGTTACCGCAAGGCATTGATCGGGCGCATCGGCGAGATCGGCAAGCTGAGCCCGGATACGTTGAAGGGTTACCAGACCCTGTCCGGCGCAGGCGAAAAGACCGGCCACCTGGACGCCAAGACGCGCGAGCTGATCTCGCTGGCCGTGGCGGTCACCACCAGGTGCGATGGCTGCATCACGGTGCATACCGGTGAGGCGTTGAAGCATGGCGCAACGCGCGAGGAAATCGCCGAGGCGCTCGGCGTGGCGGTGGCGATGAATGCCGGTGCCGCGATGGTGTACTCCGCGAGGGTGCTGGATGCGGTTGACGCGCACGGCGGCGCTTGAATCGCGCATCGGCGGCATCGGGACTGCCGCCACGTACAATGCCCTCCGTTTTTACTGACGAAGACATGACGTGACTGCTGCCGGATTTTCCGCGGCTGCGCCGGATGCGGCGCTGGCCGCCCTGTTTGTGCCATTCGAATCATCCGCACTGCACCTGCCGGCCGATGGCCGGGTGTTGTTCCTGCGCGCGCGCGCCGGCGTGCGGCTGCGCGAAATGGCGCAGCCGGGCTGGTTGTGCGAGCAAAGCTTCATGCCGTTCGCCGACGAACTGGCGCGCAACGGTTTGCGTGTCGGCGAGCCGGCCGCCGGGGAAACGTTCCCGCTGGTTCTGGTGTTGCCGCCGCGCCAGCGCGACGAAGCGCGCGCCTTGTTCGCCCGTGCCTTGCTGCACACGGCGCCGGGCGGAACGCTGCTGGTGGCGATGCCGAATGCCGAAGGCGCGAAGTCGGGCGAGGCGGATCTGTTCAGGGCTGACGGGTGCCGTGCAACACGAGTCCAAGCACAAATGCCGGGTGTTCTGGAGCAGGCCTGACCCGGCAGGCATCGACCGGGCGCTGCTGGCCGAATGGCTCGCGCTGGACGCGCCACGCACCATCGTCGACGGCTACGTCAGCCGCCCGGGCCTGTTCGCGTGGGACCGTATCGACCGCGCATCGGCGCTGCTGGCCGAACATCTGCCCGTCAACCTGCAGGGGCGCGTGGCGGACCTCGGCGCCTGCTATGGCTACCTCGCCAGCCAGGTCGTGGCGCGGTGCCATGGTGTGAGTGCGATCGATCTTTACGAGGCCGAGGCACGCGCACTGGAACCTGCGCGGATCAATATGGCAAGGGCGCAACGTGAATCCGGCCGCGAGGTGGGGGTGGCGGTGCACTGGCATGACGTCACGCGCGGACTGCCTCGGCGCTACGACGCCGTCGTCAGCAATCCGCCTTTCCACCAGGGTCGCGCCGACCTGCCGGAACTGGGGCGCGCGTTCATCACGACCGCGGCCGAAGCGCTGCAGCCAAATGGCCGTCTATTCATTGTGGCCAACCGCCACCTGCCGTATGAGGCGATACTGACGGCACGTTTTCGCGACGTGCGCACACTGGTGACGCAGGAAGGATTCAAGGTGATCGAGGCGGTCGGAGTGAAGCAATGAAACTGGTCAAGCTGATCGCGAACCTGGGCTATGGCAGCCGCAAGGACGTGACGCAGTTGTTCCGTGCCGGGCGCATCACCGATGCCTCGGGCGAGGTGCTGTATGCCGACGACGTGGTGCCCTACGAGACCATCCGCGTCGACGATGAACCGCTCGATCCGCCGCCTGGCCTGGTGCTGATGATGAACAAGCCGCTGGGCGTCACCTGTTCGCGCAAGGACCCTGGTCGTGTCGTCTACGACCTGCTGCCGCCGCGCTACAACGTGCGCTCGCCGGTGCTGTCCAGCGTCGGCCGGCTCGATCGCGATACCAGTGGCCTGCTGCTGTTCACCGATGACGGCGCGCTGCTGCACCGGATCATCTCGCCGAAGGCGCAGGTGGCCAAGGTCTACGAGGCTACGCTGGCGCAGGACCTGCGCGGCGACGAGGGCGAGCTGTTCGCCAGCGGCACGCTGCTGCTGGAAACGGAGAAGGAACCGTTGTCACCCGCGGTGCTCGACGTGCTGGGGCCGCGGCACGCCCGGCTCACCGTCACCGAAGGCCGCTATCACCAGGTGCGCCGGATGTTCGCTGCCGTCGGCAATCACGTCGAAACCCTGCAACGGATCTCGGTCGGTGGGCTCGCGCTGGGCGAGTTGGCGCTGGGCGAGTGGCGTGCGCTCGGGGCTGATGAGATTGCATTGATTTTCGGCAACGCTTGATCGTCACGTAGCATCAAAGGAGCACGGAGATGCGTTACTTGCTTGGCGTTTGCATGAGCATCCTGATCTTCACGATGCAGACTTCCATCGCGAAAGAAAGCGCCGGCCAATGCCCAGTCCTCAGCTTTGAACGACGGCAAACCATTTCGCTGCAGGATTTGGCCCGGTTGGCCGATGAGAGAGCTACTACGGGGGGACCGGGCTCCATCGTGTTCAGGTACTTCGACGTGGAAGATCGCCCTGTACGCGAGGGAGCGCGCGCAGTAGGGCTGGTATTTGCGCGAATGGGGGACCTGGCCGAAACTCCCCTAGGCGGGTATCTGTGGACGACCGGCCCCATCGAGGCGGTACGCAAGCCTCTCCTCAATGGAGATCGCCGCATTGCATCCATGACGTTCACGACTGGCCAGAACCCAACTGGATGTGGGCCGATGGCATTCACCTTTACGCTGCAACCGGATGGCCAATTTCATGCCGGTGGCGTGCCGGTCGGCAAGGTCAAATAGACGGCCGACTACAGCAAGTGCACCGCCGTCGGAATCGTCGCGCCGAACCATTTGTGCCGTTCGTCGCGGCAGCTCGGGCTGCCCATCGCGTATTTGCGGCAGATGGTGGGACGATCCTCGTAGATGGTGCAGCCGGAGGTGTTCGGGTTGACCGCGGCGCACCAGCCGTCCTCGCCCTTGGCCAGGATTTCCAGGCCGTGTTCATCGTGGTCGACCAGCCAGGCGGGCACGTGGTCTTCGGGCATCAGCACCACGGTAAGGCGACAGCAGACGGCTTCACAGGTGGTGCAATGCACGCCGGGATCGATGCTTTCGGCATAAGGGTCGGGGAGATTTTTCACTCGTCAGCATGACAGCTTCGCCCGTTGCGGGTGTGAACCATCCGTTGTTCAGTCGTTGCGATCGCGCCACAGTGCTTGCCAGCCATCGATGCCGAGGCGCTGCAGCGTTTCGATATTGCGTCGATAGATGCTGTCGGTGTCGCTCATCGCATCCATGGCGCGCTCGATGCTCGATTCGCGCAGCAGATGCAGTGTGGGATAAGGCGAACGATTGCTGAAATTCTCGATCGCGTCCGCGGAGCTGTCGGCGAACTGGTAATCGGGATGGAAGCTGGCCACCTGCCACTCGCCCTCCAGGCCCAGCGTCTGCACGGCCGCATCGGCGACATCGAGAAAATCGTTGTAGTCGAGAAAGTCGGTGAGCACGAAAGGGTGGATCAACAAGCCGGTTTCGCATTCGTCCGGCGTGAGCGCGTTGAGCGATTGCAGCTCGCCGCAGAGGTCGTCCAGCAACGTTTCGGTGTCGCGTGCCTGGCTGACTCGCAGGCGCAACTTGCCCTGCACATGCGGTGCACGGGCAAAGGGGCACAGGTTGAGCCCGATCACCGCGCGCTCCAGCCAGCGGGTAGTGGCGATGATGTAAGGCGCATCCTCGGGCAGGGCATCGGCGTTGAGGCCGGAGGGCGACGGTGGATTGTTCATGCGCTTCTCGCGAGCAAGTCGGCGCCGACTATAGCGGTAGGGGAGGTGGCTCGTATCCTGCGCAAATTTTCTGCCGGGCCGTGCCTGCTTCCGCGCGCTCGCAGGAATGTGCAACGCAAAACTGCTCTAATGGCGCCCCGACGTGGCCGTGGCGTCTGTCGCAGCAAGGCTTCTGACCAGGATGCACCCGTGGATGGCTTGACCTCAGCGACCGCAGGCGCCTCGCACGGCGAGAGTCACGAGCATCCCCTGCCGGGTGATCTGCCGGCCACATCCCGGGTAGCGATCGCGTCGCCCGCGTGCCGGTCGGCTCCCGCCAAACGCGTCCGCACGCGACTTGGCCCGCCCTCCGAGGCGTTCCCCGGAACACACACGGGCGAGCCTTCGTTCGGCGACGCCATGGGTGGGCGAGGCCCGCGCGTGGAATCGGCTCGCGTGCATCTGATGGCGCCGGCGCGCTGGAGATCCGCCAGCACCTCGATCGGCCGAATCGATGGACCTGTGCAGATGCCGGCACCTGCGCAGTGGATGCGTTCGCGGGTTGTGGCCCATCCACGGAGCCCGGTCGTGCGGTCGCCGTCAGGACCAGGCTGGCTGTTGCCGCCCGCGTGGCCACTGGACCGATGGCATGTGACCGTCGTGGCCGGTTTTCGCCGGCTCGCCAGTGCGCGGATCGCGCCGTGGGCACGCAAGCGGACGGTGGCCTGGTTGGCACAGGCGAGTGCATACAGGCAAAGGTTCGCGGCAGGCGTCGCCTTCGGTGCCGTCGCCGGCGCCACGCTTTTGTTGCTGCGCATGAGCGTGCAGCATCGGGAGATGCCGGCGCTCCCCGCCAGAATGCCGGTTGCCGCACCGGCAAGGCATGTGGTTGCCGCGCATCCCACGTCCACGGCTCCCGTGCCGGTCGCTGCCGTGCCTGCGCCGGTCATCGAACCGGCAGCCTCGTCGACCGCGCGTCCCCGACCGTTCGGCGCCGACCGCAGCCTGTTGTCCGATGTCAGCACGATGGATCTGATGTTGCCGATCGATGAGCCCGATCTGGACATCGCCTCCCGGCAGAGCCTGTGGTCGGAGGTCGGCAAGGCTTCCGGCGTCGATCCACTGCTGCTGTACAGCGTTGCCCTGGTGGAATCGAAAGCGCTCTACCCGGACGGCAGGGTCGCGCCAACGCCGTGGCTGTTCCGCGTCAACGACCATCTGGTGCGCGGCGACCGGCATGACGTGCAGATGGCGATGGCGGCCGCGAGCCAGTTCGGTTCGGGCGTGCAGGACGTGGGCATCATGCAGGTCTACTACCCGATGCATCGGGACGCCGTGCGCGATCCGCTGACCCTGCTGAATCCGCGCACCAACATCACCGTGGCCGCGAAGATCCTGCGCGATGGGATGCACGAGACCAGCGACCGGGTGCTTGGCGTGGGCTACTACCACAGCCACACGCCGACCCTGGCCAGGGATTACGGCACCGCCGTGATGACCGTCTATCAGCGGTTGAAAGCACTGCATCGCAAGCCCGGCCGCGGATAGGCTCGGCACCCTGAATGCCTGGCGCGCCGTCGTTCCACAATCCTCCCGGATTGCAGGCCTCACCTTGCATGGGGCCGCTGGCGCCCGGATATAAGTTGCAACGTTTCGACAGGCGCGATCCCGATGCCCACCTTCCAATTCGACAACGCGTTCGTGCGCGATCTGCCCGGCGACCCGGAGCAGGGCGCGCGGCTGCGTCAGGTCGAGGCGGCGCTGTATTCGCGTGTCGATCCCACGCCGGTGGCGACGCCGCGCCTGCTGGCGCATTCGGCGGAGATGGCGGCGCGGCTCGGTTTCAGCGAAGCGGATGTCGCCTCGCCGGATTTCGCCCAGCTGTTCGGCGGCAACGCGCTGCTCGACGGCATGCAGCCCTATGCGGCCAACTACGGCGGGCACCAGTTCGGCCACTGGGCCGGCCAGCTCGGCGACGGGCGCGCGATCACGCTCGGCGAGGTGGTCAATGCCGCCGGCGAGCGCTGGGAGCTGCAGCTCAAGGGCGCCGGGCCGACGCCGTACTCGCGCAGCGCCGACGGCCGCGCCGTGCTGCGCTCGTCGGTGCGCGAGTTCCTGTGCAGCGAGGCGATGCATCACCTCGGCGTGCCGACCACGCGGGCGCTGAGCCTGGTGGCCACCGGCGAGCCGGTGCGTGCGCGACATGTTCTACGACGGCCATGCCGCAGCCGGAGCCCGGCGCGATCGTCTGCCGCGTGGCGCCATCGTTCATCCGCTTCGGCAACTTCGAGCTGCCGGCCTCGCGCGGCGACACCGCGCTGCTGCGGCAGCTGGTCGACTTCACCATCCGCCGCGACTTTCCGGAGCTGCAGGGGCGACGGCGAAGCCCTGTACGCGCAATGGTTCGCCGCAGGTGTGCGAGCGCACCGCCGCGATGGTCGCGCACTGGATGCGCGTGGGCTTCGTGCACGGCGTGATGAACACCGACAACATGTCGATCCTCGGCCTCACCATCGACTACGGCCCGTACGGCTGGATCGACAACTTACGACCGCGACTGGACGCCGAACACCACCGACGCGCAGCGCCGCCGCTACCGCTTCGGCCAGCAGCCGGACGTGGCGTAGTGGAACCTGAGCCGCCTCGCGCGGCGCGCTGGCTCCGCTGTTCGATCGGCGTCGAGCCGCTGCAGGCGGGGCTGGATCGCTATGCGGCGACGTACGCCGCCGCCGATCGCGCGCAACATCGCCGCCAAGCTCGGGCTGGCCGAGTGCCGCGACGACGACGTGGCGCTGATGCAGTCGCTGCACGACACTGCATGCAGCGCGCCGAGATCGACATGACGCTATTCTTCCGCGCGCTGGCCGATGTCGATGCGCAGGCGCCGACGCTCGCGCCGCTGCGACGAGGCGTTCTACGACGACGTCGAAGCGACGCGACGCCGAGCCGGCGCTGCAACGACTGGCTGCGCCGCTACGCCGCGCGGCTGGCGCACGATCCGCTGACGCCGCAGCAGCGCCGCGCGCGCATGCACGCGGCCAATCCGCGCTACGTGCTGCGCAACTACCTCGCGCAGCAGGCGATCGACCGCGCCGAGCAGGGCGACGCCAGCGGCATCGCCGAACTGCTCGACGTGATGCGCCATCCCTACGACGACCAGCCGGGCCGCGAGGCTTTCGCGCAGACGCCGTCCGGACTGGGCGCGGCACAGGGCCGGCTGCTCGATGCTGTCGTGCAGTTCCTGAGTCCGAAGACACAAGGGCCGGCATGGCCGGCCTTGTCGAAGTTGGTGCCCTCGAGACGATTCGAACGTCCGACCTGCCCCTTAGGAGGGGGCCGCTCTATCCAACTGAGCTACGAGGGCAGCAGCGTGGAAGAATACCGGGGACATGGCGAAAGCGAAACTGACGGTCCGCGCATGGAACGGCGTTTTGGTGCCACTGGGTCGGCAACATCACATTTTCGTCAGAGGCCGCGACGTACCGTCGGACCGGTGCCCGGCCTAGCTGGACGTTCTATCGACGGAGACGATCATGCCCAATCCACAGCCACCCGAAGAGCGCAAGCATGGCAGCGGCGATCGCAATGAGAACGATGTCGCCGGACTGGACAGGAAACTCCAGACGCGCCGCGACGAGAAGAAGGAAAAAGGTTCGCAGGAAGTGGAGCGCCAGTCGCACAAGGACATGGGCATCGAACACCCCTGAACTCGGCACGATGGCGCTGCCGATGGCACGCCACGCGGTCGTCCGTTTTCCACCGTAGCGAGAGCGCACCATGAAAGAGCGCAAACCGGAGTCGCCAGGTACCAGTGGGTATCCCGAAGAGCAGCCCAAGCGCAACGACAAGAAAGACATGCCTGACGCGCAAACACCCCACGAACATCAGAACAATCCGTCGCAGAAGCCGAAACCTTCGGGGCATTGAGCGCAGCCATGGCGTGACGCTGCGCCACCCTCGCGAGCGCGGAACGATCGACGGGCGGACATCACAGGGCAAGCAGGCTTTCGCCGCCTGCTAGAATGGGCAATTCCCAGCTTTCATTCACGGCGCCGGAAGGCGCCGCATGTCCAGGAGACCTCCATGTCCCACGCAATCCTCAGCGCGCTCGGCCTCGACGGCGAGCAGTCCGGCACGTACCTCGGCCAGGGCGAGTGGTCCAAGACCGCGGACGCCGGCGCGTTGCAGCCGGTGAACCCGGCTACCGGCGAGGTGCTCGGCACGGTGCATGCGTCCAGCGCCGCCGATTACGAAGTGATCGTCCAGCGCGCGCAGGCCGCGTTCAAGGTGTGGCGCACGACGCCCGCGCCGCAGCGCGGCGAAGCGGTGCGCCTGTGCGGCGAAGCGCTGCGCAAGCACAAGGACGCGCTGGGTTCGCTGGTCGCGCTGGAGATGGGCAAGATCAAGCCCGAGGGCGACGGCGAAGTGCAGGAGATGATCGACATCGCCGACTTCGCGGTGGGCCAGAGCCGCATGATGTACGGCGCCACCATGCACTCGGAGCGCCCGGGCCATCGCATGTACGACCAGTACCATCCGCTCGGCCTGGTCGGCATCATCAGCGCGTTCAACTTCCCGGTCGCGGTGTGGGCATGGAACGCCATTCTCGCCACCATTGCCGGCGACATCTGCATCTGGAAGCCGTCGCCGAAGACGCCGCTGTCGGCGATCGCCACCATCCGCATCTGCAACGAGGCGCTGAAGGCCGGCGGTTTCCCCGACCTGTTCTTCCTGTTCAACGACGCCGGCACCGACCTGTCGCAGGGCTTCGTCGACGACAAGCGCATCCCGCTGATCAGCTTCACCGGCTCGACCAAGGTCGGCCGCATGGTCGGCGAGCGCGTGGCGCAGCGCATGGGCCGCTCGCTGCTGGAGCTGGGCGGCAACAACGCGATCATCCTCGACGAAAGCGCCGACCTGAAGCTGGCGATCCCGGGCATCGTGTTCGGCGCGGTCGGCACCGCCGGCCAGCGCTGCACCACCACGCGCCGGCTGTTCGTGCACGAGTCGATCTACGACAACGTGCTCGACACGCTGGTCAAGGCGTACAAGCAGGTCGAGGGCAAGATCGGCGATCCGAACCTGTCCACCACGCTGATGGGTCCGCTCAACAGCTCCGAAGCGGTGCAGGGTTATCTTGCCGCGGTCGAGAAGGCCAAGGCCGCGGGCGGCACCATCGCCACTGGCGGCGCAGCGCTGACCGATCGCAAGGGCAACTTCGTGCTGCCGACGATCGTCACCGGCATCGCGAACTCGCATGAGGTCGTGCAGACCGAAACCTTCGCGCCGATCCTCTACGTGATGCCGTTCAAGACGCTGGACGAAGCCATCGACATGCAGAACGACGTGCCGCAGGGCCTGTCCTCGTCGATCTTCACCAACAACCTGCGCGCGGCCGAGCAGTTCCTGTCGGCGGCCGGTTCGGATTGCGGCATCGCCAACGTCAACATCGGTACGTCCGGTGCGGAGATCGGCGGCGCGTTCGGCGGCGAGAAGGAAACCGGCGGCGGTCGCGAATCGGGCTCCGATGCATGGAAGGTCTACATGCGCCGCCAGACCAACACGATCAATTACTCCGATGCGCTGCCGCTGGCCCAGGGCATCAAGTTCACGGTGTAATCGCTGAAGCCGATCGGGTGCGGTTCGCCGCCCCGACCGGTGACGATGCATGACGGCGCTGTCCCTTCTCCTTTCCGAGTGAGCGACCGATGAGCTATCAACCTTCCTATCGAGCGGGCACCGGCACCAGTTCGCTGGCAGTGGTGAGCCTGGTCTTCGGCATTCTGACCTGGTGCGTGCTGCCGTTCATCGGGGCCATCGTGGCGATCATCTGCGGCCACCTGGCGCGCGGCGAGATCCGCCGCAGCCCGGTTGACGCGCGCATCGAAGGCGACGGCATGGCCGTGGCCGGGCTGGTCCTCGGCTACGTGCATTTGGTGCTCTGCGTGCTGGCGGTGTTTGTGATCATCGCCGCGTTGATTTTCGGGTTCGCCTTTTCGAACTGGCATTGATGCCGCGCGCGCCTTTCGATTTCCATGGCTATCGCGTCGTCGTCGCGGGCGGCAGTCGCGGCATCGGCCGCAGCATCGCCTTGGGCTTCGCCGAGGCCGGCGCGGCCGTATCCATCTGCGCGCGTGGCGCGGAAGCGCTGGAGGAAGCGCGCCAGGCAATCGCCTTTTACGGCACGCTGGTGCACGCGCAACGCTGCGACCTGGCCGATCCGGCGGCCATCGCAGCCTACGTGGACAACGCAGCCAACGCGCTCGGCGGCATCGACGTACTGGTCAACAATGCCAGCGGCTACGGCTTCGCCGATGACGACGATGGCTGGGTCGCCGGTTTCAACGTCGACCTGATGGCCGCCGTGCGCGCCTCGCGGGCGGCCCTGCCGCATCTCAAGGCGTCGCCGCAGCCGTGCATCCTGCATACAAGCTCGATCGCGGCGTTCCGTCCGCGCGCCAGCGGTGCGCCGTATGCCGCGGTGAAGGCGGCGCTGAGCCAGTACACCACTTCGCAGGCGCTGGCGCTGGCCGAACACCGCGTCCGCGTCAACGCGATCGCGCCGGGTTCGATCGCCTTTGCCGACGGCCTGTGGGAACGCCGCAAGCTCGAACAGCCGTCGCTCTACGAGGCCACGCTGGCGAGAATCCCGTTCGGCCGTTTCGGCAAGCCGGAGGAAATCGCGTACGCCGCGTTGTTCCTCGCTTCGCCATTCGCCGGCTGGATCACCGGGCAAACCCTGGTGGTCGATGGCGGCCAGATGCTCAATGGCTGATACGTCCCGCGAGGTTAACCACATGAAGGGGCTGCATGCCACCGCGCGCTTCAGCGACCGCGTCGACGACTACGTGCGCTACCGGCCCGATTATCCACCGGCCCTGCTCGACTGGCTGCAGCGCGAGCAGGGTGTCGATGCCAGCTGGCGGGTAGCTGACGTGGGAGCCGGCACCGGCATCTCGTCGAAGATGTTCCTCGATGCCGGCTATCGCGTCACGGCGGTGGAACCGAATGCCCCGATGCGCGCCGCCGCGGAAGGCTGGCTGCGAACGTACGAGAAATTCGACGCGGTCGACGGTCGCGCCGACGCGACCGGTTTGCCCGATGCCAGCGTCGATCTCGTCACGGTGGCGCAGGCATTTCACTGGTTCGACGAGGTAGCGACCCGTCGCGAGTTCGCCCGCATCCTGCGGCCGCACGGGCTGGTGGCGATCTGGTGGAATTCACGACGGCTCACCGGCACGCGTTTCCTGGAAGGCTATGAAGCGCTGCTGCAGGAGTTCGGCACCGATTACACCAGCGTGGCCGAACGCTACGCCGACGATGCACGAATGCGCGACTGGTTCGGCAGCGGCTTTCGCGGCAGCGCCCGTTTCGAACACGCCCAGCAGCTGGATTTCGAGGCGCTGCGCGGACGCCTGATGTCGTCGTCGTATGCGCCGCAGACGGGCCATCCGCAACACGAGCCGATGCTGCGCGCGTTGCGCGAACTTTTCGACGCCTGCGCCGTGGACGGCAGGATAAGCTTCGACTACGACACCCGCATCTTTGCGGGCCAACCGGCCTGATCCATGTACGACCTCCTGCGCCCGCTGCTGTTCAAGCTCGATCCCGAGACCGCACACCGTCTGACCCTGTACGGACTCGGCGTGGCCCAGCGCAGCAACTTTGCGCAGTGGATCGCCAGGCCGCCGACGGATCTCCCGACCACGGTATTCGGCATCACGTTTCCGAATCCGGTCGGTCTTGCCGCCGGGCTGGACAAGAACGCCGAACACCTCGATGCGCTGGACGCGCTCGGCTTCGGCTTCATCGAAGTCGGCACGGTGACGCCGCTGCCGCAGCCGGGCAACGACAAGCCGCGCATGTTCCGTTTGCCGCAGCACGAGGCGATCATCAACCGGCTCGGCTTCAACAACGGCGGCGTCGATGCGCTGGTGCGCAACGTGCGGCGGTCCGGCTACCACGGCGTGCTCGGCATCAATATCGGCAAAAACAAGGACACGCCGAACGAGAAGGCGGTCAACGACTACCTGACCTGCCTGCACAAGGTGTACGAACACGCCAGCTACGTCACGGTGAACATTTCGTCGCCCAACACGCAGGGCCTGCGCGACCTGCAGCAGGAAGCCATGCTGTACAAGTTCATCTCGCTGTTGCGCGCGGCGCAGGAACGGCTGGGCTCGCAGCAGGGGCGGCGCAAGCCGATGCTGCTGAAGATCGCTCCCGATCTTACCGAAGGCGAGCTCGACGCCATCGCCGAGGTGTTGCTGCGCACCGGCATCGACGGGGTGATCTGCAGCAACACCACGATCGACCATGCATCGGTGGCCGACGACCCTCATGGCGGCGAAACCGGCGGGCTGTCCGGCAAGCCGTTGTTCCAGCGCTCCACCGCGGTGCTGGTCGGCATGCACCGGCGACTGCAGGGGCGCATTCCATTGATCGGCGTCGGCGGCATCCTCGACGGCAGCGATGCCGCCGAGAAGATCGGCGCGGGCGCGTCGCTGGTGCAGGTCTATTCGGGACTGATCTATCGCGGACCGCATCTGATCGGAGAATGCGTCAACGAAATACGTCGCCAACGCGAGCACGTCCATGCACTTTGAGCGCACCGACATGCCTGCGGAACGAACGGACATGGGCGGCTATACCCTTGTCGAGAACGCCTCGCTGGCGAACCGCAACACCCTGCGCGTGGACGCGCGGGCGGCCTTGCTGGCGGAAATCCGCGACGCCGCGAAATTGCCCGAACTGCTCGACTTTCCGGCGGTACGCAATGGCCGCCTGCTGGTGCTGGGCGAAGGCAGCAACGTGCTGTTCACCGGCGACTTCGATGGCACCGTGCTTGCGATGGAAACGCGCGGCGTGCAAGTGGAGAGCGATGGTGACCGCGCGCGCATCGCGGTGGCTGCAGGCGAGCGCTGGGACGACTTCGTGCGCTGGACGCTGGGGCATGGTTACGCCGGCCTGGAAAACCTGATCCTGATACCGGGTACCGTCGGCGCCGCACCGATCCAGAACATCGGCGCGTACGGCTGCGAGGTGGCCGAATTCGTCGAAAGCGTGGAAGCGTGGGATACCCGCGAACACCGCGTGGCGACGCTGGATCACGAGACTTGCGCCTTCGCCTATCGCGATTCGCTGTTCAAGCATGAGCCTGGCCGCTACGTGGTCACTGCCGTGCGCTTCGTGTTGCCGCGCAGCCGTCCGCTGCGTACCGATTACGCGGGCATCGACGAGGAGCTGGCCCGGATGGGCGTGGACAAGCCCGCGCCGTTCCATGTCGCGGAAGCGGTGGTGCACCTGCGCACGCGCAAGCTGCCTGATCCGGCGGTGATCGGCAACGCCGGCAGCTTCTTCAAGAATCCGATCGTGGACGCTGTGCTGGCCGAAGCGCTGAAGCACGATCATCCCGGGCTGGCCTGCTGGCCGCAGGCGGACGGCCGCTGCAAGCTGTCCGCCGCATGGTTGATCGAGAGTGCCGGTTTCAAGGGTATCCGCGATGGTGATGCGGGCATTTCCAATCGGCATGCCCTGGTGCTGGTGAATCATGGCAAGGCGACGGGGCCGCAACTCTGGGCGCTGGCCCAGCGGGTGATGGCGGGCGTGCACGACAAGTTCGGCGTGACGCTTGAGCCGGAGCCCGTGGTGCTCGGCGCGCGCTGAGCCTTCATGTGGGAGCGGCTTCAGCCGCGATGCCTTTTTTGCTCTTTTCCTCTCAGGTGAAAGGCTTTCGTTCCGTGCGAGCGAGTCACTTGACTGCGTAGCCACGAGAAGTGGTCCAGGACGCATGTCCCGCACCCCAGAATCGGGCTTTTTCGACGGTGCTCTTTCTGAGCGAAAAGCATTCGACTTCCTCGTCGACCCGGCGTTGCGCCGGTCGTCCCCAAACCACCGCCGTGCAGTCGCCCCGGCTGCCCCATATCTGGCTTGCCACATCGGCGAGGCGGCTGCGCCGCCGTCCACTTGAATGAGAACTTCGGACGTTGCGGCGAAGCGCTCCGGCAGGGCATGACTTCAGGCCCATGCGCTAGTGATAACTTCACACTATGGTTCACTCAACGACAAGCCGCAGTACGGAAAAGCCAGATGGACGACAGCGCCAGCCAGTTGAAGAAGTTCCAGAAGGAGCTTTCCAGTGGCACGGTGTCGCTGGTTCTGCTGGCCGTGCTGGGCCAGTCGCGGCAGCCGATGTATGGCTACCAGATCGCCAAGCGGCTGGAGGAGGTGGGCGAGGGCGTGCTGGCCGGCAAGCAGAGCGCGTTGTATCCGGTGCTGCGCAATCTGGAAAGCGCCGGCTTGCTGGCCAGTGAAGTGGAGCCGTCCGTCAGCGGCCCGCCGCGCCGTTATTACCGCATCACCAAACCGGGGCGCGAGGTGCTGCGCGAGTGGGTGGCGGCCTGGAACGCCACTCGCGATTCCGTCGACAACGTCTTGCAAGGAGGGGTGTAATGAACGCGCCACGCACGATCGCCGAATACCTTGAGCAGTTGCGCGCCGCCTTGCGCGGTGCCGACCCGGCCCTGATCCAGGACGCACTCTACGACGCCGAGGAACACCTGCGCGCGGAACTGGCCGACCAGCCTGGCCGCAGCGAAGCAAGCATGCTCGAACATGTCGTGAGCAGCTATGGCGCGCCGGACGAGGTGGCGGAGATCTACCGCGACCAGGAGATCAGGATCCAGCGCGCCATACGGCCGCCGCCGGTGCCGCGGCGCCGTTCGCTGGCCGGACGCTTCTTCGGCGTGGCCGCCGATCCGCATACCTATGGCGCGTTGTTCTACATGCTGCTGGTGCCATCCACCGCCATCTTCTATTTCACCTGGGCGGTGACCGGCATCGCGTTGTCGTCGGGCCTGTCGATCCTGATCATCGGCTTGCCGTTCATGGTGTTGTTCCTGGGCAGCGTGCGGGTTTTCTCGCTGCTGGAGGGGCGCATCGTGGAAACCATGCTGGGCGTGCGCATGCCGCGCCGGCCGCCGTATCCCTCGCAGCGGGGGTTGCCGTTGATGAAGCGGATCGGCGCGATGTTCACCGATGGCCGTACCTGGGGCACGCTGCTCTACATGCTGTTGATGCTGCCGCTGGGCATCGCCTATTTCACGATTACGGTGACCTTGCTGGCGGTGTCGCTGAGCTTCGTCGCGGCGCCGGCCCTGAAGGTGGCGTCGGACATGTTCCACTGGCAGACCGACACGTGCATCGGTGCTCCGGAGTGGATCTGCACGAGTGTCCAGTGGCTGGCAAGCTGGAGCGGCGCGGTCACGCTGTGCGTCCTCGGCATCGCGATGCTGTTCGCCACGCTGCACCTGGTGCGCGGCCTGGGCCGGATGCACGGACACATCGCCAAACATTTGCTGGTGCGCGCGAGCTGAGCAAAAGGGCGCGGACTGCGCGACCGCTCAGAACTCGTCGGTGAACTCGATGCCGGCGTCATACTCGCGGGCGATCACCTCGGCACTTCCGCGCACGGTATCGGCCACCTGGTCGTTGGGCGCGTCGACCTCGATGTAATAGACCTTGCCCTCGCTGTCGCTGGCCAGTTCGCTGGAGCTGGAATCGTCGCGCATCTCGGGCATCAGGTCGTCGATCTCCTCGACGCGCTCGATGTCGTCGATGCCGTGCAGCGCGGCCATCACGGCATCAGCGTCGGTACGACTGCCGATCAGGCGGAAACGGACCTTGGGCATGGCGGATTCCTCGGAAAGGCGGGGACTTCATGCTGGCAAGCCGAACGCATGCGAAAGGTGATGCCGAGGCCATCGAAGGCCGTGCGGGCCGCTACCATGGCGGCCCGCCATCCCAAGAAACGCCGCCATGCCGAAGACTTACGACCGCGACTATTTCGACAAGTGGTATCGCGACCCCGAGCACGCGGTCGCCTCGCCGGCCGAGCTGCGCCGGAAGGTGGCGATGGTGGTGGCGCAGGCGGAGTATTACCTCGGAAGGCCTGTCCGCAACGTGCTCGATGTCGGTTGCGGGGAGGCGACCTGGCGCGCACCGCTGCGCGCGTTGCGGCCGGGCATCGCCTATCGCGGGCTGGATGCGAGCGAGTATGCAGTGGCGCGTTATGGCCGCAGCCGCAACGTCGGGCTGGCCCGCTTCGGCCAACTGGAGCAGCTGCGCTTCGAGTCGCGTTTCGACCTGATCGTATGCACCGATGTATTGCATTACCTGAAGCCGGCGGAGATCCGCGCGGGCCTGCAGGGCATTGGCGAAATGCTCGAAGGCGTGGCGTTTCTGGAAGTATTCACCAGCCGCGACGACGTGGCCGGCGACCACCAGGGTTTCGTGTCGCGCGCACCGGCGTGGTATCTGCGCGAGTTCGGCAAGGTCGGGTTGCTGCCGTGCGGCTCGCATTGCTACCTGGGGCCGCGGCTGGAGCGGCATGTCGCGGCGCTGGAACGGGCGCAGCTACCGAGCCGGTGATCGAGGATCAGAACTCCAGGTGCGCGCGCACGCCGACAAAGCGCGCCGGCCCGCGAGCACGGTTGTAGCCGGGGTTGCGGATCAGCTGGATGTCGGGCGTGAGCGTGAGGTGATCGATCACCGCGACATTGTAATAAGCCTCGACGATGCGCTCGCGGCCGTAGGCGAGTGCGCCATCACCCAGCGTGAATCCCTGGCCGCCCAAGGCCAGGTAGTGGCGATGCGCCGGTGACAGCGCGTCGACGGCAAACGCTATGCCCAGATGATCCTTCGGCCGTCCCCAGTGCGCGCCGGAGAGCTGCAGGCCGCCGCTCAGCGTGCGGTCCACCTCGGTGAACGCAAACGATTCGTTGCGGCCGTCGTTCCAGCCTGCGCGCGCAAACAATCCCGTCTCGCCATCGTCGGCCAGCGGCAGCTCGCCGTTGATGGCGAAGCCGTACTTGCGCCGGCCGGGGCGGTCGTCGGCATGGATGTCCGGCGCTGTGCCATGCGCCAGCGCGTACGCGATGGCCTCGCGGTACACGCCCATGTTCGCGATGTTGCGAAACGCAAGCAGCCGCAGGATCGCGCCGTCCGCGCGCGGCTGCAGGGTCAGCTCAAGCTGTTCGCCGCGGGCGCGCCGCGGCGAACTCTCCAGCTTCGTTCCATTCGCCTTGGTGGGCATCAGGTAGACGCCGTAGCGCAGGCTCCAGTGCGGGGTGATCCAGCCCAGCACCAGCCCGTCGGTGTAGCCGCGGGTGTCGGCGGCGAAATCCCACGCGGTGTTGTTGAGCAACGACCAATTCAGGAATTGCGTGCGTGCGGCGTCGGCGTAGCGGTTCTTGTCGAAGTCGTCGCTCACTGCCATCTTGCCCAGCTTGACCTCGATGCGGCGCGTGGCTTCTTCACCCGGCAGCTGATCCTGGTCGCGTCTGGCCGATGCGCGTGCGTCACCGAGCGGCAGCGTCCAGCGCAGGTATCGGCGTGCGACGTAGGCGGTCTTGCTCAGGCTGCCACCACCGGAATGCACCACGTCGCCGTTGGCAAATCCGCCCAGGCCGGTGGCGCCGCTGACCGCCTCGCCCTTGAACATTTCCACGTCGAAGTAGAACTGGAAATGCGCCGGCAACGCGACGCCGAAGTAGGCGCCGAACGTGTGCGAGCGCTCGGTGTCGCCCCTCGCTCGCAGGCTCAACGGGCCGCTGTAAGGCGAATGCAGCGACGATTGGTGCTGATCCACGAAGGTGTACTGCGCGCCCAGCCATTGCGGCACGAATAGCGGCACGTCATCGGCCAGCGTGGGCGTGGAGGCCAGCGCAAGCCACAAGGCTGCGGTGAACAAGTGGATCTTTTTCATGCTCGTCTCGTATACGCCGCACGGAGCGAGTGGATCAGCCCGGCAGCGCGCCGGGTCGCGAGGGTAGATGTCGATGGGCGCCGAATGCTCCAGGCGGGTCGTGCGGATGCCGCTGGCTGGGTCGCTGTCCATGGTGGATCAGGTCTCGTGGATTTCTGGTGCAGATGAAGGCGCGCATGCTGATCACATGGGAGGCCGATGGCAATGCAAAAGTGAGGGATGGGTTTGCGCCGCGGAAAAGCCGATCAGGTCGCGACGGTCTTGTCCTTGTACCGGCACAAGTCCCGGATCACGCAATGCGGGCAGTCCGGTTTGCGCGCCTTGCACACGTAGCGGCCGTGCAGGATCAGCCAGTGGTGGGCATCCTGCTTGAACTCGGCCGGTACCACTATCTCCAGCTTGTCCTCGACCGTGCGCACGTCCTTGCCAGGGGCCAGGCCGGTGCGATTGGCGACCCGGAAAATATGCGTATCGACCGCGATGGTTGGTTCGCCAAAGGCGGTGTTGAGCACCACGTTGGCGGTCTTGCGACCGACGCCCGGCAGCGCTTCCAGCGCCTCGCGGCTGTGCGGCACTTCGCCGCCGTGCCGTTCGATCAGCAGACGGCATAACGCGATCACGTTCGCGGCCTTCGCGTTGTACAGGCCAATGGTGCTGATGTAGCGCTTGAGGCCTTCTTCGCCGAGCTTGAGGATCGCCTGCGGCGTGTTCGCCACCGCATACAGCTTCTTCGTCGCCTTGTTGACGCCGACGTCGGTGGCCTGCGCGGAAAGCACCACGGCGACGAGCAGTTCGAATGGCGTGCTGTAGACGAGCTCGGTGGTCGGGTGTGGATTGAGTTCGCGCAATCGCGAGAACAGTTCGACGACGTCGGCGCGTTTCAAGCCTTGGGCTCCTGCTGCCGGGCTTTGGCACGGGCCAGCGCCGCGAGCACCGGGTTGACCGCGCCGGCCGCGGTGTCGACCGCCGCCTTGCGCGCCGCCAGCTCCGCTTCGCGCTCGGCATGCTGGCGCGCCAGCCGTGCCTCGCGGCGCTGAAAATGCCCGCGCGCGGCATCGGCATGAGCGGCATCGATCTGCGATGCCGGCATCGGCAACAGCACGATGCAGTCGACCGGGCAGGCCGGCACGCACAGTTCGCAGCCGGTGCAGTCGTCGGCGATCACCGTGTGCATCAGCTTGGCCGCGCCCACGATCGCATCGACCGGGCAGGCCTGGATGCACTTGGTGCAGCCGATGCAGTCCGCCTCAACGATGCGCGCCAGCGTGCGTGGTTTCTCGATGCCGTGTTCGGGATCGAGCGGCAACACCGGCCTGTCAAGCAACGCGGCGAGTCGATCGATGCCGGCGCTGCCGCCGGGCGGACACTGGTTGATTTCGGCGTCGCCACGCGCGATGGCCTCCGCGTACGGCCGGCAACCGTGGTAGCCGCATTGCTCGCACTGTGTCTGCGGCAGCAGCGCGTCGATGCGATCGGCCAGCG
The DNA here is from genome assembly GCA_963697555.1 of uncultured Gammaproteobacteria bacterium. Taxonomy (GTDB): domain Bacteria; phylum Pseudomonadota; class Gammaproteobacteria; order Xanthomonadales; family Rhodanobacteraceae; genus Rhodanobacter. The sequence goes on from CAVOOK010000006.1 coordinate 36,429, forward strand.
TCATGGCGCTATCAGCGAACCGGAGCACCCGGCTTGGCGCCCTGGTCGGCGTCGAGCAGGAACAGGTCGCTGCCGCCGTCGCCGGCCGACAGGATCATGCCTTCGGAAAGGCCGAAGCGCATCTTGCGCGGGGCAAGGTTGGCGATGAACACCACGTTGCGGCCGACCAGTTTTTCCGGCTCGTCGTAGGCGGCGCGGATACCGGAAAAGATCTGCCGGCTGCCCAGCGTGCCGGCATCCAGTTCGAAGCGCAGCAGCTTGTCCGACCCGTCGACGAAGTCGCACGCCGTGACCTTGCCGATGCGCAGGTCGAGCCGGGCGAAGTCGTCGATGCCGATCGTGGCGGAAGCCGCAAGCGGGGATTCGGCCGTGGCGCTCGTGGGCGTCGTGCTGTGGTTCATGGCTTTCTTCTTCTGTGGAGCGGGAACGTCGGAGGGAGCGGCGAGCGAATCCTTCGACGCTTCGACCATCGCCTCGATACGCCGGGGATCGATACGGCCGAGCAGCGGCTCGAAGCTGTTGATGGCATGACTGCGCAGCGTGGCGCGTGCGTCGTCGAAGTCGGCGATCGGCGCCGCGAGGAATTGTTCCGCGGCGGCCACCGTAGCGGGCAATATCGGCTTGAGCATGCCGGCCAGCAGGCGGAACGCGCTCAGCGCGAACGAGCACACCTGGTGCAGTTCATCGCGTCGGCTTTCATCCTTCGCCATCGCCCATGGCGCTTTCGCCGCGATGTGGCCGTTGACGATGTCCGCCATCAGCACGAAGCGACGCACGACCTCGGCGAAGTCGCCGCTGTCGTACAGCGCGTCGACGCCATCGTAGTGTTCCAGCAGGCTGTTCCACAGCGCCGTTTCCTGCGCATTGAATTGCGGCGCCAGGCGCCCACCGAAGAACTTGTGCACGAAGCCCGCCGTGCGGCTGGCGATGTTCACCCACTTGCCGACCAGGTGCGAGTTGACGCGTTCCTCGAAGGCCTTGAGATCGAGGTCCACGTCGACCGGCGCAGCGCTGAGCATGGTGGCGAAGTAGTAGCGCAGGAATTCCGGATGGATGCCTGCGTCGAGGTAGGTGCGAGCCTGGATGAACGTGCCGCGCGATTTGGACATCTTGGCGCCGTTCACGGTCAGGTAGCCGTTGACGTGCAGCGCGGTGGGCGTGCGCAAACCGGCGCCGTGCAGCATCGCCGGCCAGAACAGGCCATGGAAATTGATGATGTCCTTGCCGATGAAATGATGCATCTCGGCGGTGCTGTCGGCGGCCAGGAAATCGTCGAACTTCAGATGGGTCTTGTCGCACAACGCCTTGAAGCTGGCCAGGTAGCCGACCGGCGCGTCCAGCCATACGTAGAAGAACTTGCCCGGCGCATCGGGGATCGGAAAGCCGAAGTAGGGCGCATCGCGCGAGATGTCCCAGTCCTTCAGGCCACCGTCCAGCCATTCCTTCAGCTTGGCCACCACGCCGCTGTTCGCGACAGGCTTGCCATGCGTGAACTTGCCGGCAAACCACTCGCGCAACAACGCTTCGAATTTGCCCAGCTCGAAGAAGTAATGCTCCGAATCGCGCAGCACCGGCGTGGCGCCGGACATCACCGAGTACGGGTTGATCAGGTCGGTCGGTGCATAGGTGGCGCCGCAGTGCTCGCAGTTGTCGCCGTATTGGTCCGGCGTGCCGCAATTCGGGCAGACGCCCTTGATGTACCGGTCCGGCAGGAACATTTCCTTTTCCGGATCGAACAGCTGCTGGATGCTGCGGCGGGCGATGTAGCCGCCGTCGCGCAGGCGAGTGTAGATCAGCGTCGCCAGCTCGCGGTTCTCTTCCGAATGGGTCGTGTGATAGTGATCGAATGCCACGCCGAACGCGGCGAAGTCCGCTTCATGGCCCTCGCGGATGCCGGCGATGAACGCCTCGGGCGTCATGCCGGCCTTCTCCGCCGCCAGCATGATCGGCGTGCCATGCGCGTCGTCGGCGCACACGTATGCCACGTGGTGCCCGCTCATCCGCTGCGCGCGCACCCAGATGTCGGCCTGGATGTAGCCCAGCAGATGACCCATGTGCAGCGGGCCATTGGCGTAGGGCAGGGCATTGGTGACGAGGAGGCGGCGGCTCATGGCAGGCAATCATTCGGGACGACTGCGCATTATGGCATGGCCGTCCAAATCGTCCGCCCGCGCAGGTTGCCGCCATGAAAAAAGCGCGCCCATCGGCGCGCTCAGGATGCCGCGACAGTCGAGGGCTCAGTCCTGCCGTTCCCAGGTCTGGCTGCGGCCGAGCAGGGCGAAGCCGATGTAGCCGTGCACGTCGAGCTTCTGCCCGCCGTCCTTGAGCGACAGTTTCACCTTGTAGGTCTTGCCGTTCTTCGGGTCGAGGATCTTGCCGCCATCCCACACGTCGTCGTCCTTGCTGACGCCCCACATGATGTTCATGCCTTCGATCGGCTGGTCTTTGCGCTCGCCGTCGCACTTGGTGCATTTCGGAACCGTGCCGTCGCGGGCGATGTCTTCCGGGGTGCGGTTCAGCAGCTTCACGACCCTGGCCTGGAGTTCGCCGTTGTGTTCGGTGATCTCGACGATCGACTTCGGCTGGTGCGTGGTGTCGTCGATGGTTTTCCAGGTGCCGACCGGGGTGTCATTGGCCGCCAGGGCAGTGCCGGCCGCCAGCAACAGGCTGGCTGCGAGGGTGAGACGAAACGCATGCTTCATGGTGATCCTCCCGTACGAAAGCGTATGGAGGCGAGACTGGCGAGCTTGCGCGGGGCCGTCAAGCTGCAACGCGCCATAGTGCGACACGGGATGTGGCGCGGCGTGGGCGCTGATCCAGGTCAGCGGAGCCGCTGCGTCGCGCTGGCATAATGGATGTTCCCCGCAACCATCGAGCCGACATGCCACAGGCGAACGAAGCCCTGATCCGCCAGATTCTTGGCGACCTCATCGACACCCACACCGCTGCGCCCCTTGCTGAGGCCGTGCGTGCGATCGGCGTGGACGGCGCCAGGGTATCGGTGGATCTGCAACTGGGCTATCCAGCTGCCGGCGCGGTCGACCGCATCGCTGCGCAGGTGCGTCAGGCGCTGGAGGCCGATCCGGCGATCGAGTCGGCTGCCGTGTCGATCACCAGCCGCATCCACGTGCACAAGGTGCAGGGCGCGCTGGGTCCGCTGCCGAACGTGAAGAACATCATCGTGGTGGCGTCGGGCAAGGGCGGCGTGGGCAAGTCGACGGTTTCGGCGAACCTCGCGCTGGCGCTGCAGGCCGAGGGCGCCAGGGTCGGCGTGATGGACGCGGACATCTACGGTCCCAGCCAGCCGACCATGCTCGGCGTGCACGGCAAGCCGGCCTCGCCGGACGGCAAGAGCATCACGCCGATGCAGGCGCACGGCATGCCGGTGATGTCGATCGGCTTCCTGGTCGAAGAAGACACGCCGATGATCTGGCGCGGGCCGATGGTCACCCAGGCGATGATGCAATTGCTCACCGACACACGCTGGGAGTCGCTGGACTACCTGATCGTGGATCTGCCGCCGGGCACGGGCGACATCCAGCTCACGCTGTCGCAGAAGGTGCCGGTGGCCGGCGCGGTGATCGTCACCACGCCACAGGACATCGCCCTGCTGGACGCGCGCAAGGCGCTCAAGATGTTCGAGAAGGTCGAGGTGCCGGTGCTGGGCGTGGTGGAGAACATGGCGACGCACGTCTGTTCGAACTGCGGTCATGAGGAACACATCTTCGGCGAGGGTGGTGGCGAGCGGATGTCGGCGCAGTACGGCGTGCCGTACCTGGGTTCGCTGCCGCTGGATATCCGCATCCGCGAACAGGCCGATGGCGGCAATCCCACGGTTGCCGCGATGCCGGACTCCGACCTGACGGCGCGTTATCGCGAGATCGCCCGCAACGCAACCGGCCGGTTGTCGCGGCAGCCGCGCAACAAGTCGCTGGGTCTGGGCAAGATCGTGGTGCAAGGGTCCCCCGCTGCATGACGGGCGCGGCGCGGCGCGTGCTCTGCCTGTCTGGCAGCCTGCGCCGGATATCGTCGAATGGGGCGGCGCTTGCGGCCGCGCAACGGCTGGCTCCGCCCGCGCTGGAGCTGGTGCCGTACGAGGGGCTGGGCACGCTGCCGCTGTTCAACCCGGATGACGATAACGATCCGCTGCCACCCTCGGTGCTCGCCTTGCGCAACGCCGTCGACCGCGCCGATGCCTTGCTGATCGCCTGCCCCGAATACGCCCACGGCGTGCCCGGCGTCTTCAAGAACCTGCTGGACTGGCTGGTCGGCAGCGTCGAGTTTCCAGGCAAGCCGATCCTGCTGCTCAATACCGCGGCGCGCGGTTCGTATCACGCGCAAGAAGCGCTGGCGGAAATCCTCAGCACCATGTCCGCGCAACTGCTGACGTCGCAGCCGATGCCGGTGCGCCTGCCAGGCGCGGGTTGCACGACGGCGCAGGTGCTGGCCGATGCCGATCGCTGCGCCGAATTGAGTGCAGCGCTGGAGGTCCTCGCCGAAATCCCGCGCCGGTCGTAGGAGCCCGCTTGCGGGCGATGCTTTTGAGAACCCGGCCGCCCGAACTCCGGTAAACGGCATCGCCCGCAAGCGGGCTCCTGCAGGCGCAGGGGCCGACTGGCTGGCGTGGCGGCACCCCGACCATGTATTTTGGCCGCTTTGCGCCCGGCCTGCCGGGCGACATCGCCCACCCGACGGAGCCTCCGTGAGCATCAAACCCGACAAGTGGATCCGGCGCATGGCCGAACAGCACGGCATGATCGAGCCGTTCGAACCCGGCCAGATCAAGTTGCGCGATGGCCAGAAGCTGGTCTCCTACGGCACGTCGAGCTACGGCTACGACGTGCGTTGCGCACGCGAGTTCAAGATCTTCACCAATATCAACTCGACCATCGTCGACCCGAAGGCGTTCGACCCGACCAGCTTCGTCGACGTCGAGGCGGACGTATGCATCATTCCGCCCAATTCGTTTGCGCTGGCGCGCACCGTCGAGTTCTTCCGCATCCCGCGCAAGGTGCTGACCATTTGCCTCGGCAAGAGCACCTACGCGCGCTGCGGCATCATCGTCAACGTGACGCCGCTGGAGCCCGAATGGGAGGGCCATGTGACGCTGGAGTTCTCCAACACCACGCCGCTGCCCGCGAAAATCTACGCCAACGAAGGGGTGGCGCAGATGCTGTTCCTGGAGTCGGATGAGGAGTGCGAAACCAGCTACAAGGACCGCGGCGGCAAGTACCAGGGCCAGCAGGGCGTCACCCTGCCGCGCACCTGAATCCGCGAGCTGAACGGCGTGTATTGCGGGCCCCACCACGGCGGCGCGCCGGCGGTACACTCCAGCCGATACCACCGAACGATTTGCAAGGAGACCCGCATGATCCGTATTTCCCCGTGGCTGAAGCGCGCCACCGCTGCGCTCATGCTGGGCAGCCTGCTCGTGCTTGCCGGCTGCCATCGCGGCAGCACCAAGGATGAAGTCAGCGCGGCCTCGATGAAGGGGCAGTTCGACACCACGATCAAGGCTTACAAGAGCGGCCAGTTTCTGGTCGACGGCGCCGTGCTTTCGGCGCTGGATACCGGCAGTCATTTCGCCTACCTGAAGGACCAGGGCCAGTTGCCGAAGACCGTGCTGCTCGAGCGCAGCGACGACTCCAAGATCCGCAAGCAGCATCTCGAATACATGGCGCGCATGCAGCTCGATTACGGTTTCACCGTGTACTACGACGACGATGGCACGTTGAAGAAGATCAATCCGGTAGCGACGAAAGCGCGTGCGCTCGAGGACTATCACGCCCCGGCCGCCATGCCCGACCAGATGAAAGGCAAGGACGCCGCCGGCAGCAGCCCGGTGGAGGATCAGCAACAGCGGCAGCAGCAGCAATACTGACCCTGGCCGGCTTCGCCAGCAAAACGCCCGCGTCTCGCAACGCGGGCGTTTTTCGTGCGGTCATCGCTCGGCGTGGTTACGGCGCAAGCGCGTCGCGCAATGTAGCGATCAGGGCTTCTCGTGCGGTGGGGGCATAGGCGGCTGCCGTTCCCCGACCCCATACCGGCGCCGGCCATGCCGCATCGCCTTCGTTGCGCGCCACCACATGCACATGCAGCTGCCGCACGACGATGCCGAGAGCCGCAATGTTGAGCTTTTCACACGGCGCGACCCGGCGCAGCGCCGCCGCCGCGCGGTTTACTTCCCGCCACAAGGCGAGCTGGTCCGCGTCATCCAGATCGGTGACTTCGACCAGGCCGGCCTGGCGCGGCACCAGGATCAGCCACGGGTAGCGGGCATCGTTCATCAGCAGCACGTCGCACAGCGGCAACGACGTGACAGGGCAGGTATCCGCGGCCAGTCGCGGATCGAGCACGAAGCCGGCTGCGCTCATGCGCTGGCCAGGTGCTGGTCGAGGAACGCCAGCGTGCGCTGCATGGCCAGCTTTGCGCTGGCCTCGTCGTAGCTGGGTCCGACGTCACGGTTGAAGCCGTGGCTGGCGGGATAGGTGAAGGTTTCCATCTGCGGCAGCAGTTCGCGATGCTTCGCGACCATCTCCGGCGGGATGCTGGTGTCGTTCTCGCCGAAGTGGAACATCACCGGCGCCTTCGGTTGCTCGTGCAGGAACGGCAGGTTGCGTGCGCCGTAGTAGCTCACCGAGGGCAGGCCCAGCCGCAACGCGGCCAGCAGCGCCACGGTACCGCCCCAGCAATAGCCGACGGTGCCGATCTTGCCGGCTGACGCAATCGCTTCGGCCGCGCTGGCGACATCTTCCAGGGCGCGCTCCAGCCCCAGTTCGTTGGCCAGTTGCTTGCCCTTGGCGGAACCGGCCTGGTCGTAGCCCAGCTCCACGCCGGTTTCCAGATGATCGAAGAACGCCGGCGCGATTGCGGTGTAGCCGAGTTCGGCAAAGCGGTCGGCGACGCTGCGCATGTGCGCGTTGACGCCATAGATTTCCTGGATCACCACGATGCCGCCTTTCGGCTTGCCCTGTGGTTGCGCCAGGTAGGCACCGATGCACTGCGTGCGCGTGGTGGGAAGGTTGATCTGCTGGCCCATGATGGTTTCCCGCAATGGAAGGCTCCCAGCTTAGCGGTCCGGCCGCAGAGCCGGTGCTGACGTATAATCGCCTGTTTCCCCGCACGTTTTGACGGTAATCCCAAGCCATGTCCCAGGCCGCACACAAGATCGGTTTCGTCAGCCTCGGCTGTCCCAAGGCGCTGGTCGATTCGGAGCGCATCCTCACCCAGCTGAAGGTCGAGGGTTACGAAATCGTGCCCAGCTACGGCGAGGCGGACGCGGTGGTGGTGAACACCTGCGGCTTCATCGACGCGGCGGTGCAGGAGTCGCTGGATTCGATCGGCACCGCGTTGAACGAGAACGGCAAGGTCATCGTCACCGGCTGCCTGGGCAAGCGCGAGGGGCTGATCCGTGAAGCGTATCCCGACGTGCTGTCGATCAGCGGCCCGCAGGACTACGTCAGCGTGATGACCGCGGTACACACCGCGTTGCCGCCGCAGCGCAACCGCTTCCTCGACATCGTGCCGGACACCGGCGTCAAGCTGACCCCGAAGCACTACGCGTACCTGAAGATCTCCGAGGGCTGCAATCACCGCTGCAGTTTCTGCATCATCCCGTCGATGCGCGGCAACCTGGTCTCGCGCCCGGTCGACGAGGTGTTGCTGGAAGCCGAGCGCCTGGTCAAGGGCGGCGTGAAGGAATTGCTGGTGATCTCGCAGGACACCAGCGCCTACGGCGTCGACCTGAAATATGCCGAACGCGAATGGCGCGGCAAGTCCTACCGCACGCGCATGACCGAACTGTGCGAGGGCCTGTCGGAACTCGGCGTGTGGACGCGGCTGCACTACGTCTACCCCTATCCGCACGTGGACGAAGTGATGCCGCTGATGGCGCAAGGGAAGCTTCTGCCGTACCTGGACATCCCGTTCCAGCACGCCAGCCCGCGCATCCTGAAGTTGATGAAGCGGCCGGGCAATATCGACAAGACGCTGGAGCGTATCCAGAACTGGCGCAAGCTCGTGCCGGACCTGACCATCCGCAGCACCTTCATCGTGGGCTTTCCCGGCGAGACGGATGCCGAGTTCGAGGAACTGCTCGATTTCCTGCGCGAGGCGAAGCTCGATCGCGTCGGTGCCTTCGCGTACTCGCCAGTCGACGGCGCCAGGGCCAACGAGCTGCCCGATCCGGTATCCGAGGAATTGAAAGAAGATCGCCTCGAACAGTTCATGGCGGTGCAGGCGGAAATTTCCGCCGCGAAGCTGCAGCAGAAGATCGGCCGCACCATCACCGTGCTGGTCGACGAGGCGGGCGCCGAAGGTGCGGTCGCCCGCTCCGCGGCGGATGCGCCGGAGATCGACGGCACCGTGCATATCGCTTGTGGAAATCAGGCGGACGGCCACAGGCTGAAGCCGGGCCAGTTCGTCGACGTGGTGGTCGAGAGCGCCAGCGAACACGACCTGCACGCACGCCTCGCCAGCTGATCGCATGCGCTACCACGCGCCGCTGCGCGAGGCAGTCGATCCGGCGGTGTTCGACCGCTTGCCGCTGGCGGCGTGGGAAGGCCACGCCGGCCTGCTTCAGGGCGCGGGTTGGCCGTCCATTGAAGCACTCAACAGCTGCATTTCCGATGGCGTACCACAACGCTTCGTCGCGCAGACGCCCGACCTGCTGGCCGATGGCCTGCACTACGAACAACGCATTGCCGAGCGTGGCGAAATCGCCACCCGCACCGGCAACTGGCACGACCTGCTCAATGCGCTGGTATGGCTGCGTTATCCGGCGCTGAAGCTGGCGTTGAACCGACGCCAGATGGCCGAGATCGCCCGCATGGGTTCGAAGCAGCGCTCGCGAGCGCAGTACGCGATGACCCATTTCGACGAGGGCGGCGTCATCGTCGAGGTGCGCGATCCGGACTTGCTGGCGTTGTGGGACGCGCATGATTGGCATGGCCTGTTCTGGCGTCGCCGGCAGGCGTGGCTGGATGGTTCGATCCGGCTGGAACTGTTCGGGCACGCGCTCCTGGAGCTCGCGTTGAATCCGGACAAGTTGCTGGTGGGCAAGGCGCTCGTCTTCGCATCGAACGGCGAGCTCGATGCGGCGGCGATGCCGGCCCGGTGTGCCGAGGCCATAGCAGCGGGCCGCCTGCTGCACGACCCACTGGAACTGCGGCCGTTGCCGTTGTCGGGCTTGCCGGGCTGGCGTGCCGACAATGCGGAAGAGTCGTTCCATCGCAGCACGGTGTGCTACCAGCCGCGCCGCGCCGGGCGCGAGTATCCGCCGGCTTTCCCATTGTCCGGCTGACACCCGTGGCGTGCGCCGGGTCGCAGCCTTCCACTCAGCGAGGCCGGTTCGGCGGGTTGCGACCGGCCGAATCAGTCCGTGCTTTCGGTGCCGTAGTCCACGGACTGCACCGAAAACTCGGCGGGACCGCCCGGCAACTCCGCGAGAAATTCGTCGCCCACGCGCTTCTTCAGCACCGCCCGCGCCAGCGGCGAGTCGATGCTGATCCAGCCAAGCTTCGCATCGGTTTCGTCGGGGCCGACGATGCGGTAGCGGAGGATTTCGCCGGTGTCGGCGTTCTCGAGTTCGATGCGGGCACCGAAGAACACCATGCCGCGATCGCCGGGTGCACCCTCGGCCACCTTGAGCGAGGGGATCCGCTTGCTCAGGTAGCGTGCGCGGCGATCGATTTCGCCCAGCTGCTTCTTGCGGTAGATGTATTCCGCGTTTTCCGAACGGTCGCCTTCGGCCGCGGCTGCCGCGAGCGCCTTCACCACTTCGGGCCGCAGCACGTGCCACAGGTGGTCGAGTTCGCTTTTCAGCCGCTCGAAACCCTCGCGCGTGATGATCGCGGTCGAGCCGGGGGAGGGTGGCCGCCAGCGGCTCATGCGGGGCTGCCCAGCAATCGACGTTGCGCGTCGATCTCCGCGCGCAGCGGGTGCTCGGGCCAGGCGGCCACGAGGCGATCCAGCAACGCCGTCGCGTTGGCACGCTGGTCGGCATATTCGGCGAGCTTGCGGGCGGCCAGCAGGCCGTAGTGCGGCGCCTGCGGATCGCGTGGCCAGCGTGCGAGAAAACCGTTGCACAGGTGCAGCGCGATCCGGCTCATGCCCAACCGCGCGGCCAGGTCGGCCAGCTCGCCGCAGGTCCGCGGGTCGTCCGGAATGAATTCGCCGTCGATGCCGCAGCATTCCTGCAACAAGCCCAGGGCGCGGCGCGATTCGCCTTGCGCGATCAGCGCGGCGATCCAGATCTGGCCGTGCACCAGCAAACCTTCACGCAGGTTCTGCCGCTGCAGCAGGCGACGATAGGCCCCGTGCAAAGATGCCGGCGCGACGCGGTCCTGCATCCGCGCGACCAGCAGCGCGGTGGCTGCGGCCGGATCAGTGGCGGAGAGCGCATCGACTTCCGCCAGCAAGGTTTCATCCGCATCCTGCCCACCGGCCCTGGCCAGCTTCGACGCCTCCGGCTCCAGCCCGAAGCTTTCATGGCGCTGATGGATCATCGCGCCCATCAGGTGGAACGCCAGCACGATGAGGTAGGTGTAGGCGAAGGCGAACAGCGGCAGCGCCAGCAGCCGGGGCAGCAGCGCGGTGCTGATCGAGGCAAGCACAATCAGCATGCCCAGCAACAGGTTGATCGCCACGGGAATGAGGTAGGCCGCGCCGAAGCGGCCAATCACGCGCATCCAGTTGAACGGGTTGAGCGCCAGCGCCAGGTTGCCGTCGAACGCCAGCGACATGTCGATCGCCGGCAGCGCCAGTGCAGACACGATCAGCACCGGCCACAGCAGGCGCGGGAAGAACACGATGGCAACCACGCAGAGCGCGACCACCAGCAGATGGATCGCGGTGAGCCCCCAGCCGCTGGCGTCGTTGCCGTCGCTGCCGACATCGGGTGGATCGGCGTAGCCATGCGCGGTATGCAGCAGGCAGTCGGCGGCGTAGCGCCAGGTGGCGGCCCACACCAGCGCGCTGGCCAGGGCGCCGACCCAGGCAGGCAGCAGGCCGACGTAGTGGATGAGAGCCAACATCACGCAGGTGGGCAGCGCCGCGCCGCGCAGCGGGTAGCCGAAGCCCGTTCTCAGGCGTTCGCCGAACGGCGTGTCGGTGGCGACGGTCTCAACGCGAGGCATGTCGTCGCGCGCTCAGCGCTTGCCGCCGAAGATGCCGCCCAGCACGCCGCGCAGGATCTGCCGGCCGAGCTGGCTGCCGGCCGTGCGCACCATCTGCTTGCCCATGGTTTCGATCATGCCCTGACGCCGCTTGGTGCCGAACAATGCATCGTGCACGGCGCCACTCCAGCCCGCATTGGCCTCGCCGGCAGCGCCTTTGGCTGGGGCATCCGTCGACACGGTCGCGGCATCGGCGGCTTTGTCGCTGGCACGCTTGGTCAGCATCTCGGCAGCCGATGCGCGATTGACGGCGGTGTCGTACTTGCCGCCGACCGGCGAGCGCTGGCGCATGGTGGCGCGTTCGGCCTCGGTGATCGCGCCGATGCGGCAGCACGGCGTGGTCACCAGCACCTGTTCCACCGGCGTCGGCACGCCGCCGTCGGCGAGCGTGGAAGCGAGTGCTTCGCCGACGGCCAACCTGGTGATGGCCTCGGTGACGTCGAGGTTCGGATTGGCCACGAAAGTTTCCGCCGCCGCCTTGACCGCCTTCTGGTCGCGCGGGGTGAACGCGCGCAGCGCGTGCTGGACACGGTTGCCGAGCTGGCCCAGGATCACGCCGGGCACGTCGTCCGGATTCTGCGAGCAGAAGTACACGCCGACGCCCTTGGAGCGTATCAGTCGCACGACCTGCTCGACGCGTTGCAGCAATGCCGGCGAGGCGTCATCGAACAGCAGGTGCGCCTCGTCGAAGAAGAACACCATCTTCGGCTGGTCGAGGTCGCCCACCTCGGGCAGCTGCTCGAACAGCTCGGACAGCAGCCACAGCAGGAACGTGGAATACAGCCGCGGTTTCATGATCAGCTGGTCGGCGGCAAGCACGTTGATGATGCCGCGCCCGCTCATGTCCTGGCGCATCAGGTCGGCCAGCTCCAGTGCGGGTTCGCCAAAGAACTGGTCGGCGCCATCGCCTTCGAGTTTCAGGACGGCGCGCTGGATCGCCGCGATGCTTTGCGTGCTGATCAGGCCGTACTGGGTCGAAATGGCCTTGGCATTCTCCGCGGCATAGGTAAGCAGCGCGCGCAGGTCGTCCAGATCGAGCAGCAGCCAGCCCTGGTCGTCGGCAGCCTTGAAGATCACTTCCAGCACGCCTTCCTGGGTATCGTTCAATTCCAGCACGCGGCCGAGCAGGGTCGGGCCCATCTCGCTGATGGTGGCGCGCACCGGATGGCCGAGCTTGCCGTAGATGTCCCAGAACACCACCGGGTTCGCCTGCGGCTTCCAGTCGGTCAGCTTCAGCTGGGCCAGCCGCGCCTTGAGCTTGTCGCCCGGTTCGCCCGCAGCCATGGACAGGCCGGCCAGATCGCCCTTGGCGTCGGCTAGGAAACACGGCACGCCGAGTTTCGAAAAGCCTTCGGCCAGCACCATCAGCGAAACGGATTTGCCGGTGCCGGTGGCGCCGGCGATCATGCCGTGGCGATTGCCGTAGCGCGGATCGAGATTGACGCTGGCCGTGTCGTTGCGGCCGATCAGGATGTCAGTCATGGCGTTCCGTCCGTTGGTGGTCGGGCGATTGTAGCCAACCCGGAACGACGGCCGTTGCGGCGTGGCGCGTTGAGTCGAGAGGCCACGCCCGCTATGGTGGGTGTTTTGCTGCGGGTGAAGTTTCCGATGTCGTCGTGTTTCGTGGTTCGTTCCATGCGCCCGCTGGCGCTCGCCGTGTCGTTCGGTTTGCTGGGTGCCTGCGCCAGCGCTGGCGGCAGCAAAACATCGGCGCCAGTCGACGCGCTTTACGGTCAGCTCGATGAAGCCAGCAAGGGTTACGAAACAGCCCTGCAACAATCGCGCGAGGGCAACCTGGATGCCTCACAAATAACGCTGACCCGATCGCTGGACCAGCTCAAGGCCGCCGCCGCCCGCTGCGGCAGTACCGCAGGCTGCGATACGCAGCGGTTCTTCTCGGTCTTCGACCGGCTGCTTCGATTGAAGGATGGTGATTTCAGCGGCGACCAGGATCTCAACAGCGACGTGGATCCGGCGCAGCGATCCCTGCCCACCGGCAAGACGGGCGCCGCCGCGCTGCCGCAGGCACAGCGCAGCGTGACGTTGCTGCACGGACAGAAGCTGTCTGAACTCATCGCGATGAACGGCCCGGTCAAGGCAGCGCTGGAAATGTGGCTGACGCAATGGCGCCCGCAGTTGATGAACGCCTGGGTCAACTACCAATACATGCGCTACCAGATGTGGCCGCAGTACGAAAAGGCCGATCTTCCCGAGGCTCTGCTGTTCGGCATGGTCGCGAAGGAATCCGGCGGCAAGGTGCACGCGGTGTCCCGTTCCGGCGCGGCCGGGCCGCTGCAGTTCATGTATGCCACGGGCATGCGTTTCGGGTTGGGCAGCGACGATGGTTTCGACACGCGTTTCGACCCGTCGGCGTCGGCCCGCGCCAATGCCGAATACCTCAACGAGCAGTTGCGCAAGTTCAACAACAACCTCGAACTCACCATCGGTGCCTACAACACCGGCGAAGGGCGCATGGGCCGGCTCGTCGGCGACAACAGCGCGCTGAGTTTCTACGATCCACGCATTTACAACGCGCTGCCGCAGGAGACCCGCGACTACGTGCCTTCGGTGCTGGCGGCGGCGTGGTTGTTCATGCATCCGGAAAGCTACAACCTGCGCTTTCCGAAGGTCGATGGCGCACCGGGCTCGGTCATCCTGAAGCGGCCGGCGTCGCTGTCCGAACTGACGGTTTGCCTCGGTTCGGCCGATGGCATGAGCGACGGCTGGTTCCGCACCTTGCGCAACCTCAACCCCAAACTCGATCCGCAGGCGACCCAGCCGGCGGGTACCCAACTGACCGTGCCGAAGAACCTCCAGAGCGCCTACGCGTCGCGATGCGTCGACGGTCCCTGGCCGATTCTGGCAGGTGACCTGCACCATGCAGTCATTCCCGTGGTGGCTGCGCCAGTGGCGCCACCGGTGGCGGCGAGCGCGAGTCGTTACAAAGTGCGTCGCGGCGATTCGCTGGTCAGCATCGTGCGCAACCTGCGCTGCTCGAGCGTGCAGGAAGTGGCCGAGATGAATGGCCTCAAGCATCACCGCATCCGTACCGGACAGGTATTGAAGCTGCCAGCCTGCCGTTGATTCGCCGCGTGGGCTGATGCCCGAACAAGACTCCGCCGGAGCCGGGATCGATGTGCCGCCGATGAGCGGGTGCTCTCAGGGTTGGTGGTTGCCCGGCACGCCAAGGTTCCTGAAGGTCGTTCCGGCATGGACGAGGAGGTAGCAGGTACCCGGCCTGGGCGTGCCGATCACCACCGACTCGCTACGACCGTGGTCAGTTCGACCTGATCAATATCGCCGCCAATGCGCGCGATGCCGCTGCCCCATGGCAGCGTGGGAATTGCCCTGAGCGATGCCTGGCTCAGGCAGCGGCGGTGTCGGTCATCCAGCTTTCGACACGGTGGCCGCTGCTGTGGACTTCCTTCAGTTCGCGCAGCAGCTGCATCACCTGCCGATGTTGCGGCTGCAGGCTGGCATGGGTGGAGTTTTTGGTTTCGTGGTAAGCGACGGCCAGCCACAGTGCGATGCCGCGCAACGCGACCTCGGCATTGTTCGAGCAGGCGCGTTCGTAACCGGCATCGGTGCCCTGGCCCCAGGGCAGGTAGCGAACCTCGGGAGCGGTGCCGTACAGATGCGGAAAATCGCTGCGCGAGGCCTGGCCGATCTCGCGCAGGGTCAGCGTGCTCAGGCGCTCCCGGTTGCGCTTGGGCAGGGACCGGATGCTGCGCTCGATATCGCGAAACTGGCGGCCGAGCTGGCGCGCCCGCATCATCACGAAAAATGGAGTGAGTAGTTGCATGGGGGAACCCCTTCGACGCGGAATTCGGCAGCACGCGGGATGTGCGGCGGAGTGGCGAGGGTAGCGAAGCGATCCCGGAAATTGCGCCTAGAGCGTCACAAAATGACGCGAGGCGTCAGTTATCCGATGAGGTGAAGCAGTCGGCGGGCTTCAGCCCCGACCGAGCCGCTGTCCCACCATGACCTTCTGCTGCGGCTGCAACGCATCCAGGGTCGAGCCTTTTGGCAGCAGCACGATCACGGTGGAACCCATGTTGAAACGCGCCATCTCGGCGAAGCGTTCCAGCGTGATGTTCTGCCCGGCGAAGGATTTGCGCCGGATCGACGAGGCATACGGCGGAATCACCAGGCCGTCCCACACCGTGGCCACCGACGAGACCAGGATGGCGCCGACCATCACCACCACGAACGGGCCGTGCTCGCCGTCGAAGTGGCAGACCAGGCGCTCGTTGCGGGCGAATAGTCGCGGTATCGCCGCCACCGCGAACGGCGCCACGCTGAAGATGCGCCCGGGCACGTGCACGGTTTCGCGCAGGGTTCCCTTCAGGGGCATGTGCACGCGGTGGTAATCGCGCGGCGATAGGTAGACGGTGACGAAGCTGCCATCGCGGTACGGCGCGGCGGCCGCTTCGTCTCCGCCGAGCAGTTCGGCGGCGGTGTACTCCTGCCCCTTGGCCTGGAAGATGCGGCCGTCGACGATCGCGCCGGACTGGCTGATGCGTCCGTCAGCGGGGCTCAGCAAGGCAGCCGGGTCGGCATCGGCGCGGCGTGCATCGGCGCGCAGCTTGCGCGTGAAGAACGCATTGAAATGCTGGTAGGCCAGGGCATCCGGCTGCACGGCCTCGGCCATGTCCACGTTGTAGTTGCGCACGATGGTGGCGATCAGCCAGTTCTTCCACGGCGCGAAGGTCCAGCGGGTGGCCCAGTAGACGATGCGCGAAAGGAACCGGTGCGGCAGGATGTACTGCAGGAATACGTTGAAAGTCATCCGCCCAGTATAAGGGGTGCGCGCGGCCGCAGGCCTTATAATCGCCGGCCATTCCGTTGCACCTGGATCGCCGTGACCGCCGAACTCGCCACCATCATCGACTTCATCCGTTACGGCGCCAGTCGCTTCTCGGCTGCGGGGCTTACCTTCGGGCACAGCCACGACAATCCGATCGACGAGGCCACGCACCTGATCCTCGCCAGCCTGCACCTGCCTCCGGACATTCCGCCGGCCTATGGCGCCGGCCGGCTTACTGCGGCCGAGCGGGAGAATGTGCTCGCCCTGATCGAGCGCCGCGTGAGCGAGCGTTTGCCGGTGGCTTACCTGGTCGGCGAGACCTGGTTCGCCGGGTTGAAGTTCAAGAGCGACCGCCGCGCGCTGGTGCCGCGTTCGCCGATCGCCGAGCTGATCGAGTCGGGCTTCGCGCCGTGGCTGGACGAACGGCACATCGAGCGCGCGCTGGATCTGTGCACTGGCTCGGGCTGCATCGGCATCGCGATGGCCGAATACAACCCCGAGTGGCAGGTCGACATCGTCGACATCAGCGGCGAGGCGTTGTCGCTGGCGCGCGAGAACATCGTGTTCCAGCATGTCGAGGGGCGGGTCGAAGCGATCCAGTCCGATCTGTTCGCCGGCGTGGCCGGCCGCAAATACGATCTGATCGTCTCCAATCCGCCGTACGTCACCGAAGACGAATACGCCGCGTTGCCCGGCGAATATGCGCATGAGCCGAAGCTCGGCCTCACTTCCGGCGCCGATGGCCTCGATCTGTGCCTGCGCATGCTGGACGAGGCCGCCGATCATCTGAGCGACGATGGCCTGCTGATCGTGGAAGTGGGCGAAAGCGAGCACGCGCTGGCTGCGCTGCTGCCGGAAGTGCCCTTCATCTGGATCGAGTTCAAGGTGGGCCAGATGGGCGTGTTCGCGCTGGAGCGGCGCGACCTGATCGAGCACGCCGCATCCATCCGGGCGGCCGCTGCGGCGCGTCGCGCTGGCTGACGGATTCGCCGGTGGACATCACGACAGCACGCCTGCGTCTTGATGCGTTGCAAGCTGCCGACGCCGAGGCGTTGTTCGGCTATCGCGGTCGATCCGGACGTCTCGCGTTTCCAGGGCTGGCGTCCGGCCAGCGTGGCCGAGGCGGCAGCTTTCATCGAACGCCAGGCCGGCGCCTCGCTGGATATACCCGACAGCTGGTTTCAGCGGGCGATCCGTTTGCGCGACGACGGCACGCTGATTGGCGATGTCGGCATCCATCTGCCCGCGGAAGCCGAGGGTTCGGTCGAGTTCGGCATCAGTATCGCGCCGGCCCATCAGGGCAGGGGCTACGCCTGCGAGTCGATGCGCGCGGTGTTCGAGCTGGTGTTCGGCCGGCTCGGCAGGCATCGCATCCACGCCTCGGCCGATCCGCGCAACCTCGCCAGCATGACCATGCTGCGTGCGCTGGGCATGCGCCAGGAGGCCCATCATCGCGAAAGCCTGTGGCTGCACGGCGAATGGGTCGACGACGCGGTGTTCGCGTTGCTGGCCAGCGAGTGGCGCGCCGCGCAGTCGACCCGCTGACGCGATAGTGCGCCGTCGCGCTAAGCTGTAGCGGTTTCCTTCGGACGTCCAAACCCTTGTCCAGCAATTCCTTCGGCAAACTGTTCACCGTCACCACCTTCGGCGAAAGCCATGGGCCGGCGATCGGCTGCGTGATCGACGGCTGCCCGCCGGGGCTGGCTATCAGCGCTGAAGCATTCCGTACCGACCTCGATCGCCGCGCCACCGGCCGAAGCCGCTACACCTCGCAGCGGCACGAGGCCGACGACGTCGAAATCCTCTCCGGCGTGTACGAAGGCAAAACCACCGGCACGCCGATCGCGCTGCTGATCCGCAACACCGACCAGCGCAGCAAGGATTACGGCGACATCGCGTCGACCTTCCGCCCCGGCCATGCCGATTACACCTACTGGCAGAAATACGGCATCCGCGATCCGCGTGGTGGCGGACGTTCGTCGGCGCGCGAAACCACCATGCGCGTGGCTGCCGCGGTCATTGCCAAGAAGTGGCTGGCCGAGCGCCACGGCGTGCGCGTGCGCGGTTATCTGGCGCAGATCGGCGAGGTCACGCCGGATGCGTTCGCCTGGGAAGCGGTGGAGCAGAACCCGTTCTTCTGGCCCGACGCGGCACAGGTCCCGGCGCTGGAGGCCTATATCAACGCGCTGCGCAAATCCGGCGATTCGGTCGGCGCACGCGTCAACGTGGTCGCCGATGGCGTGCCGCCGGGTTGGGGCGAGCCGATCTACGGCAAGCTCGATGGCGACCTGGCCAGCGCGCTGATGTCGATCAACGCGGTCAAGGGCGTGGAGATCGGTGACGGTTTCGCCGCGGTGGCCCAGCGCGGCAGCCAGCACCGCGATGAAATGAGTATGGACGGCTTTGCGTCCAATCATGCCGGCGGCATTCTTGGCGGCATCAGCAGCGGCCAGCCGGTAACGGCGTCGATCGTGCTCAAGCCCACCTCGAGCATCCTGATCCCCGGCCACAGCGTGAACCTGGCCGGCGAGCCGGCCGAGGTGGTGACCAAGGGCCGCCACGATCCCTGCGTCGGCATCCGTGCCACACCGATCGCCGAAGCGATGATGGCGCTGGTGCTGATCGATCACGCGCTGCGCCATCGTGCCCAGTGCGGCGACGTAGGCGTGGTGACGCCGCGCATCCCATGACCGGCTGCAACGAGCGGAACCCTGCCGATGAGTGACAAGCCGCGCGTCTGGATTTCCCGCCCCACCTTTCCCGGCGTCATTGCCCGGCTCGAACCGCACTTCGAGGTCACGGCCGAACCGGAGGAAGTGAAGTTCAGCCGCAGCGAACTGGCGGCCAGGCTGGCCGGGCAGGATGCCGCCATCGTGGGCTTGAAGGAGCGCATCGGTGCGGCGGAAATCGCCGGCGCGACGCGCTTGCGCATCGTCGCCAACCTCAGTGTCGGCTACGACAACCTCGACCTGGATGCGCTGAGCGCGGCCGGCATCGCCGTCTCCAATACCGCCGACGTGCTCAACGAGAGCGTGGCCGACTACGCCTGGGCACTGATGCTGGGCGCGGCGCGGCGAATGAGCGCGGCCGAACGCTGGCTGCGCGCCGGGCACTGGCATGCCACCGAATTCAAGGGCTGGCTGGGCACGGACGTGCGCGGGCGCACGCTGGGCATCCTCGGCATGGGACGCATCGGCCAGGCCATTGCGCGGCGTGCGGTGGGCTTCGGCATGCCGGTGCTCTACCACAACCGTTCACCGTTGCCGCAGGCGGACGAGCGCGCCTGCAACGCGCGCTATGTCGACAAGCAGCAGCTGCTGCGCGAGTCGGATTTCCTGATGCTGGTGCTGCCGTTGACGGCACAGACCCGGCATGCGATCGGCGCGCCTGAGCTGGCATTGATGAAGCCGACCGCCATCCTGTTGAACGTGGCCCGCGGCGGCATCGTGGACGATGCCGCGCTGGCTGCAGCGCTGCGCGAGCGGCGTCTGGCCGGTGCCGGACTGGACGTGTTCGAGGGCGAGCCTGTCGTGCACCCGGGCCTGCTTGCCTTGGACAATGTCGTGCTCAGCCCGCATATCGCCAGCGCCACGACCGACACGCGCCGCGCCATGACGGCGGTCGCCGTGGACAATGTGCTGGCCATGTTCGGCCACGGCCCGCATGCCGGGCGGCCACCCAACATCCTCAACCCGAACGTGCTGTGAGCGCACGATCCTCCAGACCCGAGCAAATCATTCGATGAGTCAGAAGAGCAGTTACAAAGTCGCCATGGTCGGCGCTACCGGTGCCGTCGGCGAGACCTTGCTGGCGATACTCGCCGAGCGCGATTTCCCGGTCAGCGAGCTGGTGCCCCTGGCCAGCGAGCGCTCGGCGGGCGGGAAGGTCACGTTTGCGGGGGACGAGATCACCGTGCAATTGCTGGACACCTATGACTTTGAAGGTGTCGACATCGCATTCTTCTCGGCCGGCGGCTCGGTCAGCCGGGAACACGCGCCGCGCGCGGCGGCCGCCGGCGCGGTGGTGATCGACAACACCTCGGAGTTCCGCTACCAGGACGACATTCCGCTGGTGATCAGCGAGGTCAATCCGCACGCCATCGCCCAGTACACCAACCGCGGCATCATCGCCAACCCCAACTGCTCGACCATGCAGATGCTGGTGGCGCTGGCGCCCATCCACCGGGCGGTGCAGATCGAGCGGATCAATGTGGCCACCTATCAGTCGGTATCCGGCGCCGGCCGCAGCGGCATGGAGGAACTCGGCAGGCAGACTGCGGCGTTGCTGAATTTCCAAAGCGTGGAGCCGGGCAAGAAATTCCCCGCGCAGATCGCCTTCAATGTGATCCCGCAGATCGACGACTTCCAGCCCAATGGCTACACGAAAGAAGAGATGAAGCTGGTGTGGGAAACGCGAAAAATCCTCGAGGACGAATCGATCCAGGTCAATCCGACCGCGGTGCGCGTGCCGGTGTTCTACGGGCATTCCGAAGCCGTGCACATCGAGACCAGCGACAAGATCACCGCCGAGCAGGCCAGCGAATTGCTGCGGCAGGCGCCGGGCGTGGTGCTGGTGGACGAGCGCAAGGCGGGCGGCTATCCGACTCCGGTGGGCGAAGCGGCCGGCAACGACGCGGTGTATGTCGGACGCGTCCGCGAGGACATCTCGCACGAACGCGGGCTCGACCTGTGGATCGTGTCGGACAACATCCGCAAGGGCGCAGCGTTGAACGCCGTGCAGATCGCCGAACTGCTGATCAAGGACTATCTCTGACCATGCGCTGCCTGCAACTCATGGGTTTGTTGTGTTTAGCCGTGACCTCGGCTGCCTGGGCCAATCCTGGCCAGACAGGGCCGAAACGGGCTGCACGGGCCTCGTCGTCCTTGCCCGCGGTCCATCAGCGCGTGGCCCGCAGCAAGGCCGAAGTCCGGCGGCTGGAGCAGGATCTGGCCAGGCAGGAGTCGCACAGCAAGCAGGCCAGCAGGCGGCTGCAGGAGCGGGACCAAGCCATCGCCGAACTGCAGAAACAGCTGCAGGAGCTGCAGGCCCGGCCTTCCGCTGGCCAGCATTGAGTACACCGCCGCGGTGAGAACACATGGCAGCAATGCGCTGCAAGTATTCGCCACAGCTATTGTTGATTGGCTTGCATATAACTAAAGTGGCACCTCGTTTGCCGCTGTAGCCGCCACGGCGGCGACACCACAGAGTTGCGCCAGGATCGTTCGGGGGAACACGCATGAATCGTTCGTTGAAGTTGTCGATGCTCATGGCACTGGCACTTGGCACCAGCCAGGCCATCGCCCTGGATCTGGGCCAGATCCAGGTCAAGTCGGCGCTGGGGCAGCCCCTGCTGGCAGAAATTCCGGTGCATCCGGCCAGTCCGGCGGAGTTGCAGAATCTCACCGTCCAGCTGGCCTCCAGCGAGGAATTCGCCCGTGCCGGCATCGTCGGCGGGCGCACGATCATTCCGCTGCGTTTCAGCGTGGCGAACGCCGCCGGCGGCAAGGTCATCCGCATCACCAGCAGCGAGGCGGTGCAGGATCCTTATCTCGACCTGCTGCTTGAGGTGAACAGCAACGCCGGCAGGAGCGTGCGCGAGTTCGCCATCCTGCTGGATCCGCCCAGCGCTGCAGCCGCACCCGCACCGGTGGCCGCCGCGCCGACGCGCCGTTTGGCGACGCCAGCGCGACCGGCACAGACCCGGCAATCGGCAGCGCCACGTGCTGCAGCGGCCCCCACGGCCGCGCCGGCCGTCAGCAATGGCCAGTACGGACCGGTCGAGCGCGGCCAGACGCTGTCCTCGATCGCCCGCAGCGCTGCACCGGCAGGCGTGAACGCGCAGCAGATGATGCTGGCGTTGAAGCAGGCCAATCCGGACGCGTTCTACCGCGACAACATCAACGCGCTGAAGAGCGGAGCGATTCTCCGCGTGCCGACCTCCGCCGAGGCGCAAGCCATGACAATCGCTGCGGCGATGGCCGAAGTGCGCCGGCAGAACAGCGACTGGCGCGCCGGCACTCCCGGCCAGCCCGCCGTCGTGGCCGATACGGCGACCCGCGCCTCCGCTTCCAGTGCGCCCAGCAACACGGGCGCCGGCGCCGGCGATCGGCTAGCGCTGGTGCAGGCGAAGGACAGCAAGAACGCCGGTGGCCCCGGCAACAGTGCAGCCGGCAGGGATGACAAGATGGCTGCCAGCCTTCGCCAGGAGTTGCTGCGCAACCAGGAAAGCCTGGCCAGCCTGCAGCAGCAAGGCAGCGAATTGAAAACCCGCCTGAAGGATATGGCGGACATCAACAGCAAGAACGAACACCTGCTCTCGTTGAAGGACAGCGAGATCGCCGACCTGCAGGCCAAGCTGGCCGCCGCGCGCAAAGCGGCCGGCTCTGCGCCTGCAGCGGCGGAAGTGAAGCCGACCCCGTCTCCGGCCGCCAACGCGCCGAAGCCGGCGCTGACGGAAAGCCATATGGAAACCGCCACGGCCAGCACCGTGGCGAGCCCGACGCCCGCGGGGGCGCCTTCCAGCGCGGTCGTGACCACCGCTCTTGCCAGCGCATCCACTGCTCCTTCAACCAGCATGTCGGCAGCGCACGCTGCGGCGGCTGCCCCGGCGCCGGTCAAGCCGGCTGCCAAGCCGGTTACCAAACCGGTGGCCGCGCCGGCGGTCGAGCAGCCCTGGTACATGCAGACCTGGGCGTGGGGTGCTGGCGTCGCGGCGATCGCGCTGCTGTTGCTGCTGGCATTGCTCGGTCGGCGCCGCAAGCCGGCAACCGCGGCGGCATCGCCCAAGGCCGCCCCGTCGCTGGCTGATCGCTTCGGCTCCACGGCGGCAGAGCAGGACCTCATCGGCGGCGAAGACGTCGATCAGGAGGAATTGCTGGATCAGCTGGCCGAGCATCCGGACGATATCGGCCTGCATCTGGAGCTGGTCACGTTGTACTACTCGCGCCGCGACGTCGAGCACTTCGAGGCAGCCGCCGAGGCGATGCATGCCCACATCACCGATCCGCAGCAGGACGAATGGCAGGACGTGATGCACATGGGGGAGGACCTGGTCCCCGGCCATCCGCTGTTCGATCACCATGCCGAATTGCCGCTGGCCGGTGACGCAGAGGCCCATCGCGAATTCGACATCGACGACTACGCGGACGAAGCCGACGCCCCAACCGTGGTGTCGACGATGCCGCCGCTGCCGACGGGCGCACCCAAGAAGGTCAGCGAATACAACTTCAATTTCGACCTCACCAGGCCGGCAGGAACCGAGTCCTCGCAGCCTTCACCGGCCGCGGACGATGCCACGGTGGTGGCACCGGTGGCCGCGGTGGCGGAGGCCAAGCTACCGGAAACGAGCTGGCATTTCGACGACGCGGAAAGCGCACATCCGGTCGACGGGCTGGATGTCGAGGAATTCAACGATGATCCGATTGACACCAAGCTCGACCTCGCCCGCGCCTATCTGGACATGGGTGATGCCGATGGCGCGCGCGCGATGCTGGGCGAGGTGATGAAGGAAGGCAGCCAGATGCAGCGGGACACCGCCAAGCGTCTGCTGGACAACCTGCACTGATCGCGGCTGCGTCCTCAGCACATGACGAAGTCGGGCCGGCCTAGCCGGCCCGCCTTCGTTGCGGGCTGCTAATCTTCAGCATCTTTCACCGAGCTCTTGCACGACGTCATGCGTATCGCCCTGGGCATCGAATACGACGGCACCGATTTCTTCGGCTGGCAGCGGCTGACGCAAGGTCCCAGCGTGCAGGGCAGGCTGGAAGAAGCGCTATCGCGGGTCGCGGCGCACCCGGTCGAGGTCAGCTGCGCAGGGCGCACCGATGCCGGCGTGCATGGCCGTTGCCAGGTCGTCCATTTCGATACCGGAGCCCAGCGAGACATGCGCGGCTGGGTCCTGGGGACCTGTTCGAACCTCCCTGCGAGCGTGGCCGTGCTGTGGGCAAAGCCGGTGCTGGAAAGCTTCCACGCGCGCTATGCGGCGCGCAGCCGGCGTTATCGTTATCACATCCTCAACCGCTCGGTGCGGGCGGCGCTGGATGCCCGCTACGTCACCTGGGAGCGATTGCCGCTGGACGCCGAACGCATGCACGCCGCCGCGCAGGCGCTGTTGGGCGAACATGATTTCAGCGCCTTCCGCGCGTTGTCCTGCCAGGCGGCACATCCCCGCCGCTCGATGTTGGCGGTGAGCGTGCGGCGCGAGGGTGAGCACGTGCTGGTCGATGTCGAGGCGAACGCGTTCCTGCATCACATGGTGCGCAATATTGTAGGTTCGCTGTTGACGATCGGCCGGCACGAGCAACCCGTCGAATGGATGGCCGAGTTGCTGGCCGGTCGCGACCGCCAGGTAGCCGGACCCACGGCGGCCGCTTCGGGGCTGACCTTCGTCGGGCCACGTTACGAGTCGCACTGGGGTCTGCCGCACGACGTCTGCCTTCCTGGAGCCGCCTCGTGACCCGCATCAAATGCTGCGGCATGACTCGCGTGGATGACGCTCTGCTCGCCGCGCGCCTGGGCGCCGAGGCGATCGGCATGGTGTTCACTGCACGCAGCAAGCGGACAGTGACGCTTGCACAGGCGCGGCAGATCGTGGGCGCGCTGCCGCCGTTCGTCAGCACCGTGGCCTTGTTCATGGATGACGAGGCCGCCCTGGTGCGCCAGGTTGTCGAGGAACTCCAGCCGGGCTTCCTGCAGTTTCATGGCGACGAGGACGACGCGTGGTGCGCGCAGTTTGGCCGTCCATTCCTGAAAGCGATCGCGATGGGCGAGGGCGCCAGCGCGTTGTCGCGCCTGCGCGATCATCCCCGCGCCGCCGGCTTGCTGCTTGACGGTCACGGAGCAGGCGAGGCCGGCGGCAGCGGCAAGGCCTTCGACTGGTCGTTGCTGCCGTCGAACCTGGCGCAACCGGTGATCCTGGCGGGCGGCCTGAACCCGCACAACGTCTCGCAGGCCATGCGCACGGTGCGCCCGTGGGCGGTGGATGTGGCCAGCGGGATCGAGTCGGAGCCCGGCGTCAAGGATCCGCACAAGCTGGCCGCCTTCGTCCGTGCAGTGCGGGCGGCGGACGCGGCATGACACACACACCGGCCGCGATCGAGGAGCACCACGAGGCGAGCCGGCCGATCGGGCTCGACGATCTCGTCGGCCGCGACCGGCCACTGGTCATCCGCGGGCTGTGCCGGGACTGGCCGCTGGTGAAACTCGCCGCCCGCTCGGATACCGCGTTCGCCCAGGGGCTGGCCGCGCTCGACAGCGGCGCCGAGGTCGATGCGCTGCTCATGCCACCCGGCGAAGACGGCGTCATCGGCTACAACGCGACTTTCGACGGCTTCAATTACGCGCATCATCGCGTCTCGATCACCCAGGGCCTCAAGCGACTGGCGCAACACAGCCGCGAGGAGCACTCGCCGGGTCTTGCGATGCAGAGTGCGCTTATCGCGGCATGCCTGCCTGGCCTGCTGGATGATCACGCCATTTCCTTTCTCGAGCCGGCCATCCAGCCGCGCATATGGATCGGGAACAAAGTCACCACGCCCACCCATTTTGACGAGTATCACAACGTCGCCTGCGTGGTTTGCGGCGTCCGCCGCTTCACGCTTTTCGCACCTGACCAGATACCCAATCTGTATGTCGGCCCGCTGGATTTTGCGCCCACCGGCGCCGCCATCAGCATCGCCCGTCTCGATCGTCCCGACGATCCGCGGTTTCCCCGCCTGAAACTCGCGCTGGCACAGGCGCAAGTGGCCGAGTTGCAACCCGGCGATGCCATCTACATCCCGCCGATGTGGTGGCATCACGTCGAATCACTGCGACGGCTCAATGCACTGGTGAACTATTGGTGGCGGCCCGTACCGGCCAATGGTCACGTGCCGGAGACCGCGATGGGATGCCTGCTGCATTGCATCCTCACCTTCAAGTCGCTGCCACCGGCGGAACGCGCTGCGTGGAAAGGCCTGCTGGAGCATTACGTCTTTGGCGAAGCGGATCCCGCGGCGCATCTTCCCGTCGAGCGCCGCGGCGTGCTCGGGGAGCTCACGCCGGAGCTGGCCACGAAGTTGCGCGAGTCCGTTCGGCGTTATCTCTGACGCAGGGCGGGTAAGCCGTGCATCGTCTTGCGCGAGGCGGATGCGATTCCCGCGCGCCGGGGATGCCGCTAAGATGATCGCTTGCCGCAGTGCGGCACACGTCTTCGCAGGAGCGCAACCCCGCTGCCCCTGCCTTCCGGATCGAACCAGAGCATGAGCAAGATCGTGGATTTCAACGCCTACCCCGACGCGCAAGGCCGCTTCGGCGACTACGGCGGCAGTTACGTGGCCGAGACGCTGATGGCGCCGCTGGCGGAACTGACCGAGGCGTACCTTCGCCTGCGCGACGATCCGGCCTTCATCGCCGAGCTCGACCGCGACCTGAAACATTACGTCGGCAGGCCAAGCCCGATCTACCACGCCGAGCGGTTGTCGAAGCAGGTCGGTGGCGCGCGCATCCTGTTCAAGCGCGAGGACCTGAACCACACCGGCGCGCACAAGATCAACAACACGGTGGGCCAGGCGCTGGTCGCCAAGCGCATGGGCAAGCCGCGCATCATCGCCGAGACCGGTGCCGGCCAGCACGGCGTGGCCAGCGCCACGGTGGCCGCGCGACTCGGCCTGAAGTGCGTGGTGTACATGGGTGCGGTCGACATCGAGCGACAGAAGATAAACGTCTATCGCATGAAGCTGCTCGGTGCCGAAGTCGTGCCGGTCACCTCGGGCTCCAAAACGCTGAAGGACGCGTTGAACGAGGCGATGCGCGACTGGGTCACCAACGTCGCCGACACCTTCTACATCATCGGCACCGTGGCCGGGCCGCATCCGTATCCGCTGATGGTGCGCGACTTCAACGCGATCGTGGGCCGCGAGGCGCGTGCGCAGATGCTGCAGGAATACGGCCGCCTACCCGACGTGCTGACCGCATGCGTCGGCGGCGGCTCCAACGCGATCGGCCTGTTCCACGCCTTCCTCAATGATGCCGACGTGCGCATCGTCGGCGCCGAGGCTGCGGGTGAGGGCATCGCGACGGGTCATCATGCCGCGTCGCTGGCCGCTGGTCGTCCCGGTGTACTGCACGGCAATCGCACCTACGTGCTGTGCGACGACAATGGCCAGATCACCGAGACGCATTCGATCTCCGCCGGCCTCGATTACCCCGGCGTCGGCCCCGAGCATGCGTTCCTGAAGGACGCCGGTCGCGCCGAATACGTCGGGGTGACCGATGACGAGGCGATGGAGGCGTTCCATCTGCTGGCGCGCAGCGAAGGCATTCTTGCCGCGCTGGAATCCAGTCATGCGGTGGCGCAGGCGATCAAGCTGGCGCGGGACATGCCGAAGGACGGCATCGTGCTGTGCAACCTGTCCGGCCGTGGCGACAAAGACGTGCACACGATCGCCGCGCGCGAGGGGGTCGACGTATGAGCAGGATCGACCGCCGTTTCGCTACATTGAAAGCTGCGGGCCGCACGGGCCTGATTCCGTTCGTCACGGCGGGCGATCCGTCGCCGCAGCATATGGTGGCGATGATGCACGCACTGGTTGGGGCGGGCGCCGACCTGATCGAACTGGGCGTGCCGTTTTCCGATCCGATGGCCGATGGCCCGGTGATCCAGCATGCCAGTGAGCGGGCCATCGCAAAGGGCATTGGCCTGGACCAGGTGCTGGGCTGGGTCGCCGCGTTCCGCCAGCGCGATGCGGAGACGCCGATCGTGCTGATGGGCTACCTGAATCCGGTCGAGATCCACGGCTATGCGCGCTTCGCGCAGGAAGCCGTCGAGGCGGGTGTCGACGGCGTGCTGCTGGTCGACTGCCCGCTGGAAGAAGCCGCCGTCCTGCAGCCGCTGCGCGACGCCGGGCTGCAGCAGATCCTGCTGGCCGCGCCGACCACCGCACCCGCACGTATGGCGCAGCTGTGCGGGTCGGCGGAGGGTTTCCTGTACTATGTGTCGTTTGCCGGCATCACCGGTGCGGCACAGTTGAGCACTGGCGATATCGCTGCGCGCGTGGCCGATGTTCGGGCGCATGCGAAAGCGCCGGTGGCGGTGGGCTTCGGTATCCGCGACGCGGCAAGCGCGAAGGCGATTGCCGATTTTGCCGACGCGGTGGTGATTGGCAGCGCGCTGGTCGAGCGATTGGCCGGGGCAACGGATGCCGACGACATAACCGTGCGGGTCCAGGCGTTTCTCGCGCCGATCCGCAGCGCACTCGATGCGCATTGAGAACGAGCGCCGCCTGCAGGTGGCGCGCTCACGAATGATCAAGGTGATGCGATGAACTGGCTGCAGAAAATCATGAACCCGCGCACCCGCCCGCAGAGTACGAACGGCGGCAAGGGTTCGGTGCCCGAGGGCGTGTGGGAGAAGTGCGGCGGTTGCGGCACCGTGCTGTACAAGCCGGAGCTGGAACGCAACCTGATGGTCTGCCCCAAGTGCGGCCATCATCACTACATCAGCGCGCGCATGCGGCTCGATGCGCTGCTGGACGAGGGGTCGGCGCAGGAATTGTGGGCCAGCCTGGAGCCCACCGATCCATTGAAATTCCGCGACACCAAGAAATATCGCGATCGCATCATCGCCACCCAGAAAAAATTGGGCGAGAAGGACGCGATGGTCGCGATGAGCGGCAAGCTCAAGGGCCGTCCGCTGATGGCGGTGGCGTTCGAGTTCGCCTACATGGGCGGCTCGA
Source organism: uncultured Gammaproteobacteria bacterium (assembly GCA_963697555.1). Taxonomy (GTDB): domain Bacteria; phylum Pseudomonadota; class Gammaproteobacteria; order Xanthomonadales; family Rhodanobacteraceae; genus Rhodanobacter. Next base: position 65,123 of record CAVOOK010000006.1, read on the forward strand.
TGGGCTCGGTGGTGGGCGAGAAATTCGCCCGCGCCGCCGAGCGTGCATTGGCCGACAGGAGCGCGCTGGTGTGCTTCTCCGCCACCGGCGGCGCGCGCATGCAGGAGGCGCTGTTCTCGCTGATGCAGATGGCCAAGACCTCGGCTGCGCTGGCGCGCCTGCGTGATGCCGGCGTGCCGTACATCAGCGTGCTTACCAACCCGACCACCGGCGGCGTGTCCGCGAGCCTGGCGATGCTGGGCGACATCAACATTGGGGAGCCGAAGGCGTTGATCGGTTTTGCCGGCCCCCGCGTGATCGAGCAGACCGTGCGTGAAACGCTGCCCGAAGGCTTCCAGCGTTCGGAGTTCCTGGTCGATCATGGTGCGATCGATCTGATCGTCGATCGCCGCGAGATGCGCGACAAACTGGCCGACCTTTTCGGCATCCTGACGAAGGCGCCGCGCGCGGCCTGACAAGAGTCGCGGGTTGCCCCGAACGATGCCGCCTCCGGGCGGCATCATCGTTTTCGTTGCGGAGTTTTCCACAAAGCGTGTGGACGTGTTTCGGTAAAGCCTGTGGACAAACCACGTTTGCCGCTTGTCCATCAGGCACTTGCTACGCGTTGGTCATGGATTGCGCATGACGACCGTCGCAATCGACGCGGCGTCACATCGAATCGCGAACAGTTTTCCACACAGCTTGTGCGCGGCTTCTGTACGAGGCTGTGGAAAAGTAGGCTATCTACCTGACCTCAAAGGCGCTTGTGACGGCGTGCACACATGTTGCCCAACGCCGCCACGGTCAGCATGGCGGCATCAGCCACAACGACATCGCACCAAGCATGCTGCCGATGGCGACGGCCGCCAGCACATCGCTGGGATAGTGCAGGCCGAGGATCACCCGCGAGGCGGCGACCAGCGCAGTGAACACCAGCAGCGGTGGCGCCAGCATCGGATACCAGGCCAGCGCCACGATGCTGAAACCCACAGCCTGCAAGGTATGACCGGATGGGAAACTGAATTCGTCCAGCGGCGGTACATGGGCGATGACATCGGGACAGGCGCGGTACGGACGCTGGCGGCGTGTCCAGCGCTTCAACAGCCGATACAGCAGCAGAGCCGCAAGCCCGGTCGCCGCCATATGCATGGCGGCGGCGATGCCGCGTTGACCACCAAGGAACGCCAATGCAGCCATCAGCGCATACCAGAACAGACCGTCGCCGAGCCGGCTGATCGTGCCGAAAAACTGTCCGACCAGACGACGGGCGCCCCAGTGGTTTGCTATCACGCAAACCCGGTGATCCAGGGCGAACCGCGGTCCGGAGAGGCGTTCAAGAGCTGGCGGCGATGTCGGCATGTCCATGCACGTTCTCCTCGGCCATTTCGCGGAGCAGGGTTTCGAAATCGCGGATCACCGCCTCGGGCGACAGACCTGCCACACCGGCATGGGCGGCGCGTCCCATGTGCCGGATCAACGCCGGGTTGCCGGCCAGCTTTGTCGCCGCACGAACGAACGCGGTCGCGTCGCCTGGTTCGATGCTGTAGCCGTTGATACCGTCGGCGAGGTGCTCGCGCGCAGCCCCTTGCGCAAACGCGATCACCGGCAAGCCGGCGGCCATCGCCTCGATGATCACGTTGCCGAACGTCTCGCTCAGGCTGGGGAACGGGAAAAGGTCGGCGCTGGCGTAATGACGCGCCAGCGCTTCCCCGCGCTGCACGCCAGCGAAGATGAAGTCCGGATTCTGCATCTGCAGCGTGGCGCGTGCCGGGCCGTCACCAACCCATACATAGCGTGCCTGCGGCACCTGTTGCCGGATCGCGTGAAAAGCCTGCACCGCCAGCTGAAGATTCTTTTCCGGCGCGATGCGCCCGACGTACAGCACCACCGGCGTCGTGGCATCGACCCCCCAGCTTGCGCGCAATGTTGCATCGCGGCGGTCCGGATGAAACAGTTTCGCGTCCACTGCGCGGCGCAACAGACGTGCATTGTCGATGCCCATGGCGTGCAACTCCTGCGCTAGCGCGCTGGTCGGTACGAGAGTGGTCATGGCGCGCCGGTGGAAACGGCCCAGGTAACCGCGCACCAGCGGTGTGAGCATGCTCACGCCGTAATGGCCGGCGTAATGGTCGAAGCGTGTGTGAAATCCGCTACTGAGCGGAATGCGCAGATGCCTGGCTGCGCGCATGGCTGACCAGCCGAGCGGGCCTTCGGTGGCGACATAGACCGCATCGGGACGCTGTTCTTGCCAGTGCCGACGCAAGCGGCGACCGGCCGGCATACCCAGACGCAAGCCGGGATAGAAGGGCAGGCCGACGCCACGCATTTCGAATGCTTCGATGCCGCGTTCATCGGGGTGCGGTTCTGGCTGCCGCGGGCGGATCAGGTCGATGCTGTGGCCACGCGCGGCGAGGCCGGCGGCGAAATGATGCACGGTCAGTGCGACGCCGTTGATTTCCGGAGGATAGGTTTCGCTGACGATACCGATGCGCATGACGACACCCGTGCTGGCTGCGCGCAGCTTCGCCGGCCAGCATTGCGACGACATGGCGGGCGCATGACGTCATGGTGAACGGCGGCGGCTTCGAAGGCGCCGCCTCGCTTACACTGGGTCATCCTTCACCACTGGAGACCGATGATGAAACGCATCCTGCTCGCCCTTGCCCTGACCGGATTGACCGGCGCCGCGCTGGCCGCCAACGCTGGCCTGCCGGTTACGCCAGCACCCGGCGGCGCCGCGGTCTACATCATTTCGCCCGCCAACGGCGCCACCGTGGGCCAGGACGTCATCGTGCGTTTCGGTCTCAAGGGCATGGGCGTGGCACCGGCCGGGGTGACCAAGGAGCACACCGGCCACCATCACCTACTGGTCGACGTGAAAGAACTGCCTGCCGCAGGCCGGCCGATCCCTAACGACGCCAACCACCTCCACTTCGGTGGCGGCCAGACCGAGACCACGCTCAAGCTGAAGCCCGGCACGCACACTCTGCAACTGGAACTTGGCGACCAGAACCACGTGCCGTTCGATCCGGCGGTGGTGTCGAGGAAGATCACCATCCACGTGAAATGATCGATCCGAGCCCGGGTTGTGTGCGGCATCGGCTAAAATCGACAGCTTCACCTCTCGCTGTCGAACTCCGATGACCGTACGCACCCGCTTCGCCCCCAGCCCCACCGGCTTCCTGCATATCGGCGGTGCGCGCACCGCGCTGTATTGCTGGCTGGAATCGCGCCGCCGTGGTGGTGAATTCATCCTGCGCATCGAGGACACCGATCGCGAGCGCTCGACCGATGCGGCGGTGAAGGCCATCATCGACGCGATGCACTGGCTCGGACTGGACCCGGATGAAGGCCCGTTCTACCAGACCCAGCGGCTGGATCGTTACAGGCAGGTCGCCGACGAACTGGTGGCTGCCGGCAAGGCCTATTACGCCTACGAGAGCAAGGCGGAGATCGAGGCAATGCGCGAGGCCGCGATGGCGAAGGGCGAAAAGCCGCGCTACAACGGCCATTATCGCGACCGCAACGAGCCTTTCCGCGAAGATCCCCATCGCGTGATCCGTTTCCGCAATCCGGGCGAAGGCTCGGTAGTGTTCGACGACAAGGTCAAGGGCCGCATCGAATGGGCGAACAACGAGCTGGACGATCTGGTGATCTTCCGCTCCGACGGCTGGCCCACGTACAACTTCGCCGTGGTCGTCGACGATATCGACATGGGCATCACCGAGGTGATCCGCGGCGACGACCACGTCAACAACACGCCGCGCCAGATCAACATCTATCACGCGCTGGGCGCCAAGGTGCCGGAGTTCGCACACCTGCCGATGATCCTCGACAAGGAAGGCAAGAAGCTCTCCAAGCGCACCAGCGCGGTCAGCGTGATGGAATACCGCGACGATGGCTTTCTGCCGCACGCCTTGCTCAACTACCTGGTACGGCTGGGGTGGTCGCACGGCGACCAGGAGATTTTCTCGCGCGAGGAGATGATTGCGCTGTTCGACATCGCCGACGTCAACAAGGCCGCTTCGCGCTTCGACACCGAAAAGCTGGCCTGGCTCAACCAGCATTACCTGAAGACCGATGACCCGCAATCGCTGGCGCCGGAGTTCGCCTGGCATCTGGCCCGCGCGGGCGTCGATACCTCGCACGGGCCGGCACCGGCCGACGTCATCGTGGCGTTGCGCGATCGCGTGCATACGTTCAAGGAAATGGTCGAGAAGGCCATGATCTGGTACGCGCCGATCGCCGAATGGGACGAAAAAGCGGTTGCCAAACATCTGAAGAACGACACTGCGGTGGCCGTCCTCGATGCGGCAAAACCACTGCTGGCACAATGCGAGTGGAAGCCCGAAGCCATCCATCAGGTAATCGAACAGGTGGCCGCAAGGCTCGAACTCGGCATGGGCAAGATCGCCCAGCCGCTGCGGGTGGCCATGACGGGAACCCAGGTGTCGCCGTCGATCGACCAGACGATCTATCTCGTCGGTCGCGTCGAGGCGCTCAAGCGCATGGACGATGCGATCGTCATGGCGCGAGGCTGACCCTCGCGATGCGGCTGACAAACTGACGTCGGCATGGACGAGTGGCTTGCCAAGGCTACCCAGGGCGTCGATCTCGATGCGCCGGGGGCGTTCTGGCACGTCTTCTTCAACCTGTTGAATATGCTGCCGTGGGCAGCCATGTTCTGGTGGAACCTGCTGTTTGTCGCCGTGGGCGCGCTGATCGGCTGGTGGCGTGGGAGATTGCTGGAAGGCATCGTATGGTCGTGCGTGCTGGGTCCGATCGGCTGGATCGTGGTCCTGCTCAGGCCGCGACCAAAACCTGGTGTGACGCCACCGCCACTGCGCCGTTGACCCCGTCGGACCCCGTAAGGGCGGCAGAGTATGATCAAACGAAGAGGTGTGCCTTGAGCAATTCCACGGACAATCCGCACACGCACCCCGCGCATCATCACGATGCCAAGGGTTTCGTGCGTGCGGTGGAACACGCCAGCGAGGAACGCGGGCTGCGGCTGACCCCGTTGCGCAAGGAAGTGCTGGAACTGATTGCCGCCGCCCACAAGCCGGTCAAGGCCTACGACCTGCTCGATCAGCTGCGCGAAAAGCACGGCAACGCGGCGCCTCCCACGGTCTATCGCGCCCTGGATTTCCTGTTGGAGAACGGCTTCATCCACAAGCTGGAGTCGATCAACGCCTTCGTGTCCTGCCATCACCCGACCGAGGCGCACCAGGTCCCATTTCTGATCTGCGATACCTGCTCCAGTGCACAGGAGGTCTGCGATGAACGGGTGGCCGAACTGATCGAGGCACAGGCCCGCGCGCTGGGTTTCCGCCCGCAGGCGCAAACCCTGGAAGTGCACGGCACCTGCAAGCATTGCCGCAAGGCCTGAAGCCACGCCTGCCGGGTGTGGTGCTGGGGAGTGTTATAAAGTAACATGCGTGCACCGGACAAAAGTCGCCATACCTGGTGACGCCGGAGCAGGCCGATGGATTCCGAGCAGGCGAACAAATCCCGCATGTGGCAGATGGCCGATCGCATCGGTGCGACGGCCTCGTTCCTGTGCGCGATCCACTGTGCATTGTTGCCGTTCGTGCTCGTGCTGTTGCCCGTCGTGGGGCTGGAGTTTCTCGCCGACCAGCGTTTTGAACGCGGCTTTGTGCTGTTCGCCTGCGCGCTGGCGCTGGTGGCACTGATTCGCGGCTTTCGTCGCCATCAGCGGCCGTTGCCCCTGGTGCTGGCGATCCCGGGCCTGGTGTTGCTGCTGCTCGGCGTTACCTACGCCGAAGCGTATTCAGCGATGCTGCACAGCGTGCTGGTGACCTGCGGCGGCCTGCTGCTGGCCAGTGCGCATTTCGTCAATCTGCGCCGCGACAGCCGCCACGAGGGGCGCCACGTGCACGATGCGCAATGCGCGCACTGAAGGTCGGCGGAATGTTTCCGACGGCGGGTGATTGTGTAACGGCCGGTGCCGTTTCTAGCATGCGCGGATGAACATGTCCGGCACCCAGCAGCACGATCATTCGCACACCCACGATCATGTCCACGCGGGCGATGGACGCAGTCGCAAACTGTTGTTCGCGTTGGTCCTGACTGCCGCGATGATGGTGATCGAAGTGGTCGGCGGCCTGTGGTCCGGTTCGCTCGCCTTGCTCGCCGATGCCGGCCACATGATGGTCGATGCGCTGGCCCTGCTGCTGGCGGTTGTTGGTGCATGGATGGCCGCCAGGCCGGCGGATGCGCGACGCAGCTACGGCTACGGACGGATGGAAGTGCTGGTCGGCTTCGTCAATGCGCTGAGCCAGTTCGTGCTGGTCGGATGGATCATCTACGAAGCGGTGATGCGACTGGTACATCCCGGTGCGATTCTTTCGGGCGTGATGCTGGTAGTGGCGGTCGCAGGCTTGCTGGTGAACTTGCTGGTACTGCGCACACTGCACGGCCACGCGCACGACGACGTCAATCTTGCCGGCGCCAGCCTGCATGTACTCGGCGATCTGCTGGGCTCGCTAGCCGCCGTGTTGGCAGCGCTGGCGATCCGCTGGTTCGGCTGGCTCTGGGCCGATCCGGTGCTGTCGCTGCTGGTATCGCTGCTTATCCTCAACAGCGCATGGAAGCTGTTGCGACTGTCGGCGCACATCCTGCTCGAAGGCGTGCCCGACGGCATGGACAGTGCGCTGGTGGAGGCGTCGCTGCGCGATGCCGATCCATCGATCCGCGATGTCCACCACCTGCACGTCTGGCAACTGGCGTCCGGTTCGCGCATGGCCACCTTGCATGCCGAACTCCACAAACCCGCTGACAGCGCGCAGGCGCTGCAGGCGATCAGGCTGATGTTGCTGGAGCGGTTCCATATCCAGCACGTGACCGTGCAGATCGATCCCGGCCATTGTCCGGACGAGACGCGGGGCTGCTCGGGCCACGACCATCCCTGACTATGGCAGCTCGGGCCGACCTGCTATGATTGCAGATCATTCATCCCACGAATCAAGGAGTTCCCATGGGTAAGGGCGATCGCAAGACCCGTCGCGGCAAGACCTACCGCGGCAGCTATGGCAATACCCGTGCGCACACCGTGTCGCCGGCAGTCGTCGGCGCCAAGCCGACCGTGACCAAGCCGGTCGCCGCAAAGAAGGCTGCGCCGAAAAAGAAATCAGCCTGAGCACACAGCTCTTGCCGTTCACGAGACCCTCGCCTCGGCGGGGGTTTTTTGTTTCTGGATAGGCCGGCAGTTTCTCTGAGCTGATCGCGAGACCGCATGATCGACGAGTTCGCAAAACGGCCAGCCGCTGCGCATGACTCGCTCTGCAGTTTGTGTCCATGCAAAACCATGTACAATGCGATCCATTGTATTAATGCATTAACACATTATGAAGCGTCGATCGCTGCATCCCGAGACCCCCGATGAGTCCGCCGAACTCAGTCTCTGCAAAGCCTTGCTGTCCCTGAAGAACGCCAATGAGATGGCCGCGTTCCTGCGCGACCTGTGCACGCCGGCGGAAATGGAAGTGCTGGTGGATCGCTGGCGGGTGGTGCCGTATCTGCTCGACGGCGTGTCCTACCGCGAGATCCACGAGCGCACTGCGGTGAGCATCACCACCATCGGCCGGGTGGCGCGCTATCTCAATCAGGGCAACGGCGGCTATCTTGCCGCGGCGGCGCATGCCTCGCGCCGCCGTGTCCCCGGCAAGAAGGCGAAGACATGAAGGCTCGCGACCGGCTGCGCATCGCCATGCAGAAATCCGGCCGGCTTACCGAGCCGGCGCTCGACCTCCTCAACCGTTGCGGGCTGAGCTTTCGGCAAAGCCGCGACAAGCTGTTCTGCTTCGGCGACGGCGAGCCGGTCGATCTGCTGCTGGTGCGCGACGACGATATCCCCGGGCTGATCGCGCAGGGCGTGTGCGACCTGGGCATCGTCGGGCGCAATGTCCTGGGCGAGTTCCAGCTCACCGCCGGGCGCGACGCCGAGCCGCTGACCGAATTGCGACCGCTCGGTTTCGGCCGCTGCCGGTTGTCGATCGCCGTGCCGCAGGAGCTCGACTATCAACGACCGCAACAACTGGAAGGCCGGCGCATCGCCACGTCCTATCCCGGACTGCTTGGCGAATGGTTGCGCACGCATGGCGTGAACGCCGGCGTGGTGACCTTGAACGGCTCGGTGGAGATCGCGCCGAAACTGGGCACGGCCGACGCGATCTGCGATCTGGTGCAGAGCGGCGGGACGCTGGTGGCAAACCAGTTGCGCGAAGCCGATGTGCTGCTGGAAAGCGAAGCTGTGTTGGCAGGGCCGCTGACCCTGCCGGTGGACGAACGCGGCGACATGCTGGACCTGTTGCTGAAGCGGCTGGACGGAGTGATCCAGGTGCGCGAGTCGCGCTTGCTGCTGCTGCAGACCTCACGGCACACGCTGGATGCCGTCACCCGCCTGTTGCCTGGTGGCCCGCAGCCAACCCTGCTGACGGTGGCTGGCCAGCCCGACCAGCTGATGCTGCAGGCACTGTGCGCCGGCGAGGTGAGCTGGCGGCAACTGGAGGAAATCAAGAAAGCCGGTGCACGCGAAATGTTCGTGCTGCCGGTGGAGAAGATGCTTGCATGAAGAGCTGGCTGGCATGAAACGTCTGGACTGGAACGCGCTGGATGAAACAGAACGTCACGATGCGCTCGCTCGGCCCGCGCATTCGCGCGGGGACGAACTGCGCCACGGTGTCGAGCGGATCATCGCCGCCGTGCGCGCGCAAGGCGACATGGCGTTGCGCGAGCTCAGCGCGAAATACGATCGCTGCACGCTGGACGCGATCGAGGTGGACGAGGCCGAATTCGCTGCAGCCGAAGCCTTCCTCGATCCGGTCCTGAAGGCGGCGATTCGCGAGGCGGCCGCACGCATCGAGCTGTTCCATCGCGCGGCGGCACCGCAACCGGTGGCAGTGGATACCGCACCCGGCGTCCGGGTCGAGCGCATGCTGCGTCCGATCGGCCGGGTCGGCCTGTACGTGCCGGCCGGCAGTGCACCGTTGCCGTCGACCGCCCTGATGCTGGGTGTGCCGGCGCATATCGCCGGTTGCCGCGAAGTGGTGCTGTGTTCGCCGGCGCGGTCCGATGGGCATTGCGACGAGGCGGTGCTATATGCCGCTCGCCTCACCGGCGTGCACAAGGCGTTCAAGCTGGGCGGCGCGCAGGCGATCGCCGCGATGGCCTACGGCACGGACAGCGTACCCAAGTGCGACAAGCTGTTCGGTCCGGGCAACGCCTGGGTCACCGAGGCGAAGCTGCAGGTGTCGTGCGACCCGGACGGGGCCGCGATCGACATGCCGGCAGGCCCGTCGGAAGTGCTGGTGATCGCCGATGCCGAGGCTAACCCCGTGTTCGTCGCCGCCGACCTGCTGTCGCAGGCGGAGCATGGCCCGGATTCGCAGGTGATCCTGCTGAGTCCGTCCGCCGAGTTGCTGGACCAGGTGGCCGCCGAAGTCGAGCGCCAGTGCGCCGAACTGCCGCGCGGCGCGATCGCCCGCCAGGCACTGGCGCAGAGCCGGCTGATCGCCGTCGACTCGCTGGTGCAGGCGGTCGAGGTGAGCAACCGCTACGCGCCTGAACACCTGATCTTGCAGGTGGCAGCGCCGCGCGCCCTGCTGGACGACATCGAGAGCGCTGGCTCGATCTTCCTCGGCCAGTGGACGCCCGAATCGGTGGGCGACTACTGCAGCGGCAGCAACCACGTGCTGCCGACCTACGGCTACGCACGCAGCCACAGCGGCGTGTCGGTGGCCAGTTACCAGAAGCAGATCAGCGTGCAGGAAGTCAGCGAAGAAGGCTTGCGCAACATCGGCCCGTGCACGGCGACGCTGGCGGCGGCCGAACAATTGGAGGCGCACCGCCGCGCGGTGACCTTGCGATTGGAAACCTTGGGGGCGCAGTCATGAGCGTGCTCGATCTGGCCCGGCCGGAAATCCGGGCGATGCAGCCGTATTCCTCGGCGCGGATGGAAGCCAGCGGCGGCGAGGTCTTCCTCAACGCGAACGAGTCGGCATGGGCCCCGGTGGGCGACCACGGCCTCGGCTGCAATCGCTATCCCGAGCCGCAGCCCGCGGCGCTGGTCGATGCACTGGCGACGCTCTATGGCGTGCGTCGCGAACAGTTGCTGGTCGGCCGCGGCAGCGATGAGGCGATTGACCTGCTGGTGCGTGCGTTCTGCCGCGCCGGCCGCGACGCCGTCCTGATCCAGCCCCCCACGTTCGGCATGTACGCGGTGTGCGCACGGGTGCAGGACGCGGGCATCGTCGAGGTACCACTGGCGGCGGATTTCCGCCTGGACGTGGAAGCCCTGCTGGCGGCGCTGACCCCGGCGGTGAAGCTGGTTTTCATCTGCACGCCGAACAACCCCACCGGCCAGCCGGTGCCTCGCGCTGCGGTCGAGCGGCTGGCGCAGACGCTGAGCGGTCGCGCCCTGCTGGTGGTGGACGAGGCCTACGTGGAGTTCAGCGATGCGGGCAGCGTGGCGGACCTGATCGATCGCCACGACAACCTTGCCGTGTTGCGCACCTTGTCCAAGGCTTGGGCGCTTGCCGGGGTGCGCGTCGGCAGTTTGCTGGCGAATGCCGAGGTCGTCGCGCTGCTGCGTCGGATCATGGCGCCGTACCCGCTGCCGTTGCCGTGCGTGGACGCCGCGTTGCTGGCGTTGTCCGGCTGGGGCCAGGCGAATGCGCGAGGGCATGTCGCCATCGTGCGCGAGCAGCGCGTGCGGATGCAGGCAGCGCTGCGCCGATTGTCCGGTGTGCGCGAGGTGTTGCCGTCGCAGGCGAATTTCCTGGCTGTGCGCTTCGACGATGCCAGTGCCGTCTACCAGCGCCTGCTCGCGGCCGGCATTGTGGTGCGCGACGTGCGCCGTTACCCGAACCTCGGCGATGCGCTGCGTATCACCATCGGCACGCCGGCGGAGAATGATCGGGTGCTGGCCGTGCTGGCCTCCGATCGAGGCATTGCCCATCGGGCGGCTTCTCTGGAGGGTCCGGGCAGGGGTGACCGGGCGTCTGTCGAGGGGTCGACATGAACACGAGCCGCAAGATTCTCTTCGTAGACCGCGACGGCTGCCTGATCGAGGAGCCGGCCGATGAGCAGATCGACAGCTACGAGAAGCTGGCCCTGCTGCCCGGCGTGATTGCCGCGCTGCAGCGCTTCGTTGCCGCCGGTTACGAACTGGTGATGGTGACCAATCAAGATGGCCTGGGCACCGACAGTTTCCCGGAGTCGCATTTCACCGGACCGCACGAACTGCTGCTGCGCATCCTCGCCTCGCAGGGCATCGCCTTCCGCAAGGTGCTGATCGACCGCAGCTTTCCGCATGAAGGCCTCGACACGCGCAAGCCCGGCGTTGGCATGCTGCGTCACTACCTGGCTGACGACGGCTGGAGCCGCGCGGCGTCGGCGATGGTCGGCGATCGCGAAACGGACCTGCAGTTCGCCGCGAACATGGGTGTGCGCGGCTTCCGCGTCGGCCCGCAGGGCGTGAACTGGGAGGAACTGGCGCACCAGCTGCTCGATGCACCGCGCGTTGCCACAGTGGTGCGCAACACCAGGGAAACCCGGATCACCGTCAGCGTGGACCTGGACAAGATAGCCGAACCGCAGGCGCATACCGGGCTGGGCTTCTTCGACCACATGCTGGAGCAGATCGGCAAGCACGGCGGTTTCGCGCTGGACCTGCGGTGCGACGGCGACACCCACATCGATGAACACCACACCATCGAAGACTGCGCGCTGGCGCTGGGCAGTGCCTTGAAGCAGGCGATCGGCGACAAGCGCGGCATCGGCCGCTACGGCTTCACCCTGCCGATGGACGAGTCGCAGGCCAGCGCGGCGCTGGATCTGTCCGGCCGTCCATACTTCGTGTTCGAGGGTACTTTCCCACGCGAGCGCGTGGGCGAAGTGCCGACCGAACTCGTACCGCACTTCTTCCGCTCGTTATGCGAGACGCTGGGCGCGAACCTGCACCTGTCCGTGCACGGCGACAACGCGCACCACATGGTCGAGGCCTGCTTCAAGGTGGTGGCGCGCACGCTGCGTCAGGCGATCCGTCGCGAAGGCAGCGAGCTGCCGAGCACGAAGGGCGCGCTGTGATGAGCGTGGTCCTGGTCGACGCCGGCGGCACCAATATCGGTTCGGTGCGTTATGCGCTGCATCGGCTGGGCGTGGATGCTGCACTGACTTCCGACGCGGTCGCGATTCGCGCTGCCGACAAGGTGATCCTGCCTGGCGTGGGCGCGGCTGGCCCTGGCATGGCGCGACTGCGCGAGCTGGGTCTGGTCGATGTGCTGCGTTCGCTGGAACAGCCCGTGCTTGGCGTGTGCCTGGGCATGCAACTGCTGTGCTCGCATTCGGAAGAGGGCGACACGGAGTGCCTCGGATTGATTCCGGCACCGGTGCGCCGTTTTGCCGAAGCCCCCGGTCGGCGCGTGCCGCACATGGGCTGGAACGGTCTATCCGTGCAGCGGCCGCATCCGTTGCTGGCCGGGCTGGACGATGACGACCAGGCGTACTTCGTGCACAGCTACGCGATGCCGGTGGGTGATTTCACCCTGGCCAGCACCGACCATGCCGGCGAATTTTCGGCAGTCGTGGCCCGTGGCAATTTCCACGGCATGCAATTTCATCCGGAACGCTCGGCCGCCGTCGGCGCGCGCTTGTTGAAGAATTTCCTCAGCCTATGAGCTTCGACGTCATCCCCGCCATCGATCTGCGCGACGGACGCGTGGTGCGCCTGCGCCAGGGCGACTACGCCCAGCAGACCACCTATGCCCCCGATCCGCGCGAACTGGCCTTGCGCTACCTGCACGCCGGCGCGCGCTGGCTGCACGTGGTCGATCTCGACGGTGCGCGGTCGGGCAACCTGGACAACCTGGCCGTGATCAAGGCGATTGCCGACCACGGCATCGACGTGCAGGCCGGTGGTGGCGTGCGCGACGAGGCCGATCTGCGGCGACTGTTTGACGTCGGCGTGCGCCGCGTGGTGCTGGGCAGCGTGGCCATCCGCGATCCGCAGCGGGTGGCCGGCTGGCTGGAGTCGTTCGGCAGCGACCACATCACCATCGCGCTGGACACCCGCCTCGTCGGCAACGACTGGTTGCTGCCCAGTGCGGGCTGGACCGAAATCGAAGCGACCACGCTGGACGAACTGGCGCCCTGGTATGCCGAGCACGGTGCGCGCCACCTGTTGTGCACCGACATCGAGCGCGACGGCATGCTCGCGGGCTTCAACCTCGAACTGTATCGGCACCTGACCGACCGCGTGCCCGAGCTTGCCCTGCAGGCATCGGGAGGCGTGCGCTCGCTGGCCGATATTCGCGCTGCACGCGAAGCCGGCGCGAAGGCCGTGATCCTTGGGCGTGCGCTGCTCGAGGGGCGCTTCACGCTGGAAGAGGCGCTGGCATGCTGAGCCGACGCATCATTCCCTGCCTCGACGTGCGCGATGGCCAGGTGGTCAAGGGCGTGCGCTTCCGCGATCACGTGGTGATGGGCGAGATCGTGGATCTCGCACTGCGCTATCGCGACGAAGGCGCCGACGAGCTGGTGTTCTACGACATAACCGCCAGCCCCGAGGGGCGCAGCGTGGACCGCGGCTGGGTCGAGCGGGTGGCGCGGGTGATCGACATCCCTTTCTGCGTGGCGGGCGGCATCCGCTCGATCGAAGAGGCGCGCGCAGTGCTGTATGCGGGCGCGGACAAGGTTTCGGTGAACTCGCCGGCGCTTGAACGGCCCGGGTTGATCGACGAACTGGCCGCCGCGTTCGGCGTGCAATGCGTGGTAGTCGGCATCGACTCGTTGCGCGATGCCGACGGCGAATGGCGCGTGCACCAGTACACCGGCGACCCGGCGAAGACGCAGGCACTGGCACGGCGGACGATGGACTGGATCGTCGAGGTGCAGCGACGCGGAGCGGGTGAAGTGGTGCTCAATTGCATGGGCAGCGACGGCGTGCGCCGCGGCTACGACCTCGGCCAGTTGGCGTTGGCTCGCGCGATATGCCACGTGCCACTGATCGCTTCCGGCGGCGCCGGTGCGCCGGAACATTTCCGCGACGCCTTCATCGAGGCCGACGTGGATGGCGCGCTGGCGGCCAGCGTGTTCCATACGGGCGCCATCGCGATCCCGCAACTCAAGCACTATCTACGCGGCCAGGGTGTGGCCGTTCGTCTCTAGTTTCTGGAGCCTGCCATGGCCATCGAATCCAACATCGACGTCAGCCGTCTCGACTGGGCAAAAGGCGATGGCCTGCTGCCGGCGATCGTGCAGCACTGGCTCAGCGGCGAAGTGCTGATGCTCGGTTACATGAACGCCGAAGCGCTGGCACAGACCCAGGCCGGCGGCCAGGTGACGTTCTATAGCCGCAGCAAGCAGCGGCTGTGGACCAAGGGCGAGAGCTCCGGCCATGTGCTGGCGCTGAAGTCGATCCGCGTCGACTGCGACGCCGACACGTTGCTGGTCCAGGCCGAGCCGCATGGCCCGAGCTGTCATCTGGGCACGTCGAGCTGCTTCGGCGAAGGCGTACGGCCACCGCTGGGTTTCCTCGCCGAGCTCGACGCGGTGGTCGCGCAACGCCACGCCGAGCGGCCGGCGGGCAGTTACACCACCAGGTTGTTCGAGGGCGGCATGCGCCGCATCGCGCAGAAAGTCGGCGAGGAGGGCGTCGAGACGGCGCTGGCTGCCGTAATGCAGAACGACGCCGAACTGCTGGGCGAGGCGGCAGACCTGCTCTTCCATCTCACCGTGGCGCTGCGCGCGCGGGGATTGTCGCTGCGAGACGTCGCGAGCGTGTTGGCCGATCGCCACGCCCTTCAACCGACCAAACGGATCAGTGCGCTCCCGCCGTCGTCGCCGGCTTGAATGCCAGTTTTGGCCCAGGCGTGAAACCCTTGCGCCACAAGGCGAGCTGCTCCGCAATGCCGCTGCCGATAGCGATCTGCGGTTCCGACGGTGTCAGTTTGTCCTGGCGTTCCCATTGGCTGATTTCGCCGCTGGCCTGCCTGAACGCGTCGATGAAATCCGGCGTGCGGTTCAAGGCGTCGACCAGCCATGCCCTGCCGAAGTAGGTGATATCCGAATCGCTGCCACAGCCGAACGAACTGCGATCGGCCCGGGCGGCCGTGAGTACAAGAGTACCGGGGCCGCGCAGCGGCGGCACGAATCCGCCGGAATAACAGGCGTTGACCACCACTACCTTCCACTTGAACCGATGTGCAGCCAGGATGCCGGCCAGGTCATCGGCGCCGATTTGATCCAGCGGCAGCGGATTCATGTCCACCAGCAAGGTGTGATCCTCGCCACCATGGCTGGTGATGTACAGCAGCAGGATGTCCTGCTCGGGCTGCATGATTTTTTCAAGGCCGGCGAGCGCTGTTTCCAGATTGCTCCAGGTTGCCAGTGGTCGGGTGGTCAGCGCGGCTGGATTGTTCTCTAGGACCAGGGTGTGCGCGCTCGCGCCAAAACGCTTTGCGAACAGCTGGCCCGCGTACTCGGCTTCGTTGCGAAAGACGTCTTCGCCACCGTCGCCCGCGAACACCAGTGCATAAAGATTTGGCTTGCCGGCCACTCTCGGAGTCAATTCGGCGAGCGCATCGCGCATCATTCGCGGCTGAGCGTAGAGCACCTGTTCCGGTGTCGGTGCCTGGTCCGGCCAGTCATAACCGCCGTCGGTCACGTCATCGGCGACCGCTACGTCCGCCGCGTCACTGAGGGATGCGGCGGCGACCGTTGTTGCGGGCGCATGGCGCATGGCGGTGAGCAGTGGCGCCCGATGGCCGGGCCACCACACCATCACAAGCACTCCCGCAGCGAATGCGAGCAGGACGGTCAGGGCGCTGCGCATGGTGACATCGCCGGTCAGGTTGAAGGTGTGATCGCGTTGAAGTCGGTGAACACGGGATGGCGCGGCGAACCAGGCGGCGGCTGCGGTTCGCGGATCAGCCATCCGGTATGGAAACCGGCCGCCTGAGCGGCATCGAGTTCTTCCACGATATCGGACAGGAACAGGATATGCGTGGGCTGTTCGCCGATGGCTTCGGCGATGCGCCGATAGGATGCGGCCTCGCGTTTCGGGCCGGTTTCCGTGTCGAAATAGCCGGCGAACAACGGGGTCAGGTCGCCCGCTTCGCTGTAACGGAAGAACAGCTGCTGCGCCGGCACGGAACCGGAAGAATAGACATACAGGCGCAATCCATCGGCCCGCCAGTCGCGCAGCCGGGCAGCGACCTCGGGATACATGTGCGCGCGGTAATCCGCGGCGGCATAACCGTCTCTCCAGATCATGCCCTGCAACGCCTTCAGCGCGGTGGACTTGCGGTCCTGGTCGATCCACTGCAGCAGCAATTCGATGATGTCCTGCCGACTGGCCTCGACCAGCCCGGCTTCACGCGCGGCCTCGTGCAGCCAATGCTGCACCTCGGGCTGGTCGCCGTGGGTTTCGATGAAGGCGGGCAGCCGCTTGCGCGCATAGGGAAACAGCACGTCGCGCACGAAACTGATCGAACTGGTGGTGCCCTCGATGTCGGTGAGGATGGCGCGGATTTCGGTCATGGCTGTTTGACCCCGTGCGGCTGCATCCGCGGAAATCCCCCCGCAATATCGTCACCGGTGAATTGCGCCACCCAGCCTTCCTTGTTGGTGAACAGCCGGATCGCCACGAAGTAGGGCGATTCGCTCATGTCGAACCAGTGGCGGGTGCCGTCCGGCACACCGATCAGGTCACCCTGTTCGCACAGGATGTCGTAGACCTTGCCGTCGATGTGCAGGGTGAATTGGCCGGAGCCGGCGACGAAGAAACGCACTTCGTCCTCGCTATGCGTATGCTCGCTGAGGAACTTCTGCCGCAGCGTGGCGCGCTCGGGATGGTCCGGCGCAAGGCTGATCACGTCGACCGCCTGATAGCCTTTCTCGCCCATCAAACGGTCGATGTCGACGCGGTAGGCGGCGATCACTTCGTCCTGGCTGGCGCCAGGAGCGATGGGCTTCATCGCGGCCCATTGTTCGAAGCGCACGCCGACCTTGCCCAGTTCGGCGGCGATCGCTGCGTGTTCGTCCAGCACCGCCATGGGCGATTGCGGTTGTGTTTCGTCGAATATGCGCAGGCGGCTCATGATGTCCTCAATTTTCTCAGGTCCAGTTCGCAGCCAAGCAAAAACTCCAGCGCTTCCAGATGACGTTGGGTTTCGGCCATGTCACGACCCCAGGTATAGATGCCGTGGCCGTCGATCAGGTAGGCGTGCAGCGGTTTTCCGGCGTCCAGCCATGCATCCACCCGGGCGACCAGTTCGGGCATGTGCTGGGTATTCGGAAAAACGGGAATCTCCAATGTGCTTTCGTGCGTGAGATAGCCGGTGATCGCCTTCTGCAGTTCCCAGCCCTGCAGACGGATGACGCCGTGACTGGCGAATAGCCGCGAGGCCACGCTCTGCGTGCGCGAATGTGTATGCAGTACCGCGCCCATCTGTGGCCATCGGCGGTAGATCTGGGTATGCAGCGCCGTTTCTGCGCTGGGACGCGCATCGGTGCCGACGGCATGACCGTCGAGATCGATCAGCATGATGTCGTCACGTCCGAGCCGACCCTTGTGTCGGCCGGAGACGGTGATGGCCGCGTGATCCGCATCGACCCGCATCGAGAAGTTGCTGCTGGTGGCCGGCGTCCAGCCCAAGGAGGCCAGCTCACGTGCGGTCGCCGAGATGGCATCGGCACACGCCTCGAACAAGTTTGGCGGGATCGTGCCTGGCAAGGTTTGGCTCATGGTGTTTGGACGTCCAAATGAGCAGCAACTATATCATGCGGCCGACCCCGCCCTCCGGTTAATGAGAGCCATTCTCGCCAGTCAGGAAAGATTGCAGGGGCAGGCGTACCATCCGCGAGAGTCCAGAGCAGGGTGCGCTGGATAGATAACGACGGAGGCTTGCCCATGTCGAACGAACAAGATATCGAATCGCGTCGCCGGTTCCTCAAAGTGGCCGCCAGTACTACCGTGGCCGCTGTGGTCGTCGGCGGACTACCGCGCTTCGCGCGCGCCGCCGATCTGCCGCCGTTGAGCGAAACGGATCCGACGGCGAAGGCGCTGGGTTACGTCGAGGATGCCGGACAAGACCACGGATCCGAAAGCACAAGGCCGGTGACACTTGCGACAATTGCCAGTTCTACGGCGGGGCGCTAGCGGTCGCGGACCGTGCCAGCTGTTTCCTGGCAAGTCGGTGAATGCGAAAGGCTGGTGCGTGTCGCATACGCCGAAGAAAGCCTGACCGCTTCGCGATTCAGCGATCGAAGGCCGGCACATTGCCGGCCTTTTCGTTGCCGCGCAGGTGGCGCCGAGTGCGTCCGCGACCTCTGCAAGGGAAGGTGATGCGGCGTGAGATGGCGGACAAAAGTGCGGCCCGGCGTGTCAGGCTGAGGAGCTTACCCACCTGACGCGTCGAGCCGCGATCCGGGGCCCACTGCCAAGTGATCAACCCGCGGACTGAGGATGATACTCCCGCGATCGGGGAATGGGCGAGCCTCGAGCCGATTTGTCTGGACAGCACTCACAAAACCAGCAAAAACAGCCACTTGTCGATGCGGCATCAAGGTTTTTGTTAGATCGAACCTGTTTTCGCGCGTTGACAACAAATCCGGAAAATCACGAAATTTGTCGGCATGTTCCTCGCCATTTCAGCGAAGATGGGCTCTGACGCCGCGTCCGACCGCCAGCTCGCGCAGGTAGCTATGCCGGCGCCCGTACAGAAAGTAGATGGCGAGGCCCAGCAACGTCCAGACGCCCAGGATCGCCCAGTTGAACCAGTCCAGGCTGAAAAGCAGTGCGAAACAGCTGCCAACACCTGCCAGGCAGGTAAACCAGACCCAGGGAACGCGAAACGTGCGTGGCAGATCCGGCATGGTGTGACGCAGGATCAACACGCCGGCGCAGACCGCGGAGAACGCGATCAAGCGTGCCCATCGAAGTGAGGTTGGCCAACAGGTCGAGCGGGAATATCGCGGCCAGCAGGGCGATCACGGCGCCGGTGATCAGCGTGTTGATGTGCGGCGTGCGATAGCGCGGGTGCACCTTGCCGAACACCTTCGGCAGCATGCCGTCGCGCGCCATGATCATGAAGATGCGCGGCTGCGCGATGATCATGACCAGGATGACCGAGGACAGCCCGATCATGGCGCCGATTTCCACGATCAGCCGCAGCCAGCCCAGCTCCGGGTGCGCTGCGACAGCGGTGACCACGGGCTCGGAGGTATCCAGCACGTTGTACGGCACCAGGCCGGTCAATACGGCGGCCATCGCCAGATAGAGCACGGTGCAGATCACCAGCGAGACCAGGATGCCGAAGGGCAGGTCACGCTGCGGATTCTTGCATTCCTGCGCCGCGGTCGACGTGGCCTCGAAACCGATATAGGCAAAAAACACCATGGCCGCGCCGCGCATGATGCCGGACCAGCCGTACTTGCCGTCGCCCTGCGCTTCGGGGATGAACGGGTGCCAGTTTTCCGGGTTCACGTAGCGGTAACCGGCGATCACCACGATCACGATCAGGCCCACCTTGACCAGCACCATCAAGGCGTTCAGCCCGGACGACTCGCGTATGCCGATATAGCAAAGCCAGGTCAGCGCAAGCACGATCGCTACCGCGGGCAGGTTGAACAGATGGCCGGTCGCGACCAGGTGGCCATCGGTGAACGCCAGCGGCGCTTCGGTGAGCGCGACGGGCAGGTGAATGCCCATGTGATCGAGCAGGCTGGTGAAATAGCCGGTCCAGCTGGCGGCGACCGCGGACGCGGAGATGCCGTATTCGGCGACCATGTTCCAGCCGATGAACCAGGCCGCCAGTTCGCCCAGCGACGCATAGGCGTACGAGTACGAACTGCCCGAGATGGGTATGAGCGTGGCGAACTCGGCGTAGCACAGGGCGCTGAAACCGCTGCAGATCGCGGCGATGACAAACGAGATCAACACCGCCGGCCCTGCGTGTTCGGCGGCGGCCGTGCCGGTCACCACGAAAATGCCGGTGCCGATGACAGCACCGATGCCCAGTGCGGTTATGCCCCAGGGACCCAGAGTGCGCCGCAATGCAGGGCCATGCACGCTGTCGTCGTTGCTGAAATCGGTCTTGCGGGCGAGCAACTGCTTGAGCATGGAAATTCGTCTTCGAAGGCGGACATCAGGCTCCGTCGACGGAACCCCTCAAACGCAGCGGCCGGCGTGGTGGGCGCCGACCGCCGGAGTGTCACTGCGCGCTCTGGCGCAATTTGCTGTTGCGGTAGCCGTAGAAGGCGTAGACCAGGAAGCCGATGACGATCCAGCCCACCAGTAGCGGCCAGCGCACCTTGAAGGCCTGCCAGAACAGGAACAGGCAGGCAAGGGCGCCCAGCGGGCAGACCAGCCACGGCAGCGGCACGCGGAAGGCGCGCGGCAGTTCCGGACGGGTACGACGCAGCACCAGCACGCCGATGCATACGGTGGCAAAGGCGAGCAGGGTGCCCATCGAGACCAGGTCACCGAGCACGTCCACCGGGAACAGGCCGGCCAGGAGACAGGCGATCACGCCCACCAGGATGGTGCCGATGTACGGGGTGCGGTGCTTCGAATGCAGCTGGCCCAGCGCCTGCGGCAACAGTCCGTCGCGCGACATCGAATAGAAGATGCGCGGCTGGCCCATCAGCATCACCAGGATCACCGAGCTCAGACCGGCCAGTGCGGCGAACACCACCAGAACCTTCAGCGAGCCCAGCAGATAGCTGGAAGCGGAGCCGGGGGCGACATTGCCGAGCACGTAGTTGATCGCGGTGGCGACCGGCTCCGGCGTGTTAAGCATGCGGAACGGCGTGGTGCCGGTCATGACCGCAGCCATCGCGATGTACAGCACGGTGCAGATCAGCAGCGAACCGAGGATGCCGATCGGCATGTCGCGCTGCGGGATTCTTCGCTTCGCCGGCGGCGGTGGAGACCGCGTCGAAGCCGATGTAGGCAAAGAACACCAGGGTGGCGCCACGATAGATGCCGCTCCAGCCGAATTTCGAACCGCCCTCGTTCGCCGGGATGAAGGGATGCCACAGGTCGGCATTGATGTAGTTGAACATCACGATCAGGAACAGCACGATCACGGTGACCTTGATCGCGACGATGATCGCGTTGACCGTGGCCGACTGGGTGATGCCCATGTAGCACAGCCAGCTGATCGCCCCGACGATGAGGATCGCCGGAAGGTTGATCAGCGCGCCGGTGAAAACCAGCTTATGACCGCCTTCGGCGAAGGTGAGCGGCGCCGACGAGAGCGCTGCGGGCAGGGTGAAGTTCACGCCCGTCATCGAGCTGAGCATTCGCAGCATCTCGCCGAAATAACCCGACCAGGCGACCGCCACGGTCGATGCGGCGAACAGGTACTCGAGCACCAGCGCCCAGCCGATGAACCAGGCCACCACTTCGCCGAGGGTCGCGTAGGAGTAGGAATAGGCACTGCCGGACACCGGCAGCATCGCGGCGAATTCCGCGTAGCACATGCCGGCCAGGCCGCAGGCAAACGCTGCGATCAGAAAGCTGACAATGAGTGCGGGGCCGGCGAACTGTGCCGCCGCCGTGCCGGTGATGGCGAATATGCCGGCGCCGATCACCGCACCGATGCCGAGCATCACCAGATGCCGAGCCGTCAGCACGCGCTTGAGAGTGACTTCGCCCTCGGCGCCGCCTTCGACGGGTTCGCCAGCGTCCACGTGAGGCATTGCCTCGATCGTGTGAGTGGCAAATAGACCTTTTATCATCAACTTCCCCTCAGGTGATTTGCCCGCGTCCGCTCTGCGGCGGATGGATGAAACGGGTGGGCAATGGCGGGCCAACATAGCCCATGCGGCAAAGGTTGTACAAGCTTCACTCATGTTGCGGCGAAACATGCCGCGACCGGTTTTCACACCGTCCTTCGACTCATCGCGGGACGTCCATGCAGCAGCCGATCATCATCATGTTCGAAGCTTTCCAGCGCTACCGTGACCAATGGCAGGGGGAGTCCGCGGTCGTCGCGCAGTTCGAAAGTTTTCTGCATGCGCACGCGCATGGATTCGAGCGGAGCAATGTTGTCGGCCACTTCACCGGCTCGGCCTGGCTGGTCAGTGGCGACGGCAGGCGCGTGTTGCTGATGCATCACCGCAAGCTGGATCGCTGGCTGCAGCCGGGTGGTCATGCCGATGGCGACACGGATCTTGCGCGGGTGGCCCTGCGTGAGGCGGAAGAGGAAACCGGCCTGACCGGCCTTCGTGTCGAAGGCGACATCTTCGACATCGATCGTCACCGCATCCCCGCCCGCGCGAACGAACCCGAACACTGGCACTACGACGCGCGCTACGTGGTGCGGGCGGGAGCCGATGAGTCGTTCGTGGTCAATGCCGAGTCGCATGCGCTGGCATGGCGACCGGTGGGCGAGGTGGCTGCTGACGAGACACTCGATGCGTCGTTGCGACGGATGGCGCGCAAGTGGCTGGAGCGGCGGTAGCCCGCCCTACGCGTATTTTTCCGGTACGGGATGGACGTGGCCGCACTCGCTGCAGGTGCGCGCGTCGATCGAGCCATAGAAGCGTTCGAATACCGGCGGAAAATCGCTCTCGATGCTGTCGAGGGTGAAATACTCCTCGTACAGTTTGTGGTTGCACTGTTCGCAGAACCACATCAGGCCATCCTTCTCGCCCGCGATGCGGCGGCGTTCGATCACCAGGCCGATCGAGCCGGCGGCGCGGTTCGGCGAGTGCGGCACGCGTGGGGGCAGGTAGAACATTTCGCCGGCGTGCAGCGGGATGTCGCGGGCCACGCCGTCGTCCTGCACCTTCAGCGTGATCTCGCCTTCGAGCTGGTAGAAGAACTCGGGGCCTTCGTCGTAGTGATAGTCGGTGCGCGCGTTGGGGCCGCCCACGATCATGATGATGAAGTCGCCGTCGACGATGCACTTGTTGCCCACCGGCGGCTTGAGCAGGTGACGATGCTCGTCGATCCAGCGCTGCAGGTTGATGGGCGGGGTCAGGGCCATGGGCTTGCTCGCTTTGCTGCCTCGAAGTAATGGCTCCGCTTTCGCGGGCATGACGGCGTGGGGAAGACGCGGATTCCGTGGTTCACTTTACCCTGCACGCGCGTCATCTCGCCCTCACCGGTCCCGCGTTCAGACCTCCAGCGTGGCCAGGTCGCCCTTTTCCTCCAGCCATGACTTGCGGTCGCCAGCACGTTTCTTGGCCAGCAGCATATCCATCAGCTTGGCGGTGCCGTCGTCGTCGCCGATGGTCAGCTGCACCAGGCGGCGCGTGTCGGGATGGATGGTGGACTCGCGCAGCTGCGGCGGGTTCATCTCACCCAGGCCCTTGAAGCGGGTGGTGCTCACCGCGCCTTTCATCTTCTCGCGCTCGATCCGCTGCAGCATCGCTGTCTTCTCGCTCTCGTCGAGGCAGTAGAACACCTGCTTGCCCACGTCCACGCGGAACAACGGTGGCATCGCCACGAAGACGTGGCCTTCGCTGACCAGCTTCGGGAAGTGCCTCAAGAAAAGCGCCGCCAGCAGGGTGGCGATATGCAGCCCGTCGGAATCCGCGTCGGCAAGGATGATCACCTTGCCGT
The DNA here is from genome assembly GCA_963697555.1 of uncultured Gammaproteobacteria bacterium. GTDB lineage: Bacteria > Pseudomonadota > Gammaproteobacteria > Xanthomonadales > Rhodanobacteraceae > Rhodanobacter. The sequence continues at coordinate 88,698 of CAVOOK010000006.1, forward strand.
AGCGCAGGCTGGACAGATCGTCCTTGCCTGGGTCGCAACCGATCGCCACGGCGAGGTTGTGCACTTCCTCCGAGGCCAGCACTGAGGTCGACTCGACTTCCCAGGTGTTGAGGATCTTGCCGCGCAGCGGCAGGATCGCCTGGAACTCCTTGTCGCGCGCCTGCTTGGCGCTGCCGCCGGCGGAATCGCCCTCGACCAGGAACAGTTCGGTGCGGCTGAGGTCGGTGGCGGTGCAGTCGGCCAGCTTGCCGGGCAGTTGCGGGCCCTGGGTGATCTTCTTGCGGACGATCTGCTTGGCGGCTTTCAGACGTGCGCTGGCGCGTTCGATCGCCAGCTGCGCAATGCGCTCGCCCATCTCGACGTGCTGGTTGAGCCACAGGCTGAAGGCATCGTGGATGACGTTCTCGACCATGCCGGCAGTCTGCCGCGAGGACAGCCGCTCCTTGGTCTGGCCGGCGAACTGCGGATCCTGCAGCCGTGCGGACAGCACGAACGACAGCCGCTCCCAAACATCTTCCGGCGCCAGCTTCACGCCGCGCGGCAGCAGGTTGCGGATATCGCAGAACTCGCGGATCGCCGTGGTCAGGCCGGTGCGCAGGCCGTTGACGTGGGTACCGCCTTGGGCGGTGGGGATCAGGTTGACGTAGCTCTCCTGCACCAACTCGCCTTCGGGCAACCACGCCAGCGCCACTTCCAGGCCTTCCACGTCGCGCGCCATATGGTGCACGAACAGTTCGTTCGGCAGCGCCTCGATGCCGTCGAGTTCGCCGCGCAGGTAGTCGCGCAGGCCGTCCTCGTAATGCCACTCGACGACTTCGCCACTGGCGACATCGGTGAGCTTGACGTTGAGGCCGGCGCACAGCACCGCCTTCGCGCGCAGCAGGTGCTTGAGCTTGCCCAGCGAGATTTTCGGCGAGTCGAAATACTTCGCCTCGGGCCAGAACCGCAACGTCGTGCCGCTGCGCTTCTTCGGCACGCTGCCAATCACTTCCAGCGGACTGACCTTGTCGCCGTGGGCGAACACCATCTGATACTCGGACCCGTCGCGGCGGATCGTCACCTCGACCCGGTCGGACAACGCATTGACCACCGACACGCCCACGCCGTGCAGGCCGCCGGAGAAGTTGTAGTTCTTGCCGCTGAACTTACCGCCCGCATGCAGCCGGGTCATGATCAGCTCGACGCCGGACACGCCTTCTTCCGGATGGATGTCCACCGGCATGCCGCGTCCGTCGTCGCTCACTTCCACCGAGCCGTCGTCGTGCAGTACCACCTCGATGG
>CAVOOK010000007.1:0-25383 GCA_963697555.1 uncultured Gammaproteobacteria bacterium
GGGTACCAGCGAGATCCAGCGGCTGGTGATCGCGCGGGCGGAGACTGGGCTGCGCTAGGCCGCCAACGATTCAACAAAAAGCCCGGACAGGGAAACCTGCCCGGGCTTTTTGCTTCTGGCACTTTGGTGTCTGGGGGAAATCGGGCTCAGTGGTTCCATTTCTTCCACGTTCTTTGGCTTTCGGCCAACTCTTCCTTGAAGTTCTGTTCCAATTCTTGCTTGCGCGGAAAAAATACGACAAAGGCAAACGATGCAGCGGATACGAGCAGGGCGGGAAGCAATGCAAGCAGATGAAATGCCACGTTTGTCAAAAGCGACCATAGCCCGGCAGTGAGCAGATTGAACACGGTGGACTTTTTCAGCCGTCTCAATTTTTCATTCACGTCATTGATTCCAGCGCATGGCGATTCTTTTTGCTTGCGCAAACTTTATAGCAGTCTGCCCATCTCCGACCTCATGAAGAAACCCTCGACAGTTGCCTGTCGAGGGTTTCTTTGGTTTTCAAATTGCCATGGTCAGTGGCCGCGGCGCGGATCCGAATCGAACGACCGCATGCCGTTGCCGCTCGCCGGTGCCCCCGCCCCCGGCGCATCGCCATCCAGCTTGTCGCCGAGCAGACGTCGTACCACCACGTAGAACACCGGGATCAGCAGTACGCCGAGGAAGGTGGCGAACAGCATGCCGCCGATCACGCCGGTGCCGATGGCATGGCGTGCGTTGGCGCCGGCACCGCTGGAGAAGAACAGAGGCGACACGCCGAGGATGAATGCCAGCGAGGTCATCAGGATCGGCCGCAGTCGCAGTCGGGACGCGGTGACCACCGCCTCGCGCAGGGTCTTGCCTTCCTGCTGCTGTTCCACCGCGAACTCGACGATGAGGATCGCGTTCTTCGCCGCCAGGCCGATCACCGTGATCAGGCCGATCTTGAAGTAGATGTCGTCGGGCAGGCCACGCAGCAAGGTGAACACCACGGTGCCAAGCAGACCCAGCGGCACCACCAGCAACACCGCGACCGGAATCGACCAGCTTTCGTACAGCGCGGCCAGCGCCAGGAACACGATCACGATCGACAACACCATCAACAGGGTGGCCGCGTTGCCGGAGAGGATTTCCTGGTACGACTGGCCCGTCCAGTCGAAGCCGAAGCCCTTCGGCAGGTCGTTGTTGACGATCTTCTCCATCTCGCTCATCGCTTCGCCCGAGGCGTGCCCCGGCGCCGGCGAGCCGACGATCTCGACCGCCGAATAACCGTTGTAGCGGGTCAGCGAGGGCGACGAGACATCCCAGCGTGTGTGCACCACGTTCGACAGCGGAATCATTTGCGGTGTGCTGCTGCCGGTCGGCGTCGGGCCCGGCGTGAAGATGTGCTGCAGCGCTTCCGGACCCATGCGGTAAGGCGCATCGGCCTGCATGATGACGCGCTTGACGCGGCCACCGTAGGTGAAGTCGTTGACGTAGACCGGCGCCAGCATCAGGCCGATCGCGTTGTAGATGTCGCCTACCGACAGGCCCATCGCCTGCGCCTGCACGCGGTCCACATCCAGATGCAGCTGCGGAGAATCCTCCAGCGAGTTGGGACGCACGCCGGTCAGCAGCGTGTTCTGACCGGCCTTGCCGAGCAGGGTGTTGCGTGCCTGGGTGAGCGCGTCGCGGCCGGCGCCGCCACGATCCTGCAGATACATGTCGAAGCCGCCGAACTGACCCAGCCCCTGCACCGTCGGGATGTTGGCCACGAAGATCCGCGCGTCGTGCACCTGTTGCATTGCGCCGTTCGCGCGCTGGATGAACTCCGCCGCCGTCACATCGCGCTTGGCCCAGTCCTTGAGCTGGATGAAGGCCATGCCGGCGTTCTCGCCGGAGCCGATGAAGCTGAAGCCGGTGACCTGCAGCACGCCTTCCACTGCGCTGTCCTTGTGGAGAATGTCGCGCATCTGCGTCATCACCGCGCTGGTGCGCTGCTTGGTGGCCCCGGGCGGCAGCTGGATCACCGCCAGCGCATAGCCCTGATCCTCTTCCGGCAGGAAGCTGCCGGGCAGGCGCGTGTACAGGAAGCCACCGAGCACCGCGACCAGCACGAAGGCCAGCATCCAGCGCGGCGCATGCCGCACGGCACCATCGATGTGGCCGGTATAGGTATGCGTGGTCCAGCTGAAGAAGTCGTTGAACTTGCGATAGACGATGTTCTTCTTTTTTTCGTGCTCGGCTTTCAGGAAGCTGGCGCATAGCGCCGGGGTGAACGACAGCGCGAGGAACGCGGAGAAACCCATCGACACCGCGATGGTCAGCGCGAACTGCTTGTAGATCACGCCGGTGGCGCCTGGCTGCAGCGAAGACGGCACGAACACCGCCGCCAGCACCACGGTGATCGCCACCACCGCGCCGGTGATCTGGCCCATCGCCTTGCGCGTGGCGTCCTTCGGCGACAGACCTTCCTCGGTCATGATGCGTTCGACGTTCTCGATCACCACGATCGCGTCGTCCACCACGATGCCGATCGCCAGCACCATGCCGAACAAGGTCAGCTGATTGATCGTGAAGCCGAGCACCAGCATGCCGAGGAAGGTGCCCAGCAGGGCAACCGGGATCACCAGCGTGGGAATGATGGTGGCGCGGATGTTCTGCAGGAACAGCAGCATCACCAGGAACACCAGGATGATCGCCTCGACCAGCGTGTGCACCACTTCGTTGATCGAGATGGTGACGAAGGCCGTGCTGTCGTACGGGCTGAACCAGCTCACGCCCTGCGGAAAGCTCGGCGCGAGTTCGTCCATCTTGGCGCGCACCGCGGTGGCCACGTCCAGCGCGTTGGCGCCCGGCAGCAGCTGGATCGCGAACGCACCGATCGGCTTGCCGTCCCATTGGGTGTCGAAGCCATAGCCGTTCGGGCCGAACGTGATCCGGGCGACTTCACCGAGCGTGACCGTGGTGCCGTCCGGGTTGGCGCGCAGGATGATGCCGGCGAACTGCTCGGGCGTGGTGAAGCGGCCCTCGGTCGACACGGTGGCGGTGAACCCGTGGCCGGGCAGGGCCGGATCGGCGCCGAGCGAGCCGGCCGCGAACTGCACGTTCTGCGCCTTGATGGCGGCCAGCACCTCGCTGGCCGACAGGGCGTAACCCTGCAGCTTGTCCGGGTTCAGCCAGATCCGCATCGCGTATTCGGAACCGAACTGCTGGGTGCTGCCGACGCCTGGCACGCGCGCGATCTGGTCGAGCACCTGCGAACCGACAATGTCGTTGAGGCGATCACGGTCGATGTTCGGGTTGTCCGATTTCAGCGCCACCACCATCAGGAAGCCGGCGTTGGCCTTGGCCACCACCACACCTTGCTGGGTGACATCGGAGGGCAGGCGCGGCGTGGCCAGGGCGACCTTGTTCTGCACCTGCACCTGAGCGATATCCGGGTCGGTGCCGGACTCGAAGGTCAGCGTGATGCTGGAGCGTCCGCTGGAGCTGGACGACGAGTTGAAGTACAGCAGGTGGTCGATGCCGGTGAGCTGTTGCTCGATCACCTGGGTGACGGTCTTCTCGGTGGTGTCGGCACTGGCGCCGGGGTAGGTGGCGCTCACCGTCACCGAAGGGGGCGCGATGTTGGGGTACGACTCGACGCCCAGGTTGAGGATGGCCAGTACGCCACCCAGCGAAATCAGGATGGCGACCACCCAGGCGAAGATCGGGCGGTCGATGAAGAAACTCGGCATGGTCGGCGCTCCGTTACTTGCCGCTCGGGGCGGAGCCCGGGGCGTTGGCGGAGGAGGCGCCTGCGGCGGGAGCGGCATGCCATGGGCTGGCCTTGGCCGGGGCACCGTCCTTCACGTTCTGGATGCCCGACACCACCACCTGGTCACCGGCCTGGAGGCCGTCGGTCACGACCCAGTTGCCGCGCGCTCATGTCGGCGGTGGTGACGTCCTTGCGCTTGACCTTCCCGTCGCTGCCGACGGTCATCACATAGGCGCCTACGGTATCGCGCTGCACCGCCTGTTGCGGAATCAGGAACACCTTGTGCAGCTGTCCGAGGTTGGCCTTCAGCGTCACGTACATGCCCGGCAGCAGGCTGTGCTTCGGATTGGGAATCGTCGCGCGCAGGTTGACCGAACCGGTGGCCGGATTGACCGTGGTGTCGGAAAAATCCAGCACGCCCGGTTCGCCGTACGCGCTGCCGTCGGGCAGGGTGACCTGCACGCTGGCCTTGTTGGTGTCGGCCAGCGTGGCGTTGCCGCTGTTCTGCGCGCTGCGCATCTGCTCCAGCGCCGCCACGCTCATGGTGAAGTTCACGTACAGCGGATCGATCTGGTCGACGGTGGTGAGCAGGGTGGCCTCGCCGTTGCCGACCAGCGCGCCTTCGGTGACCTGCTGCTGGCCGGCGCGTCCGTCGATCGGCGAGGTCACGTTGGCGTAGCCCAGATTGATGCGGGCGGTCTGCTCATTGGCCTTGGCCGCCTGCACCGCGGCGGCCGAACTGCGTTCGGCGGCGAGTGCATTGTCCAGGTCGGCCTTGGAGACGTAACCCTTTGGCGCAAGTTCGCGCACGCGCCGTGCGGTGACCTTGTCATTGGTGTAGGTCGCCTGCGCCTGACCCAGCGCAGCAGAACTGGCGGCCAGCACCGCTTTCAGCGGGGCGGGATCGATCTGGAACAGCAACTCGCCTTTCTTGACGTTGGTGCCTTCGTCATAAGTACGCTTGAGCAATACGCCCGGCACGCGCGCACGCACGTCGGCACTGCGGTACGGCGACAACCGGCCGACCAGGTCGCGGGTCAACGGCGAGTTTTGCGGCTGCGCCTTGATCACGCCCACTTCCGGCGGCGGCATCTGCGGCGGCCCCTGTTCCTTGCCTTTGCTGCAGGCGGCCAGCGCCAGCAGGCTCAGGCACAAAAAGGGCGTGCTCAGTAACGAGGACTTCATGAGAGCTCCAGAACTTGCTTGATCGGGGAATGGGGCGTGATCGGGGAGTGGCGTCACAGGCTGCGCCGCAGCATTCCGGACATCAGATACTGCATCGCGGCCTTCATGTCTCGTGTCATAAGTTGACCCGCGATCGGCGGGTGCGATTGGCGACACCGGCCTGGGTCGCAGCGGACGTGTCCCGGCGCCCTGGGGCGAAGGCTATACCGGGGAGTTTACATTTTAACGGCGACCGGAATCCAGCCATTGACAGGCTTTACCGCGCTATGGACACGAAACGACGAGTGGGCTTTTGCTGCCTGGTTGGACCTTGCACGCACGGTCTGCCGGCGTCGATCGCTGGTGACGGAACCCGAACCGGGAGCCTTCTACCTGAAGCCGATTTGATTCAACGAGCCTCGCGCGCCTCATGGACGCGGCGCGACCAACGACAGCTGGCATGACGTCGCGGCCGATGCGGTATTCACCCACTTCGTCGAGGTGATCCGCGACACCGCATTTGTCGCAAAGCCCCAGGTTCGCTGCCATGGCGGCGAGGAGTTCGTATGGGTCCTGCCCGCGATCGACTCCGCACACTCTCGCCCGCAGGCATGCGCGCCACCTTGGCGTCAAAACCCGCCATGGTCCACGGCCGTCCGGGCGGCGCCGCGGCGCCGGCGCTACCCTGACGAAAACTTCACGCCGGGCCGCGTTCTCGCGTATGTTTGCGCATTCCGAAAACCAAAGGCGCGCACCATGACCGCATCGCTGGAGCAGCATCCCGATCACCTCAGGCGCAGCTTGTCGAACCGGCACCTGCAGCTGATCGCCATCGGCGGCGCGATCGGCACCGGCCTTTTCATGGGCTCGGGCAAGACGATCAGCCTGGCCGGGCCGTCGATCCTGCTGGTCTACCTGATCATCGGGGTAATGCTGTTCTTCGTGATGCGGGCGATGGGCGAGCTGCTGCTGTCCAACCTCGAGTACAAATCCTTCATCGATTTCTCCACCGACCTGCTCGGGCCATGGGCCGGTTTTTTCTGCGGCTGGACTTACTGGTTCTGCTGGATCATCACCGCGATCGCCGATGTGATCGCCATTGCCGCGTATGCGCAGTTCTGGTTTCCGGGATTGGCACCGTGGATTCCCGCGGTGCTGTGCGTGTTGCTGCTGCTCAGCCTGAACCTGGTGACGGTGAAGCTGTTCGGCGAGATGGAGTTCTGGTTCGCGCTGATCAAGATCATCGCGATCTGCGCGCTGATCGTGACCGGCTTCGCCCTGGTCGCCTGGGGCTTCACGTCGCCGTCCGGGCACAAGGCTTCGCTGGCCAACCTGTGGAATGACGGCGGCCTGTTTCCGAAGGGCATGAGCGGCTTCTTCGCCGGCTTCCAGATCGCGGTGTTCGCCTTCGTCGGCATCGAACTGGTCGGCACCACTGCCGCCGAGACGGCCGACCCGAAGCGCAACCTGCCCAAGGCGATCAACTCGATCCCCGTGCGCATCATCATTTTCTACGTGCTGGCCCTGGTCGCGATCATGGTGGTGACGCCCTGGCGCCTGGTGGAGCCCGGCAAGAGCCCGTTCGTCGAGCTGTTCGTGCTGGCCGGCATCCCGGCCGCAGCGAGCCTGATCAACTTCGTGGTGCTGACCTCGGCCACGTCCTCGGCCAACAGTGGCATCTTCTCCACCAGCCGCATGCTGTACGGCCTGGCCGAGGAGCAGCACGCGCCGAAGACGTTCGCGCGGCTGTCGCGCGCGGCGGTGCCGTCTCTGGGCCTGCTGTTCTCGTGTTTCTGCCTGCTGCTGGGCGCGGCGCTGATCTACCTGATCCCCGACCTGATCACCGCATTCACCCTGATCACCACGCTGTCCGCGGTGCTCTTCATGTTCGTGTGGTCGCTGATCCTGTTCGCGTACATCGCCTACCGGCGCAAGCGCCCGCAGCTGCACGAGGAATCCATCTACAAGATGCCCGGCGGCGTGTTCATGTGCTACGTCTGCCTGGCGTTCTTCGTGTTCGTGCTGGTGCTGCTGAGCCTGCAGCCGGACACGCGCGAAGCGTTGATCGCCAGCCCGGTGTGGTTCGTGCTGCTGGGCATCGGCTACCTGTGGAAGGGACGCCGGGCACGCCTTGCCGCGGTTTCGCCCGCCGAGTGATTCCGTTGAGTGGCGGCGACGCGAAGTCACCGCCACGGTAGAAGCGCGCGAGCCTCGGTCCGGGTCAGCCAGCCGCATTGATCCCGACGGCGGGCAACGTGCCGCGATGTCCATTGGTCGGGATCTCGATCAGTCGCGGTCGGGCGCACCGAGCGGAAAGTACGAACGGTACGGCCGCGCCTCGTCCACCGCGCGCACAAACGAGGGGCGTGCCAGCAGGCGTTGCCGGTAGGCCGTGACGTTGGCATGTGTCGGCGGAATCGGATGCGTCCAGTCGGCATAGAACAGTGCCGGCGCGGCGGCGCAGTCGGCGAGGCTGAAATCGTCGCCGGCGGCCCAGCGCTGTCCGGCGAGTTGCCGATCCAGCCATGCATAGGCGGCGTCCAGCATCGCACGCGCCTCGGCCACGCCGAAGGGGTCGCGATCGGGTTCCGCGCGCAAACGGTCACCGACCACTTTCTGCATCGGCGTGTGCACGTAGAGGTCGAAGAAGCGATCCATCATGTGCACGTCGAGCGCGGCGTCGCCTCCGGTGGGAATCAGCCGGGCGGGTCCGGGATGGTGCAGGTCGAGGTACGCGATGATGATGCTCGACTCGACCACGGTACGCTCGCCATCGCGCAGCAGCGGCATGCGCTTCAGCGGCCAAAGCGACGCGAATTCCTCCGCCGCCTTCGGGTTGTCCGGCGCCAGCATGCGCAGTTCGAAGGGTGTGCCATTTTCGTAGAGTGCGGTCAGCACCTTCTGGCAGTAGGAAGAGAACGGGTGTGCATACAGTTGGAGAGCCATCTTCGGTCGCTCTTGTTGGGGTGTGTCAGGCGACGAACGGTCGTCCGCGAAATCGACATCAGGCATGCTCGACGCCCTATTAACATCACCTTGCTATCGTCGCAAAGCGTCATGTTGCCCGCGGCTCACGGGAGCCATCGATGAAACGCCTGCTGATCGGAACAGGGGGTGCGGTACTGCTGCTGCTCGTGCTCGGGTTGGGCGCGTCGTTGCTGGTGGATGCCAACCATTTTCGCCCGCAGATCCAGGCCATGCTGGGCCATGCACTTGGCCGTGAGGTGACGCTGGGCCAGCTGCATGCGTCGCCGTGGTCAGGTTCGCTGCACGCCGACGATGTGCGCATCGGCGACGATCCGGCGTTCGGCCAACAGGCTTTTGTCAGCGCGCAGTCGTTGCAGATAGGCGTGCGGTTGTGGCCGCTGTTGCTGCACCGGCAGATCCAGGTCACTTCATTGACGCTGGACAAGCCCAGCGTGCGCCTGCTGCAGGATCGGGCCGGACGCTGGAATTTCGCCAGCCTGGGCGGCGCTGCGACGGCAGCGGCAGAACCCGCTGCGTCATCCGCGCCACCGTCGTTCAGCGTCGACAAGCTGCGCATCGAGGACGGCCGCATCGACCTGCAAACGGCGGCTGGCGATGCGCGCAGTTACCGCAAGGTGAGCTTGAATGCCGATCACGTCGGCCTCGATACCGCGTTTCCGTTTTCAATGGTTGCGGCGATGGGCGGTGGCGGCACGCTGCAATTGGATGGCAGGCTTGGCCCGTGGCATGCCGGCAACGCGGCGCTGACGCCGCTCGACGCGCACCTGGTGATGCACGAGCTGGATCTGGTCGGCGCTGGACTGATGAACCGCGACGACGGCGTCGGTGGCGTGCTCGACATCGACACGCAGGTCCATTCGGAACACGGCCTGCTGCAATCGAAAGGTCGCATCGATGCGCGTCGACTCAAGCTGATGGCCGCGGGCGCACCCGCGCCGCAGCCAATACGCATCGACTATCGGGCGAGTTACCAACTCGACCATGGCCGCGGCCGCATCGACGATGCCTCGCTGGGCTTCGGGGCCACGCGCGTGGCCGTCAGCGGCAGCTTCGACAGCCGCCCCAAGGTCATGCAGCTGGATCTGCACATCAGCGGCAAGCGGTTGCCGGTCGATGACGTGCAGCCGCTGTTGCCGGTGTTCGGCGTGGTGTTGCCAAGAAATTCGCGCCTCGACGGTGGCAGCCTGGGGATGGATCTGCATGCGCAAGGCCCCCTCGACGCGCTGGTGATCACCGGCCCGGTGAGCCTGGACAATTCGCGCCTTGCCGGCTTCAGCCTCGGCTCGCAACTCGGCAGCGCGCTCGCCATGGCTGGTATCAAGGCACCGAAGGACACCGTGATCCGGCATGGCGAGGCGGCGTTGACCATCGCACCGTCCGGCATCCGCGCCGATCTTGCGCGCGCCGATATCGCCGACCTGGGCAAACTCGCCGGCCAGGGCAGCATGGCCGCGGACGGCAGGCTCGACTTCCGTATGCTGGTCAAACTGGACAGTGCGATCACCGGCGCAGGCCACGGTGGACAGGGACTGAGCGGCATGCTCGGTCAGTCCGGAGCGGGGCGTTTGCTGGGCGGTGTACTCGGCAGCACGACCGAACAGGGTATCGGCGTGCGCGTCACGGGCACGGCCAGCGCGCCAAGCTTCAGGATCGATCCGACCGCTGTCACCAGCCTTGTCAAAGCGGAGCTCGCCGGGTCCGGCACGAAGGCAGCGAGCACGAGCAAACCCGCACGCAAGAAAGATGTGCTCAGCAGCCTGCTGCAGGATGCGCTGAAGTCGAAAAGCGGGCATTGAGTGCAACAGTGGAATTTGGCGCCCTTGCCCCTATCTAGTGGGACAGGTTCCTTGAATTGATGTGTATACGGGAGGTTCCCATGGCAACGGGTTGGGCAGGTGACGGCGCCGTGCAGGACCAGATCGACGCCACGGTCGACGACGCCGTGCAACGGGCGCGCCAGCAGTTGCGGCAGGGCCCGGGGCTGGAGCGCTGCGAGGAATGCGACGCGGTCATCCCGCCGGCGCGGCGCAAGGCCGTGCCCGGGGTGCGCCTGTGCGTGGCGTGTCAGGAGCTCCACGACGAAGAGGCCCGCGGCGCCTCGCTCTACAACCGCCGCGGCAGCAAGGACAGCCAACTGCGCTGAGGCTACGCCTCGGCGGCCAGCCGGGTGGCGATACGCACGTCACCGGTCAGCACCTTGTGGATCGGGCACGCATTGGCGATCTGCAGCAGGCGATCGCGCTGCTCTCCGCTCAATGTTCCATGCAGGGTGATCGCGCGTGCGATGTCGTTGCCAGCCGCCGGCGTGCCGGCGGGATTGAATTGCAGCTCGACGCCGACTCCAGTCAGCGGCCACTGCTTGCGTGCGGCGTACATCTGCAGCGTGATCGCGGTGCAGGCGCCGAGCGCCGAAAGCAGCAGGCGATGCGGCGATGGGCCGGTGTCGCCACCGCCCGCGTCGGCCGGCTCGTCGGCGAGCCAGGCGTGCCCGAGATCGTCGGCGAAGGTGACGGCGAACGGGACGCCGCCTGTGGTGGCAACGACGGTGGGGATGGTCATGGACGAAGGCTCCGGTGGCGTGATCGCCCCGATCATCGCCCGATTCGCACGGGCGCGCCAAAGGAAACCACCCTTTGTTGGCGGCGTACCCACGAGTGCACGAGCCAATGCTCGCGTGGCGATGGCCATGTATCTCCCTCCTGCGTCGTGACGCGCGCAACGGTATCGTGGGAACATGCCAGCCGCCCCCGCCTCGATTTTCCGTGGAGACCTGGCCATTCCGATTCCGCCGAACCCACCTGAGCTTGCGCCCGGCATCAATTATTTCTTTGCCGTGTTGCCGGATGATCGGGCCAGATCCGAGATCGTCGCCGTGGGCGAGCGCTTCCGCAAATCGCACCGCGTAACCGGTTCGCCGTTCGCCATCGACAGCCTGCACCTGTCGCTGTGTCCGATGGGCAATCCGGATCGATTGCGGCAACCGCTGGAAAGCGCGCTGCTGGCGGCGGCGGCCGGGGTGAATGCCGACAGCTTCGACGTCACGCTGGATTCGGCCATGCGTTTCAGCGCCAAGGACGGGCAGTTTCCCTTCGTGCTGTGCACCGATGCCGCCACCACCGCCGCTGCACTGCACTTGCGCAAGACGATTGCGGCTGAACAGCTTCGCGCGGGACTGCAGGTGGGCGGCGTGTCCAGTTTTCTGCCGCACGTCACCCTGCTGCAAGGGCACGCGATCGACGCCATCGAGGAGTCGATCGCGCCGGTGCAGTGGCACGTGCGGGAATTCGTCCTGATCCGCAGCTTTTTCGGCCACTCCCGTTACGAAGTGATGGGACGCTGGCCGTTGACGGCCCGTGCCGAACCCGAGGTGCACGACCTTCTGGAAGAGATGGCCAACATGCCGGACTTCCCCGATCTGCCGGTCGAGGAGTGAATGGTCGGCGTGGGCGGTTGTGGTCGGCGGCCGCGCCGGTTTCAGCCGCCCAACGATTCCACGAAGGTCACCAGGTTGCCGTCAGGGTCGCTGACCGGAGCGAAGCGGACGAAGTTCGTGGCAGCCTGCGGCATCGCGTCGATATGGCGCCCCTGTAATCGGGCGAGAACCTCGTCGAGGTCATCGACCATGATGCCGACCGAAGCGCCGCCAACACGCGCGCGCCGACCGGGTAGCTCATGGCGTGGCAACACCTGGATCCATGTACGTTTCGCGATGCGCCATTCGACGCAGGACGGGCCGGGGCTGTGGTCGGGGGCGCGTCCGAACAGACGGGCATACCAATCGCGAGACGCCGCAAAGTCGGTCACGGCAACGGTGGCGAGAACCTCGGGTGCACTCATGACGAATCTCCGCGACGATACGCCATGGTCACCGGTGGCGGATGTCGGGCATGTGAAGGGGAGGTTGCCGAGGATGCCGCAGACTCGGCGGGTGTCCGGGTTCACCGTTCGGCAGGTCGCTGCCGGGAAAGACCGGAAGCAGCCATTGGCGCCGCACGAGCACGCGGCTACAGTGCTGCGCTTTCCTCGAGTTCGCCAAGGGCTTCCATGTCGCTGAGCCACCGGTTCCTCAAAACGGCGCGCACCGCCCACCTCTATCTGGGTGTATTCAGTGCCCCGATGCTGCTGTTTTTCGCAATCACCGGCGGCCTGCAAAGCTTCAGCTTGCATGAAAGCACTCGCGGCAGCAGCTACGCGCCGCCGGCGTGGTTGGCCAGCGCCGCCCAGTTCCACAAGAAGCAGACTACCGTGATGCCGGTGCGGCGTCGGCCGCCGCCCGGACCGACGGCTGCGACTCCTGGCGTCGATCCCGCAACGGCGCGACCGGCCGAAAGCCAGCCGCCGCAACGGACGGCTGACCGTGCCGTGACGCAGCGTGAAAGGAATCTTGTGCCCATGAAGGCGTTCTTTGCGCTGGTTGCGCTGGGCCTGTTGTTGTCGGTGCTGAGCGGCCTCTACATGGCTTGGCGCTACAGCCGGAAACCAGCACTTTTCGGCATCGCGCTGTCTGCAGGTGTTGCGGTGCCGCTGCTGCTCATGCAGCTCTGACCGTGCCGCGTAGGTAGCTATTGAATAGCGCGCCATGCGAAAACGGTTCCTTTGACACGGCGGCCCTATCGCGCTATCTCTCGCCGTTCTCATCACAAGCCCGGCCACGCCATCGCGCCATGGGCCGACAGGGACAAGGGTCGTCGTGCGGCGAATAGTGCTGATTGCCTGTGGCGGAACGATCGCCGGCCAAGCCGATGCGTCCGGCCGCTTTCGCCCAGTGGGCCATGCTGCGGAACTGCTTGCCAGGGTGACATTGCCCTCGGGGATCGAGGTCACTGCCATCGATGCGCTCACCGTGCCGAGCCGGGCGATGTCGCTGGCCGATGTGCTGCAACTGGTCGAACGCGTCGAGGCGCTCATGGCGGATGCCCAGCCGCCCGATGGCGTGGTGATCAGTCATGGCACCGATACGCTGGAGGAGACCGCCTACCTTTTCGCGCTGATGTGTCGTGCGCGAAGGCCGGTGGTGCTGACCGGGGCCATGCGGCCGGGGGTGGTGGCCGGTTCGGACGGGCCGGCGAATCTCGCGGCGGCGATCGCGGTGGCGACGCACGCCGAAGCTGCCGCGCTGGGGCCGCTGCTGGTGTTCGGCGACGAGATCCACGCGGCGCGCTGGGCAACCAAGATCCATACCTCACGGCCCGCCGCCTTCGCCAGCCCCGGGGCCGGCCCGGTCGGCGTCGTCAGTGAAGGCCGCGTGCGCCTGTGGGGCGCGCCGGCGAGTCCGCCATTGGGACGCCCGCACGAGTTGTCGCATCGGATCGAGTTGCTGACCATGACCAGCGGCGACAACGGACGGCTGGCCGAAGCGGCCGGCAGTTACGCGGACGGCCTGGTAATCGCCGCCATGGGCGGAGGCCACGTGCCGCCCGCCGCCGCGGCCGTGCTGACGGAGCTGGCCCAACGCATCCCGGTAGTGCTGGCCAGCCGCTGCGCGGCGGGGCCGGTGTTGACGTCCACCTACCGCGGCGTCGGCGCGGAAAGCGACCTGATCGCGCAAGGCCTGTTGCCGGTGGGAAACCTGCAGCCGCTCAAAGCGCGCCTGCGCCTCGTCGTGGCGCTGGCGCTCGGGCTCGCGCCCGCTGCGATCTTTCCGGTGGACTGATCTCCGGCAACGGCGAGACGGGCTATCCGGAAGGCGGCGAAATGGTGGACCCTTTAACGCTGCAGTCGGGGCGAGGTAGCCGCCGGCGCCTGCCAAGCGGTTCACGCGGCGCGCTCAGTTCACCGGGGCCATGAGCACCAGCTTGTCCACCGGATAGCCACGCTGGCGGGCGCGCTGCTTGATGCTTTTGAACAGGGCTCGCTGCATGGCGGGTTGGCGCGCGAGTATCCACAGGTATTTGCGGCTCGGGCTACCTACTACCGCCCACTGGTAGTCGGGGCTCACCTCGATCACCCAGTAGTCGGCCCATGCCCGTGGCAACCAGCCCAGCCAGGCGGGCGCGAAGCGCACCTTGAAGGCGGCGGTCTGGCCATCCTCGACCTTTGCCACGCCATCGACGGTCTGCACGCCGCCGCTGGTCTGGCAGGCATTGTGGATACGGATCGTTCCGGCCGGCATGGGCGTATAGCGGGCAATCACGGCGCCCAGGCATTTGCGCTGGAAGAACATGGGCAGGTGCGCGATCTCGTGCCAGTCCCCCTTGTAGCGATCGAGATCGAGGGTGGGCACAGGTCGATTGGGCAGCACCGGATGATCGACGGCTGTGGAAACAGCCATCGCGAGCGTCAGGAGCATGGCATGCAGCATGCGCGGTTCCTTGGCGGGTGGACCGGGGCAGGGAGACAGTATGGCAGCGACGGTCGGCGGGCAATGGTCAGGCAACCGGCGCATGCCGCGGACGTGCCGCCGACGTCGATGAACGCCGCCGCGAATCAACGGCCCGCCAACAACATGGTCACGAATCGCCGACTCGCGCGACGCTATAACGATCACGTCTGCAATGCCGCAGGCCTTTTTTACCGGAGATGCTGTAGTGGACAAGAATCGCGTTGAGGGTACCAAGCACGAGATCAAGGGTGCGGTGAAGGAAGCCACCGGCAAGGTCACTGGCAACCATATGAAAGAGGCCACCGGAAACCTCGAGAAGAACGCCGGCAAGGTACAGAAGGAAGTGGGCAAGGCTGCCGACGATCATCGTGACGCGCAGAAACCCCGCCACTGATCGACCGGTCCGGATCAAGACAAGGATGGCGCGGCAGCAGCCGCGCCATCCTTGCTTCACCGACCTTGCGGCAAGAGGTTAGCGGTAGAGTTTCTGGCAACGCTCGCAGTAGAAGCTGCGGCGGTTGGTCGTGCCCAGGTAGGCGCGGACAAGCGGGGTGTCGTGACGCGGGCAGCGGCCACGGTTGTGCACCAGCCAGTGCTTGCGCAACACGTAGGCTCTTTTCCAGGCAAGAAATTCGAACGAGTACTCGCGCGCCTGCTTGACCAGTTCGCCAAGCTTGCGCGGCGACAAGGCGCCGACCGTGGACAGCGGGTGAACGCGGACGCGGTACAGCACCTCATTCTTGATGATGTTGCCGACGCCGGCGAACAGGTCCTGATCGAGCAACGCATCGCACACCAGCGTATCCGGCATCTTGCGCAGGCGTGCGCGCGCCAGCGCGGGATCCCACTGATCCGACATCACATCGCTGCGCCAGTCGTAAAGTTCGTCGAGTTCGCCTTCGAGCAGCCGCACCGAGCAACTGTAGAAATTGAGTTCGCCGTTGTCGAAGCCGAGGCTCAGTCGTGGCGCGGTGTCCTTGCGTTCGTCGATGCGATAGCTGCCGAACATCAGCAGGTGCACACGGATGGCAAGACCGGGCAACGCGATAAGCGTCTGCTTGCCGAAGCTGCGGATCGCATGCACGGGTTGGCCGCGCAAGCGCTGCATGTCGATCTTCGCGTTGCCTTCGGCGCGCAGGATGGTGTGCCCCGCAAAGTGCGCGGCTTCTTCGCGCAGGATGACGATTGAGGGACCTTCGGGCATGGCGTTCCTCCGACGTGGAAAGGCAGCGTGCGGTGGAATGTGCCCACGCAAGGTGAAACGGGTTACCGCCGCCGGCGGCGCAGGCGGTTTCGTACAGTCAAGGCATTGCCCACGGCATGCCCGAGCGCGGTGTTGTCGAAGATGCACCAGCGCTCCGCCGTTTGGCGGCTGGGGTGCTGCAACCAGCGCGGTAGGCGTTGCAGCAGGGCATCAGGGTAAGCGTCGTAATAGATCCGCGGTGAACCATGCAGCCGCAGGTACTGCAGCGAAGAATCGCCGGCCGGCACGGCGGCGCGCGCAAAGCGGGCAGGGTCTGCGGCGACACGCGCGATGCCGCGCTCGCGTAGCGAGCGGCTCGTGCCTGGGTGAAACCACGTGGCGTGGCGCGGTTCGCACGCCACCGGACCGGCATGCAGGCGCCGCAGCAGATCGAAAAATGGCAGGCAGACGGATGGCTCCCATGCCAGCGTCGGTGGCAACTGCAGCAGCAGACAGCCAAGCTTGTTTTCCAGAGATTCGACTTCGCCCAGAAAGGTTTCCAGTACAGGGCGGCAATCTCGCAGCCTGGCCAGGTGACTTATCGTGCGTGGCATCTTGACCGCAAAGCGGAACGACGCCGGCACCGACGCGGCCCATCGAGCGTAGGTTGTCGGGCGATGCGGGCGGTAGAACGACGAATTGATTTCGACGCCATTGAACACGCTGGCGTAGCGCTCCAGCTGTCTGCCGCCCGCGTCGAAAGCCGCCGCATGAGCCGAGGGAATCGACCAGCCCGCGCAGCCCACATATATCCGCGGCGCCGGGCGGTCCTCGGACGCGCTCGTCGCGGACGTCCCGCCTGACATGGCGGTGGAAGCAGATGGCATCGTTCGGCTCCGGCATTCGGCAGGAAGAGCGTGTCGATCTTGATGTCGCCCGGCCGTGAACCACGCGCATCGACGGCGGGTGGTGGTGGCAGCGACGTCGGTCAGGGCATACCATCGGCGCTCCCCGCACCAGCCAAGGAGATCGCGTGACGCCGATCATTTCCGTCAACCGCCTCAGCAAGGTCTACGCCTCGGGTTTTCATGCGCTAAAGCAGATCGACCTGGATATCCGCGAAGGCGAGATCTTCGCGTTGCTGGGGCCGAACGGCGCGGGCAAGACCACCTTGATCAGCATCATCTGCGGCATCGTCAATCCCAGTGAAGGCTCCGTGCTGGCCGATGGTCACGACGTAGTGCGCGACTATCGCGCGGCGCGCGCCAAGATCGGCCTGGTGCCGCAGGAGCTGACTACCGATGCGTTCGAGACGGTGTGGAATACGGTCAGTTTCAGCCGCGGGTTGTTCGGCCGCAGCGCGAATCCGTCACACATCGAGAAGGTGCTGAAGGATCTGTCGCTGTGGAGCAAGAAGGACAGCAAGCTGATGACCCTGTCCGGCGGCATGAAGCGGCGCGTGATGATCGCCAAGGCGCTGTCGCACGAGCCGCGGATCCTCTTCCTGGACGAGCCCACCGCCGGCGTCGACGTCGAGTTGCGCCGCGACATGTGGGCCATGGTGCGTTCGCTGCGCGCCACCGGCGTCACCATCATCCTGACCACCCACTACATCGACGAGGCCGAGGAGATGGCCGACCGCATCGGGGTGATCAACAAGGGCGAGCTCATCCTGGTCGAGGACAAGGCCGAGCTGATGAACAAGCTCGGGCGCAAGCAGCTCACCCTGCAGCTGCAAAACCGGCTGGAGGACATCCCGCAGGCGCTGTCCGATTACCCGCTGGAACTGTCCGCCGATGGCCAGCAATTGGTCTATACCTTCGACGCCCAGAGCGAGCACACCGGCATCGACGCCCTGTTGCGCCGGCTGGGCGAAGCGGGCGTCGATTTCAGGGACCTCAAGACCAGCCAGAGTTCGCTGGAGGATATTTTCGTGGATCTGGTGAGGGAACGCGCATGAACATCCACGCGATTCGCGCGATCTACGGATTCGAAATGGCGCGAACATGGCGCACGCTGCTGCAGAGCATCGTCTCGCCGGTGATCTCCACGTCGCTGTACTTCGTGGTGTTCGGCGCGGCGATCGGCTCGCACATGAACGGCATCGACGGTGTCAGCTACGGCGCCTTCATCGTGCCCGGGCTGATCATGCTGTCGCTGCTCACCCAGAGCATCTCCAACGCCTCGTTCGGCATCTATTTCCCCAAATTCGTGGGCACCATCTACGAGATCCTTTCGGCGCCCGTGTCGCCCATTGAAATCGTCGCCGGCTACGTGGGTGCGGCGGCCAGCAAGTCGATCATCCTGGGCCTGATCATCCTGGTCACCGCGCGACTGTTCGTGCCGTTCCACATCGAACATCCGCTGTGGATGATGGCGTTCCTGCTGCTCACCGCGCTGACCTTCAGCCTGTTCGGTTTCATCATCGGCATCTGGGCGGACAACTTCGAGAAGCTGCAGCTGGTGCCTTTGCTGATCGTGACGCCGCTGACCTTTCTCGGCGGCAGTTTCTACTCGATCCACATGCTGCCGCCGTTCTGGCAGAAGGTGACGCTGTTCAACCCAGTGGTCTACCTGATCAGCGGATTCCGCTGGAGTTTCTACGGCGTCTCCGACGTCAGCCTGGGCGTGAGCGTGGGGATGACCCTGGTGTTTCTCACCGCCTGCCTCGCCCTGGTGTGGTGGATATTCCGCAGCGGCTATCGGCTGAAGGCGTGACGGCGCATCTGTCGGGCCAATGGCCGCGACGCCGGCCAAGGCGACGAGCGGGCCGATGAACGAATGCGCCTTGCGCCAGTCCAACGACCGACGGAACCGGAACGGACAAACTCATGCGCAAAGAATCGTCGACGACGAGCTGGATCGGTGCGGTAGTGGTGGTGCTGGCCATCGTCGCCGCGGGCGTCTATATGGCCCGCAAGGCCGGGCAATCCGAAGCGCCGTCCACGGTTGCGCCGGCTTCTTCATCGTCGGTGCGTTCCGCCGCGCCAGCCGCACCGATCCAGCACCCGGTCAGTCAGGCCGGTGTCGCGCCGGCCGTGACGTCAACGGCGGCACTGCCGGCATTGGCCGATAGCGACGCCAGCGTGGCCGCCGCGCTCGCCGGCCTGGCCGAAGGCACGGACCTGTCGTCATTGCTGGTTCGCCAGCAGATCATCGCGCGCATCGTGGCCTCGATCGACGCGCTGCCGCGGCGCGGCCAGGCCAACCTGATGTCGCCGCTGCGCTCCCCCAAGGGTGCTTTCGCGGTTGACGAAACGAGCGGCACCACGGTGCTCGGCGCGCAGAACAACGCTCGCTATGCGCCATACATGCGCGTCGTCGACGCAGCTGATCCGCAGGCGCTGGTGGCGTGGTACGTACATGCGTATCCGCTGTTCCAGCAGGCCTACCAGGAGCTGGGTTATCCGAACGGCTACTTCAACGACCGCCTGATCGTGGTGATCGACAACCTGCTGGCGACACCGGAGCCGACCCAGCCGCCGGCGCTGGTGCTATACAGGGGTTACTACGTCTACACCGATCCCGCGTTCGAGTCGCTGTCGGCAGGGCAGAAGCTGCTGCTGCGCGCCGGCCCCCCCAGCGAGGCGAAAATCAAGGCGAAATTGCGAGCGATTCGCAGCGCACTGACCAGTCAGACGCCGCCCACGCCGGCGGCGACCAGTAATCGATAAGCTGTGCGGCGCCGCAACCACATGTTGGCCCGTCGGTAACGTATTCCAGCTCCACTCACCGAGCGGGCTACAAGCGCAGGCTGTCGGCGACCCACGCGCACTCTGTCGGTCAACGCTTCTCGATTGCACCGTTGTGAGAGATGCGCGGCATAAGCCGCGCTGCCGATCGAGTTCCAAGTTTTCATTGTTCCCGAGCCCAGTTATGCTGACTCGACCGATGCTGATGGTTCGATGCCTCTACCGTCACCAGCAGCGGTGTGCCAGATGGTTCGAGCAGAAATGTCGCACGGGCCTTGTCCAACGCTTCCATTCAGTTCGAGGGAATGACTCATGAAAAAGTTCGGATTCGCAGCACTTGGTGCAGCTCTGTTCGTTGCGGGATTTTCATTCGCCAGCGTTTCGGCCCAAGAGACTGCTCCTGCGGTAAACCCGGCCGATTCACCGCTCTATTTTCCGACTGTCGACAAGAATCACGATGGCTCTATTGGCCGCTCCGAGGTACCCAAGGACTTGACCGATCTGCGCGCACATTTCGATCAGTACGACGCCAATCACGATCACCGTCTTTCCGAAGCGGAATATGCGGGCTATCTGAGCACGCTCGGTTCTTCCGCGTGCCGGGACGATATCCACACCAATGCAAAGTGCGCGATATCGCCTTACGCTGGCGAGGCACGCCGCCCAGGCTACGGTAGTGACTCCCCGGCCGTGAGCCCGCCAAAGACGCACTGAATGGGTTACCACAACCCAAAGGACATGGGCCATTCCGTCCTTGTGGCCGGCGTGCCCCGACTTCCACGTTCGGGTCGTTCCTTGTGCGGCGAAGCCGATGGCCTTGCCGCATAAGGCAAATGATCGGTTTCTGAACATGCGTCGCGCTACAGTGGGCCATCGTCACTGCGTTGTGGAGACGGCCCATGCGTTGGTTGCGGTTGGCCTGGCTGGTGGTGGCTTTTGCCGCGCCAATGGCGTGCGCGGACGCATCCCCGCCTCTTGTTTCCCGACAGGCGGCGGGCGCTGGCATGGTCGCGCAAATTTCGCTCGATGGCCCGATCGGTCCGGCCGCGGCCGAGTATTTCGATGATGCCTCGCAGCGCGCCGTGGCCGACGGCGCGCTGGCGATCGTATTACGGCTGGACACGCCCGGCGGGCTGGCCGAGTCGATGCGGCAGATCATCGCCAGCATGCTGGCGTGCAAACTGCCGGTGCTGGTTTACGTGGCCCCTGCGGGTGCCCGCGCGGCTTCGGCTGGTACCTACATCCTGTATGCCGGGCAGCTTGCCGCGATGGCGCCGGCCACGCATCTCGGTGCAGCCACGCCCGTGCAGCTCGGCGGAGCGACGCCGATGCCGGACGCCTCGGACAAGCCGGCCGGCAACTCGACGAACCATCCACCTGCGGACGGCGCCGACGCCGAATCGCACAAGGTCCTCAACGACTCCATCGCCTACCTGCGCTCGCTGGCGCAACTGCGCGGGCGCAACGCGGCCTGGGCGGAGCAGGCGGTGCGCGGTGCCGCCACGTTGACTGCCAGCGAGGCGGCGCAGCAACGGGTGATCGATTTTGTCGCCGCGGATGTGGCCGATTTGCTGGCAAAGGCCGACGGCCGGCATGTGCAAGTGGGTGATCGCAGCGTCACGCTGCAGCTCAAGGGCGCCTCGGTGCGCGACTACGCGCCGGGCACGCGCACGCGTTTCCTGGCCGTCATCACCAGCCCCACCATCGCGTACCTGCTGCTGCTTGGCGGCATGTTCGGGTTGCTGCTGGAGGCGCTGCACCCGGGCGCGATGTTGCCGGGCATCGTCGGTGGCATCTGTCTGCTGGTGGGCCTGTACGCCTTGCAGTTGCTACCGGTGAACTACGCCGGACTGGCCTTGATGGCGCTGGGCGTGGCCCTGCTGGTTGCCGAGGCGGTGAATCCCAGTGTGGGTGCGCTCGGCGCCGGCGGGCTGGTGTCGTTCGTGATCGGCTCGGTGATGTTGATGAAGACCGGCGTGCCGGGGTATGGGGTGAACCTTGGCGTCATTGGTGGCCTGGCCACCGGCGCGGCTGCCTTGCTTGCATTGATCGTATGGCTGGTATTCCGTTCGCGGCGGGCCCATCAGGTCAACGGCGACGGTGCCATGCTCATGGAATCCGGCGAACTGTTGGAACCGGTAGGCGTCGGCGGCGAAGCCTGGGCGATGGTGCGCGGCGAACGTTGGCGTGTGCGCTGCGACAACGCCTTGCCCGCAGGCGCGCGGGTGCGCGTGGTGCGACGGCAGGGTTTGTTGCTGTGGGTCGTGCCGATGTGACGCACGCACGAAACCTATCTTGTGGGAGCGACTTCAGTCGCGATTGCTCTTCCCGCATCAAATGAAGAGCGTCGCGACTGAAGTCGCTCCTACAGACCCACAAGCGCATGCTTTGGATTTCATCGATCTGCAGGAGACAGCGTCATGTTCGGATTTGTCGGAATACTGGTCATTCTTGGCGTGCTGCTGCTGTTCTCCGCGGTCAAGATCCTCCCTGAATACCAGCGAGGCGTGGTGCTGACGCTGGGCCGCTACACCGGCACGAAGGGCCCGGGACTGGTGCTGCTGGTACCGGCCATACAGCGGATGATCCGGGTCGATCTGCGCGTGACCGTGATGGACGTGCCGCCGCAGGACGTGATCTCGCGCGACAACGTCTCGGTGCGCGTGAATGCAGTGGTCTACTTCCGCGTGGTGGAGCCCGACAAATCGGTATTGCAGGTGGAGAATTTCCTGCAGGCCACCAGCCAGCTGGCGCAGACGCGCTTGCGTTCGGTGCTGGGCCAGCACGAGCTGGACGAGATCCTGTCGCAGCGCGACTCCATCAACCACACCTTGCAGACCATCCTCGATGAGGCCACCGATCCGTGGGGGATCAAGGTCGCCAACGTCGAGATCAAGGACGTCGATCTCAACGAGACCATGGTGCGCGCGATCGCCCGCCAGGCCGAGGCCGAGCGCGAACGCCGCGCCAAAGTGATCCATGCCGAGGGCGAGATGCAGGCCGCCGAGAAATTGCGCGATGCGGCCGCGATGCTGTCGCAGCAGCCACAGGCGCTGCAGCTGCGCTACCTGCAGACGCTGGCCGACATGTCCAACAACGGCAAATCCTCGACGATCGTGTTTCCGCTGCCGCTGGATCTGATCCGGCCGCTGATGGCGGCGTTTCCGTCGACGCGGGATTCGGGTACAACGGACTGATTTACCCGCACGAGCAAACACGATGGATGCAGCACGTTCACCCGGGAGCCTGGTCTGCGTGGGCCTCGGCATGACTCTGGGTTCCCACCTCGGCCCATTGGCACGCAGCCATATCGAACAGGCCGACGTGGTGTTCGCCGCGCTTTCCGACGGCGTGGTGGAGCTGTGGTTGAACCGGATGCACGCGGACGTGCGCAGCCTGCAGCCGTATTACCGCGAGGGCAGCTCGCGCATGAACACCTACTGGCAGATGGTCGAGGCCATGTTGGCCGAGGTGCGCGCGGGCAAGCGGGTCTGCGGCGTGTTCTACGGCCACCCCGGCGTGTTCGCCTGGGTGCCGCACAAGGCCATCGAAATCGCCCGCGACGAAGGCTACCGCGCGCACATGGAGCCGGGTGTTTCCGCGGAGGATTGCCTCTACGCCGATCTCGGCATCGATCCGGGCGCCTATGGCTGCCAGCACTACGAGGCCAGCCAGCTGCTGTTCTACCAACGCCGGATCGATCCCAGCGCCTATCTGATCCTATGGCAGGTAGGCGTGGTTGGAGACCAGTCGATGACCCGCTTTTCCACCAACGCGGCGTATCGCCAGGTGCTGGTCGACGTGCTGGCGCGCGATTATCCACTGCGGCATGAGGTGATCATCTACCGCGCCGCCACGTTGCCGATCGAGCGGCCGCGCATCGATCGGGTCGCGCTGGGCGCCTTGCCGCAGGCAAAAATCGGCATGGCCGAGACCGTGGTGATTCCGCCGGCGCGCCCGATGCAGGCCGATCCCGAAATTCTGGCGCGGCTCGATGCGCTGGATCGGGCGGTGGGCATGGCATCCTGAAAGTACGCCCCGCATGCGCTAGCCGCCGGGTGGCGGGGGCGCTATGCTGGCGAATGCGTCCGCGGGGAGGATGGGACGCGCTGCTGCAGGCGGCACGAGTTCGTTTTTGGGTGGGCTTGATGGTTGAGTGGTCATGGCGGCGCTGCCGCCTATCGAACGCACCCATCAGCGGCCTGAGTGTGTGCAGGATGCATCAACAGGTAGGTCAAGGGGGAATCTTGTCAGACGTAATCGATTTCATGGAAAGGATGGGCGGGGACGCGCAGCTGTCGCAAGCGTCGAACGGACGAGTTGGCCGCGGTCTTGTCCGCTACGGACATGGCACCCGAGCTGCAATCGGCGGTACTCGCCAAGGATGCACAGGGGCTGGGAGCGTTGTTGGGAACGAAGCCGGCTGTGCGTCTTGGTGGCACCCCCGGGGCCGCCAGGTACTGGGCCGAGCCCGATGCGGCCGGCGGTACCGCCGCCGCCGTCACCGGAGGAAGACGGCGAGGACGAAGCACCCACGGATTGTCTCGAACACGATGGTGTCGCCGAAAGCGCCGCGCACCGGCGCGGGCTGCCGCAGGCTTAGTCGATGTCCGTATCCGGCACCTGGCGTCGAAGGGTGCTGATCGGTGCGATCGGCGGCGCGGCTCTGCTGCGCGGGCGCAGTCTGCGCGACTGCGTCTGCGAGCGGCGATGATGGGACGACGCTGTTGCAGCAGGCCGAAACGCAGGCTTGCGCCACGTCGCTTACCGAGCAATGCGTGAGCCTACTGCATCCGCTGGAGCAGGGGACCAGCCAGCTGACACCAGAACAGCGGCAGCGCTTGCGCTACCTGAAGGCCTGGCAGGCGGTCCTTGGCGGCGACTACCAGAAATCCGACGCGTTGATCGATGGCATTCTGGACGAATCGCAGGATGCGAACCTGCGCCTCAAGGCTGCGATATTGCGAGTGAACTCGCTGTCGGAGCAGTCCCGTTTCGAGGAGGCCTTCCGTCAGCTGAGCCAGCTGGTCGTTTCACTGCAGGAAGGGACGGGCATTACCCCCGGCGTTCGTGGAACAAGGTTTTGTGGTGGCTTCTGCGCTGTATGCGGATGCCGGGCAATACGAGCTGGCTTCCTACTACGCCGAGGAGATTTTCAAGCAAGGTCTGGCACGCGCCGGGTATACCTGCGTGGACGACCACACCCGGATCGCGGCGTTGTACGGTGGCGGCAAGTGGCAGGGCATCGATCCGCTGATCACGCAGGGCATCGAGGTCTGCATCAAGGAGCGCAACAGCCTCTACGCCAACGGCATCCGCTACTTCGCGGCCAAACTGGATCTCCGCCGCGGGCATCCCGAGCAGGCGATTGCGTTGCTGCGGAAAAACTATCCGGCGGTGCAGCGCGATGGCTACGCGCCGCAGCTCGCGCAGTTCGATGCATTGCTGGCAACCGCCTACAGTGAGACCGGGCAGCTGGAGCTGGCTCGTGAATCGGCACTGGCCGCGGTCGCGCATGGCACCCACAACCGTTATGCCGAAGCCCATCAGCACGGCTTACCGGATTCTGTATCAGGTGGCGAAGCAGCAGGGCGATGTCGCCTCGGCGCTGGCCTACCATGAAAAATACATGGCCGCCGACAAGGGCTATCTGGACGAGGTCAGCGCGAAGGCGCTCGCGTTCCAGACGGTGCAGCAGCAGGTCGTGGCGAAAAAGCTGCAGATCGATACGCTGAACAAGCAGAACCAGATCCTGCAATTGCAGCAGTCGCTCGACAAGAGCGCCTCGGAAATGAATCGGCTCTACATCATCCTGTTGCTGACGGTGCTGGCCTTCATCGCCTTGTGGACTTACCGGATCAAACGCTCGCAACTGCGTTTCATGAAGCTGGCTCGCCGCGACGGCCTTACCGGCATCTTCAACCGGCAGCATTTCGTCAGTTCGGCCGAGCTGCAGTTGCAGTACTGCAAGAAATCGGCGCGGCAGGCCTGCCTGGTGCTGATCGATCTGGACCACTTCAAGGTCGTCAACGATACGCACGGACATGCGGTCGGTGACCGCGTGCTGAAGCGCGCCGTGGCGGCGTGTCAGGAGCATCTGCGCTCCACCGACATCTTCGGTCGCCTCGGTGGCGAGGAGTTCGGCATCGTGCTGCCCGAGTGCACGCTCGATCAGGCGCTCAGTCCGGGCCGAACAGATCCGCGTGGCGATCGCCACGGCGGCCAGTGGCGACGACGCACCCGGCGTACCGATTTCCGCCAGCTTCGGCGTCGCCACGATTGCCCGCTCCGGTTACGAACTGCGCAAGCTGCTGAT
>CAVOOK010000008.1:0-253464 GCA_963697555.1 uncultured Gammaproteobacteria bacterium
GATGACCAGCGCACCGACACCCGCCGCAGCGGCGCCAGCCGCGGGTGACGACACCGCCGCGCCACCGGCCGAGGAGCCCGCGGCCACGGCCGAATCGCCACCACCGCCGCCACCGCCACCGCAACCGGAACCGGCGCCGCCACCGATGCCGAACCAACAGCGCCGGCTGCAACGACGATGCCGTCGGCCGACACATCGGCACTGAGCGACGCCGCCACGCAGGCGTGCAATGGTGCGGGCACCGACCAGCCACAACACCTGGCCGTCTACGCGCAGATCTACGGCGAAGAACAACGCGCGCCGGCCGCCGCGCTGTTGCGCCAGTTCGCCGGCTTCGGGCTGGCCACGCCCGGCATCGAGAATGTGGTCAGCAGTGCCAGCCGTTCGGGACACGACCGGCCAGCCGCGTGGGACAAGCCGGTATTCCTCTACAGCAGCTACAGCGAACAGGCGGCCATCTGCGCCCGTGCGCTGTCACGCTGGCTGGCCGCGCAACCGGCATTCCAGGACTCCACGCCCCGTGCGCTGGCGTTGCCGATACGCCTGCACGGCGGGCCGGACGTCATCGAGTTCTGGCTGCCTGCCGCTCGCGCGGGGCGAACGGGCTCACTGCGATGAAGGCCCCCGCACGATCGTCCCGGTTTCACACCGCCAGGCCCGCATCGCCCTCCACCACCGTCTGCCGCATCTGCGGCCGCTCGCCGGCTTGCCACAGCGGCACTTCGTGGCGGACGCGATAGCGCAGCGGTCCGCCGTCCGGGCGCGGGCTGCGCTCGATCGGGCGCGGGATGCACACGAACTCGGTGACCATCGTGCTGGCGTCGACGCGTACGGTCGCGTAGCCGTGTCCGCCCATGTCGACGAAGGTCAGGTGCGGGGCCAGGTCGGGGTTGCTCGCGGCGTGCGCCTTCTGCAAGGTCGCCGCTGCTGGCGAACTCCAGCGCCGAGCGCACGCCATGGTGCAGCAGCAGGTTGACGCTGGGCTGCGGCGGTCCGCCACCCGGATCGGCGATGTACAACGGGCGCAGCGGATCGTCCTTTTTCAGGTTGTGCTCGTTGGCTTCGGCCATGCCCGGGGAAGAGATCGAGCCGCCCACGAAGGTGACGCCCACGGGCTCGAACGCGGCGGGCGGCAAGGCCTTGGCCGCGTAGCCCGCCCAGAAGCTGTGGCGATCGCCGGCGACGATCGCGAAACCGGTGATGCCCGCATCGCGCACGGTGTCGAAGATCTCGGCGCGCTCGTGGTACATGCCACCCCAGTCGCCGGTGGCCATGACGGCATAGCCGGCGCCGGACCACTTGCCCAGCGCGGGCGGAAGGTTCTGCGGATCGACGCGCCAGTCGGGCGTGCCCAGCGAATTGCCCCAGATCTTCCAGGTGGCTTGCGCGCCGCGCAGGCGTTCGAGGAACCAGGCTTTCTGCTTCGCTCCCAGCATCGTCTGCGCGGCTTCGCCGGCGCGGTAATTGGCCACGCTCTTGCCGCGGAAGGACAGCTTCGCCGGCGGATGGCCGTCGGCGTAGTCGCGGCCCGCGTCGAGCTGCATCGCCAACTCCTCGGGAACCCAGCCCAGCGCGTCGCCTTCGAACAGCGGGTTGATTTCGTCGTGCGAACCCGGGTCGCGCGAGCGGAAGCTGTGCTGGACTTTGCGCGCAAGGGCCGGACTCTTGCGTGCAAAGGTTTGGGGGTTGCGGGCGGGCAAGCCACCCTCAGCTGCGGCAGCGATGGCTTGCCGATCAAAGCCAAGTGGAGGTGCAACTACCACTGACACTATCTCGCTAAGGCGCACTTTCATCCGGATTCAGTTCACCCCAAATGTCCCCGACACCTTTTCCTCCCAATGACCTTCGGCCGGGAGTGATGCCGCGCCGGCCAGGATCTGCTGCGGGGATTTCGCAGGAGATCGTGCAGCGCGCAAACGAAGCCTACGGCGACGCAAGCGGCTCATTACTGTCGCTGTAGCGCACCGAGCGGAACACCTGTCCGGTGGCGCTGCAGTCGCCCGGTTCCCACGCCGACTCGGGATCCACGCCGTACTCGGACTGGCAGCTCCAGCCCTTGTCAGTCATGAAGCACATGCGCACGTCGACGGGCGCGGCGCAGCTATTGACTACGCGGCCCTTGAGACCGGCGCGGCCGGTACCGCACTGGTGAGTGCTGGTCATCGGCTGACCGACACAGCCATCGGCACGTTCGCGCGTTGACGCTTGCCCGGCGGCAGCGTGGCCCGCGGACGATGTCGCAGCTCCGCGCCGAGCGGCAGCCTGCTGTTGCGCCTGCTGTTGTGCCTCGTATTGGCGCGCAATCTCGTACTGGCGCTTGGTGGCTTCGCGTGCATTCTGCACATCCTGTGCGGAATGCGTACCACCAGCCCGCTGCTGACCTTCGTATGCTGCCCCCTGGCGAGCGGCCTGCTCCAGGGTCGCATCCAGCGCCGCGCGTGAGCGCGCCTCGTTCACTGCCGCGACTTCGTTGGCCCGTACAAGGCTGTCGTAGAGCGCCGCCTGCTTGCGGCTCTGCTGTTCTGATCGCTCCTGCGCCTCTTCCCGACGCTCCCGTTCCTGCCGCTGCTGTTCCGAGCGGGAGTACGACTCCGTCCGGGCGATGGTCTCCTGCGTGGCCGGGCTGAACCAGCCCGAGGCAACGTAGTCGAGGTTGCCGGCGTTTCCGCGAATACCGAACCGTCGCGTCCCGCCGCGTGTCTGGTAGCTCAGGCCACCGGTATCCACGTTGCCGTGGAAGACGAACACGTGATAGCCCCCGGGAATGTCATACCCGATCACAAGGTCTCCGGGATCGCGCGGATCGCAGCACGAGAGGCCATCGAGCGGGCTCGTCGCCGGTTCGGCGGCGCTGCCGGCGAAGTACGCCGAGCGATTGCCGCCTGCGCGATCGTCCCACATCTCGACCAGTTCGAAGCCACCCGCAACCGGCCCTGGGCGCAGCACGATGCGCCCCAGCGAACGCGTGCCGCCGCGCATGCCGCGGTCCATGACCAGGGCGTCGCCCTCGCGCCGGATATCGAGCGTGTACGCACCTCCGTACGGAGTACTTCCGACCAACGAGCGGCCCACGTAGTTGTCAAGCCAGCCAAAGCTCGCGGCGGGCGCCACGGCAACTGCGGCGGCTGGCGTGGCGACGGGGGATACGGACGCCGGAATGCCCGGCACCGCCGGGGTCGGCACGCTGGCCGCTCCGGCCACGGCAACACCGCTGGCCGCCGCCGCGCCGCCATTCGTGCGACGGTAGCGCGTCTCGCGGGTGACCCGCACCACCCGGTTGGCGTCGTCGAGCTTCACCTTTTCCATCACCAGCTCGTCGCCGTCCAGCCGGATGCGCATCGGCATCTTGAGGACGCCGCGGCGGATCCACAGCACCGAGCCGTCCTCGCCAATGTAGCCGTCGTAGGTATGCCGCGGTGTGTAGTACTGCACCAGCGTGCCTGGGCGTTCGCCCTGCACGATGGTGGCCGTCGGGAAGCCGGAGCCGGACTCGAGCAGGCTGTTGTCCGGCCCCCAGCGCCAGCGGTAATTGAGGTACTTGTCGCTCCAGTTCGCGCCGGCGAGCTGGCCGAGCACGCCCCACTGTGCGGGGTCGCGGGCAGCCGCCGGCTCCTCCGCGCGGGCAACGACAGCTAGCAACAGGCACAGGGGCAGCAGCAATGCTGCCCGGATGACGGAAATGGCCATTGGATACTCCCCCAGGATGTTCCAAATGTAACGAAGAACAAGGAGAGGCAATAGGTGTCAAGGCAAAAGGTGTCAGGGACAATTTGAACGCCGCGATGGCCGTCCGACCGGCCGCACGATAGCGAATCGGCCTGTCCTCGCTTCAACCCACAACCGGAACCGATCCGTCCCTAGCACTTTCTGTTGCGCCAAATGGACGCGAATCTCGCCGACAAGTTCGTCAGGCAACACCTCGGCGAATAAAGCCCGATACGCCGAGATGCGGCTCACGGGATCGCTGTCGAGGGCAAGGTACTCGGGATGCGGAGTGAGCAGGGAATTCGCGCGACCCTCAGCATTGGCACCGTAGCTCGACCATGGGTATTCGCTCGGCTGGGCTACCATCCACGCGCGAACCGGATTGAGCTCGATGTAGCGACTGCAGGCAAGAAAGTAGCGCCCCGAGTCCACCAGGCACGCCTTGTAGCGCCCCTCCCACAGAGTACCGGTACGGCTATGGCGGCCGTTGAACGACCCCACATAATTGCGCGCGAACGTATGCATCATTCTCGACACCGCGCCCGCCTCAAGCGGGGTCAGCAACAGATGCACATGGTTACTCATCAGTACGTAGGCGTGAAGCTTGCAGCCGAAGCGCAACAACGCTTGCCGCAGACACTGCAGATAGCGCTGGCGGTCCTCGTCGTCCAGAAAGCATGGCAGACGATTGTTTCCCCGCTGCACCACGTGCTGCGGAACACCGGCAAGTTCGAAGCGTGGAAGTCGGGCCATGCCGGACAGGATCACTCAGCGCCCGCCCCGCTACGATCAGTGCGAGCCGCCCCTGACCCTCATCCCACCAGCCCATCTGCTGTCGGAAATCGTCCAGAAATTGTCCCTGACACCTTTTTTCCACCAAACGAAGCTACAGGTCGTAGGACAGCAGGTCGTAACCCGTGGCCGCGCGCACGGTGCGCTGGTGGACGAAGGAACCGCTGCCGCCATTGGTCAGCACCACGATGCCACGCCGGCGTTGCGCATCGCCGACCGCGAAGTTCTTGAAGATGCCGCCGTTGCTGCCCGAGTGGTAGAACACGGGGCCGTCGCGAGTCGCTTCCATGTTCCAGCCCAGGCCCTTCTCCGTCCATCGCCCGGGAACCTGGATCTGCGGCGTGAGCATCGCCTGTCGTGTGGCCTCGCTGATTTCCCACGAAGCACGTTGCTTGCGCGCCATCGCCAGGGTCAGGAAGGTGGCGTAATCCTGCACCGTCGTGCGCAGGCTGGCGGCCGCATTGGCGAGGATGTCGCCCGGCCAGGTCACCAGTCCCGGCGGTGCCAGCGCCATCACTTCCGGCAGCGCACGCGCGGCGTCTTCGTACTTCCATGCGGGCAATGGCTTGCCCCAGCGATCGGCGACCTGCTGGGCGATGCTCCATTGTTCGCGGAACATCTGCGGCGGCATGCCGTCCTGCTGCTGGTCATGCGCGCGATGCCCATACACCGAACGTGCCGCCAGGTCCGCATTCCAGGTATAGCTGCTGTCCTTCATCCCGGCCGGCCCGAACAGATGGGCCTGCATCGATTCGTCCAGGCTCTGGCCGGTGATGGTTTCCACTGCCAGCTGCAGCCAGAAAATGGCTTCGCCGGAATAGTTGATGCGCGTGCCCGGTTCGACCATCGGCACCAGCTTCTCCGTCGCCGGCGACTTGCGCCAGTTGGGCAGGCCGGTGGAATGACGCAGCACGTCGCGCGTGGTGATTTTTTCGATCCAGGGATGTGCGGCCAGGTAGTCGGGGCGCCGGTATTCCACCAGCGGGCGATCAAGATCAATCAATCCCTGGTCCACCAGTTGCAACACCAGGTAGGCGAAAACCGGCTTGCTGAGCGAGGCATCTTCGAAGATCGTGCGCGCGTCCACCGGCTTGCGCGTGAGCGCATGGGTCACGCCGAAAGGGCGACTCCACACGACTTCACCCTCTTCGACCACGGCGATGCCCACGCCCGGCACGGCGAACGCCTGCATGATCCGCGGCAGTTCGGCGAGGAAATCGTCCGAGGGAATCCACCGGTCGGATGGCTTGCGGCAGGTCGCCGCCAGCGCATCCAACGGCGCGCCAATCGCCATGCCCAATGCGGCACTTGCCGCAAGGAAACGGCGACGGTTTATCGAAGATGGGGAGGGATGGGTTGTCATCGCTGCATTGGACAGGTTTCCCATGGGCGCAGCAAGCCGAAAAAAAGGTGTCAGGGACAATTTCTCGGGCACCCGCAGCAAACCTCGCGTCCCTTCCGCCAATCCCCATCAGAAATTGTCCCTGACACCTTTTTGCGCGACGATCAGTGCAAGTCGCGTCCCACCCTCATCCCAATAGCCCATCCATTGTCGGAAATTGTCCCTGACACCTTTTTTCGGATTGCCAAGGGAGCGGCGGCCTACGAGGCCGGCAACGAGGTCGTCGTCAAAAGGAAGAAGCGGGAAGCTCTCTACAAGAACGGCTTCACCTTGCCGGTGACAGCAGAACGACTGATCGCCGAGGCCGAGAGAGCAACACGGCATTCAATGAAGCTGACACGCAACATGAAGGCTGCGGGCCAAATTCGACCGACCGACGCTGCGCCCAGGTCAGTATCTGCGCATCACGTGGTGGCAGCCATGGATCTGCGGGCCGATGAATCGAGAAAGATGCTGTTCCGATGGAGTATCGGCATCAACGACGTCGACAACGGCGTGTATCTGCCCGCCCACAAAAAGTCCACGGTGGCCAGCCTTTCAAACGCTTCGAAGCATGCGGCGATACACACCGATCTCTATCACTTGAATGTCCTGGCGCGGCTCATGCCGGTACCAGGCAGTAGCCCTCAAATCGGGCGCCTGGCGCTTCGTCAGATCAAACAAGAACTGATCAGCGGCGTCTTCCCCTTCTAACCGGGCCATGCGATGACAATCTGGGAAATTGCGAACGACTCGATCAACAAGGCATCCATGCTTGTGGCGACCAAAGACGATCGAGCCAGCCTGCACTTCTGGGACCAGTTCGGGGGCGACGGGTCGCCGATTCACTGGTTGAAACCGCCCAAGCTGCGACCGTTCGTCGACAAGAAGCGATCGAAGCCAAAGCCCCGCGCGGACTTGAGCCCATTCCGGCCGGGCAGCCTTGCGCTCAACGCCAAGGCACGCGATGCACTGGGCGATTTCCTCGGCCAGTTCGGTCAACTGCTCGAAATCGACGTGCTTGGCCAAGTCGAGTACTACTACAACATCACCAACATCATCGACTGCATCGATCGCGACAGGTCAGAAGTTCTGCCGGGAGGGTTCATTAGGAAACCGGTGTTCAAGGACTCCGCGATCCCGATCCAGGCGGCGGTATTCAAGGATGCCGCCCACCGCTCAAGTATCTACGTCAACGACGCCGCGAAATCCGAACTCGAAAAGCGCATCGCCGAGTCCGGCATCACGGGCATGGGCTTCGGGAAAGCATGAACGCGACCTGGGGGTCAGTGCTACTGAAGAGGCTTGGCAAAGTTCGCGCTCCTTAACGCTGGATCTTGCCGTGGGGGTACGTGGTGTCCATCGCACCGAGCACGCGGTCGCGTTGCTCGCGGGTCTGAATGCTCACGCTGCAATCCGCTCAATCCGCTCCACCGCCTTGCCAAGCAGGCGATGTGCCTCTTCCAGGTCATAGTCCGCCTGGAGGCCAAGCCAGAAACGCTCGCTGGTACCCAGGGCAGCCGCCAGCCGCACGGCAGTATCCGCCGTGACGCCGCGCTTGCCCAGCACGATCTCGTTGATCCGCCGCGGTGGCACGCCGGCAGCACGCGCCAACGCGTTCTGACTGATGCCCATGGGCGTCAGGAACTCTTCAAGCAGCACTTCGCCGGGATGGATGTTGGGTAGATTCTTCATGGGCCGCTCACTCGCATCAGTGGTAATCGACGATCTCCACGTCGTGGGCGTCACCATCGGTCCATTTGAAACAGATGCGCCATTGGTCGTTGATCCGGATGCTGTACTGGCCTTTGCGGCTGCCTTTCAGCGCTTCGAGCCTGTTTGCCGGGGGAATGCGCAGATCATCCAGCACAGCGGCATTGCCGAGCATGCGCAACTTGCGACGCGCCACGGGCTGGATATCCGGCGGCAAGCGCCGGGATGGCGTTCCGCCCCAGATCTTTTCCACTTCCCTGTCGGCAAAGTTTCTGATCACGGCTAAACCATAACGCCAACCGTCATATGACGCAAGTCGTCATGGAAGTTATCAAGCGAGCAGCCAGCGCGCGATATGCAGATGTTCCGAGTAGCCGAAGTTACTTACGACCAGATCGACCGCCTCGACCCGAAAACTGATTGGCTCCAGCGCCCGTCGCTCAGCTGGCAGGTTGTCGCGATATCCGAGCGTCATGTGTGGCTCACTCATGCCGCGCGAGCCCACCAGTCCGAACGGCTTCTGTGCATCCGCCAATGCCAGACGCAGACCGTGCACATCACGCATGCCAGCGGCATCGGACACGACAACAAGAGCGCGGTCGTCACTTCCGAAGCGCGCACTTGCCTCCAACGTAAGCTCGAAGGAAGGATATGAGAAATGTTCCGCAGCCAGCTTCAGCGCGACATCCAGCGGCTGCCGCTGCTGTTTCGATTTGCCGCACTCCGCCACGCTGACATGCAGAATTTCCGGCGGTCGCGGAATGACACCCAACAGATGCAGTTGCCGAAAAATGCGTTTCCGCCACTCGACAATACGTGGCAAGTCCTCCGCAGACGGATAGATGGCGAAGAACGTTGGCGCGATGCTGCGAACGGCATCGAACCCGACGGCATCGGGCGCGAGCGAGCTTGGAAAGAGGTCTTCTCCTTCCATCACATATTCCGCCGATACTCCCCCCCCACCTCATACAACGCGTGGCTAATCTGACCCAGCGAGTTGTACTTCACCGCCTCGATCAGCTGCTCGAACACATTGCGCCGGTCGCGCGCCGTCACCTGCAGCACCTTGAGACTATCCGAGGCCAGCGCATTGCGTGCTTCGCCGTAACGCTTCACGTTGGCGATCTGCTGGCCCTTCTCTTCTTCGGTCGAGCGGATCAGTTCGATCTCGGTGGCGATTTCACCGCCGTGGTCTTTGGGCAAAAACGTATTGACGCCGATCAGCGGCAACGACCCATCGTGCTTCTTGTGCTCGTAGTACATCGACTCTTCCTGGATCTTGCCGCGCTGGTACATGGTGTCCATCGCGCCGAGCACGCCGCCGCGCTCGCTGATCGCCTCGAACTCCTTGTACACCGCTTCCTCGACCAGGTCGGTCAACGTGTCGACGACGTAACTCCCCTGCCACGGATTCTCGTTGAAATTAAGCCCGAGTTCCTTGTTGATGATCATCTGGATCGCCACCGCGCGGCGCACGCTTTCTTCGGTCGGTGTGGTGATCGCTTCGTCATAGGCGTTGGTGTGCAGCGAGTTGCAGTTGTCGAACAACGCGTACATCGCCTGCAGCGTGGTGCGGATGTCGTTGAACTGGATTTCCTGCGCGTGCAGCGAGCGGCCTGAGGTCTGGATGTGGTACTTCATCATCTGGCTGCGCGCGCTGGCGCCATAGCGCTCGCGCATGGCGCGGGCCCAGATGCGGCGGGCGACGCGGCCAATGACGGTGTATTCCGGGTCCATGCCGTTGGAAAAGAAGAAGCTGAGGTTGGGCGCGAAGTCGTCCACCTTCATGCCGCGCGCAAGGTAGTACTCGACGATGGTGAAGCCGTTGCTGAGGGTGAAGGCGAGCTGGCTGATCGGGTTCGCGCCGGCTTCGGCGATGTGATAACCGCTGATCGACACCGAGTAGAAGTTGCGCACCTTGTGGTCGACGAAGTACTGCTGGATGTCGCCCATCATGCGCAGCGCGAATTCGGTCGAGAAGATGCAGGTGTTCTGCGCCTGGTCTTCCTTCAGGATGTCGGCCTGCACGGTGCCGCGCACCTTGGTCAACGTGTCGGCCTTGATGCGGGCGTAGGTTTCCGCGTCGACCAGCTCGTCGCCGCAGACGCCGAGCAGGCCGAGGCCCAGCCCGTCGTTACCCTTGGGCAGGTCGCCGTGGTACTGCGGGCGCGAGGTGTTGGCGTATAGCTTGTCGATGGTTTGCTGCGCGGCGGCCCAGCGCTTGTCGTCTTCCTTCAGGTATTTCTCGACGTTCTGGTCGATGGCGGTGTTCATGAACATCGCCAGGATCATCGGCGCGGGGCCGTTGATGGTCATCGAGACCGACGTGCTGGGCGCGCTGAGGTCGAAGCCGGAGTACAGCTTCTTCATGTCGTCGAGGGTGGCGATGTTGACGCCAGAGTTGCCAATCTTGCCGTAGATGTCCGGACGCGGCGCAGGGTCTTCACCGTACAGGGTGACCGAGTCGAACGCGGTGGACAGGCGCGTGGCGGCGCCGCCCTGGCTGAGGTAATGGAAGCGGCGGTTGGTGCGCTCGGGCGTGCCTTCGCCGGCGAACATGCGGGTGGGGTCTTCGCCGCTGCGGCGGTACGGATACACGCCGCCGGTGTACGGGTAATGGCCCGGCAGGTTTTCGCGACCGAGGAAGCTGACCAGTTCGCCCCAGTCTTTCGACTTCGGCGGGGAGACCTTGGGGATTTTCTGGTGGCTCAGGGATTCGCGGTAGTTGTCGACGCGGATGACCTTGTCGCGCACCTTGTATTCGTTGACGTCGGCAGTGACCGACTTGTACAGCGCCGGCCACTCGCGCAGCTGGTGGATGGCTTCGTGGCTGAGTTCCTTCAGCGCGGCGTTGTAGCGCTGGCGCAGGGTGACCAGCGAGCGGTCGCCTTCGGCGTGCAGGTCGGCGCTGGAATACAGATCGAGCGGGCGCGGCAGCTTGTCGTCACCGAGCTCCTTCAGCGCCTCGTAGTAATGCTGCGCCTTGCTGGCGTACTCGGCCTGGCGCTCGATGCCGCTGTTGATGCTGCGGCCCTGCTCGGCGATTTCGGCGAGGTAGCGAACGCGGCTGCCGGGGATCAGCACGGTGGCGCGCGGCTCCTTCAGCGTCGTGTCCAGTTGGGGCGACCATTTCTCTGCGGGCAGCGCGAGCTTCTCGCGCATCAGCCGGCACAGGTTGGTGAACATCCAGGTGACGCCCGGGTCGTTGAACTGGCTGGCGATGGTCGGGTAGACCGGCACGTCCTCATCTTTCACGCTGAATGCGGTGTGGTTGCGCTTCCACTGCTTGCGCACGTCGCGCAACGCGTCTTCGGCGCCGCGTTTGTCGAACTTGTTGAGCACCACCAGGTCGGCGAAGTCGATCATGTCGATCTTCTCCAGCTGGCTGGCGGCGCCGTAGTCGCTGGTCATCACGTAGACCGGGAAGTCGACCAGGTCGACGATTTCCGAATCGCTCTGGCCGATGCCGGCGGTCTCGACGATCACCAGGTCGTACGGCTGGCTCTTCAGGAAGTCGATGCAGTCGTGCAGCACCACGCTGGTGGCGGCGTGCTGGCGGCGCGTGGCCATCGAGCGCATGTAGACGCGGTGGCTGCGCAGCGAATTCATGCGGATGCGGTCGCCCAGCAGCGCGCCGCCGGATCGGCGACGCGTGGGGTCTACCGCGAGCACGGCGATGCGCATCTCGGGGAACGCGTGCAGGAAGCGCAGCAGCAGTTCGTCGACCACTGACGACTTGCCGGCGCCGCCGGTGCCGGTGAGGCCGAGCACCGGCGTGTGCTTTCCGGCGAGCTTCCACTGCTTGCGCTGGTGATCGAGTTCGGTGTCGCCGAGCTTGCCTTCCTCGATCGCCGAGAGCATGTGGCCGATCGAGATCTCGTCGTCGATGTCGACCTTGGGCAGTGCGCTGGTTTCGGATTCGGCGCGTTTCGCGGCGCCCGCGCCGGCGCGCTGCATCACGTCCTCGATCATCTCGACCAGGCCGAGCTTCATGCCGTCGTTCGGGTGGTAGATGCGCTCGACGCCGTAGGCCTGCAGATCGCGGATTTCTTCCGGCGTGATGGTGCCTCCGCCGCCACCGAACACGCGCACGTGGCCGGCGCCGCGCTCGCGCAGCATGTCGACCATGTACTTGAAGTACTCGACGTGGCCGCCCTGGTAGGACGACAGCGCGATGGCGTCAGCGTCTTCCTGCAACGCGGCGCGCACGACGTCTTCCACCGAGCGGTTGTGGCCGAGGTGGATCACCTCCGCGCCCTGCGACTGGATGATTCGCCGCATGATGTTGATGGCGGCATCGTGGCCATCGAACAGGCTGGCGGCGGTGACGAAGCGTAGCGGCGTGGTTTCGGCCTGCGGGGCGCTGGCGGGGACATGCTTGGCGGGGGAACTCATGGCAACTCCGACATCGGTGCTTGAACTTGTCGATTCTAGTGGATCGACGGTAAGCGCGCGGAGTCGGCTGCTTCCGGGGTAGGTTGCGGCTCCCGGTTGCGCTGCTGCTCTGTGGGAGCGACTTCAGTCGCGATGCCCTTGATCCGGAAGCTCCGGCAACTCCAAAGCATCGCGACTGAAGTCGTCTCCCACATCGAGAAAGTGCAGTCACACGCAGAGCGACAGGTTCGGGCTGCCGACTACGCGCGTGCCCACCTCTTCGCCGCGCACGAAGGCCAGCGCTGCCTCGATCACCTCGGGTGCGTCGAGCACGCGGCGGTGGCCCAGGCCTTCGGTGGTGTACAGCCGCGCACCGGGCCAGTGCTGGGCGTAACGCTCGCCCTCGCCCCATGGCACGTCGGCATCGTCGAGGTCGTGCACGATCAGCGCGGACTGGCCCAGCGTGGGCAGTTTGCGTTCCAGTTGCAGTTCGTCGATGTGCACGCCGGTGCGCCGATGCAGCCAGGCGTAGAACGGCTCGCGCAGATAGCCGGCCAGATGCACGAAGCGGAAGAAGCGCCGCGTCGCTGCTTTCATGTCGGCGGCCGGTGCCACCAGGATCAGCCGGTCGGCATGCCAGGCTTCATCCTGTGCCAGGGTGACCGCGGCGCCGCCGAGCGAGTGGCCGATGGCCAGCGCAGCGTTGCCGTAGTGCAGGCCAACCGCGCGAATCGTCGCGATGAATTCCGGCAGCGTGCACAGCTTGCCGCTGCTGTGGCCGTGGCCGGGCTGGTCGAAGGTGACCACGGCCATGCCCTGCGCGCGCAGCCGCGCCACCCACGGCAGGAAGCGCAGGCCGAAGCTGGACCAGCCATGCGCCAGCAGCGCGTAGGGCTGGGTCGACGGATCGCCCCAGACATAGGTGGCGATCGTTTCGCCATTGACCTGCAACTCGCCGCGCTGCATGTCCGTATCGCCCTGGGTTGCCTGCGCGCGGCTGCGGCTGCTGGCGAACGGCGTGGCGAACAGGCGCGCGGCGCGGTTCACCGTGCGCTTCGGTGCAATGCGGCCGCCCAGCGCGAAGCTGGTGCGCACGGAGGTGAGCTTGAGTCGATCGATCACGGTGGACATGCGCGTTGCCTCAGGTTTGCCAGCTGCGCCACAGGCGCTCGAAGGCCGCCGTGGTGCGGCGGCTTGCCTCGTCGAATCCGAACAGCCCGCCGTCGTGGTGCAGGCCGAGCATCAGCGCGTAGATCTCGAAGGCCAGCTGGGCGGCGTCGGTACGCGGACCCAGATGGCCTTCCTGCACGGCCTGGCCGACTGCCTTCTGCAACTCGCTGCGCCAGCCGGCTTGCTGGTGCACGACGCCGTCGTGCAGCGCGCCGTCGCGGCCGTCGTACTCGCTGGCGGCGGACAGCAGCACGCAGCCGCTCTGGTGCTCGCGGCTCCACTCGAACCAGTGGGCCACGATGGCGCGCAGGCGCGGCAGCCCGCGCGGCTGTTTCAGCGCGGGCATCAGCACCTTGGCCATGAAACGGCGCCGGCCGGTGTCGAGCACGGCCATCTGCAGGTCTTCGCGCGAGCCGAAGTGGGCGAACACGCCGCTCTTGGACATGCCCACATCCGTCGCCAGGGTGCCGATCGACAAGCCTTCCAGCCCGTCGCGACGGGCCAGCGCGTAGGCGTGATCGAGGATGGTTTCGCGCGTGCTTGCGCGTTTGCCGGGGATGGTGGCGGTCGTCATGTGCAGAAAATAGCACGACCGTTCGTTCTATATCAAGGATTGCTCACACGCCCTCGGCAGATCCGTGGCTAGGCTTGCCGGCATCGCAAGAAGGACTCGCCGCATGAAAATCCGCCACCTGACCCTCCCGCTCGCCACCGCCCTGCTGGCGGCCTGCGTCACCTCGCCAACCGGCCGCTCGCAACTGATGATGGTGTCGGACAGCCAGATGAGCCAGATGGGCCTGAGCGCGTTCAACGACATGCGCAAGCAGGGCAAGTTCGTCGATGCGCCGCGCGAGCGCGCGTACGCCACCTGCGTGTCCCAGGCGTTGATTGCGGTGTTGCCGCCGCCGTGGAATGCGCAGCAGTGGGAGGTGCAGATCGTCGACGACGCCAGCGCCAACGCGTTCGCCCTGCCCGGCGGTCGCATCGGCGTGAACAAGGGGATGTTCAAGCTTGCCAGCAACCAGGATCAACTCGCCGTAGTGCTCGGCCACGAGTTGTCGCACGTGGTGGCACGGCACGGCGCCGAACGCGTCTCCGACAACCTTGCCGCGCAAGCCGCGGTGACGGCGGGTAGCATCTACGCCGGCACGCGCGGCGGCGATGCAGGCAATGCCGCGGCGCTGCTCGGCGCGGGCGCGCAGGTCGGCATCCTGTTGCCGTTCTCGCGCACGCAGGAAAGCGAAGCCGACACGCTGGGCCAGCGCTACATGGCGCAGGCCGGTTTCGATCCGCGCGCGGCAGTGACGCTGTGGCAGAAGATGGGCGCGCAAGGCGGCAGCAAGCCGCCGGCATTTCTCTCCACTCACCCTTCCAGCGGCAATCGCGCGCAGGCGCTGGGCCAGCAG
Source organism: uncultured Gammaproteobacteria bacterium (assembly GCA_963697555.1). GTDB lineage: Bacteria > Pseudomonadota > Gammaproteobacteria > Xanthomonadales > Rhodanobacteraceae > Rhodanobacter. Next base: position 14,542 of record CAVOOK010000008.1, read on the forward strand.
GCGCAACAGTTGCTGCCGATGTATGAGCACGCACGCGCCAACGGTCACGCGCCAAACTGCCGGATGTGATTCATCCGATGCGGCCAACACCGTGTGCGCCGGTCGCCTGCGCCGGCTGAACGGACGCCGATGGAGCCGTCAACGAGCTCCGGTCAGCGCCGTTTTCCGTCCTGCCTGCCGCCGCCGGCGGCGATGACGGAGACCCACCATGAAACGTGCACTGCCTCTCAAGCTGGCCCTGCTCGCCGGACTCGGCCTCACCTTCGCCGGTGTGACCTACGCACCGCCCGCGGCCGCGCAGGTCTCGGTAGGCGTCGGCGTGCGTCTGGGCCCGCCGGCGCCACGCTTCGAGCGCGTCCCTTCACCGCGCGCCGGTTACGTATGGGCGCCAGGCTATTGGCGCTGGAACGGACATCGGCATGTATGGGCCAACGGCTATTGGGTTCGTGCGCGCCCGGGCTATCACTATCGCCCGGCGTACTGGGTACATGGGCGTCATGGCTGGCGCTTCCACGAAGGCCACTGGCGGCGCTGAAGAACGCCTCCGAACCCGTCCGTACGCGAGCGCCTTGTTGCGCCGCGTCACCGCCGACGGGGGCGACGTACTAAACTTGTCGCTTTGATTCGTCGCCCCGGCCCCGGTCGGGGCGACAATTTTTCAGCCGCTTCCACACCCCCGCGCCGCCCATCTGCGGATGTCCTCCGGCACATAAATCATGGAGTCACCGTTCCAATGATCTTTGAAACCATCGCCAACACCGGCCACGAAGAAGTCGTCTTCTGCCACAACAAGGACGCCGGCCTGAAGGCCATCATCGCGATCCACAACACGGTGCTGGGCCCTGCGCTCGGCGGCCTGCGCATGTGGCCGTACAAGACCGAGCAGGAAGCGGTGAACGACGTGCTGCGCCTGTCGCGCGGCATGACCTTCAAGAACGCCGTGGCCGGCCTGAACCTGGGCGGCGGCAAGGCGGTGATCATCGGCGATCCGAGCAAGGACAAGTCCGAGGCGCTGTTCCGCGCGTTCGGCCGCTTCGTCAATTCGTTGAACGGCCGCTACATCACCGCCGAGGACGTCGGCATCGACGTCAACGACATGGAATACGTGTTCCGCGAAACCGAATACGTCACCGGCGTGCACCAGGTGCATGGCGGTTCGGGCGATCCGTCGCCGTTTACCGCGTTCGGCACGCTGCAGGGCCTGATGGCCACGCTGCAGGCCAAGTACGGCAACGAGGATGTGGGCAAGTACAGCTATGCCGTGCAGGGTTGCGGTCATGTGGGCGGCGAATACATCAAGCTGCTGCGCGAACAGGGCGCCAAGGTGTTCGTCACCGACATCAACAAGGAAGCGGTGCAGCGCTGCGTCGACGAACTGGGTTGCGAAGCGGTCGGTCTGGACGAAATCTATGACGTCGACGCGGACGTGTATTCGCCGTGCGCACTGGGCGGCACCGTCAACGAGCAGACCATCGACCGCATCAAGGCCAAGATCATCTGCGGCCCGGCCAACAACCAGCTGGCCACCGACGAGATCGGCGACGAGCTGCAGCGCCGCGGCGTGCTGTATGCACCGGACTACGCGGTCAACGCCGGCGGCGTGATGAACGTGTCGCTGGAGATCGACGGCTACAACCGCGAGCGCGCGATGCGCATGATGCGCACGATCTATTACAACTTGGGACGCATCTTCGAGATCTCCAAGAACGAGAACATCCCGACCTACAAGGCCGCCGACCGCCTCGCCGAAGAGCGCATCAGCGCGATCGGCAAGATCAAGCTGGCGCACATGGGCAACAACGGCACCCGCTTCCAGGGCCGCATGCGCGGTCAGTAAGCGACCCGCCAGTCACAGGAAGCCGCCGGAACATCGGCGGCTTTCTTTTGCCTGGCGTTTGCCGGCAGGGAGGCACCGCGTAGGCTAAAATCGCCGTTCTGAACATCCAGGAGTTCGCGATGCGCCCGTTCCCGCTCGGTGAAGATATCGACCTGCTGCGCGAGTCCGTGCATGCGTTTGCGGAAAAGGAAATCGCCCCGCGCGCCGACCGCATCGATCGCGACAACCTGTTCCCCGCCGACCTGTGGCGCAAGTTCGGCGAGATGGGCCTGCTCGGTGTGACCGTGCCGGAGACATACGGCGGCAGCGGCCTGGGTTTCCTGGCGCACATGGTGGCGATGGAGGAGATCTCGCGCGCGTCCGGCTCGGTTGGTTTGTCCTATGGCGCGCACTCCAACCTGTGCCTCAACAACATCTATCACAACGGCAACGAGGCGCAGCGGCAGAAGTACCTGCCGAAACTGTGCAGCGGCGAACACGTCGGCGCGCTGGCGATGAGCGAACCCGGCGCCGGCTCCGACGTGGTCGGCTCGATGAGCTGCAAGGCCGAGTTGCGCGGCGACGTCTGGGTCGCCAACGGCAGCAAGATGTGGATCACCAACGGCCCCGACGCCGACGTGCTGCTGGTCTACATGCGCACCGCGCCGCGCACCGCTGGCAGCCGCTGCATGACCGCCTTCATCGTCGAGAAAGGCATGAAGGGATTCAGCACCGCGCAGAAGCTGGACAAGCTGGGCATGCGTGGCTCCAACACCTGCGAGCTGGTGTTCGACAACTGCGAGATCCCGGCCGCGAACATCGTCGGCGAAGTCAACGAAGGCGTGCGCGTGCTGATGAACGGGCTCGACACCGAGCGGCTGGTGCTGTCCGGCGGACCGATCGGCCTGATGCAGGCGGCGATGGACATCACCATGCCGTACGTGCGCGAGCGCAAGCAGTTCAATGCACCGATCGGCACGTTCGAGATCATGCAGGCCAAAGTCGCCGACATGTACACCGCGCTGCAGAGTTCGCGCGGCTTTGCCTACATGGTGGCGCAGCAGTTCGACAACGGCGTGAAGTCGCGCATCGACCCGGCCGCCTGCCTGCTCAATGCATCCACCAACGCGGTGAAGGTGGCGCTGGAGGCGATCCAGTCGCTCGGCGGCAACGGTTACATCAATGAATTCCCCGCCGGCCGCCTGCTGCGCGACGCCAAGCTCTACGAGATCGGCGCCGGCACCAACGAGATCCGCCGCATGCTGATCGGCCGCGAGCTGTTCCACGGCAAGGCGTGAGGCTCGACCATCGGCGTGCAGGCTGCGCCCGATCCCTCTTCGAAAGGGCGATCGCGCGCGACGCAACCCCTCGCTCAGAACGACCAGCTGAAACTCGCCGTAGCCATCTTCGCCTGCTGTCGCTGGCCGAGGTACTGATCGTAGCCAAGCTGCACGCTGGCGCGCGGCGACATGCGCCAGTCCAGCGTGGTGCCGAGTACGCCGCCGTAGCGCGACAGGCCGATGCCGCCCACCGGGGCAAACTGGTTGATCCCGCTGAAGCTGGCATCGAACACTTCGCCGTGCAGGCCGAACGACTGCTGCCACAGCATGCGTCCCTGCAGGCTGACGCTTCCGCCGCCGGCCAGCGACCAATCGTGGGTCGCGCGCAGTCCGGCGCCCGCTTGCCAGCGCGAGGTGGTTTGCGCGGCTGATTTCAAACCGAAGCCATACGCACCCAACTCGTTGAAACCGTTGCGCCGGATCTGGGCGTACTGCAGGTTCACATAAGGCGTGACCTGCGTGCGACCCAGCGCCAGCCGATACCCACTTTCGCCGTAGGCCACGCCATAGCGGCCGTTGGCATCGCTGGCCACGCTGGAAAACTCGTTGCCCAGCTCAAGTTGCCGCCGCATGGTTTCGCGATAGCTGCCGACGCCGAAGCGACCCATCGTGTACCACGAGCCACGGATCACGCCGCCGTACAACATGCCCTCCAGCGCATGACTGCGGCCCTGGTCCGCACTTTCGACCAGTCGTCCCAGCCCCTGGCTCTGACCCAGCGCATAGCCGGCAATGCCGTTGCCGCCGACGCGATAGTCCTGCCCGACCAGCGAGCCGCTGAGGTCGTAGCCGACGTTGTCGTAGCCGCTGCGCGACATGCCGCCGTGATAGCCGAGGTTCTGCGTCCAGCCTCCGGCATTCGGCGTGTCGAGCAGGCTGTCGAATCGATCGGACAACGCGCGCGTGCCCGCGTCGATCGCTTCGAACGTCATCGCCGCACTGGCGGCATGCAACTGACCCGAGAGGCTATCCAGCGAATGCCGCAGGATTTCGGTGGAAGTGGAGCGTTGCAGGTTCGCGGCACCGGCGATGAAGCTGGCGCTGGCCGGCATGTTGCTGGCGGCGCCCTGCAACTGGCTGTTGATCTGCTCGAATGCGCTCTGCGTGCGTTGCGCGGCGCCGAAGCTGGCGGCGGTGTACGGCAGACCCTGGATCTGGCTCAGGTTCACCTGCTGCACGTCGAGCCAGGCGCTGCCGGGGTCGTAGTTCAGCGTGGCGGTCAGCGTCACGCTGGGCGCTGTGTCCAGGGCAGAAAAAGTGCCCGTGAGGCCGCCACTGGCCGTCAACACGGTCGTGTGCGAGTTGAGGGTGTAGTCGGAATTGGCGCCAAATACGTACAGATCGCCGCCGGACAACGTGGCTGTGCCATTCACGTACAACTGCGACCCCAGCGATACCGCCATTCGCCCGTTGCCTTGCTGCACGTAGTTGCCGCTTATGTTGACCCCGCCCTGACTCACCACCAGCACGCCTGCATTGGTCACGTTGTTCAGGACCTGGAAGCCAGTGGGATTCTGCGGCGTGTCGCCGGACATCAGCGTGCCCTGCGCACCAATCTCGACGGGACTGCTCAACCCGGCCACGGCGAGCGTGCCGCCCTGCACCTGGGTGAGGCCTGTATAGCTGCTGCTGCCACCCCAGAGGTTGAGCCTGCCCGGCCCCTGCTTGATCAATCCGCCGGCACCGGAGATCGGGTTGCCCCACGTGGAGGTGCCGCTGAAGTTCACCGTGACATCGCCCCAGTCGAACCTCGCTGGCCCGTTGACGGCCTTGAACGCATCCAGCATGCCGTAGCCAAACGTGCTGTCGGGACCGGGCGCGCCAAGGTCGCGCGCGGTACCGAGCAGGGTCTGCCGCACCAGGTCATTACTGAAATACGGGAAGGCCTGCCACACCAGCGCAGCCGCGCCGGACACTTCGGGCGCCGCGAACGAGGTACCGCTGGCGTAAAGGTATTTCGGGGTTCCGCTGGCGGTGGCGTCCTTGTCCAGGAAAACGACGTCGCCCGGTGCCGCAAGGCAGTAATTCATCGCCTTGCCGCAGGCATTCGAATAGCTGGCGAGCTGGGTCGGATGATTGCTGTCGACGGCCACCGCGACCAGCCAGCCGGTTTCCAGTTGTGGCGCCAGGCTGGGCAGCGCGGCGATGTCGCTGGGGTCGCCCTTGGACTCGTTGCCCGCGGCGAATACGACCAGTCCGTCGTGCTGCACCACGAACGGCTCATATGCCTGCGCAAAGGCCTGGTTGATCGAGGCGTTGGTGGTGTCCCAGTAGATGCCTCCCCAGGAATTGTTCATGACCTGCACGCCGGCATTGATCAAGGCCGGGTTGAGGGTCTGCGCGAAGAAATCGGCATCGGCGGCGGTCACCGCATTGCCTTGACCCGTGCCATCGTCCTTGGGTTCGACATCGCTGATGATGCGCGCGGATACCAGGCTCGCGCCGGGCGCGACGCCGCCGGGGAACTGCGCGAATGCCTGCCCGGCAGCGATCTGCGAAACCCACGTGCCGTGCCCGACCACGTCGTCGATAGCGGTGTTGTTGGTCGACGGGTCGACGTAGACCAACTCTTGCTTGACCCGCCCGACCAGCGCCGGATGGTTGCGCATGATGCCGCTGTCGACCACGCCGATGGTCACGCCTGCGCCGGTGAACCCCAGGCTATGCGCGCCGGCGGCGTTGGTGAGTGCAAGCTGGGCATCCAGCGGCGGCTGATCGGTCGGCGTGCTTGGCGGCGGCGAACTCGGCACCGTCGGCGGCGGTGTCGGCTTGACGTTGCCGCCTCCTCCGCAGGCGCTCAACCCAAGCGCCATAGCCACCATCCATGCCATCTCGCGACGCCGCAAACCCGGATCGAACGTTTTCATGAATGTCCCCGCCAGCGCAATTCCATTCCCGCATCGCCGGCGCATGCGCGTCGTGATGCCGCCCTGACGTGCATCTTGGCACAACGAAAATCCAATGAAACGAGTCGCAAATCCCTACGCCGCAAGGACTTGGGGCTGTTTGCCGAGCTTTGGGGCGGACTGCGATAATTGCGGGGTTGTCTGTCAGGCGTTCGCGCCCCTCGAGTATTGCAAGCGGAGTTATCCATGTCGGATGTCAGCGTCGTCATCGTCGGTGCCAAGCGCACGGCCATCGGTTCCTTCCTCGGTCAGTTCACCGGCGTCCCCACCCCGAAGCTCGGCGCCACGGCGATCCGCGCCGCACTGGAACAATCCGGCGTGGCCCCGGCGGATGTCAGCGAGGTGATCATGGGCTGCGTGCTGCCGGCCAACCTGGGCCAGGCGCCGGCGCGGCAGGCGTCGCTGGGCGCCGACCTGCCGGCCAGCACCGGCTGCACCACGATCAACAAGGTGTGCGGCTCCGGCATGAAAGCGGTCATGCTGGGCCATGACCTGATCAAGGCAGGCTCCGCCACGGTGGTCGTGGCCGGCGGCATGGAATCGATGACCAATGCGCCGCACATGGTGCAGGCGCGTACCGGCATCCGCTACGGCGACGGGCAACTGGTCGACCATATGGCTTGGGACGGCCTGACCAACCCGTACGACGGCAAGTCGATGGGCGTGTTCGGCGAAATGTGCGCGGACAAATATCACTTCACCCGCGAAGAGCAGGACGCGTTCGCGATCGAGTCCGTCAAGCGTGCGCAGGCGGCGCAGAAGAACGGCGCGTTCGCCGGCGAGATCGTCGCCGTCACCGTGAGCAGCCGCAAGGGCGACGTCCAGGTCGATACCGACGAGCAGCCCGGTCGTTCCGACATCGCCAAGGTGCCCAGTCTCAAGCCGGCTTTCCGCAAGGAGAACGGCACCATCACGGCGGCCAGCTCATCGAGCATTTCCGATGGCGCCGCCGCCCTGGTGCTGCTGTCCGCCGATGACGCAAGCAAGCGCGGCCTGACACCGCTGGCGCGCATTGTGGCGCACGCCACTCACTCGCAGGAGCCGGAGTGGTTCACCACGGCGCCGGTCGGTGCCATCCAGAAAGTGTTGGACAAGGCCGGCTGGAAAGTCGACGAGGTCGACCTGTTCGAAATCAACGAAGCCTTTGCGGTAGTCGCGATGACGCCGATGAAGGAACTCGGCATTCCCCACGACAAACTCAACGTCAATGGCGGCGCGTGCGCCCTGGGTCATCCCATCGGCGCCAGCGGCGCTCGACTGGTCGTGACGTTGCTGAATGCCTTGGAAACCCGCGGCCTCAAACGCGGTATCGCCACGCTCTGCATCGGCGGCGGCGAGGCGACGGCCATCGCGTTGGAACGCATCGCCTGATTACCTTGCGCACCATTCGCCATTTCATGGCTTTCACATGACGGGTGGTTAAATCGTTTTCGTCAGGTAATGCGGCAGCGGCACAAAGATCTGGCGCAATTTCCACGAAAGCGTTATTAATACACGGCCAAACGGCATTCCACGGCAAAGGAGATCCACCATGAAGTTTACGCGTACCCTACTCGCCGCCGCGCTCGTCGCGCTGTTGGCGGCATGCAGCAACGGCGCGCAGGATTCCGCGCAGGACGCCCAGAAGTCGGCCGACACCGCTCAGCAGGCTGCCGATACGGCGCAGCAGGCTGCGGCTCAGGCTCCGACCACGGCAACCGAGCAGGCTGCTGATCAGGCGAAGACGGCTGCCAACGCAGCTGGTCAGGCTTCCGATCAGGCCCAGCAGGCTGCGGCTGCGGCTTCCTCGATGGCTCCGGCGACCAGCACCTCCAAGGACGCCATGTCCATGTCCAAGGATGCCGCCTCCAACGCTGCTGACGCTGCCGACAAGGCCGCTGACGCTGCAAAGGACGCTGCCGGCAACGCGAAAGACGCTGCTGACAAGGCAAAGGACGACGCGAAGGGTCATTGATCCCCCGCTGATTCCAGAAAAAACGGCCGCCCTGTGCGGCCGTTTTTTTTCGCCTGCACATCAGGAAATTTTCGTCGTTGACCTCCGCCCGCTATCATCGTCGGAATTGGCCACAGTGACGGCCCAACATTCCTGAGCCCGACTTCATGAGCGTTATTGCATCGCAGATCGATCCTCGTTCGTCCGAGTTCCAGGCCAGCAACGCGCAACTGCGCGCGGTGGTCGACGATCTGCAGCGCGAATTGAAGCGCAGTGCCGAGGGTGGCGGAGCCAAAGCACGCGAAAAGCACGTGGCGCGCGGCAAACTTTTGCCGCGCGAACGCTTGCGCGCGTTGCTCGACCCAGGCTCCCCCTTTCTCGAACTGTCGCCGCTGGCCGCGCATGGCATGTATGACGACGCCGCGCCGGCCGCCGGCCTGATCACCGGCATCGGCCGCGTCAATGGCATCGAAGTGGTGGTTGTCGTCAACGATGCCACCGTCAAGGGTGGCACCTATTTCCCGATGACGGTGAAGAAGCATCTGCGCGCGCAGGAGGTGGCACGGGAGAACCGCCTGCCCTGCATCTATCTGGTCGATTCCGGCGGCGCATTCCTGCCACTGCAGGACGAGGTGTTTCCCGACAAGGAACACTTCGGACGCATCTTCTACAACCAGGCGCGGATGTCCGCGCTGAACATTCCGCAGATCGCAGTAGTGATGGGTTCGTGCACCGCAGGCGGCGCCTACGTGCCGGCGATGAGCGACGAGACCATCATCGTGCGCGACCAGGGCACCATTTTCCTGGGCGGCCCGCCGCTGGTGAAAGCCGCCACCGGCGAAGTGGTGGACGCGGAGGCGCTTGGCGGCGCGGACGTCCATACGTCCATCTCCGGCGTGGCCGACCATTACGCCGAGAACGATGCGCATGCGCTGGCGATCGCCCGCGACATCGTCGGCCATCTCAACCGTAAAAAGGAAATGCCGCTTGCGCTGCGCGCTCCGATCGAGCCGAAGTACCCGGCCGAGGAACTGTACGGCGTGATTCCGCAGGACACCCGCCGCCCGTTCGACATCCGCGAGGTGATCGCGCGCATCGTCGACGGCTCCGAGTTCCACGAGTTCAAGGCGCGATACGGCAAGACGCTGGTCACCGGTTTCGCGCACATTCACGGCTACCCCGTGGGCATCGTCGCCAACAACGGCATCCTGTTCGCCGAGAGCGCGCTCAAGGGCGCGCACTTCATCGAACTGTGCAACCAACGCAACGTGCCGCTGGTGTTCCTGCAGAACATCACCGGCTTCATGGTCGGCAAGAAGTATGAGCAGGCCGGCATCGCCAAGGACGGGGCGAAGATGGTTACTGCGGTGGCGTGCTCGCACGTACCCAAGTTCACTGTGGTGATCGGCGGCAGCTTCGGCGCCGGCAACTACGCCATGTGCGGCCGCGCGTATGGCGCGCGTTTCCTGTGGATGTGGCCCAACGCGCGTATTTCCGTGATGGGTGGCGAGCAGGCCGCGGCTGTGCTGGCCACGGTCAAGCGCGAAGGCATCGAGGCGCGCGGCGCCGCATGGTCGGCCGACGAGGAAGAAGCGTTCAAGGCGCCGATCCGCGACCAGTACGAACACCAGGGCCATCCCTATTACGCCAGCGCGCGGCTTTGGGACGACGGCGTCATCGACCCGGTCGATACCCGCCGCGTCCTGGGGCTGGCAATCTCGGCCTCGATGAATGCCCCCATCGAGCCGCAACGTTACGGCGTGTTCCGCATGTAGCGTCGGGCTGTTGCGTTATGCCGTTTGTCGGCCTCGCCAATCATCCGGTCAGTGCAGTGCATCCGCATGAATAGGCGTCGGCAGAGCGGGGCGCGCCTGCCCGACATCGTGGCGAATCAGCTTTGCGCCGGCCCATAGCGCGCACAACGTGATCGCATAGAACGCCAGCTGCATGCCCGCCGGTTGTGCGTCGTATCCGATCAGGATGTGTGCGGTTTGCCCCGCCAGCGAACCGTTGCCGAGCAACCAGGCGCTGTTCCACAAAGGCTGACCCAGCGCAGGCAGCAGGTCGGCCTGGATCAGATAGCGTGCGGCAGATGACGCCAACCCCGCGGCGAGCAATACCAGCATGGCATTGGTGACCCGGAAAAAATGCCGCAGCGGAATGCGCAGCAAACCCGCGTACAACACCAGACCCAACAACGCGCCCGCCGTCACGCCGATCGCCAGCCCGGCCCACAAATGCCCGGCACCGCCTGCGCGCATGCCGTACAGAAACAGCACGACTTCCGACCCCTCGCGCAGTACCGCCAGGGCCACCACCACCAACAACATCCACGCGGAGCCGCTGCCGCAAACCACCGCAGTGCCCATGTCGCGCATCTGCCGAGCCAGCTCGCGTCCATGGCCGGACATCCACAGCACATGCCAGCCGATCATCAACACCGCCGCCAGCAGGACGCCTGCGTTGAACAGCTCCTGCCCGATGCCGCTGAATGCCGCGGCAAGCAAGCCGGCCGACCAGGCCACCAGCATGGCGCCGAGCGACCCGAGCGCGATGCCACCGCCGATATACAAGCCACGTCCGGCTACGCCACGGGTAGCCGCTGCTACCACGCTGACGATCAACGCCGCCTCCAGCACTTCTCGAAACACCAGCAATGCCACGGCCCACATAGCTCTACTCCACGATCAGGCTGCCCTGCGCGGTGGGCTGATGAAAATCACCATAGAAACCGTAGCGCCCGGGTTTGAGCGGACCTATGGACAGGCTCATGCGGCTGTTCGGCATCACGATCTTCTCGGCAGGAAAATCGTTGCTCTCGAACTCCTCGGGTGAGGCGTCTTGGTTGATCACGTCCAGCCTGACGCGAGTGTTCGCCGGGATATGCAGGATGCTGGGCTGATATCGATGATCCTCGAGCACCAGCGTGAAGCTCGGCGGTTCAGCGGCGGTGGCCAGGGGCGGAGGAAGCAAGCCGAGCACCACGTACAACAGCAGGGGTTTCATGACGATTCCACACCAAGAGAGCCCATCAAATGGTAATCATTCTCATTTAATGGCGCAAGTCCTTTGCAACGGTCGATCTATCGCACACTTTCGCGGGCGGGCAGAGCGTTGGAATACGACGCGTGGCGTCCGCCGATCCTGGTCACGCTCGGGTCGCAGGCCCCGCAACGAGAACGCTCACCCCTGCGTATGCTCGCCACGCAGGCGTACGTCGTTCGGCAGCATGTCGGTGCGCTCCACGCTCGCCTCGCGCTGCGACTCGAAAAAGCGCTGAACCTGCTGGCATACGGCCATCGTGTTCTCGCGCGCGATGGCTGAAACCAGGAACCACGGCTGGGTCCAGTTCAATTCGGCGATGATCTTTTCCGCCACGGCCGTGCGCTCGTCCTCGGCCAGCATGTCGGCCTTGTTGAGCACCAGCCAGCGCGGACGCTCGAGCAGCTCGGGGTTGAATTTCTCCAGCTCCAGTTCGATCGCGCGCACCTGCCCGGCGACGTCCGAACCGTCGATCGGCGCGATGTCGACCAGATGCAGCAACAGGCTGGTGCGCGCCACGTGACGCAGGAACTGGATGCCCAGGCCGGCACCTTCGGAGGCTCCTTCGATCAGCCCCGGAATGTCGGCGATCACGAAGCTCTGATCCGCGCCCAGGCTGACCACGCCCAGATTCGGATGCAGGGTGGTGAAGGGATAGTCCGCCACCCGTGGCGTTGCCGCGGACACCGCACGGATGAAGGTGGACTTGCCTGCATTCGGAAATCCGAGCAAACCCACGTCGGCCAGCAGCCGCAGTTCCAGCTTCAGCTCGCGTGCGTCACCCGGCGTACCTGGCGTGGCCTTGCGCGGCGCACGGTTCACCGACGTCTTGAAATGGATGTTGCCCAGACCACCCTTGCCGCCCTGCGCCACCAGCATGCGCTGGCCGTGGGCCGTCAGGTCGCCGATGACCTCGTCAGTGTCGACGTTGGTGATCATGGTGCCGACCGGCACGCGAATCGTAGTGTCCTCACCGCCCTTGCCGTACATCTGGCTGCCCATGCCGTTCTCGCCACGCTTGGCCTTGAAGCTGCGCTGGTGGCGGAAATCGACCAGCGTATTGAGGCCTTCGTCGGCCACCAGCCAGACCGAACCACCGTAGCCGCCGTCGCCGCCGTCGGGGCCGCCGAACGGAATGAACTTCTCGCGGCGGAAGCTGATGCAGCCATTGCCGCCGTCACCGGCCTGGACTTTGATGTTTGCTTCGTCGACGAATTTCATGGGGAGCCGTAAATGGGGAATCGGTAATCGGTAATCGGGAATCGTGGATAGGCAACGGAAAGCATGGTACGGGACTTGCGATAAACCCGCTCTCGGATCCCTACTCCCAGGCCCCCGGCGGTACAAACGAAAAACCCCGCCGAAGCGGGGCCTCCGTTATCGCGTCGCTGAAGGCTTACGCCGGGACGACGTCGACGAAACGGCGGTTCTTGTCGCCGCGAATCTTGAACTCGACCTTGCCGTCCACCAGCGCGAACAAGGTGTGGTCGCGGCCCAGACCGACGCCGTTACCCGGGTGGAACTGGGTGCCGCGCTGACGCACGATGATGTTGCCGGCTTCGATGGCCTGGCCACCGTAAATCTTGACGCCGAGGTACTTCGGGTTCGAATCGCGACCGTTGCGGCTGGAACCTACGCCTTTTTTATGTGCCATGACTCAATGCTCCAGTTGCTCAGGCGTTGATGCCCGTGATCTCGATTTCGGTGAAATGCTGACGGTGACCCTGCTGACGCTTGTAATGCTTGCGGCGGCGGAATTTGATGATGCGGATCTTGTCTGCACGGCCGTGCTTGCGAACGGTGGCGCTGACGGTGGCGCCGTCCACGATCGGCGCGCCGACGGTGATCGACTCGCCGGTACCGACCAGCAGCACCTGGTCGAAGCTGATGGTGGCGCCTTCTTCGGCGGTCAACAGCTCCACGCGCAGCACGTCGCCCTGCTGCACACGGTACTGCTTGCCACCGGTCTTGATGACTGCGTAACTCATGGGAATGCCCTTCTGTCGTTATTCTCTTGGGTATCGCCATGTCCCAGACAGGACTGACGAACCGCGGATTATAACGATCTACCCAAGCGCTGGTCAAATGCTGACCACCTCGCCATCCGCCCGTACCAGTCTGCTGGCGAAATCCGCCCCATGGCTCGCAGCCGCGCTTCGAGCGTGCCCGCACCGTCGGAACCGGCCACGTGACCGATCTGCCCAATGAACCGTCGAAACGCCTTGGTATAGTAAAGGTTCCCCCCCATATCCCGGCGCAATGGACACCATACGCATCCGCGGCGCACGCACGCACAATCTCAAGAACATCGACCTCGACCTCCCCCGCGACAAACTGATCGTGATCACCGGCCTGTCCGGCTCCGGCAAGTCGTCGCTGGCGTTCGACACCATCTACGCCGAAGGCCAGCGACGCTACGTCGAGTCCCTGTCGGCGTATGCGCGGCAGTTCCTGTCGATCATGGAAAAGCCCGACGTCGACCATATCGAAGGTCTGTCGCCGGCGATTTCGATCGAGCAGAAATCCACGTCGCACAACCCTCGCTCCACTGTCGGCACCATCACCGAGGTGTACGACTACCTGCGCCTGCTGTATGCCCGCGTCGGCACGCCGCGGTGCCCGGACCACGGCATTCCGCTCGAAGCGCAGACGGTGAGCCAGATGGTGGACGCCACCCTGGCGATGGATCCCGAGCAGCGCTACATGCTGCTGGCGCCGGTGATCCGCGAGCGCAAGGGCGAGCACATGCAGGTGTTCGAGCAGCTGCGTGCCCAGGGTTTCGTGCGTGCCCGCGTCGACGGCGCCGTCTACGACCTCGACGCGGTGCCGCCGCTGACGCTGCGCCAGAAGCACACGATCGAAGTGGTGATCGATCGTTTCCGTCCGCGCGACGACATCAAGCAGCGCCTGGCCGAGTCGTTCGAGACCGCGCTGCGCCTTGGCGATGGTCTGGTGATTGTGGTGAACATGGATGCATCGGATGCCGCCGAGCAGTTGCTCTCGTCGCGCTATTCCTGCCCTGTCTGCGACTATTCGCTGCCGGAACTCGAGCCGCGCCTGTTCTCGTTCAATTCGCCGGTGGGAGCATGCCCGTCATGCGACGGCCTCGGCATCACCCAGGTATTCGATGCCGCGCGCGTTGTCGGCCACCCCGAACTGCCATTGTCCAGCGGCGCAGTGCGTGGCTGGGATCGGCGCAACGCACATTACTTCCAGCTGATCCTTTCACTGGCCGCGCATTACGGCTTCGACGTGGACACGCCGTGGCAGAAGCTTCCTTTGGACATCCAGAAGGCTATCCTGCATGGCAGCGGCAAGGACAGGATCGCGTTCCGCTACATCACCGAGCGCGGCGGCAAGGTCACCCGGGAGCATGCGTTCGAGGGCATCCTGCCGAACCTGGAACGACGCTACAAGGAAACCGAATCCCCCGCCGTACGCGAGGAGCTGGCCAAGTACATCAGCGACAAGCCGTGCCCCGAATGCGCCGGCCAGCGCTTGAACCGATCGGCGCGCAACGTGTTCGTAGCCGATCATGCGCTGCCGTCGCTGACGCATCGTTCGATCGACGATGCGCTGGCGTTCTTCGAACAGTTGAAGCTCACCGGCTGGCGCGGCGAGATCGCGGTGAAGATCGTCAAGGAGATCCGCGAGCGGCTGACCTTCCTCAACGACGTCGGCCTGAACTATCTCACGCTGGATCGGCAGGCCGATTCGCTTTCCGGCGGTGAAGCGCAGCGCATCCGCCTCGCCTCGCAGATCGGCGCCGGCCTGGTCGGCGTGATGTACGTGCTGGACGAACCCTCGATCGGCCTGCACCAGCGCGACAACGAACGCCTGCTCGGCACGCTCACGCGCCTGCGCGACCTGGGCAACACGGTGATCGTGGTCGAGCACGACGAAGACGCCATCCGCATGGCTGACCACGTACTCGACATCGGCCCCGGCGCCGGCGTGCATGGCGGCGAGATCGTGGCGCAGGGTACCGTGCAGGACATGCTCGATTCGCCGCGCTCGGTCACCGGTCAGTTCCTGTCCGGCACGCGCGCGATCGAAGTGCCGAAGGAGCGTCGCCAGCCCATTGACGGTGACTCGTGGTTGCACCTCAAAGGCGCCAGCGGCAACAACCTGAAGCACGTCGACCTGGCGATCCCGGCCGGGTTGTTCACCTGCGTCACCGGCGTGTCCGGTTCGGGCAAGTCGACCCTCGTCAACGACACGCTGTTCCGCCTGGCTGCGTCCGAACTCAATGGTGCCGGCACGCAATCTGCGCCCTACAAAACCGTCGAAGGCATGGAACTGTTCGACAAGGTAGTCGACATCGATCAGTCGCCGATCGGGCGTACGCCGCGGTCGAATCCCGCCACGTACACAGGTCTGTTCACGCCGCTGCGCGAGATGTTCGCGCAGGTGCCTGAGGCGCGTGCCCGCGGCTACACGCCGGGGCGCTTCAGCTTCAACGTGCGCGGCGGCCGCTGCGAGGCGTGCGAAGGCGACGGGATGATCAAGGTGGAGATGCACTTCCTTCCCGACGTCTATGTGCCTTGCGACGTCTGCCACGGCAAGCGCTACAACCGCGAGACGCTGGAAGTCCTGTACAAAGGCCACACGATTGCCGATGTGCTCGACATGACCGTGGAGGATGCGCTGAAACTGTTCGAGAACCTGCCATCGATCGCGCGCAAGCTCGACACGCTGCGCGCCGTCGGCCTGGATTACATCAAGCTCGGCCAGAGCGCGACCACGCTGTCGGGCGGCGAAGCGCAACGCGTGAAGCTGTCCAAGGAGCTGTCCAAGCGCGACACCGGACGTACCTTGTACATACTCGACGAGCCGACCACCGGCCTGCACTTCCATGACATCGAGCAGCTGCTCGACGTGCTGCACCAACTGGTCGACCAGGGCAACACCGTGGTGGTGATCGAGCACAACCTCGACGTGATCAAGACGGCCGACTGGGTCGTCGATCTCGGGCCCGAAGGTGGCGCCGGCGGTGGCCGCATTCTGGTCGCCGGCACGCCGGAAACCGTGGCAGCCACGCCCGAATCGCATACCGGCCATTTTCTCGCACCGCACCTGATACCGGCCAGGCCGAAGAAACCCGGCGCCGCCACGCGGGTCAAGGCCGCCACCAAACACATCGCCTCGGCCGACAAGTACAAGCCGATGCGCGGCAGCAGGAAGAAGGGTTCATGAGTCCACGAAAATCCATCCTGATCGCCGATCCCGTGAGCGCTGCTCCGGCGGAGATGAAGCCGCTGCATGTGGCCTCGATCGGCGTGCGCTGGCGCGACCTCGACGCGTTCAACCACGTCAACAATTCCAACTACCTCACCTACCTGGAAGAAGCCCGGCTGCAGTGGCTGAGCCACGTGCCCGGGCCCTGGTTCGACGATCACGCGATGCCGGTGATGGCCGCCAGCGAGGTCAACTACCGTCGCCCCATCGCCTGGCCTGCGCAATTGCGGGTGCAGCTGTTCTGCGAGCGCGTGGGCAACAGCTCGATGACCATCGCGCACCGGGTGATCGACGCCGAACACCCCGACCAGTTGTACTGCGACGGTCACGTGGTAATGGTGTGGATGGACCCGGCCAGCGGCAAGCCGGTGCCGTTGCCCGAGGCGATCCGCGCAGCCATCGCGTAGGCACGTTCATGCACGTGGCCGCTCCCGTACGTCATTCGCGGTTGGTCGCAGCGGGGCCGGTCGGGTCGAAACAATCACGGGTGTGCGCCACGCCTGGCGCTTTCGACCACATTTCCACACCGGCGACGAAATCGTGGAGGTACTGGCTGGCCGGGCGCGGTTGCGTCTCCCTGCAACCTGCCGCGTGGTCGTCGCCGGCGACACCGTCGTGGTGTCGGCGGGCATGGTCCACCGCTTCGAGCCGGTCGACAGCGCGGGGTGGGCGTTCACCTCGCGCTTCATGCCCCGCGGCACGGAGGAGGTTTCGACTGACGATCCTCACGCAGCGCTGCGCGCGCAGGCCAGCGCCTTGCTGGTCGAGCGCCCTTCGCTGCACACCGATGTGGGCGCAATTGCGCGGGCGTTTGCGGTTTCCGCCGGCCACCTGGCCCGTGCGTTTCGGCGCGAGACCGGCACCAGCCTGCACAACTTCCACGTACTGCTCGCCCTGCACAAGGCCAAGACGCTGCTGCGCGCTCACGCAGCAGTCGTCGAGGCGGCGCTCGACGCCGGCTTCTACGACCAGGCCCATCTCAACCGCGAATTCGTGAAGACGTTCGGCATGACGCCCGCCATGTTTCGCGCGGGTTGGATGGCGGCGTAGTTCAATCTGCTCCTGGCTCAAGTTCGAGCGCCATGTACAGCGTGCCTGGCACCGGGTTGTCGTAATACGGCGCGACGGGATGAAAGCCCAGCGCTGCGTAGAGTTGCCGCGCCGCATGCATCGACGCGAGCGTGTCGAGCAGCACGCGCGCGTAACCGGCCTGGATTGCCCACGCGATGACTGCCTCGGCCAGTCGCCGCCCCAAGGCCTGCCCACGTGCCGCGGGCCGCACATAGAGGCGTTTGATCTCGCACACGCCGGCCCGCGACCAGGCTCGCAGCGCGACACAACCCAAAGCCGCACCCGCGCCGTCACGCGCAAGCAGGATCACGCCCCACGGCGGCGCGTATTTGCCCGGTAGTTGTTCCAGCTCCGCCGCTACATCCTGGAAGGAAAGGTCGATGCCGAGGCCGTCGATGTATTCCGCGAACAGCTCGCGCACGATCTCGATGTCATCCGGCACGCGGGCGGGTGCGACATCGATCGTCGAAGATGCAGGCATGGTCGGGTTCCATCAGGGCTCTGCGGATCACGGTAATGAACTTTTGCCAGCGAAGCTTGGACAATCCTGATCGTCGGCGCACTCCGCGGCGCAGTCGACGCGCGACCTGCACCTGCCATCGTTATGATGCAACGGTCCCCACGATGGAACGCGCCTCATGACGACAGCACATCGCTCCGCCCTTGCCCTGGCCTTCATGGCCGCTTTTTCCGGCGCCGCCACGGCCCGTGCCGCCGACGCCTCGATCACCCTGTACCGCAGCGACAGTGCGGCGCTGTACGCCAGCAACGGCGGCAGCGTCGATGACGGTTACGCCGTGGTGCGCGAACAGCGTGCGCTGACCCTGGCTGCGGGCACGCACGATGTGGTGATCGGCGACCTGCCCGGCTTCCTCGATCCCGAAGCGCTGGCTCTGGGATTTCCCGGCGGCGACGCACAGGTGATCTCGCAGCGACTGCTGCTGGCGCAGGGCGCGAACGCGGCCCTGACCGGATTGACCGGTCACACCGTGGACGTGCTCGGCAGCACTGGCCAGCCGCTGGCCAGCGGCACCCTGCTGCGCGCGGGCGATGGACTGCTGGTGCGCGATGGCAACGGCCATACCACCCTGGTCAGCAATTATGCGGCGGTGCGCACGAGCGGGGCGGACTTCCCCACCGGCGCCAGCCTGAGCCTGCGGGTGCGAACCGCTCGAGCGGGCCAGACCAAAGCCGTGCTCAGCTACCCCACTGCTGGCCTCGGCTGGCGCGCGGCCTACGTGGCGACGATGCAGCCCGGCGCGGCCTGCCGCATGCAGTTCGAATCGCGCGCCAGCATTGCCAACCGCAGCGGGCGCGACTGGCACAATGCGCAGGTGACCCTGATTGCTGGCGAACCGAACATGGCCAAGGCCTCGGCGCCGCGGCCGATGATGGCGATGGCACGCGGCTACAGCGCCAAAGCCGAGAGTGCCGACATGCCGCAGCAGGACGCTGTCGGCGACTACCGCAGCTATACGTTGCCGGCGGCGGTGGACTTGCCTGATGGCAGCGTCAGCCAAGTTCCGCTGTACGCCAGCCGCGCGCTGGATTGCGAGCGCACCGCGCTGTACGAAAACGGCAACGGCTTCCAGCCCCAGCAACCGGTTCTCAATCGCGACTTCGACCAGGGCGGTGGCAGCGCCATCGTCAGCACGTTGAAACTGAAAGCGTTCGACAGCCTGCCGGCCGGCTACCTGCGCGTGCTCACCGCCGACCGGCACGGCACGCCGCAATTCATTGGCGAAGGTCGCATCAACGACACGCCGAAAGGCAGCGACACGACGATCACCCTGGGTACGGCGTTCGACCTGCGCGCGGAACGCACGCGCACGGCTTTCACCGTCGACAAGACCGGTCGTGCCATGGATGAGGCGTTTCGCATCAACCTCAGCAACGCTGGCGACAGCGCGCGTACGGTGACCGTGCGCGAACATCCCTCGCGCTGGCGGCAGTGGACACTGCTGTCGTCCAGCAGCAAACCGAGTCAGCAGACGCCGGATACGCTGGAGTTCCGCGTCCAGGTGCCGGCCAACGGCAAGGTCGCGCTCGACTACGCGGTGCGCTACAGCTGGACCGCCGAAGAAAACCCCCAACCGTAATCACCACGCCGGAGTTCGCATGCTCAACCTCACCGACCACGACAACGGTATCCGCGAGATCCAGCTGGCCCGCCCGCCGGTCAACGCGCTGAACCTGGAGCTGCTGCGCGTGCTGCGTTCCGCCATCGACGAAAGCGTGCGCGACGGGGTGCGCGGCGTCGTGCTGTCCGGCGCCAAGGGACTCTTCTCGGCGGGCGTCGATGTGCCCGCCCTGCTGGCGCGTGATCGCGTCGGCGTACGCGAATACTGGCGCGAACTGTTTGCGGTATGCGGGAGCCTGGCCTGCTCACCCATTCCGCTGGTGGCGGCAATCACCGGCCACAGCCCGGCGGGCGGCGCCGTGCTGGCGCTGTTCTGTGATTACCGGGTAATGGCCGAAGGCCCGTACCGTATCGGCCTCAACGAGGTGCAGGTCGGGCTGATCGTTCCCGAGGCGATCCAGTTGGCCTTGCGCCGCGTGGTGGGCACCTATCGCGCGGAACGGCTGCTGGTTTCCGGCGCGATGATCGAGGCGGCCGATGCGCTGGCTTGCGGATTTGTCGACGAACTCACCGGTGTCGACCAGGTGACGACGCGCGCGCTGCACTGGCTGCGCGAACTGCTCGCGCTGCCGCCGCACGCGATGCTCGCCACCCGCACCCTGGCCCGCGCCGATCTCGCCGCCGCGTACGCCGACCTCGATGCCCTGCCGCTGGAAGACTTCACCGATGCCTTCTTCCATCCGCAGACGCAGGTGGTGCTGCAGCAACTTGTCGCCCGACTGAAAGAGAAAAAGTGAACGTATTGCCGGCGTCAACCCTTTGCGACGGGCCGCGCCGCATCGCTGACCCAGCCACTCCATGACGGCGCGTAGAGCCGCGAACCAGGCAGCCCGGCGTACTCCATCGCCAGCAGGTTGTGGCAGGCGGTGACACCGGAACCGCACATGTGGATCACCTCCGACGGCGCGGTCGGACCCAGCACTGCACCGAATTCCTCGCGCAATTGCGCAGGCGTCTTGAAGCGGCCATCGCTGCCGAGATTGTCGGCGAACGGCCGGTTCAGCGCCCCCGGAACATGCCCGCCGACGCGATCCAGCGGCTCCACTTCGCCGCGGTAACGCGGCGCGGCGCGTGCATCCAGCAACTGGCCCGCGGCACCATCGCGCACGGCGGCATGATCGATCAGCACCTGGTTCGGGTCGTAGCGCAACGAGACCTCGGTGGCTGGCCGTGGAGCAGCGCGGCCGGACTCGATCGACAGGCCGGCCGCCAGCCACGCGGCAAAACCGCCGTCCAGAACCGCCGTTTCGCGCACGCCGGCCAGCCGCAGCAACCACCACAAGCGCGCCGCGGCCAGAGCGCCGCTGGAAGCGTCGTAGCTCACCACCTGCATGCCGGTCCGCCAACCCCAGCGTGACAGCATCGCGTTGAACGCCTCTTCTAGCGGCAGCGGATGCCGACCGAGGCCTTCGGCCTGGCGCGAAAGATCGGACAAGTCGCGGTCGAGGCTGGCGAATACGGCGCCGGGGATATGGCCATCCATGTACTCGCGCTCGCCCTTCGCCGGGTCGGCCAGATCGAAGCGGCAGTCGACGATCAACACGTCGTGCGGCGGCCACGCGGCCAGTTCCGTCGCTTCGATCAAGGTGGTCTTGAGTGTCATGTGCGTCCCATCCTCTGCAGCAGGTTGAACAGCATGGCCGCGGTGGCGCCCCAGATGCGATGGCCACCGTGGACGAATTCCACCATCGGCCGTTGATGACCGCGGAATTCCATCGTGTACCGGCGCAGATTGGCCGGCTCCAGCAGGAAGGCCAGCGGCACCTCGAACACTTCGGCGACTTCGTCGGGCGCCGGATACAACTGGGCTTCCGCAGCGATTTTCGCCACCACCGGCGTGATGCAGAAACCGCTGATGGTCTCGAAGCAATCCAGATAGCCCAGCGGCGTCACCAGCGCGCGATCGAGGCCGATCTCTTCCTCGCTCTCGCGCAGCGCCGTGGTCAGCGCATCGCCATCGGCCGGGTCGCTGCGTCCGCCGGGAAAAGCCACCTGACCGGCGTGCGTCTGCAACTGATCAGTACGCACGGTCAACACCAGGCGGGGCTGAACGCCTTCGCGAAAACCTACCAGCACCGCCGCCGGTTCCCGTTTGCTGTTACCCAGCAGTTCGGTCATGTCCGCGTGATTCCAGCCTGGAGCCTTAGGCGGTGTCGATAACGGCAACAGCGCGCCCATCAACGCATCCATCACGGCAACTCGCGCCCGGGCAGGATCACCTGCATCACGTAAAGCCGCTCGGCGTCGCTCATCGCGCGCCATCGGCCGATCTCTTCACCGCTGCGCTGACAGCCGACGCAATAGCCGCGATCGTCCAGCCGGCAGATGCCGATGCACGGAGTGAGCGGCAGGGTTTCGGCGGAGTTAGGGACGTTCGACATGACCGGTCATGTTACCACCGGCGTCGTTCAGGGCTTGCCGGCACCAGGCTTGCTGTCGAGCAGTTCGATCTCGAAAACCAGCGCCTCGTTCGGGCCGATCCGCGGCAGCTGCCCGTTTTCTCCGTAGGCCAGGTGCGGCGGTATCACCACCTTCCAGCGGTCGCCCACATGCATGCGCGGGATCACGTCCTGCCAGCCGGGCAACACCTTGTTGACGGTGAAACTCACCGGCGCGCCATGCGCCCATGTACTGTCGAATTCGGTGCCGTCGATCAGCATGCCGCGATAATTCACGGTGACCACGCTGGTCACGGTCGGGCGACTGCCGTTGCCGCTACTCAGTACCTCGTACTGGATTCCGGACGGCAGTTGCACCACGCCCGGCTGCTGCCGGTTGCGCGCCATGTAGGCCGCGCTCTTGCGCGCATTCACGGTGGCGATGTGCTTGAACTGGGCCAGCGCGTCGGCATGCATCTGCTGGTCCAGACGCTGCAGCTGCTGATGCATGTCCTGCATCGACACGGTGGGATGGCGCTTGGCGTAGGCATCCTGGATGGCGCGTATCAGCACCGGGATTTCCACTGCCGGCTTGCCGTCCGCGAACTGGCTTCCGATCTGGTAACCGATGGCGTAGGAAAGCTTGGCCTTGTCCGGCGTGGCCGGATCGACTGCCTTGGGCGACCGGTTCTGCGCGTACCCCACGCTGGCCAGCAACAGCGTCGTGCCGAGCAGAGCGCAACGCAGATATGTCATGCCTCTCTCCACGGGCCGTTTCCCTGACGCGACGATCGATCTAGATGGAACATCCTAAGCGGTCCGCCTGATAAGTGCAGTGCCGGCGTCCGGATGTGAGAAACCCCGGGGCAGCAAAGGTTCCCGCTGCTACCATCGCGCCTTTGCAATCACCGGAGCCGTTCATGGCCTATCGCAACCTGGAAATCGGCAACCGCGGCGCCGTGCGCAGCATCACCGTCAATCGCCCCGACAAGCTCAACGCGCTCAATCGGGACACGCTCAACGAATTGACCCTGGCTTTCGCGCAGGCGGCGCAGGACGACGCCGTGCGCGCGGTGGTATTGGCCGGAGCCGGCGAAAAAGCGTTCGTTGCGGGCGCGGACATCGCCGAAATGCACGGCTATACGCCGGCACAGGCGCAAGGCTTTTCGCGCACCGGCCAGCGCTTGATGAGTTCGATCGAGCGGCTGGGCAAGCCGGTGATCGCCCGCATCCAGGGGTTCGCACTTGGAGGCGGCATGGAACTGGCGATGGCCTGCCATTTGCGCGTGGCCAGCGAGAAGGCAAAATTCGGCCAGCCGGAGATCAACCTCGGGTTGATCCCCGGTTTCGGCGGTACCCAGCGCCTGCTGCGCCTGGCTGGCCGCGGCGCCGCATTGGAGCTATGCCTCACCGGGGCACCGATCAACGCGCTGCGCGCGTATGAGCTCGGCATCGTCACCCGGGTGGTCGCAGCCGAGGCGCTGGACGAAGCGGTATATGCACTGGCCGACCAGCTTGCCGCAGCCGCGCCGCTGGCTGCCGCCGGCATCCTCGACGCCGTGTTGCAGGGTGGCGAAACCAGCATCGACCAAGGCCTGGAGTTCGAGACGCAAGGCTTCGCGCTGGCGTTCTCCACCGAGGACATGCGCGAAGGCACCTCGGCCTTTCTGGCAAAGCGCAAGGCGGAGTTCAGGGGTCGATAATCGCGCTGGCTGTGGAGCGGCTTCAGTCGCGATGTTCCGATCCCGGATCAGAAGCGTCGAGTCTGGAGCCGCTCCCACATGACTCCGATCATTGATGCCCGCCGGCGTAATTCTTCTCGCCGGCCGTCACGCGCAGATCCAGCCGGTTTTCCGGCGGTGCCAGCGGGCACGTGGCAAACGCGGTGAACGCGCACGGCGGGTTGTACGCCTTGTTGAAATCCAGCACGACCTTGCCGTCTTTCGGTGGATCGACATACAGGAAGCGCGCTGCGCCGTAGGTTTCCTTGCCGCTGGTGCGATCGGCGAACACGATGAAGTACTGCGCGTCGCCCGGCACCTCGATCACCGGCAGCAGCTCGAAATGTTTGCCGTCGCGGGTGAACTCCAGCTTGCCCGGCACCGGATATTTGTCGATGGTGCCGATCACCGTGCCCATTTCCAGCGTCTCGCCCGGCGTGGCCACCCAGGTCGCCTCGATCCGCCACGACGGATCGATCGGGAACGAATCGATGCCGGCGAAGTGCCTGCGACCTGGCGCCTCGGTGTCTTTCACACGCAGCCCCTTGCGGCCATCGCGGTCAATCACATAGAAGCTGGCGCTACCGAAGCTCACGGTCGTCGGGGTGGCGTCGCCCGCCTTCACGTCGTCGATCAACGTCGCCTCGTGCGCCGGTTTGCCGTCGATCAACGCGCCGCTGTCGGGCGCGAGCGTCAGGTGCACATCGCCGTTGTCCATCCATTTCGCGACCCCCAGATGCGCGGGCCCGGCCTTCAGCACGATGTCGTTGTCCGCGGCGCTGCCGATGCGGTTGTTGCCCGCCTTCAACCACTCCAGGCCGATCAGGCTCAGCCAGCCGTCGGGCGCGGTCAGCCGTTCGACCCGGCCGGCATGCCACTGCTTGATGGCTTGTGTGTAAGTGTCGGTGTCGGCGGCGTGCACGGTAGCAACTCCCAGAATGGCGGCGGCAACAAAAAGGCTGGAACGGATCATCGGTATCTCCGGTGGAACGAAGGCGCGTCAGCGGCCGCGCATGAACAACTTGTCGAGCTCGGCCAGGCTCAGCTGGACCCAGGTCGGCCTGCCATGGTTGCACTGTCCGGAGCGTTCGGTGGCTTCCATTTCGCGCAACAGCGCGTTCATTTCAGGAATGCCGAGCCGTCGCCCGGCGCGTACCGAGCCGTGGCAGGCCATCGTCGACAGCAGTTCGTTTTCCAGCTCCTGCAGCCGGCGCGAGCTTCCGTGCTGGGCCAGTTCGGACAACACGTCGCGGCTGAGCTGGGCCACGTCGGCACCTTCCAGCAATGCCGGTATGCGCCGCACGACGATCGTTGCCGGGCCGCTGCGAGACAGCTCCAGCCCCCAGTCGGCCAACGCTTCGGCATGTTCTTCCGCAGCGGCGGCTTCCTTCGCACTCACTGCGATGCTCAGCGGCACCAGCAGCATCTGCGAACGCAGATTGCTGGTGACGCGGCCGTTCTTCAACTTTTCGTAGGTGATGCGTTCGTGTGCCGCATGCATGTCCACCAACACGAGGCCATACGCATTTTCAGCCAGCACGAAGACGGACTTCAGTTGCGCGATGGCAAAACCGAGCGGTGGTGTCTCGCCCTCTTCGTTTGCTGGCATCGGTGCATGGATGATCGACGGCGATGGCGTGCTGCCCAGCAAGGCGGCGTAATCGGCCAGCGGCGCGTCCCGCACACCCAGGCTCAGCCTGTTCTGGCTGAACTGGCTGGGCCATGCGGTGGAGGCTGCGCTCGCGGCGTGCATGACCATCGGCTCCGCTACCGGTGGCGTGTTCAGCCCGGCTCGCGTCTGCGCCAGCGCTTCATGCAGCGTGCGGAACAGGAAATCGTGCACCAGCCGCTGCTCGCGGAAGCGCACTTCCTGCTTGGCGGGGTGCACGTTCACGTCGACGCCGGCGGGGTCGAGTTCCAGGTACAGGACGAACGCCGCGTAGCGACCATGGAACAGCACGTCGGCGTAGGCCTGACGCACCGCGTGGGCCACGATGCGATCGCGTACGAGCCGGCCGTTGACGTAGAAATACTGCGAGTCGGCCTGCGCGCGCGATGCCGTCGGCAAACCCACCCAGCCGGCAACGTGCAGGCCGGCCATGGCGTGATCGATGCGCAGGCTGTGCGCGGGAAATTCTTCGCCGAGCACCTCGGCCACCCGCTGCAACGCCGCCTGCTCGTCGCGCGCGGCCTTCCAGATGCGCACCGGTTTGCCGTTGTGGCTGAGCCGGAACTCGACCGCGCCGCGCGCCAGTGCCAACGACTTCAGCAGGTCGTCGATGTGCGCGAACTCGGTGCGCTCGGCGCGCATGAATTTCCGGCGCGCCGGCACGTTGTAGAACAGGTCGCGCACTTCCACGCTGGTGCCTTGCGGGTGCTGCGCAGGCCGTGCCGCCTGCAGCTTGCCGCCGTCGACCTCGATGCGGAATGCGGCTTCCTGGTCGCGTGCGCGCGAAGTGAGCGCGAAGCGCGCAACCGACGACACCGATGCCAGTGCCTCGCCGCGAAAACCCATGCTGGCGACGTGCTCCAGATCGTCGAAGCTGCCGATCTTGCTGGTGGCGTGCGAAGCCACGGCCAGCGGCAGCTCATCGACGTGGATGCCGCCACCGTCATCGCGCACGCGGATCAGCCGCGAACCGCCGGCTTCAATGTCCACTTCGATGCGCGTGGCACCGGCGTCGAGGCTGTTCTCGACCAGTTCCTTGACCACCGAGGATGGTCGCTCGATCACTTCGCCGGCAGCGATCTGGTTGATGAGTTCGGGCGGAAGCAGGCGGATCACGGTCATCCGCGAACTTTAACAGCGAACGACGGCAACGCTGACCTTCTTAGCCGGTGGGGATGGCCAGAACTGCACCGGCGCGCACCGTATCGCTGTTCATCTGGTTGGCGCTTTTCAGGGCACCGACACTGACGCCATATTGGCGCGCAATGCTGCGCAGGCTTTCGCCACGGCCGACACGATGCAAGTCGCGTACACCGGCATCCGCCGGGGGCGCCGCACGGCTGGCCAGGCTGGCCTGGTTTTTGGAGGCAGGCTGCATTCTGGAGGCAGGCTGCGCCGCTTTCCGGTCGACGCCCGGCACCCTGGTGGACGCCAGCTCGACGCCGTTGCGGCGCGCGGCCTGCGCGGCAAACCAGGTGCCTAGTGGCGGCGTCGACTCGAAATAATTCTTCACGCCGGCCATCACGGCTTCGGCCAGCTGCTTCTGATGGGCCGGATCGCGCAGCTTGCGCTCTTCGGCGGGATTGCTGATGAACGCGGTCTCGACCAGGATCGACGGCACGTCCGGCGATCGCAGCACGACGAAGTTCGCCCGCTCCACATAGCCGCGATGCGTCGGACCAAGCTGGGCCAGCGCCTTGAGCACGTTGCCGGCGACCATGTCGCTGGCCTGCATTGCCCAGCCCTGCTGGAGATCCAGCAGCACCTTGGCCAGGCCGTCGTCCTTGTCGTCCAGCGTGATGCCACCGATCAGGTCGGCCCGGTTCTGCCCGTCGGCCAGCCAGCGCGCGGCGGTGCTGGTCTTGCCGCGCGGAGACAACACCCATACCGACGAACCGCGGGCGTCGTCGCTGGTGAACGAGTCGGCATGGATCGAGACGAACAGGTCCGCGTTGTTCTCGCGGGCGATGCGATAGCGCTGCGCGAGCGGGATGAAATAATCGCCATCACGGGTCAGCACCGCTTTCATGCCGGGCTGGCGGTTGATTTCCGCGGCCAGGTTGCGCGCCACGGCCAGCGTGACGCTTTTCTCGAGGGTGCCGCTGGGGCCGTGCGCGCCCTGATCCTTGCCGCCATGGCCGGCGTCGATCGCCACCACCACGGCGCGCTGCCCGTTGAGCATGGCCGCAGCCTGCTCGGCAGCGACCCGGCCGCTGTGCGTGGGGTTGCTGTACTGCGGAGCCTGCACCGTTGCCGCGGCAGGCGTGTGCTTCGGCGGTGTCGGTAGCGTTGCCGGGGTACAGATCCAGCACCAGCCGATAGTCCGACTCGCCACTGGCCGGTTTCAGCACGAAGCTTTTCACGCGGCTGGCCGGGTCAACCTTGGCGGTCAGCTGCAGGTGGTCGCCCATCCTCACGTGGGTCATGCCCCGATAGAGTCCCTGGGCGGCCGGATCGGAAAAAGTGTGGCTGACGCGGCTATCCGGCAGGTCGACCACGATCTGGCCGTCCTTCTGGCTGAGCGTGTAGTGCAGCGGGCCGGAAGCGTCGAGGACCAGACGGGTGTATTCCGGGCCGGCCCAGACCCGCGCATCGTTCAGATCTGCCGCGCGAATCGCACCCAGCGGAATCGTCGCCAGCAAAGCGACGACACCCCATCCGCCCAGGTTGTTCAGGTAGCTCCTCATGCGCCGCATTGAAACGCAGTCACACACTGAACGCAAGTGGATTTTCCTTTTGATATCCGTGGTCTGCGGCGCATTTGTCATGCCAGATCAAGTTATCTGCCGCAAGTGACGCATTCCGAAGCCGATCCCCTGCCGTATCCCGCCCACGATTTCTCAGGAGAAATCGGTACTTAGCGACACTCAACGCAATCGCGTCAGCAGTCTTTCACCGCGGGCGGTGAACGCACGCAGCAGAGCGTGGCGCCCTTCCGCGGCGTAATCCAGGCGCAACTCCAGATCCGCCGCAGGCAGGGCTCCGGCGCCACGTTCGGGCCATTCCACCAGCACCAGCGCGGCCGGCTCGGCCAGCGCATCCAGGCCAAGCCATTCCAGTTCACCGGGATCGGCGATCCGGTAAAGGTCCAGGTGCCAGGCGGGCCGGCCGCGCGCCATGTAGTTCTCGATCAAGCTGTAGGTCGGGCTCTTGACCCTTTCCCCCACGCCAAGCGCGGTCAGCAGCGCGCGCGCAAAGCTGGTCTTGCCGGCGCCAAGCGGGCCATGCAGATAGAACACTTGTCCCTCGTCCAGCGACTGCGCCAGTCGCGCTGCCAGGCGGCGGTGGCCGCTTCGTCGGGCAGGAACCATTCGCGGCCATGTTCGATATGGCCGGCTTCGCGAGGCCTGGAAGGGTCTGCTCAGTCATGTTCACGCTCGCCGCCTTGCACCCCATTGCCCAGAGCACGCAGGGGAGCCAGCAGATCGCTGGCCAGCAATCCGCGCTCGCCCTGCTGCGCGGCGCGGTCGCCGGCGCGCGCATGCAGGCCCACACCGAGGCAGGCTGATTGCCAGGCGCTGCAACCCTGCGCCAGGAACGCCGCCACGACACCGGTGAGCAGATCGCCCATGCCGCCGGAAGCCATCCCGGGGTTGCCCCAGGGACAGACGTCCAGACGTCCATCCAGATCGGCGATCAGGCTGCCGGAGCCTTTCAGTATCACCACGGCACCATAACGACTGGACAGCTCGCGCACTGCCGCAAAACGGTCACGTTCGACCTCGGTTGCGGACACGCCAAGCAATCGTCGCCGCCTCGCCCGGGTGCGGCGTCAATATCGTCGGGGCGCTGAACCGGCGCGGTTCGCGCGACAGCAGGTTCAGGCCATCGGCATCGACCACCAACGGCTTGTTCGCGTCCAGCGCCGTGAGCCACAAGGCATGGCCCCACGCCGCCTGGCCGAGGCCTGGCCCAAGCGCCAGCACGCTGGCACGGTCAAGCATCGGCGCCAGCGTCTGAGGCCCATCGATGCCATGCACCATGAGTTCCGGCCGTCCGGCGTTGATCGCGAAGAGATGCTCGGCGCGCGTCGCAACACTCACCAGGCCGGCGCCACAGCGCAGCGCCGCCTCGCCGGCCAACCGGGCCGCACCAGCCATGCCGTGGTCGCCGCCGATCACCAGCACGTGACCATTGTCGCCCTTGTTCGCGTAACGGGGCCGGCGCGGCAAGGTCTCCACCATCAGCAGGCGCGCGTCCGGGATCACCCCCGCGTACACGCTGTCGGGCACGCCCAGGGTGGCCAACTCCAGTACGCCGACATGATCGGCAGCCCGCCCCGTATGCAACCCGCGCTTGCCGGCAATGAAGGTCACCGTGACATCGGCACAGACTGCGGCACCGGCGCAATGACCGGTATCGGTATCCAGTCCGCTGGGCACGTCCAGCGCGAGCACCGGCCGACCGCTGCGATTGATCTGTTCAATCAGCTCTGCCGCTTCCCCTTCGGGAGCACGGTGCAGGCCGATGCCGTAAAGCGCGTCCACATGCAGCTCGACGTCCGGCAACGCATCGGCGCCGCCCACCCCATGCACGCGGCCGCCTCCGCTCACCCATGCCTGACGCGCAACTGCTGCGTCGCCAGGGGAAA
Organism: uncultured Gammaproteobacteria bacterium; assembly: GCA_963697555.1. GTDB lineage: Bacteria > Pseudomonadota > Gammaproteobacteria > Xanthomonadales > Rhodanobacteraceae > Rhodanobacter. The sequence continues at coordinate 44,387 of CAVOOK010000008.1, forward strand.
CCCCGGTCAACGCGCTCAGCTCGACCTGCAGACCCGCCTCGCGTGCCAGCACCCCTAGCAGAAAACCGTCGCCGCCATTGTTGCCGGGACCGCAATGGATACCGATGTGCCGCACTTGCGGCCAGTGACGACGCAAGCTGTTCAGCGCGGCGCTCGCGGCCCGACGCATCAGCTCCTGGCCGGTGATTCCCAAGGCTGCCAGCGCAGCGCGTTCCATCTGGCGCAGTTGCTCGACGGTATGAAGATCACGGCTGTAGGGATGCATCGGCATGCGCGGATTATAGGCATGGGCCGCCTTTACAATAGGCGGATGTCCAACGCCGGCATTCGCAACACACCCGACTACGCCGCCCTCGCCCATGACATCAAGCGCTGGGCGCGCGAGCTGGGCTTCGCCGACGCCGGCATCAGCGGCACCGACCTGGGCGAGGACGAACAGCATCTCGAACGCTGGCTCGATCACGGCCATCACGGCGACATGGAATACATGGCGCGTCATGGCACCCGCCGCGCGCGACCGGCCGAACTGGAGCCAGGCACGCAACGCGTCATCTCGGTGCGCATGGATTACATCCCGCCCGGCACCGCCAATGCCTGGGATGTCCTGCAGGATGCCGAAACGGGTTACGTGTCGCGCTACGCGCTGGGACGCGACTATCACAAGCTGATGCGCAACCGGTTGCAGAAGCTGGCCGAACGCATCCATGCCGTCGTCGGCGACTTCGGCTATCGGGCTTACGTGGATTCCGCCCCGGTACTGGAAAAAGCGCTGGCGCGCAATGCGGGGCTGGGCTGGATCGGCAAGCACACCGTGCTGATCAATCGCCGCGCCGGCTCGTACTTCTTTCTCGGCGAGTTGTACACGGATCTGCCGTTGCCGGTCGATCGAACCGGCCAGCGCGCACTGCGGCAGCTGCAGTCGCTGCATCGACATCTGTCCGACGCAGGCGATACTCGGCCCCTACCGGCTGGATGCGAAACGCTGCATTTCCTATCTCACGATCGAGCTCAAGGGCAGCATTCCCGGAAGAGCTGCGCGCGCCGATGGGCAACCGGATCTTCGGTTGCGACGACTGCCAACTGGTGTGTCCGTGGAACAAGTTCGCGCAGGAAACCACCGAGCCGGATTTCGCTCCGCGGCATAGCCTCGACGGCGCGAAGCTGATCGAGCTGTTCGCCTGGAGCGAGGACGAATTCCTCAAGCGCACCGAAGGCATGGCGATCCGCCGCACCGGCTACGAAGGCTGGCTACGCAATATCGCGGTGGCCCTGGGCAATGCGCCGCCATCAGCGGGAGTGCGCGACGCGCTGCGCGCCCGCGCCGATCACCCTTCGGCGATCGTGCGCGAGCATGTGGCGTGGGCGTTGGCGACGCAGCAAAGCCGGGCGTGAACCTGGCGACTCAGGCTGCTGCCATCTGCTTGGGAATCGAACGATTGGTATGGCTGATGCGATTGCCGGCGACCGGCGGCGATGTAGACGCAGGTAGGCTGGTACTGCTCCAGCTCGGCTTCGCTCAGTTGCACGAAGGCCGCGATGATGATGATGTCGCCAGCCTGCGCGCTGCGCGCCGCGCTGCCGTTGACCGAGATGATGCCCGAGCCTTCCTCGGCGCGCAGCGCATAGGTGACGAAGCGCTGGCCGCTGTTGACGTTCCAGGCGTGGATCTGCTCGTACTCGCGGATGCCCGAGGCATCCAGCAGCAGACCGTCGATCGCGATCGAGCCTTCGTAGTGCAGCTCGGCGTGGGTCACCGTGGCGCGGTGGATCTTGGCCTTGAGCATGTTCAGGTGCATGACGTTCTTTCCCGCAGGATTCTGCAAAGTCGGCGATTATCGAACCGATCACGTTGCACCGCAACATCATCGGCATCCGGCAGCGATATGCGGGCGGCTCAGTCGAACAGCAAGTTGTCGATCAGGCGGGTGTCGCCAAGGCGCGCCGCGATCAGCGCGATCAGGCCGCTCGCGCTCGCCCTCGGCCGGCTTGCGCCAGATCCTCGGCACGGCGGATCACCGCGTAGTCGGGGACGAATCCGGCACGGCTCAGACGCGCGGCGGCGGTCTGCTCCAGTGCCTGCCAGGGATGGCCCTGGCCGAGCAGCTCGCGCATCTTCAGCAGGGTGTCGTGGATCAACGGCGCGCGCGCACGTTCGGCGGCGGACAGGTACTGGTTGCGCGAACTCAGGGCCAGTCCGTCGTCGGCACGCAAGGTCGGCGCGGCCATCACCTTCACCGGCAACGACAGGTCACGCACCATCCGCTCGATCACCTTCAGCTGCTGGAAATCCTTCTGGCCGAACACCGCCAGATCCGGCTGCACCAGATTGAACAGCTTGCACACGACCGTGGCCACGCCGTCGAAATGCCCGGGCCGGTGCGCGCCTTCCAGCGTGTCGGTGATCTGCGGCACGCGCAGGCTGACGCTGTGCTCGGCGCCAAACGGATAGATCGTCGCCACGTCCGGCGCAAACAGCAGATCGCAATCCTCATCGGCCAACGCAGCCTGATCCTGCACGAGCGTGCGCGGATAGCGTTCGAAATCCTCATTCGGACCGAACTGGGTGGGGTTGACGAATACGCTGGCGACCACGCGCTCGGTGCGCGCCCGCGCCAGCTTGATCAGCGACTGATGACCGGCGTGCAGGTTGCCCATGGTCGGCACGAAACCCACCGTCTGGCCCTTCGACGCGCCAGCCGCGAACCGCGGCGCGCAGGGCGGCGGCATCTTGTACGGTCTGCATGGTGCGTCGACTCGCTGGTCAGTTGAAACAATGTTCGGGCGCAGGGAACGCGCCACTGCGCACGTCGGCCGCATACGCCGCGATGGCGGCGCCGACAGAATCGCGCCCGGCCAGGAAATCCTTGCTGAATTTCGGTCGCTTGCCCGGCGTTATGCCGAGCATGTCGTGGATCACCAGCACCTGCCCGTCGCAATGCGGACCAGCGCCGATGCCGATGACCGGTATCGTCAGCGCCGCAGTTATCCGCTGGCCCAGCCCGACCGGCACGCCTTCCATCACCAGCAGATCCGCACCGGCAGCCTGCACCGCCAGAGCCTCGGCCAGCACGCGGTCCGCTGCTGCCTGTTCGCGGCCCTGGATGCGAAACCCGCCGAACTTGTGCACCGATTGCGGGGTCAGGCCCAGATGGGCGCAGACGGGAATGGCGCGCGCGGTCAGCGCCGCGATCGCCTCGAGGATATGCGGTGCGGCACCTTCGATCTTCACCATCGCCGCGCCGGCTTCGCCGACCAGCCGCGCCCCGGCCTGAAGCACGTGGGAAATATCGCGATCGGCCATGAATGGCAGGTCGGCCACCAGCAAGGTCGCCGACAGTCCGCGGGCCACCGCGGCGGTGTGATAGACCATGTGCTCAAGCGTGACCGGCAGCGTGCTGCGATGTCCCTGCACCACCATGCCCAGCGAATCTCCGACCAGAGCGATATCGACCCCGGCCGCTTCAAGCTGCCAGGCGAAGCTGGCGTCGTAGGCGGTGAGCATGACGATGCGTTGTCCCTGCGCCTTCATCGCCAGCAGACCCGGCACGGTCACCTGCTTGCGGTCGGGGACGTTCGCGTTTTGCACGTACACGGCAATTCCTGATCGTATGAGCGGGCGCCGATTATGGCGCAAGCAGCCTTTCGCAACCGGCAAGGTCGAGCCTGCCCAGCAGTTCCGCCACCACGCCGTGGCCCAGCAGCCGCAGTGCGGGCGCCACGTCGTTCAGCGGCAGCAGCACGAAAGCGCGCTCGGCCATGCGTGGGTGCGGCAGGGTCAGCCGTTCGTCGTTGATTTGCACGCCCGTCGATATGCAGCACATCAAGGTCCAGCGTGCGCGGACCGTTGCGTTCGGCACGCACCCGACCGGCGTGCTGCTCGATCACCAGCAGGGCGTCCAGCAGGGCGTGCGGTGACAGCGACGTATCGAGTTCTGCAACGGCATTGACGAAGCGCGGCTGCTCCAACACGCCCCACGGCGGCGTGCCATACAAGGACGAACGCTGCAGCAGACGGGTGGCGGGCAGATTGCGCCAGTGCATCCATCGCGTCCAGCACCTGCTGCTTTGGATCGCCGAGATTGCTGCCCAGCGCGACGTAAGCCAGCGTCACACGGAACCCGATTTGTCGCCCGGCTTGCGCCGCCGTCGGCGCGGCCGTGGCGGCCGGGCGGCCGGCGGTGCGGCGACGTGATCACTGGCGGCACTACCGCCGCCGGCCGGCAACGCGGCCGCCAGCACTTCCTGCGGCAACTGCTGGGCATGCGCCCACCACTGCCCGAGTTCGCGCATCGCGGGGGATTCGTCCGCGCGCAGCAGCAGGAAATCGAACGCGGCACGAAAACGCGGATGGGTCATCAGGCGGAACACGCGTTTGCGCTGGATCTGCTCGAAGCGTGGCTGCAGCGACCAGATCTCTTCCATGGTGAAAGTGAAGCGTCGTGGTATCGCGACGCGCTGGCACTGCTCGCTCACGACCTGTGCCGAGGCACGCGCCCACGCTTCGGTGCTCTCCTGGCCGCGCGCGATCCAGTGGTGCGCCAGGTCGCGCACTTCGCCCCACAGCAGCACCGCGAACAGGAAGGCCGGCGTCACCGACTTGCCTTCGGCGATACGCGCATCGGTGTTTGCCAGACCATGCTCGACCAGCGAGCGCAGCGCCTCGTCCCCGCGTTTGAGCGCGCGTGCGGTGGCCGGAAAAAGAAACTTCAGCAGGCCGCACTGTTCCAGCATGCGGAAACTCTTCAGGCCGTTGCCGCTGAGGAACATCTTCAGCGATTCATCGAACAGCCGGGCCGGCGCCGCATCGGCCAGCAACGGCCCCAGCGTCTCGAACGGCGCCATCGCTGCCGCATCGATGTTCATGTCGAGCTTGGCCGCCAGCCGCGCCGCACGCAGCATGCGCACCGGATCTTCGTGATAGCGGATGTCGGGATCGCCGATCAGGCGCAGCACGCGATCCTCAAGATCCTTCACGCCACCGACGTAGTCGCGCACGGAAAAATCGCTGATGTCGTAATACATCGCGTTGACGCGGAAATCGCGGCGGATCGCGTCCTCCTCGATCGTGCCCCAGATGTTGTCGCGCACGATGCGGCCATCGACGATGTGACGATCACCCTCGCCGCCCTCTTCGCCGAGGCCGCGAAAGGTCGCCACCTCGATGATTTCCGGACCGAACACCACGTGCGCCAGACGAAAGCGCCGGCCGATCAACCGGCAATTGCGGAACAGCTTTTTCACCTCGTCCGGCGTCGCGCTGGTGGCCACGTCGAAGTCCTTCGGCTGCAGGCCCAGCAGCAGGTCGCGGACGGCGCCGCCGACCAGGTACGCGGTGTAGCCAGCCTCGTTCAGGCGGTACAGCACCCGCAGCGCAGCCTTGCTGATGTTCTTGCGGGAGATGATGTGCTGATCGCGCGGAATGATCCGCAGCGTTGGCGTGATGTCGGTCCCTGATTCGAGATTCAAGCGGTCGAAATCCTTGCGGGCGAAGCCGCCCATGGGTTGCAATTATCGCGGTGCGCGGGCATCGCGGATTGTCCCGCGGGGCGCAAGGCCTGCACCGGCGGGCATGCTTCGAACGGACGCCGGCCCATGCATGCCAAGCATTGCCGCATGAAACAATTCCGTTATACTAGCGCGCCTCGCAGCATAACGCTCCCTTCGTCTAGTGGCCTAGGACACTGCCCTCTCAAGGCGGGAACACGAGTTCGAGTCTCGTAGGGAGCACCATTTGCTTGTGCAATCTTCCATGATTGCCATCGTCCGGAAGGGCCTCCGTAGGCCGTGGTTACCGGTCACTGGATGGACCAATTGCGGCCATCCATGACCGCACTCTTCAGAAGAGCCCTTCCGACCACACCTCACTAAATGGCTGGATTGCATTCATGACCTTTGTTGTCATCGACAACTGCATCAAGTGCAAATACACCGATTGCGTTGAGGTCTGCCCGGTCGACGCGTTCCATGAAGGCCCCAATTTCCTCGCCATCAATCCGGACGAGTGTATCGACTGCACCCTGTGCGAACCCGAGTGCCCGATCAACGCTATCTACCCGGAAGACGACGTGCCGGCGGGCCAGGAAATGTTCGTGGCGCTCAATGCCGAACTGGCCAGGAGCTGGCCGGTGATCACCGAGCGCAAGGACAGCCCCGCGGACGCCAAGGAGTGGGAAGGCAAGCCGGGCAAGCTGGAACTTCTGCAGCGCTGATCCTTGATCCAAAAAAAAGCCGCCCTTTTGGGAGGCTTTTTTTTGTGCGACCGGGCGACGGTCTCGCTCAACCGCCCAGTTGCGACTTCAACGTGTCGATCACCTTCGCGACCGCCGCGGCGTTGCCCTCGGCGCGTATCTCGCTGGCCTTCGTGCCGCTGCCGTTGATGCTGATCTGCACCGGGTGCGGACCGGCGCCCGAACCGCTCGCGACAGTGTTCTTGTGACGACCGAACATGCGGCTGAAGAAGCCCCTCTTCTTCTGCTGCACGGCGACGGCCGAAACGTTCAGGGTGTAGCTGTGCGTCGCGTCGTCATGTCCGGTCACCTGGCCCAGGCTGCCGCCCTGCAGCAGCTGGCCGACGCGCTGATAGGCGCTATCGACGCTGTCGCTCACCACGAACCCATCGGTGATCTGGCCATCGGCGGCACCGACGCGGGCGGTCGCGCCGTTGGAGGTCGGCTGGTTCGCACCCGGCGGAGGAATCACCAGGGCTTCGCTGGTCGACGGCCGGTCGAGGCTCGGCGGGATCTCCAGCGGCGATTCCTGCTGGGCGGTGTCCCACGCCTTGTGCGAACGGAACATGCCGCAGCCGGTCAGCAGCAGGCCACTGAGGGCCACAGCCGGCAAGGCCACGAGGAGCGAGGTTTTCTTCATGTAGTCAGATTCCGTGAGTAAGTCGTGCAACCGTCAAACGGCCACAGTCGCCAAGGATGCCAGACTGGACAGCGCTTGGTGCAATCGGGCGCGTTCCGGACCATCGTTCAATTCCACCAGCGGCAACCTCGGCAGCGCCAGACCCAGCCCCAGATGGCGGCAGGCCCGCCTTGACCGCGATCGGATTCGGCGCGCAGTCGAGCGCCTGCACCAGCGGCTGCAGCGCAGCATGACACCGTCGGGTAGCCATCCGATCGCCGCCCGTGGCTGCGTCGCACAAGTCGCGGAACGCCCGCGGCACCAGGTTGGCCACCACCGAGATGGTGCCGGCGGCGCCGGCCAGCATGGCCTCGCCTGCGCTGGCGTCGTCGCCGGACAGATAGACGAAATCGGAACGCACAAGTTCCGCCAACGCGGAAATCCGCTCGCGATCGCCGCGCGCCTCCTTGATGCCGATGATCCCGGGATGCTCACGCAAACGGGCCACCGTCTGCGGCAACAGATCGCAGCCGGTGCGGGTCGGCACGTTGTAAAGCAGCAACGGCAGGCCGCCTTGTTCGGCCACTTCGAGATAGTGCCGGTACAGCCCTTCCTGGGTCGGACGCACGTAGTACGGCACCACCACCAGCGCGGCGTCGGCGCCCAGAGCGTGCGCGCGGCGGGTGGCGGCCACGGTCTTCGCCGTACCGGCTTCGCCGGTGCCGGCGATCACCGGCACGCGCCCGGCCACCCGTTCGACCGCGAACGCCAGCAACCGATCGAACTCGTCAGACTCCAGCATGTGCGCTTCGCCGGTGGAACCGGCCACCACCAGCGCCTGTGTTCCACCATCGAGCTGGTGGTCGAGCAGGCGACCGAACGCCGCCAGGTCGAGTGCGCCATCGGCCGCGAACGGGGTAACCAGCGCGCAGATGCTTCCGCGAATGTTCACGTCTCGATTCCGCTCCAGGCCAAGCCCTGCATGTTACTTGCCGGCTCGCGAGGCGGGCAAGTAAGCTCGAACGGAGTAACCTCGACATCTCCGCGACGCGCGGGACAACGCCACAGGCAGGCTCTTTTGAAACCTTCTTCCGCCTCTTCTTCCACGGCAGCGCGCGCAGGCAACGACAACCAGTTGCTGATCCAGGCACTCACGCCGGCGGTGAAATCGCCGTTGCTGGCGCTGGCCAAGCGCATCGCCGATGCCGGCTGCAATCTTTCCGAGTCGCGCGTGTCGACCATCGGTACCGAGATCTCGCTGATGCTGCTGGCCAGCGGCGCGTGGGATGCGCTGGCCAAGCTCGAAACCGCATTGACCAAACTGGCCCGCGACGAGAGCCTGCGCCTGGTGCATTACCGCACCGGCCCGCGCGAGAACAGCTCGCACTTGCTGCCCTATCTGGTGGAAGTGGTGGCGGCGGACCGGCCCGGCATCGTGGCGCAGGATCGTGGAGTTTTTCAGCCAGCACGGCATCAGCGTGGAACAACTGAACTCGACGCGTTACCAGGCGATGCAGACCGGGGCGGACATGTTCCAGGCCCAGTTCACCATCGGCATCCCGGCGGAGATCCACATTGCCGCATTGCGCGACGATTTCCTGGAACTGTGCGACGGCCTCAACCTTGACGCGATCATGGATCCGGTCAAGTTTTGAGAGGCCGCCCCCGGGTTTATGAGCATCGCGCGATAACACCGGTCTGACAAGGGCTGTCATCCGTCGCCACGCAAGCGTTAGTCTGTGCGCGTGACCTGCCGGAGGAACGTTGCATTGCAGCCAGCGTGTCGATTCATGCCGATCATTCCGGGCCAGCCTGGCGCCCGGTTGGCTTCGAGATGGCGCGTCTCCTTCCTGGGCCCATCAATCATTCCCTTTCCTTCTCGATCACGACGATTCACCGCCGTGCAGGATCCGCCATGCCCGAAATCGGCAAGAAACCACTCCCTTTGACAGGTGCCACCGGCGACGGCAGCGAGCTGAACCTCGCCAGCCTCAAGGGTCAATGGGTCGTGGTGTATTTCTATCCCAAAGACAGCACACCCGGCTGCACCACCGAAGCCCAGGATTTCCGCGACCTCTACCCGTCTTTCAGGAAACGTGGCGCCGAGATCGTCGGCGTGTCGCGGGACTCGCAGAAGTCGCACGCGAACTTCGCCGCCAAGCAGAAACTGCCGTTCCCGCTGGTATCCGATGCCGACGAAACCTGGTGCCGGGCATTCGACGTGATCCATGAAAAGGTGCTTTACGGAAAGCGCCACATGGGCATCGTGCGCAGCACCTTCCTGCTGGATCCCGAGGGCAGGCTCGTCCGCGAATGGCGCGGCGTGAAAGTGCCCGGCCACGCCCAGATCGTGCTCGACGCCATTCCCACCCGGTGACCGCCACGTCGCTCAAAGTCCTCTTTGTCTGTGCGGCACTTCCGCCCGCGGCCAGTCTTGTGCCGCGACTCTTTCATCCACCCACCAGCGAGGACACTTCCGCATGACCGGAAGCAAGCGCATCTACGCTCTCGACACCAACGTCCTGCTGCATGACCCGACCTCGCTGTTCCGCTTCGAGGAACACGATGTCTTCATCCCGATGACTGTGCTGGAGGAACTGGACGAAAAAAAGAAGGGCGCTTCGGAAGTTTCGCGCAACGGCCGCCAGGTCAGCCGCTTTCTCAACGAACTGGTGGAACTGGGCAAGCAGCATGAGCTTGCCGACGGACTGGAGCTGAGCAACCCGCAGGGGATCAAGCTCAAGCGCGGCGCCTCCGTCGGACGCCTGTATTTCCAGCACCGGACGAGCAGCAACGGCCACGCCAAGGCGGACAACCAGATCCTGGCGGCGGTGATCGAACTGCGCGACCAGCATCCCGATCGCGCCGTGATCCTCGTCACCAAGGACATCAACCTCCGGATCAAGGCGAGCATCAACGGCATCGTCGCCGAGGATTACGAAAACGACCGCGCACTCGACGACTTTTCCCTGCTGTATACGGGCTCCACCGAATTGCCCGAAGACTTCTGGGAGCAGCATCCGGAGGTGCGCTCATGGACCGAGCGCGGCCGCACGTTCTACGAGGTGGACCGGCGCGAGCAAGACGACTGGCATCCCAACCAGTGTTTGTACATGCCTGGCGAAAACGCGGTCGAGCTGCGCGTGCTGCACCTGGATGACACCAGTGCCACGCTGGTTCTTCTGGACGATCACTCGCATGCCAACCACCACGTGTGGGGCATCGGCGCGCGCAACCGCGAGCAGAATTTCGCGCTCAACGCGTTGATGGATCCGGACGTCGATTTCGTCACCCTGCTCGGCAATGCCGGCACCGGCAAGACCCTGCTGGCGCTGGCGGCCGGCCTGGCGCAGGTGATGGACCAGCAGCGCTACCGCGAGATCATCATGACTCGCGCCACCGTCTCCGTCGGCGAGGACATCGGTTTTCTGCCCGGCACCGAGGAGGAAAAGATGACGCCCTGGATGGGCGCGCTGACCGACAACCTCGAAGTGCTCGCCAATCCGGAAGACGGCGGCAGCTGGGGCCGCCAGGCCACCAACGACCTGCTCGCCTCGCGCATCAAGATCCGCTCGCTCAACTTCATGCGCGGGCGCACCTTCCTGTCACGTTACCTGATCATCGACGAAGCGCAGAACCTCACGCCGAAGCAGATGAAAACCCTGATCACGCGTGCGGGCCCGGGCACCAAGATCGTCTGCCTCGGCAACGTCGAGCAGATCGACACGCCCTACCTCACCGAAACCACCTCCGGCCTCACCTACGCGGTCGATCGTTTCAAGAACTGGGAACATTCCGCACACATTACGTTGCGTCGCGGCGAGCGCTCGCGACTGGCGGATTTCGCGGCGGAAGCGTTGTAAACACCCGAATCGGAAAGCGCGAAAACTTCACGGCGTCACTCCCGCGAAAGCGGGAGCCCACCTTTAGTTTTCCCCCTGGAATCGAGGCACTGCATTCCCGCTTTCGCGGGGATGATGTCTCGTCATGTGAGCGTTACGCCCGTCCGCCAGCGCATGAGCGCCATCTAGCGCATCGAAGCTCCTGGGCAAACGAGTAGAATGGATCCCCGACTGCTCTGCCACGGCCGCACCCATCCACATGATCCTTACCCCGCGCCTGATCCTGCTCGCCCTGCTCGCGTTCTTCGTACTGTGCGTGCTGCTGGTGCACCTGCGCGGCCGCGTGCGCTTGCGTTTCGATCGGCAACTGGTCGACCACTCGGCAATCTTCGCGCCATACAACCTGCTGATGTATGCATTCTCGGCGGTGCCGGCCAAACCCATCCTCGACCGCCGCGGCTTTCCCCAGCTGGATCTGCTGCAGGCGAACTGGCAGGCGATCCGCGACGAGGCGACCCATCTGTTCGACGAGGGTTACATCCGCGCCGCCGCGAAGAACAACGACGCCAGCTTCAACAGTTTCTTCAAGCAGGGCTGGAAGCGTTTCTACCTGAAATGGTACGGCGAGCCGCTGGCCTCGGCCGAGGCGCTGTGCCCGCAAACGGTGGCGCTGCTGAAGTCGATCCCCAGCGTGAAGGCGGCGATGTTCGCGTTGCTGCCTCCTGGCAGCAAGCTCAATCCACATCGCGATCCGTTCGCCGGCTCGCTGCGCTACCACCTTGGCCTGATCACGCCGAACTCGCGCAACTGCCGCATCTTCGTCGACGGCGAAGAACACGCCTGGGGCGACGGCAAGGACGTGGTGTTCGACGAGACCTACGTGCATTGGGCCGAGAACACCAGCGAGCAGACGCGCGTGATCCTTTTCGCCGATGTGGAACGACCGCTGCGCACGCGCTGGATGAACGCCGTCAACCATCGGGTCGGCGCCTTCATGGGCAGGATCACGGCTTCGCCGAATACCGAGGGCGAAGCGGAAAAGACCGGCTTCGTTAACCGACTGTTCGCGCTGAGCCAGCGCAAACGCGGTGCCGGCCACGCGGCAAAGGCCGCGTTCAAGCGCCGTTACAAGAAGCTGTACAAAGCGCTCAAGTACGTCGGCATCCTGCTGCTGATCTGGCTGATATTCCTGGCGCCCTGGCCGATCTTCCGCTGAGCGGTCACGTTGGGTGGTCCGCGTGCGTCCTTGATGCGTATCCCGCCGGAGAACGCCATGGATCCGCAAACCGCCCTGTTCCAGCAACACCGCCAGCGCCTGTTCGGGTTGGCGTATCGCATGCTCGGCACGCCCAGCGACGCCGAGGACGTACTGCACGACGCCTGGCTGCGCTGGCACGCGCAGGACGTCGACGCGCTGGACGACCCCGAGGCCTGGCTGGTCACGGTGACTACGCGCCTCGCCCTGGATCGCCTGCGCCGCGCCAAGACCGAACGCGCTCGTTACACCGGACCCTGGCTGCCCGAGCCGCTGGTGCCGGATGCGGAGCATCCGGAGGCCGAAATCGAGCGCAGCGAGACGCTCACGCTCTCCTTCCTGCTGTTGCTGGAGCGGCTGAGCCCGGAGGAACGCGCGGCGTTCCTGCTGCATGAGATGTTCGACTACAGCCACGCCGAAGCCGCCGCGATCCTCGGCATAGGCGAGGATGCCTGCCGCCAGCGCGTGCATCGCGCCAAGGGACGGCTGCGCGAGGGACGGCCGCGTTTCGGCGTGGACGCGAAGGCGCAGCGGCGCATGCTGGAACGTTTTGTTGCGGCGATGGCCAAGCCGAGCCTGGAATCGCTGCGCGCCCTGTTCGCCGAGGACGCGATCGCCATCAGCGACGGCGGCGGCGTGGTGCGTGCCATTCTGCGCCCGCTGCACGGCGCGGAGCGGCTGGCTCGTCTGTACATGCAGATCGCCAGCAATCTGCGCCCCTACGAGCACCGTTACGAGTTGGTCACGCTGAACAACGCGCCGGCGTTGCTCATGTGGGTGGACGACACGCTGAGTTCGGTCGTCTGGGTCGAGTGCGATGGCGAGCGCATCACGGCGATGCACGGGCTGCGCCACCCGGACAAGCTTGCGCGACTGCTCGCGGTCACGAAATCGGCAGGATCGGCGTCCTTGCATTGAACGGCCAATCCCGGCCGCTTTCGCAAACCGAGGAATCTCCCCATGTCCACGTCCCGTTTCGGCCTCGAACCCCACTACAAGGCGATGATGCCGCTGATCACCCTGGCAAAGACCATCCACACCGCCGGCCGCCTGGAACCGGCGCTGACGCACCTGGTGCTGATGCGCGCCTCGCAGATCAACGGCTGCGCCTACTGCCTGGACATGCACAGCAAGGACGCCCGCGCCGCAGGCGAGACAGAACAGCGCCTTTACGTGCTGCCCGCCTGGCGCGAAACCACGCTGTTCAGCGAACGCGAGCGCATCGCCCTGGCCTGGACCGAGGAGCTCACCGAGCTGGCCTCGCACGAAGCGGTGTCCGACGCGTTGTACGAGCAGGCTCGCCAGCACTTCGAGGAAGCGGCGTTGGTCGACCTGAGCTTGCTGATTTGCGTGATCAACAGCTTCAACCGGCTCAACATCGCCGCGCGCACCATCGGCGGGAGCTACAAGGTCGGCATGCACGGTTGAGCGGCCGATGTGGCAACCGACTGTCTGCGCGCCACCGCGCTGCGCCGCTTTGCAGGGTGGCATCGACGACTGGACTGGCTGTAGCGCTTCGAGGATTCCACGGGCATGTCGCCCGTGGGTCCATTGCGCCCGGGCGAAGTCGTGATGCAGGACCTGCCCCATGACGCGGCATTGCACGGCGCGGCGGGTTCACCCTGCTGTGCCGGCAAATCCCGGCGTACTGGTCACTGTTGCCGCTGCTGCAGGCTCCCGCACTGCGCCGTCGCGGCCGGTCAGCGCGACCCACACCGCGCCAGCGCCCGGTTCGCCTCGGTGTTGGCCGGCCGCCGCTACAACGCCAGTGCCAGCAACGCCGCCCGCACGGCCGCAGCAACGTAAACGAATACCCAGAGCGTAGGCTGGAGCACCTGTGATGGCATCGACGAATTCACGGCGGTCGCATGACCCAGCCCGAAAGCCTAGCCGCTCGGGCGACGCGATCCAACAAAAAAGCCGCGGGGCGACCGCGGCTTCGATGCGACCGGCCGGTGACCGGATCAGGCTGCGAGACGTTTCACGATCGCGTCGGCGAAGCTGCCGGTGCTGCCCTTGCCGCCGATGTCCGGCGTCACGCTGTCGCGGTCGTTCGTCATGGTGTCGCGGATCGCCTGGCGCAGCTGGTCGCCCTTGGCCACCATGTCGAGGTAGTCGAGCATGTCGGCAGCTGCCAGCAGCAGCGCGCACGGGTTGGCGATGCCCTTGCCGGCGATGTCCGGCGCCGAGCCGTGTACCGCCTCGAAGATCGCCGCGTGCTCGCCGATGTTGTCGCCCGGCGCCAGGCCGAGGCCGCCGACCAGGCCGGCGCACAGGTCGGACAGGATGTCGCCGAACAGGTTGGTGGTGACGATCACGTCGAACTGCTCGGGCTTCATCACCAGCTGCATGCAGGTGTTGTCCACGATCATCTCGTTGAACTCGATCTGCGGGTATTCCTTGGCGATCTCGCGCGCCACGTTGAGGAACAGGCCCGAGCTGGTCTTCAGGATGTTCGCCTTGTGCACCGCGGTGACTTTCTTGCGGCCCTTTTTCACCGCCAGTTCGAACGCATAGCGCACGATGCGGCTGCTGCCCTTGCGCGTGTTGCGCGCGACCGACTCGGCGATCTCGCCGTCGGCGGACAGGGTCTGGCCCTCGGAGCGATACGCGCCCTCGGTGTTCTCGCGCACGGTGATGATGTCGATGTTCTCGTAGCGCGACTTGGTGCCCGGAAAGCTCACCGCCGGGCGCACGTTCGCGTACAGGTCGAAGAGACGGCGCAGGGTCACGTTGACCGAGGTGAAGCCATCGCCGATCGGCGTGGTCAGCGGACCTTTCAGCGCGACCTTGTGCTCGGCGATCTTGTCCAGCGTAGCCTTGGGCAGCAGGTCGCCGTGCTTGTCCAGCGCGACCATGCCGGCGTCGACGAAGTCGTAGGAAAGGCCGCAGTCCAGCGCGTCGAGCACGCGCAGCGTGGCGGTCATGATCTCCGGGCCGATGCCGTCGCCGGGGATCACGGCAATCGTCTTGCTCATTGGGGGAACTCCTTGGGGGCTGATCGCGTGCGCGCACGAAACGGCGCACGTCAAGACCGCCGATTATCGCTCATGCGGGCCTTGCCGGACAGCCGGCGCCGCGCGTGAACCGTTGCAAATCCTCGCATGGAGCATTGCGAAAAGCCGCACGGCGAACCCCTGCCCACCACCCTCCAAGCGGTCATGCGTGGTCGGCACACTCCGGCGCGGCGGATTCGCCGGACTCCAGCTTGTCCAGGAAATCCACTCGCCCGGCGCAGATGCGGGATCACGATCGAGCCGCCCACCACCAGCGCCACGCTGAACACCTCGAAGAACTCGTCGCGCTCCACGCCCGCGTCCTTGCACTGGGCCACGTGGTAGCTGATGCAATCGTCGCAGCGCAGCACCATCGAGGCGACCAGGCCCAGCATCTCCTTGGTCTTGACGTCGAGCGCACCGGCCTTGTAAGTCTGCGTGTCCAGCGCGAAAAAGCGCCGCACGACCTGGTTGTCCTCGGCCAGGATGCGCTCGTTCATGCGCTGCCGGAACGCGCTGAATTCGGCAAGCTTGTCGCTCATGCGTCCTGCCCCAGCAATTGCGTCAACTTGCCACTGCGATCGGCGGCGACGAGCTCGTCATAGCCACCCACAAACTGGTCGTTGATGAAGATCTGCGGCACCGTGCGATGCCCGCCACTGCGCGCCAGCATCGCCTCGCGCTGCGCCACATCGGTATCGACACGTACCTCGGTCCACTCCAGCCCCTTGGACTTGAGCAGGTTTTTGGCCGCCACGCAGTACGGGCAAACCGCCGTGGAATAGACCTCGATCTTCGCCATCACAACGCTCCGCAACTAAGGATTGGTCACCCCCAAATGGGGCCGCTCCACCGCCAGCTCAAGCGGACGGATGGTGAACCGATGCAGCAAGGCGCGGTCTGAATGCTATTGTCGCAGAACCTATGAACATGGCATCACGACGCGTTTCCCCTCGCCTGCTGGCGGCGCTGATCAGCGCCGCGCTGGTCAGTAATGCCATGGCGCAGAACGATGTGCGCCTGCCGGATCTGGGCAGCTCCGCCAATGCGCTGATTTCGCCGCAGGAAGCGCAGGATTACGGCGCCTCGATGCTGCGCCAGATGCGGGCGCTGGACATGGTGGTCGACGATCCGCTGCTGGACGACTACATCAACGACCTCGGCTACCGGCTGGTCGCCAGCAGCGACAAGCCGAAGGACCACTTCGCGTTCTTCGTCGCCAAGGATCCGCAGATCAATGCCTTTGCCGCACCCGGCGGCTACATCGCGGTGAACTCCGGGCTGCTCACGATCACCCGCAGCGAAAGCGAGCTGGCCGGCGTGATCGCCCACGAGATCGGCCACATCACGCAAAACCACCTGCAGCGTGCCTTCGAGGATTCGAAAAAGGACGCGCCGCTGATGGCACTCGTCCTGCTCGGCGCGATCGCCGCCAGCGCAGGCAGCCACAGCGGCGACGCGCCCATGGCCGTGCTGGCGGGCGGCCAGGGCCTGCTGGCGCAGAAGTCGATCAATTTCACCCGCAAGGACGAGGTCGAAGCCGACCGCGTCGGCATCCAGACGCTCGCCAATGCCGGCTTCGACCCGAACGCGATGGCAGGCTTTTTCCAGCGCATGGAAGATGTCCTGAGTGCCGGCGCCGGCGGGCTGGATGTGCCGGCGCTGCTGCAGACCCATCCGGTGACCACGATGCGCATCAGCGACGCCAAGGCGCGCGCGGCGACGCTGGTCGCCGCGCAGAAACTGCGCCCGTCCGGCAGCGGCATCGACAAGCTGCAATGGCAGCAGAGCACCGCGCCGATCGCCTTCGTGAAAGATCCCACCACGCTGCTGCAACAAGTACACCGTGCCGGTGGCGTGAACACCTATGCCCTGATGCGCGAACGCGTCCGCGTGCTGGCGGGCGACGCCCTCAAGGAGGCGACCTACTACAGTTCCAACCTGCAAAACCAGCAGGGTTTCGATACCGCGGCCAATCGCTACGGCTATGCGCTGGCGCTGATCCGCAGCGGCCGTGGCGCGCAAGCCGCCGAACAGTTGCAGCCGTTGCTGCAATCGGCGCCGGACAACCTGATCCTGAAACTGGCGCTGGCCGACGCCCGCCTGCAGGCCGGACAGCGCGCCGCCGCGCTGGCGATCTACAGCGCGCTCAACGTGCAGTCGCCGCGCAATCGTGCCGTGGCGCTCGCCTATGCCAAGGCGCTCACCGCCGACGGCAGCAAGGACCAGGCCCGCGAAGCGGCCAACCTGCTGCGGCCGCTGCTGGACAACGCCAGCGAACCGGAGATCTACAGCACCTACGCCCGCGCCAGCGACAGGGCCGGCGACAGCGTGCGCGCCGGCGAAGCCTTCGCCGACGCCAGCTATTACGCCGGCCGGCCCTTCGATGCGATGGAGCAGCTCAAGCGCTTGCTCAAACGCGATGACCTGGACTACTACGCGCGGGTACGCATCCAGGCGCGCATCACCGAACTGACACCGCTGGTGCTGGAGCTGCACAAACGCAAGATCCAGACCGAGGACAATCCCGACGGTCGACAGCAGCTGCAGCCCGCTGACGGCTGCGCCGGTCGGCTTTGCGTCGGCTTCGGCCTCGGCGCCGGTCCCGGCGCAACCCACCCGCAGCAATGAGCTGCGCACAGGGCGCATGTCATCGACGCGTAACATTCATGCGCTGCAATATCTCCGTCACAAGCATCGGCAGACCACAGCGTGCACAAACGCATCCTGATCGTTGAAGACGAGACTTCGATTCGCGAGATGATCGCCTTTGCGCTGCGCAAAGCGGGCATGGATGCGACGCAGGCGGCTGATGCACGCGGGGCCCAGATCGCCATCGCCGAGCAGGTGCCCGACCTGATCCTGCTGGACTGGATGCTGCCCGGCACCAGCGGGCTGGAGCTGGCCCGGCGCCTGCGCAAGGAAGAGCTCAGCCGCGAAGTCCCGATCATCATGCTCACCGCGCGCGGCGAGGAGATGGACCGCGTCAATGGACTGGAGGCCGGTGTCGACGATTACGTGGTGAAGCCGTTTTCCACGCGCGAGCTGATCGCGCGGATCAAGGCCGTGTTGCGGCGCAGCCAGGGCGACGACGGCTCGGGCGTGGTGGAAATGGGCAAACTGCGCATCGACGGCCCTGCGCACCGCGTGTTTGCCGGCGACGAGCCGGTGCCGATCGGACCCACCGAATACCGCCTGCTGTACTTTTTCATGACCCACCCCGAGCGCGTCTACTCGCGCACGCAACTGCTCGACCACGTGTGGGGTGGCAGCGTTTACGTGGAGGAGCGCACCGTCGACGTGCACATCCGCCGCCTGCGCAAGACGCTGGAGCCGTGGAAGCTGGACGAGCTGGTGCAGACCGTCCGGGGTACCGGATACCGCTTCTCGGCCAGCGTCTGAGCGCGCTGCGCTTGCGGCAACCCGAGCTTTTGTCGATGCTCCGTCTGCCTTGGCCATCCCGCGTCGCCCTGAATGACCCCACCCGCTACATCTGCCTGGAAATTGCCTGCCCTTCTCGCCAGCGCGCTGTTCGGCGGCGCGCTGCTGGGCTGGCTTGTCGGCGGACATGTCGCCGCCGGCGTGGCGCTGGTCGCCGTGGCGGAAGTCGTCTTGCTGCTGACCCGCGGCGGTCATCGAACGCCGTTCATGATGCGCGCACCGGGCGCTGGCAGCGCTCTCCAGCACGACCGTTTCATGACGCGTTCCCGCCGCCTTGCCTCCTCCCTGCGCGACCTTCGCAACGTCGCCAGCCAGTTGCCGGATGCCGTGGTGCTGCTCGACCGGCAACGGCAGATCCGCTGGTTCAACCATGCCGCCGAAGCCCTGCTCGGGCTGCGCCGCCCGGATGATCGCGGCGCATCGCTGCAGCAGCGGCTGGCCGGCTCGGAGCTTTCCAACTGGCTGCGCAACGGCGCCGGCGAGCCACTCAATGACGCCGCCGCACCGGGACAGGCAGGCAGCCAGATCAACGTCAGCATGCTGTCGTTTGGCGATCACGAGCAGTTGCTGCTGGCGCACGACATCACTCCCCTGAACCGGCTCGAGCAGATTCGCCGGGACTTCGTGGCAAACGTGTCGCACGAGTTGCGCACGCCGCTGACGGTGATCCACGGCTACCTCGAATTGCTCGACCCGGACGACGTGCCGGAACTGGCGCCGGTATTGGGCGAGATGCGTGCGCAGTCGAAACGCATGGGCCAGATCGTCGAGGATCTGCTGACCTTGTCGCGGCTGGAAACGCAGCACCAGATCGTCGATGAAAGGGTGCCGATGGCAGCGTTGCTGGCCACCGTGCGCAAGGAGGCCGAAGCGCTCAGCCAGGGCCGTCATCGGATCGTGCTCGAATCCACCGCCGAAGCGGATCTGCTCGGCTCGCCGAAAGATCTGCACAGCGCGCTGTCCAACCTGGTGAGCAACGCTGTGAGGTATACGCCGACCGGCGGCCACATCACGATGCGCTGGGAGCGCGTGCCCGACGGCGCGGTCTACTCGGTCAGCGACACCGGCTTCGGCATTCCGGCCGCGCATCTGGCCCGGCTTACCGAACGTTTCTACCGTGTGTCCTCGAGCCGCTCGCGCGACAGCGGCGGCACCGGACTCGGCCTGTCGATCGTCAAGCACGTGCTGAACCTGCATCAGGCGCAGTTGCAGATCGACAGCACGCCAGGCGCCGGCTCCACATTCGCCTGTCATTTCGGCCTCGCGCGCCTGCTGACGCCCGGCGGCAACGACGAATAGAGCGGCGTTTCATTGGCCTTCGCCTTGGGCCAGAATGAGGCATGCATCAGCCCGCCCCCGTCTCGCCCAGCGAACCCGACCTGACCGCTCCCGGGCTGTACCTCAGCCGCGAGCTGGCCGCGCTGGAATTCAATTTCCGCGTGTTGGCGATGGCGCGCGATGCCGCCGTGCCGCTGCTGGAACGCCTGCGCTATCTCAGCATCGTGGCCAATAATCTCGACGAATTCTTCGAAGTACGCGTGGCGATGCTCAAGCATCACCACGCTTATGGATCGGCGGCACCGGGACCGGACGGCATTCCGTCGGGTGAATTGCTGGCACGCATCCGCAGCCGCGTGCTGGACCTGGTCGCCGAGCAGTATGCCGCGTGGCAGGAACAGATCAGCCCGCAACTGGACGCCGAGCAGATCCACATTCTCACCCGCAAACGCTGGAGTCCGCGCCAGCGGCGCTGGCTGCAGGGTTACTTCGAGCATGAAGTGCTGCCGGTACTGTCGCCGCTGGGGCTGGATCCGGCGCATCCGTTCCCGCGCATCCTCAACAAGACGCTGAACATCGCGGTGGTGCTGAGAGGCCGCGATGCCTTCGGCCACGAGGGCCACATGGCCCTGGTGCGGGCACCGCGCTCGCTGCCGCGGATCATCCGCGTGCCGGCCGAGGTCAGCGGCCCCGGCGATCACTTCGTGTTTCTGGCCGAACTGCTGCAGGCATTTGTCGACCTGATGTTTCCCGGCCTCAAGGTGGTCGGTTCGTATCAGTTCCGTGTCACCCGCAACAGCGAGCTTCTCGTCGAGGAGGCCGAGGTGGAAAACCTTGCCCTTGCGCTCAGCGAGGAGCTCGTCGGGCGCGGTTATGCGCGTCCCGTGCGCCTGGAAATCGCCAACGATTGCCCGAAGGCGATCACCGCGATGCTGATCGAGAACTTCCAGCTTGAGGACGCCGACGTCTACCGATGCGATGGGCCGGTCAACATCATCCGGGCGGGCCTGATCTACGACTGGCTGGATCGACCGGAACTGAAATTCCCGCGCTTCAACTCGCAACTTCCACCGGCACTCGAAAGCGCGCGCAACAAGTTCGACCTGATCGGCCAGCGCGACGTGCTGCTGCATCACCCCTACCAGAGCTTCGCCGCGGTGATCGACCTGCTGCGCCAGGCCACCGCCGACCCGCAGGTGCTGGCGATCAAGCAGACGCTTTACCGCGCGGGCGAAGACACTCCGCTGGTCGACCTGCTGGTGGAGGCGGCACGCAACGGCAAGGACGTCACCGTGGTGATCGAATTGCGCGCGCGCTTCGACGAGGAAGCCAACATCCGCCTCGCCACGCGGTTGCAGGAGGCCGGCGTGCAGGTCGTCTACGGCGTGGTCGGCTACAAGACCCACGCCAAGATGATGCTGATCGTACGGCGCGAGGGCGACGTGCTGCGCCGCTACGTGCATCTGTCCACCGGCAACTACCACCAGGCCAACAGCCGCATGTATACCGACATCGGCCTGATGACGGCGAACCCCGAGATCGGCGAGGACCTGCACAAGGTTTTCCAGCAACTGTCCGGCCTCGGCCCGATGATCGAGTTGAAGCGATTGCTGCATTCGCCATTCACGCTGTATCCCAGCGTGCTGGCAAAGATCGAGCGCGAGACGGCGCATGCTCGCGCCGGCCGGCCCGCGCGCATCGTGGCCAAACTCAACGCGTTGAACGAGGCGCACGTGATCGAGGCGCTTTATCGCGCTTCCCAGGCCGGTGTGGAAATCGATCTGATCATTCGCGGCGCCTGCACGTTGCGCCCCGGCCTGCCCGGCATTTCCGAGCGCATTCGCGTACGCTCGATCATCGGGCGCTTTCTCGAACACAGCCGCGTGTACTGGTTCGCCAACGACGGCGAACCCGAGCTGTATTGCGCCAGCGCCGACTGGATGGAGCGCAACCTGATGCGGCGGATCGAAGTGGCGTTTCCGATCCTCGACCCCGAATTGGCCGCGCGCGTGTTCGAGGAAACCCTGGCCAACGGGCTGGCCGACAACACCCAGGCGTGGTTGCTCGGCTGCGATGGCCACTATGTGCACGCCGAACCCGGCGACAACCCGCCGTATGGCGCGCAGCAAGGTCTGCTCGACAGGTTCTGCCAGTGAGCGGGCTTTGTCCCAGCCTCGCCAGCGCATGCGAGAATCCACGCTTCACCGTCGCGGGAATCCTGGCGTGAGTCCAGCCGAACAGACACCGATTCAGGATGGCGAACTGATCGCTGCCGTGGACATGGGCTCGAACAGCTTCCACATGGTGGTGGCGCGCATGGAGCACGGCGAGCCGCGGGTGATCGATCGGCTGCGCGACACCGTGCGCATGGCTGCCGGCCTGCGCGCCGACGGCACGCTGGACGCCGCTCGGCGGGCCCGCGCCATGAATTGCCTGGCCCAGTTCGGCCAGCGCATCGCCGGACTGCCCTCCATCCGCATTCGCGCGGTGGCTACCAACACCGTACGCCGACTGGCCTCGCCGCAGGCCTTCCTGACCGCCGCCGAAGCGGCGCTTGGCCATCCGATCGAAGTGGTCTCGGGACGCGAGGAAGGTCGCCTGATTTTCCTCGGTGCCGCGCATGATCTGCCCGCCTCGCGCGAGCCGCGGCTGGTGATCGACATCGGTGGCGGCAGTACCGAATTCATCATCGGCCGCGGCCTGGCACCGCTGCACACCGAAAGCGTGCAGGCCGGCTGCATCGCCTCGACCCTGCGCTTTTTCCCTGGCGGCAAGCTCACCCGCAAGCGCTGGCTGCGTGCGCATAGCGAAACCGGCGTGCTGCTGCAGCAGTTTGCCGAGGATTTTCGCGAATCCGGCTGGCAGGATGCCTACGGCTCGTCGGGCACGGCCAAGTCGATCGGCTCGGTGGTCCAGGCGATGAAGTTTTCCGACGATGGCATCACGTCCGCTTCGCTCGCCTCGCTGCGCGAGGTGCTGATCGAGCACGGCCAGATCAGCACGCTGAAGCTGCCCGGCCTGGTCGAGGATCGCGCGCCGGTACTCGCCGGCGGTG
Organism: uncultured Gammaproteobacteria bacterium; assembly: GCA_963697555.1. Lineage (GTDB taxonomy): Bacteria > Pseudomonadota > Gammaproteobacteria > Xanthomonadales > Rhodanobacteraceae > Rhodanobacter. Next base: position 67,100 of record CAVOOK010000008.1, read on the forward strand.
TGGTGATCATGGAGGCGGCATTCGCCGCGCTTGGCATCGAGCGTTTGCGCGTATGTGAAAGCTCGATGCGCGAAGGCCTGTTGTGGGACCTGCTGGGCCGTGCCGGCGGCAGCGACCCGCGCACCGCCAGCGTGGACGCGCTGGCGAGCCGCTACGGCGTGGACCGGGCGCAGGCGCGCAGGGTGGAGTCGACCGCGCTGATGCTGTTCGATGAGGTCGCGCGCGTCTGGAAGCTCGATGGCGACGCGCGCGAATGGCTATCGTGGGCGGCGCGCGTGCACGAGATCGGCCTCGCCATCGCGCATAGCCAGCATCATCACCACGGCGCCTACATCCTGCGGCATGCCGACCTCGCCGGCTTCTCGCGACAGGAGCAGCAACTGCTGGCGGCGGTGGTCGAAATGCACCGACGCAAGCCGGACAAATCGGTGCTCGCTGCGCTGCCACAACGTTATCGCCAGCTCGCGCGCTACACCACCGCGTTGCTACGGCTGGCCGTGCTGTTCCGGCGCCCGCGCCGCGCGGAGTCCCTGCCGCAGATGCGGCTCATCGCCAGCAGCAAATCGCTGCGCCTCGCATTGCCTATCGCGTGGTTCGAACAGCACCCGCTCACCGAAGCCGACCTGCAACAGGAACAGGCTCCGATGGCGGAGCTTGGCATCAAGCTGGATATCTCCAGCCATTGATCACGCCAGCCCGCAACAACCCGTTTTTCCTCGGCCGCGTATCATGGCCGCACGCCCAGCCAGCCCGAATGCCCATGTTGAAATCCCTGCTCGCCACCATGATCCTGATTCTGCCGCTGTCGTTGTCGGCACAGACCGCGAAACCTGAGCCGGTGGCCGCACCGCCGCAGGTGCTGCTGCATACCTCGCAAGGCGACATCACGGTGGAGTTGTACCCGGACAAGGCACCGAAGAGCGTGGCCAATTTCCTGCAGTACGTGCGCGACGGTTTTTACGACGGCACCTTGCTGCACCGGGCCATTCCCGGCTACCTGGTGCAGGGCGGCCTGTATACGCGCGACCTGCAACCCAAGCGCACACGCCCGGCGGTAGCGAGCGAGGCGGACAACGGCCTCTCCAACCTGCGCGGCACCCTGGCCGTGGCACGCGGTGCCGACCCCAACTCCGGCACGGCGCAGTTCTTCTTCAACCTGGTCGACAATCGCCGGCTGGATTACGCGGGCAACCAGAGTGGCCTGACCTGGGGCTACACCGTATTCGGCAAGGTGACAAAAGGCATGGACGTCGTCGACAAGATCGCCGCGCTGCCCACCCGCGCGCTCGGCCCGTTCGCCGGTGACGTGCCCAACCCGCTGGTGCTGATCGAAAGCGCCAGCGTCGTCGGCGAGCAGACGCCTGCTTCCGCGTCGAGCACATCGACGCCGGCCAATGCAACGTCGACGGAACTGCCCGCTAACCGGAAGACCTCCAAGAAGCCGGCCGGCAAAGGCTGATCGGACGATGGCCACGCTGTTTATCTCCGATCTGCATCTGGATCCAAGCCGACCGCAGATCACCGCGCTCTTCGAAAACTACCTCGCCAGTGATGAAGTACGCGGCGCCGACGCGCTCTACATCCTCGGCGATCTGGTCGAGGCGTGGATCGGCGACGACGACGACGACGAATTGCCACAGCGCATCGCCACCGCCATCCATGCCGTACACGAAGCGGGAGTACCGGTGTATTTCATGGTCGGCAACCGCGACTTCCTGCTCGGCGATGCGTTCGCCCGACGTGCCGGCATGACCTTGCTGGAGGACGGCGCCGTCCACACCATCCACGGCCGCCCCACCCTGCTTATGCATGGCGACCTGCTGTGCACCGACGACACCGCCTACCAGGCTGTGCGCCGACAGGTGCGCAATCCCGCGTGGCAAAAGCAGATTCTGTCGATGTCGCTGGATGCGCGCCGCGCGTTTGCCGCAAAGGCGCGCGAAGACAGCAAGGCGCATACCGGCAGCACGATGGAAAGCATCATGGACGTAAATGGCGCCGCGGTAGCAGAAACCATGCGCACGGCCGGAGTGACGCGTCTGATCCATGGACATACGCATCGCCCGGCCTTGCACGAATTCGCGCTGGATGGAAGAGCAGCAGAACGAATCGTGCTGGGGGATTGGTACGAGCAAGGCTCGGTGTTGCGAGTGGATGGGGATGGGGTTGAATTGCGTGGGTTGGCGGTTGGGTGACTCCCGAACAGAGCCCTAGAGGCTCTCTGTTCTCCAACAGATCGCGGAACAGACTGCTGAGGTAGGCGCGGCGCGGAAATCGGCTTCAGAACCCGCATTTCTCACCAAAGTCCCCCGGGCGCCGATCATGGGCTCACCATTCCTCCATAACGCCGCGTTCCAGTAGATGCGAGCCTCAGCTGAGCTGGTCTGTACGTCGTAGCGGACATGCCCGTGATTGCCTTGGAAGTGCTCTTTTCCCCGGATGATGGCAAAAGAAGGAGGCGCCATCCTTAGGAAGAGTCAGAGCTTCAAAACGCTCTTCTTCGATGGAGCTGCAAGGTGCCGTGGAATCTGCGAGGGATTGTTCGGCCCATCCATGGGCCTCACCCTTCCGCGCTGCGCGCTCCAGGGCCAACCTGCGGCTGTCCAAAATTGTTCCAGACAATTTTGTCGAACCCGGAGGTTCGTCCACCACCTCTCTCCGCCAGATACGCAAAACGCCCCTTGCGGGGCGCTTTGCGTATCTGGCGGAGAGAGAGGGATTCGAACCCTCGATAAGGCTTTTGACCCTATACTCCCTTAGCAGGGGAGCCCCTTCGGCCACTCGGGCATCTCTCCGGGTTTTGTCTGCATCGCTGCAGAGCCGGCAAGGATACTGACCGGCGATGTCGAGGTAAAGGCCTATTTCATCGTCAGTGTTCGACGGACTCGTCAGGCGCTGCGCTGCCTGTCTCGTGTTCGCCCTTGATCCGCTGATAGATTTCTTCGCGATGGACGGCGACAGTCTTCGGTGCATTGATGCCGATGCGCACCTGATTGCCTTTAACACCAAGAACGGTGACGGTCACCTCGTCGCCGATCATCAGGGTTTCACCGACCCTGCGGGTCAGAATCAACATGATTGCTACTCTCCATAAAGCTGTTGGTCAAAGGCCTGCGACATGACGAAGCCTCACCCCTGAGCTTTGTCCGTCCGCAGTTCGACGATTGATCCGCCGAAGGCCCTACCGCCTTCCCGGCTCACAGCCAAAACACTCCTGAGCGTCCTGACTGGCGACACTGCCATGAGCGGTGCCGACACGCGTCGATACTAGCTGAGCGTCGTTGTCGGGCGCAATGCATCCGAACCCCGAAAAATAGCATATTCAGCTTCGAATTTTTTCATCACTGCGCGGCAACCCACGCTGGCACCGCAGCCAGAATCGCCGGAAGTTGGGGCAGGTCCGCCCCGCCTCCTTGCGCCATGTCGGCTCGCCCGCCACCCTTGCCTTCGATCTGGGAAGCCACATGCGCCACGACGTTGCCCGCCTTGATCCGGTCCAGCGCCTTGCCATGCACTCCAGCGATCAATGAGACGCGGCCATCGGCCGCTCCCGCCAGCACGATCACGCAATCGCCAAGCTCCTGCTTCAGCTGATCCACGCTGTCGCGCAGTGACTTGGCGTCCAGCCCTTCGAGTCGCGCGGCCACCACCTTGATGCCGTCGACATGGGTGGCCGCGCCAGCCAGGTCCGCCGTGGCCGAACCTGCTGCCTTGCTGCGCAGGGAGTCCAGTTCGCGCTCGAGCTTCTTCTGTCGGTCGAACAGCTGGCGCAGCTTCTCCACGGCGTCATCGCCGCTGCTGGACAGCAGCTGGGATAGCTCGTCCAGGCGGCGCTCCTCGTCCGCCACATACGCAAGCGCGCCAGCACCGGTGACCGCCTCGATGCGCCGCACACCGGAAGCGACGCCGGCTTCGCTGACGATCTTGAACAGCCCGATGTCGCCAGTACGGCTGACATGGGTGCCACCGCAAAGTTCGGTGGAAAAATCGCCCATCTTCAGCACGCGAACTTCATCGCCATACTTCTCGCCGAACAATGCCATCGCGCCGAAGCCGATCGCCTCGTCGTAGGCCATGCTGCGCACCTCGGCGGCAGCATTACGGCGCACCTCGTCATTCACCATCGCCTCGACCTGCTTCAGCTCGTCCGCACTCATCGGCTTGAAGTGCGAGAAATCGAAACGCAGTCGTTGCGGCGCGACCAGCGAACCCTTCTGCGTGACGTGATCGCCCAGCACCTTGCGCAATGCGGCGTGCAGCAAATGGGTGGCCGAATGATTGAGCACGACGGCCTGGCGCCGCGCCGTGTCCACGCGTGCTTCGACGAAATCGCCGACCCGCAGGTGCTCGCCACCCGTCCATCGGCCTGCATGGCCAAAGAACACGCCACCCATTTTCAACGTATCGCCAACCTCGAAACGGCCGGCGGCCGCAAGCAGTTCCCCGGTATCGCCCACCTGCCCGCCCGATTCGGCATAGAAAGGCGTGCGGTCGAGGATGAGCAAGCCCTCCTCGCCGTCGGCAAGATGATCGGCCTGCCTGCCACCACGGACGATACCCAGCACCTTGCAACCGTCGTTGTGCAACGCCTCATAGCCGAGGAATACGGTGGGCTCGAGCTGACTGGCCAACTCGGCCGGCATCTGGCCCTTGGCCTCGAAGCGACCGGCCGCACGAGCCCGCTCGCGCTGTTCGTTCATCGCCTGCTCGAACCCGGGCATGTCCACGTCCAGTCCGCGCTCGCGGGCGATATCGGCAGTGAGGTCGACCGGGAAACCGTACGTGTCATACAGACGGAACGCATCTGCGCCAGGAATCGTTTTCGTGGTGTTTGCCGCGCTCTTGTTCGCAATGTCATCGAACAGACGCATGCCATGTTCCAGCGTCTCGCCGAAGCGCTGTTCCTCGGTGCGCAGCGCGTCCTCGACGAACGATTGCTTCGCTGCGAGTTCAGGGTAGGCCACACCCATTTCCTCGACCAGGGGCGCGACCATCTTCCAGAAAAAATCGCCCCGCACGCCCAGCATCCAGCCATGCCGCAGGGCACGGCGGACGATACGGCGCAGCACGTAGCCGCGGCCTTCGTTGGATGGCAGGACGCCGTCGACGATCAGGAACGAACAGGCACGAATATGGTCGGCAATCACCCGCAACGACTTGTTGGCCAGGTCGCTGGTGCCGGTGAGTTCGCCGGCCACGCGGATCAGATGGGCGAACAGATCGATCTCGTAGTTCGAGTGCACGTGCTGCAGCACCGCGGCGAGCCGTTCCAGGCCCATGCCGGTATCCACGCACGGCGCCGGCAGCGGGCTCAACGTGCCGTCGGGCGCGCGATCGAACTGCATGAACACCAGGTTCCAGATCTCGATGTAGCGGTCGCCGTCCTCGTCCGGCGAACCGGGCGGACCGCCGGCGATGTCCGCCCCGTGGTCGAAGAAAATCTCGGTGCACGGACCGCACGGGCCGGTGTCGGCCATCTGCCAGAAGTTGTCGGATGCGTACGGTGCGCCCTTGTTGTCGCCGATGCGCACGATGCGCTCGGCGGGCACGCCGACCTGCTTGTTCCAGATGTCAAAAGCTTCGTCGTCGGTGTGGTAGACGGTGACCCACAGCTTGTCTGCCGGCAGCTTGAACACGCCAGTCAGCAATTCCCATGCGTAGGTGATGGCATCGGTCTTGAAATAATCCCCGAACGACCAGTTGCCCAGCATCTCGAAAAAGGTGTGATGGCGCGCGGTATAGCCCACTGCATCCAGATCGTTGTGCTTGCCGCCGGCGCGCAGGCAGCGCTGCACGTCCGCCGCCCGGACGTAACCGGGTTTCTCGCTGCCGAGGAACACGTTCTTGAACTGCACCATGCCCGAGTTGGTGAACAGCAGGGTCGGGTCGCTGGATGGCACCAGCGAGCTGGACGGCACGATGGTGTGGCCCTTGGACCGGAAGTAGTCGAGGAAGGTCGAACGGATTTCGGAGGTTTTCATGCGTATCGAGATGGCTGGTCCAAAAAAAGACCACACCGCGGCCGGGCCGCTCGACCCATCTCCATCAGCCCCGGCAAGGGGATTCAGGAAATGGCGTCGTCGGCTGCGTCCACATCGGCGTGGGTGACATTCCGTACTGTGGCGGCGGCAAAGCCGCGGCGCAAGAGGAATTGCGCCCTGCGGGCACGTTCCGCAGGGTCGGCCGTGCTTCCGCCACCGTAACGTCGACGCAGCTGCGTCGCGGCGGAAGCGTCCCAGTCCGCCGCGGCCTCCTCCAGCAGTTCGCGGATGCGCGCGTCCGGAACGCCGTGGGTCTTCAATTCCATTCGCAGCCGCATCGGACCGTAACCCTGCGCGATCCGGCTGCGCAGCAGCACCTCGGCGAAGCGGTCGTCGTCCTGATAGTGCTGCTCGCCGAGGCGGTCGATCGCGGCGGTGGCTTCCTCGCCCTCGTAACCATCCTGGCGCAGCTTGGTTTTCAGTTCGCGCCGCGAGTGCTCGCGGCGTGCCAGCAAGCCCAGCGCCTTGTCGTAGGCCGTGCGTTTCGGCTTGACCGGATCACTCTTGTCGGGACGGCGTTTCATCGGCGTGTCGTCAGGCTGACGGGGACCGATGTTCCATCCTTTCGACCCCGGATAACGTCCTGGCCGGGCTCTGCGCCTAAGCTCGCGTGGCGGATGTTGAAGGCGCCATGCTTCGACTTCGCTACGCGACGCTCAGGGCGAACGGCGGAGGTTTCGCGCACTGCCTGGACAATAGACGCCGAACTGAAACGCGCATGGCCCGGATGAACCGGGCCATGCGCCTTGACCACACCATCACCGGCCACGAATCACGCTTCCTCAAGCGCCTCTTCCGGCGCGGCGGCAGCGGGCTTGCCGACCGGTACCAGCAAGCGCTCACGCAGCTGCCTGTCGATCTCGTTGGTTATCTCCGGATGTTCGCGCAGGAACTGGCGCACGTTCTCCTTGCCCTGGCCGATGCGGTCGCCGTTGTAGCTGTACCAGGCGCCGGACTTGTCGATCAGGTTCTGCGCCACGCCAAGCTCGATGATCTCGCCTTCGCGCGAAGTACCCTCGCCGTAGAGGATCTCGAACTCGCACTGGCGGAATGGCGGCGCGACCTTGTTCTTCACCACCTTGACGCGGGTTTCCGAGCCAATGATTTCGTCGCCGCGCTTGACCGCGCCGATGCGGCGGATGTCGAGCCGCACCGAGGCGTAGAACTTCAGCGCGTTGCCGCCGGTGGTGGTTTCCGGGCTGCCGAACATCACGCCGATCTTCATGCGGATCTGGTTGATGAAGATCACCAGGCGTGCCGGATTTCTTGATGTTGGCGGTGAGCTTGCGCAACGCCTGGCTCATCAGACGGGCGTGCAGGCCGACGTGCGAGTCGCCCATTTCGCCCTCGATTTCCGCCTTCGGGGTCAGCGCGGCGACGGAGTCGACCACGACCATGTCGACCGCGCCCGAGCGCACCAGCATGTCGGCGATTTCCAGCGCCTGCTCACCGGTGTCCGGCTGCGACACCAGCAGGTCGTCGACCTTGACGCCCAGCTTTTCGGCGTACGTCGGATCGAGCGCGTGCTCGGCGTCGATGAACGCCGCAGTGCCGCCGGCGCGCTGGCAGCTGGCGATCGCCTGCAGGGTCATGGTGGTTTTGCCGGACGATTCAGGCCCGTAGATCTCGACCACGCGGCCGCGCGGCAGACCGCCGACGCCGAGCGCGATGTCCAACCCCAGCGAGCCGGTGGATACCGTCTCGATGGCCTCGTTGACGCGATCACCCATGCGCATGATGGCGCCCTTGCCGAACTGCTTTTCGATCTGGCCGAGGGCGGAAGTGAGCGCTTTGCGCTTGTTGTCATCCATCGTCTTGTGTTCCGGTTGGGCTATTGAATGAAGGCATGATGCCCGGATCGAATCTCACCGGCTGCGATCAACGCGGCACCATGGCGGGATCGGTGATTGCGCGGCCATTATCCCACACCGGTCAAGCCGGTCTGGCGGCAGCTGCCCCGTCATTCCGTCAGCGCTTTGCGCAAACCGATGAGCGCGGCGGCCACGGTCTGCCGTCGAACCGCTTCACGGTCGCCGGAAAAATGAAACAGTTGTGCATGGCCGTAGCCACCGCGGCGCTTCCAGCCGATCCAGACGGTACCGACAGGCTTTTCCGGCGTTCCGCCCGAAGGCCCGGCAATACCGGTTACCGCCACCGCGACGCCGGCGCCGAACCGGGCAAGTGCGCCGGAGACCATTTCCAGCACGGTCTCCTCGCTCACCGCACCGGTGTGCTCCAGCGTGCGCGGGTTGACACCGAGCAGTGCCTCCTTCGCTTCGTAGCTGTAGGTCACCACGCCGGCATCGAACCAGGCCGAACTGCCGGGCAGATCGGTCAGCGTCTTGGCGATCCAACCACCGCTGCACGACTCGGCCGTCACCAGCATCAACCGGCAGCGCAGCACTTCGCTGGCGACCTCGCCGGCCAGCGCCAGCAACTCGGCATCGGTGGGAACGGATGACAACGTCATTGCGGAACTCCGGCTTGAATGGTTTTGCGCCCGGCGCGGGGATTCCCCGTTCTACCTGTTCCGCGGGCCCCGCCAAGACTTGCATTCCTCCGCACGGTTCCGCTGCGTGCCGGGGGCTCTGAAGCCCGCCTTCACCAAACAAACGCAACTCGCAGTGCACGATCAGGCGGCTCGCATTCGCGGCAGGCGTTCGGATCATCGATGTGCCCAGACGTAGCCCCGTTCACATCACGTTTGCACAACTGGCCGCAGAAGGCGCCGATGCGTCGAGGATCATCGATATGGCAATTTCACGCTGGATGGACATCGACTCCGCGTTGTCCCCGATCATCGGACGCCCCGGCGTGGCCGCCCTGTTCGAACGCAGCGTTCACCTGGCGCGCGCCAACCATGCCTGCCTGGCGGGTCTGCATGAATACCCCTTTCAGTCCGGTGATTTCAATGCGCTGCGCCAGCCGCTCGCCCATGAAACCAGCGCGAACGCCGCCGCCGCGAATGACGCGATTCTGTACACCTTCCAGGCACTGCTGACGAACTTGATCGGCGGGGCACTCGCCGAGCGCCTGCTCGGCAAGGTGTGCAGCCGGCCTGCGAGCGGCCAGGCCATTCAGGGACCCGACCTATGACGACGGCAGGCAACTTGAAATGCGCCAATGCGCGCGTCGTCTCATTCGCCGCCGCAACGAGGGCCCCGTCACTTTTCTTTGGATCGCCGACGAGGGTGTCACCATGACTATCGGCGGAGACTCGGCAACGGACAGGCGAGTGGATCCCGTGGTGCAGCTCAACCAGCAGGCGGAGCGGCTGCGCACGCGGTTGGCGAAACTGCGCCAGAACCTGGCGCAGGTCCGCCACGATTTCAGCGACAGCCATGCAGCCCAGCTCAAGGAGGCAAACGAGAAACTTGTGCTGGCCGCGCTGCATGCGGACACGAACGCCGAATCCGCCATCAGCGACCTGGACCAGCTTTTGCGTGTCAGCCAGCGCGACGCGTTGACGGGCATGCCCAACCGCGCGCTGATTCTCGACCGGCTCGACAGCGCCATCGCCGCGGCGCGGCGGCACGGTACGCGCATCGCCGTGGTGTTCCTCGACCTCGACCATTTCAAACCGATCAACGACACGCTGGGCCATGCCGGCGGCGATGAAGTCCTGCAGTGGGTGGCGCAACGGCTGCAGTCGATCGTGCGCGATTCCGACACGGTCAGCCGTTATGGCGGAGACGAGTTCCTGATGCTGCTCAGCGACGTATCGCAGCCCTCGGACGCCGCACTGCTCGCCGGGAAGATGTCGTCCGCCCTGGCTGCGCCGATCCGCGTGGGCGATTACCTCTTTCAGGTGTCCGCCAGCGTCGGCATCGCGCTGTATCCCGGATGACGGCGAGGACGCCACGACCCTGATCAACCGGGCGGACGCGGCCATGTATCGCGTCAAGCGAGCAGGCGGCAGCGATTTCGAATTTCATCGGGGCGATGTTGCCGGATCAATTCCCGCAGCAGCAAGCGATGACCGGGCGCCGCTGCTGCCGACCAGGCGCGACCCGGGCGCCGCAGAACCCGCGCCCGTCGCGCATGCGCTGCGCGAGGCGAACGAGCAGCTGACGCTCGCCGCGCTGAATGCCCAGGCATCCGAATCCGAAGCCCGCGAGGCACATCATCGCCAGATCAAGTTCACCGCGATGGTGGCGCACGAACTGCGCAACCCGCTGGCGCCGATCCGGATCGCCGCCGACCTGCTCGCCAGCGGCCGCGCCGACGGGGAGATGTCGCCCGAACAGCTGAAGCTCGTCATCGAAGCCCAGGTCACGCACCTGTCCAGGCTCATCGACGATCTGCTCGAAGGGTCGCGCGTGGGTACCGACAAGCTTCGCCTGGAACGCCGTGTAATCGACCTGGTGGACGTGCTTTCCGCTTCCGCGGCGACTTGCCGACCGCCGATGAACGCCCGGCTGCAACGCCTGCAGGTGGACATGCCGAGCGGCCCGCTCCATTTTTATGGCGATCCCGTGCGACTGAAACAGGTGTTCAGCAATCTGCTCGACAACGCTTCCAAGTACACGCCGGTCGGTGGCCACATCACGCTCTCGTTGCAGACTTCACCGGACTGCGTCACGGTGACCGTCGCCGACAACGGCGCCGGCATAACACCCGAGCTGTTGCCCGGCATCTTCGACCTCTTCGTGCACGATACCGATCGGACGGCCCCCCCGCTCGATGGCCTGGGCATCGGGCTGGCCGTCGTTCGCGACCTGGTCGAGGCGCACGGCGGCCACGTCATCGGTCGCAGCGCCGGCAGGAATCTTGGCAGCGAATTCGTGGTGACCCTGCCGCTGTGGCTGAAATCGCCGACGGTACTGCAGGCCTGAGGCCTGAATCCGGGCGCAAGGTAAGATGCCGGTCCAGACGGTTCCGATGGACGAGTTACCGTGTGCATTCCGAACCCGCCGGTACCAGGCGCCACGCGCAATCCGAAAGTCAATGACTTGTGACCCGCGGCAGGCTGGGCTACACATGCGTTTTCCGCGTTCGCAACAGCCGGTGCTTCGGCCGACGGCGACGCGACCGCTCCAAGGCTACCACTCAAGAACCTACGGCCCGTGCAGACCGAAAAACCCGCCGAACATACCCCGTTCATGCGCCAGTACCTCTCGGCCAAGGCCGCAGCATCCGGATGTGCTGCTGTTCTTCCGCATGGGCGATTTCTACGAGCTGTTTTTCGACGACGCGCGCAAGGCGGCGCGGTTGCTGGACATCACGCTGACCCAGCGCGGCCAGTCCGGCGGCGCGCCGATTCCGATGGCCGGCGTGCCCTACCACGCGGCTGAAAATTATCTCGCGCGGCTGGTGCGTCTGGGCGAATCGGTGGCGATCTGCGAGCAGATCGGCGACCCGGCGCTGGCCAAGGGCATCGTCGAGCGCAAGGTGGTACGCATCGTCACGCCCGGCACGGTGACCGATGCGGCGCTGCTGGAAGAACGCCGCGACAACCTGCTGCTGGCGATCGCCGCCGGTGCGAATGGCGCCTACGGGCTGGCCTGGGTCGACCTGTCCAGCGGCCGCTTCCTGCTCAGCGAAGTGCCGCATGCCGAAGCGCTGGCCGCGGAGCTGGCCCGCCTGCAGCCGGCCGAAACATTGATCGACGAAAACGTGGCTTGGCCCAAGCTGGTCGCCAGCCTGCCCGGCCTGCGCAAGCGCCCGCCGTGGCACTACGACGGCGACGCGGCGAAACGCGAGCTCAACCGTTTCTTCGGCACCCGCGATCTCGGCGGTTTCGGCGTCGACGGCATGCACCTGGCGATCGCCGCGGCCGGCTGCCTCCTCGGCTACGTCGAGGAAACCCAGAAGAGCGCGCTGCCGCACCTCACCGGCATGGCCGTGGAAAGCGCCAGCGAAACCATCGCGCTGGACGCGGCGACCCGACGCAACCTGGAACTGGACACCCACCCCAGCGGCCGCATCGAACATACCCTGCTCGGCGTACTCGACGACACGGTCACGCCGATGGGCGCGCGCCTGCTGCGCCGCTGGCTGACCCGCCCTCTGCGGTCGCGCGATCTGCTGCGCCATCGCCACCAGGCGATCGGGATGATGATCGACAGCCGGCGCCACGAACCGCTGCGCGAACTGCTGCGTGGCGTCGGCGACCTGGAACGCATACTCACACGCGTCGCATTGCGCTCGGCGCGCCCGCGCGACCTGTCCACCCTGCGCGACGGTCTGGCCGCCGCACCGGCACTGCGCGAACAGATCGCGACACTGGACAGCCCGTTGCTGCACGCGCTGGTCGAACGCATTGGCGACCATGCGCAAACCGCTGCCCTGCTCGCCGGCGCCATCGTGGCGCAGCCGCCGGTACTGCAGCGCGACGGCGGCGTGATCGCCGACGGTTATGACGCCGAACTGGATGAGCTGCGCCGCCTGTCCACTCATGCCGACCAGTACCTGGTCGAACTGGAGGAACGCGAGAAAGCCGCCAGTGGCATCACCACGCTGAAGGTCGGTTACAACCGCGTGCACGGTTATTACATCGAGGTCAGCAAGGGGCAATCCGACAAGGCGCCGACGCACTACACGCGTCGGCAGACCACCAAGAATGCCGAGCGCTACATCACGGAGGAACTGAAGAATTTCGAGGACAAGGTGCTGTCGGCCAAGGAACGTTCGCTGATGCGCGAGCGCGCCCTGTACGAAACGCTGCTCGATACGCTGACTGAGATGCTGGAGCCGCTGAAAACCGCCGCCGCCGCGATCGCCGAGCTGGACGTGTTGAGCGATCTGGCCGAACGTGCCGAAGCGCTGAACTGGAGCGCGCCGGAGCTCAGCGACGAACCCGGCATCGCCATCGAGCGCGGCCGTCACCCGGTGGTCGAGAAAGTTCGCGACGAGCCATTCGAGCCGAACGACCTGAAGCTCGGCGACGGCCGCCGCATGCTGGTGATCACCGGCCCGAACATGGGCGGCAAATCCACCTACATGCGCCAGAACGCGCTGATCGTGCTGCTCGCGCATGCCGGCAGCTACGTGCCGGCCTCGCGCGCGGTGATCGGCCCGATTGACCGCATCTTTACCCGCATCGGCGCCGGCGACGATCTGTCGCGCGGCCAGTCCACCTTCATGGTGGAGATGAGCGAAACCGCCAACATCCTGCACAACGCCACCGAACACAGCCTGGTGCTGATGGACGAGGTCGGCCGCGGCACCAGCACCTACGACGGCCTGTCGCTGGCCCGTGCCGCCGCCGTGCACCTGGCGCGCAACAGCCGCGCGTACACCTTGTTCGCCACGCATTATTTCGAGTTGACCGAACTGGCCGGCGAGTTCCCTTCCATCGCCAACGTGCACCTGGACGCGGTGGAGTTTCACGACCAGCAGCGTGGCGACCAGCTGGTGTTCATGCACGCGGTTAAGGACGGCCCGGCGAACCGGAGCTTCGGCCTGCAGGTGGCGGCGCTGGCCGGCTTGCCGAAATCGGTGATCGCCGATGCAAGGCGCACGCTGGCAGAACTGGAGCGTGGCATGCATGGCCACGCGCCGCGCTCGCTGGCTACCGAGGTCTCGCCTCAGCTTGGCCTGTTTGCCCCGGCACAGCCTTCGGCGGTCGAGCATGCGCTGGAGACAATCGACCCGGATGCACTGACGCCGCGCGAGGCGCTGGAAGCGTTGTATCGGCTGAAGGCGCTGGCTTGAACCGGGAAGCTTGAAACGGGGAGTGCCGGGAGAGAGGGGCGTTACCGCCCGCTTGCGTCGCCCCGAGTTCTAGAACATGCCGTGCGCCATCTGCAGGCCAGGCCGCGGTCGGGGCGGCGGGCTCGGCTCACACGCCTCATCCGCATACGGCATGGCGATATCCGGAATCGCCTCCAGCGCTTCGGCGGACAGCTCGACAACCGGTACGCAGACCGGCTCCGACGGCTTGCGTGCAACCAGCCGGCCCGACTGCACCAGTTGACCGATACGCTTGCATACCTCATCGCGGCCGAACGGCTTCTTCATGAAGTCGTCCGCGCCGAAACGCTGCACGTAAAACTGCTCGGTCGCCTGCTGGTTGCCGCTGATCATCACGATGGGAATGTGCCGGGTCAGCGGATCGTGGCGCAGCGCACGCAACACCGCGAAGCCATTCATGCCAGGCAGCACGATGTCGAGAAAGATGAGCGAGGGCTGCTCATCGCGCGCGAGCTTGATGGCAGCGTCGCCCTCGTTCGCGCGGGATACCAGGTAGCCCTCCTGCCCAAGCATCTTGCCCAGCACGGCGCAGATGGTGGGTGAATCATCCACCACCAGCACGCGTGCACCTAGCGCGGCCTGCGCGTGTTGCACCGCCACCTGTTCGCCGTCGGCGCTGCCGAGCAGGCGCCTGATGAAACCGATGCCGGCCATCCGTGCTAATCCGTCCACGCCATACCCCGGGTCGTGGGGATGCACACGCGCAATCCCCTTCGAATGGGGAGGATGGTCCCGCAGATCGGACGGCCAATCTGCGATGCACTGCTCAGCGCGTGTCCTTCAATCGTCGCAAATCGCGGCGTGCGTGCTTGTCCGGGCGTTTCAACGGGCCGCTGGCGCCGACCAGTTGACGCTGCCGCTGCGCCGTTTCGCGGGCCGCGCGGCTGGCGTCCGTTTCGCGGTACAGCGTCTGCGCCACGCTGGCCGGGCCGCGCTTGTCTGACAGGCCAAGCACTTCGACTTCCAGCCGTTCTTCGCCGCGCGAGATCCGCAGCATGTCGCCCACATGCACCGCTTTCGCCGGCTTGCAGCCGGCATCGTTGACATCGATACGGCCGCCGTCGATCGCCTGCTTGGCCAGGCTGCGCGTCTTGAAAAAACGCGCAGCCCATAGCCATTGATCGGCGCGCAAGCCGGTGACCGGAGTGTTGGATGGTTTTCTCATCAGCGCGATTATCGTGCGATCACGAAGCGGTCGCACTATCGCCCCGGCGTGGCTTCGGATCAGGAATTTTCGATGGGCGGCGCGAGCATGTCGTGCGGGTCGGGCATCGCGATGTCCGGAATGGCGGCATGCTCGGCCGCGGTGTGTTCCGCCACCTCGGGCAACACGTCTTCCGGCGTGCGCTCGCGCACCACCATCCGGCCGCTCTTGGTCAGGTGCTGGATGCGCGCGAACACCTCGCCACGGCCGAACGGCTTCTTCATGAAATCGTCGGCACCGAAGCGCTGCACGTAGAACTGCTCGGTCGCCTGCAGGTTGCCGCTGATCATCACGATGGGGATGTCGTGCGTCTGCGGGTCGCGGCGCAGCGCGCGCAGCACCGCGAAGCCGTTCATGCCGGGCATCACGATGTCGAGGAAGATCAGATCGGGCTTTTCGGTGCGCGCCATTTCGATGGCGGTTTCGCCATCCGGCGCCTTCAACACCACGTGGCCGTCCTGGCTCAGCATCTTGCCGAGCACCGCGCGGATGGTGGCGGAGTCGTCGACCACCAGCACCCAGGCGCCCCTCGGTATGCCGCTACGGGCCACAGCCCGGCGCTCGCCAGGTTCGTTTCCGAAGAACCGCCTGATCAGTTCGAAACCTGCCATGACACCGCCCCCAGCCCCAAAATCCCCACTAGTCTCGACGCAGCCGATGCCCGGCGCAAGCGCGGTCAAGGTCCGAGCAACAGATTGCCCAGCGGGATGCTGATCAGTGACAACACGATGCCCGCGCCCAGCACGGTGTTGGCGAGCGTCGGCTCCAGTTCGTATTCGTCGGCTAGGATCGCCGCCGAGACCATCGGCGCCATCGCCGCCTGCAACACCCCGACGGTGAGCACCAGGCCGCCCACTCCGCTCGCCACACCCAGCCCCCAGCACAACAGGGGCGCGAGCAGCAGTTTCCAGCCCAGTCCCCAGCTGGCCGCGCCCAACTGCCGCTGCCCCGGATGAAACTTGAACTGCAGCCCCACCGAGAACAAGGCCAGCGGGGTGAGCGTGGCGCCGATGGGCGCGAACACGCCGTTCAGTGGGTCGGGCCAGCCGCCGGTTCGCCCCGCTACGATGCCGACCACCAAGGCGATGAAAGCCGGGAACGTGAGGATGCGCCGGACAATCAACCGCGGTTGCGGCGTGCGCCCCGAGTAGATCGACGCCACCACGATGCCGGCCGAGGCCAGCACCGGAAACGCGCCGATCTGGTCGGCCACCACCGCCAGCGCCAACCCGGCCTTGCCGTGCAGCGCCTCGATCAGCGGGTAACCCATGTACGCGGTATTGCCCAGGCCGCAGACCAGGATCAGCGCACCAGTGCGCTGCCGCGACCAGCCCAGTCGCGGCCCGAGCAGGCCGAACAGCAACCACGCGCCGCCGAACGTGAGCCACATCGCCGCCACCGGAAACCACAGCTGCGGATCGAATTTCACCTTCGGGATCAGTTCCAGCACCAGCGCCGGCAGCGCCACATTCAGCACCCACCAGTTGATGCCCTGGACGATGCCCGCGGGCGGCTTCGCGAAACGCGCCACCAGCGTGCCGAGAACCAGACAAACGAACAGCAGCAGCATTGCGCTCATCGGACGGCGGGTACCACGTGGGGGAAGCGAGGCATTATAGGTGGGCGCGATGCAAGCCTGTCCCGTTCGACTGGACCTTCGACGAGCTCAGGAAGAACGTAGCGCCAAAGGCGCGGAGTCGAAGTTACTACTGCACTTCGCGGGCCCTTCGACGCCGTCGCTTCGCGACTACGCGCAGGGAGAACGTTTCGGCCATGCGAGAACAGACACCCGGACCTTTCAGGGATAATCCATGGCCTGCCTAGACGCGAACGCGCCGCATCCATGACCGATTCGCCCCATCTGACCCACGGCTTGGCCGGCGACGAGATTCCCGCGGACTGGCCGCCGCTGACCGTTGGCGAAGTCGGGACCTTGCTGCGCAATTATCCGGCCTTCGGCGGTTCGATCCGCATCGCCTGGCATAGCCCGCGCCCGCTGTCGGCGGCTTGCCTGGTCCAGACGGGCGAGGGAATCGTCTTCATCAAGCGCCATCACCGCAGCGTGCGCTCTGTGGCCACGCTGACCGAGGAGCACCGCTTCATCGCGCATCTGCGCGGCAACGGCATGCCGATACCGGCCGTGTTGAGCGACGCGCAAGGACACACCGCGGTGGCTCTCGGCGACTTCACCTACGAAGTACACGAGCGTGCCGCGGGCATCGACCTGTACCGCGAAGCGATTTCATGGTCACCGCTGCCGAACGCCGATCATGCGTGCAGTACCGGCTGGCTGCTGGGGATGCTGCACAATGCATCCGAGGGTTATGTCGCCGCCCAGCGCGACACCCATATCCTGGTCGCGCGCAGCGAGCTGATCTGCGCAGGCGATCCGGTCGTTGCGCTGCGAAAGCAATTACAAACGCGTCCGGGCCTGGCGGATTATTTGCAACGGCGCGACTGGCCGACCGAGCTCGCCGAAGTGCTCGCGCCGTGGCACGCCGCGGCCCAGCCGCGACTGGCGCAACAACCACGACTGTGGACGCACGGCGACTGGCACGTTTCCAATCTGTGCTGGGACGGCGATGGCGTAGACGCACACATCACCGCCACCCTCGACTTCGGTCTTGCCGCGGCCAACTTCGCGCTGTTCGACCTCGCCACCGCGATCGAGCGCAACGCGATTGCCTGGCTGGCACTGGACACGGGTATCGACGCCGCGCATCCCGATATCGCGCGCGCATTGATCGAAGGTTATCGCCGACAACGGTCGCTGGATGCCGCCGACGTCAATCTGCTGGCGGACCTGCTGCCGCTGGTGCACGTCGATTTCGCGCTGTCCGAGGTCGAGTACTTCCACACCATCACCGATTCGCCTGCCAGTGCGGATGTAGCCTATGACACCTTTCTGCGCGGTCACGCCGCATGGTTCGGTACCCCGCCGGGACGCGCTTTGCTGCAGGCCATCCGCGACTGCGCGTGATCGCGAAATCTGCACGCCGCACTGATCCGTGCTTCAATACGCGTTCTTGAAGCGGGGGTGCCCGGCGATTGCCGGGCTGAGAGAGTCCCTTGGAACCTGATCCGGTTAGCACCGGCGTAGGGAGCTTGCTGGTCCAGCCGTCCGTTCGGACGTCTGGACGGCCGTCGCTTCGTCCGTATCCCCGAAGACGACGGCGACCATGACCCCACTGCGTATTTCCCTCACCCGCACTCCGCTGATCCTGGCCCTCATGTCGGTTATGGCGCTCGCCCATGCCGGCGACGACACCCCCATCAAGCCCCAGACCACGCCGCTGGCGCCCGTCCACGTCAAGGCCGACCGCCCGCATGGTTACGAAGCCGACAACGCGCAGATGGACACCTTCGGCAGCTTTGGCAACGCACCGCTGCAGGACACGCCCGCCGCGATCACGGTGATCACCCGCGACCAGATCGACGACCGCCAGCCGCGCACGCTCAGCGAACTGGCGCGCAGCGACGCCGCACTCGGCGACAGCTATGCGCCGGTGGGCTACTACCAGGACGTAGCCATCCGCGGTTATGCGCTGGATCTGGCCACCGGCTACCGGCTCAACGAGATGAGCCTGGTCGGCGAACAGCCGCAGGCACTGGAGGACAAGGACCGTGTGGAGATCCTCAAGGGTCTCGGCGGTCTCGAAGCCGGCGTGGTCGCGCCGGGCGGTCTGGTGAATTACGTCAGCAAGCGTCCGGCCAACGTGCATACGGCCACCGTCGGCACCGACTCGCAGGGCTCGCGTTATCTGGCGATGGACGTGGGCGGTTGGCTCAACCCGAATTTCGGCGTGCGCGTGAACGCGGCGCACGATGGCATCCGTTCGTACGTGGACCATGCCGATGGCCAGCGCAATTTCCTCGCGCTGGCCGTCGACTGGAAGATCGGCCCGAATGCCACCTTGCAGCTGGACAGCAACTACCAGGCCAGCTCGCAACGTTCGGTCTCCGGCTACCAGCTGCTCGGTGGCACGATGATCCCGGCGCATCCCAGCCGCGCTCGCATGCTCGGTTTCGAGCCGTGGCAGCAGCCGGTCGGCGTCGACGCCAGCAACAGCACCGCGCGCTTCGACTACCGCTTCAGCGACGACTGGAGCGCGCAGCTCTCGGCCGGCCACAGCCGCGCGGTGATCGACGACAACGTGGCTTTCGCCTACGGCTGCTTCTATTCGCCCGACTGCGCCAGTGGCGCTACGCCAGGATGGTTTTTCGCCCCGAACGGCGACTACGACATCTATGATTTCCGCAGCCCCAACGATACCCGCGCCAACGACGAGGCGCGCGCGGTGCTCAGGGGTTCGTTCGATACCGGTGCGATCGGACACGAAGTCAGCCTCGGCACCAGCGCGTTCCGCCGCACCATCGACCGCCGCCCGTATGTCTACGATTACGTCGGTACCGGCAATATCGACGAGGTGAATCCGCCCTACTTCGCACCCTCGCCGAACCAGCCCGGCGCTTCGGTGCGCCGGCTGACCAGCTGGCAGCATTCCGTGTTCGCGCTCGATCGCGTGCATCTTGGCGCGCAATGGCAGTTGCTGGCCGGTGGTCGCTTCGTGCGGCTGCACGAGCGTGCCTACGATGACGTCGGCGTGCCCGAGCGCGATACGCGGCTGGGCAAGTTCCTGCCGCAGTCCGCACTGCTGTGGCAGCCGACCACGCAGCTGACCGGCTACCTCAGCTACAGCGAAAGCCTGTCGCTGGGCAACGAGGCGCCGTACTGGACCTCCAACGACGGCACCACGCTGGCGCCGCTGCTTTCGCGCCAGACCGAAGCCGGCGTGAAATACGCCTGGAGCGATGCGCTGAACCTTCAAGCCGCGCTGTACCGCATTCGCCAGCCGTATCAGTTTGCGCAGCCCGACAACTCCGCCGCGGGTTTCACCTTCGTGCAGCAAGGCGACGAAGTGCATACCGGGCTCGAACTCAACGCCGCCGGACGACTCAGCCGCAACCTGCGCCTCACCGCGAGCATCAATCTGATCCGCGCGCGCGCGCGGGGCACTGATACGCCACTGTATGAAGGTCATCAGGTCGTCAACGTGCCGCGCCTGCGTTCGGCCGTCTATCTGGATTACCGCCTGCCGTTCACCACCGACCTGAGCTTGCTCGGCGGCTGGCGCTACGCCAGCAGCAATGTCGCCACGCCGAACGGCCTCACCCGCGTGCCCGCCTATCACGTGTTCGACGCCGGGCTGCGCTACGTCACGCAGTGGAATGGACACACGCTGACATTGCGGCTGAACGTCGACAACGTATTCAATCATTTCTACTGGCGCGATACCGGCAGCTCCGGTGGCGACAGCTATCTGTTCCCGGGCGCGCCGCGGCTGGCGCGCCTCACCCTGACGTACGCGTTCTGACATGACCCTGGTCGAACTCGTCGGTGCGCTGCTCAGCGCCTGGGGTGTCTGGCTCACTGCCAGGCGCCGGCCGTGGTGCTGGCCGGTGGGGCTGGCGTCGGTAGTGGTCTACGCCTGGGTTTTCGTCGATGCCCGGCTCTACTCCGACGCACTGTTGCAGCTCGCGTTCGCCGTGCTGATCGGCTACGGCTGGTATCGCTGGCTGCAACACATGGGCGCGGACGGCCGCGTGCATGTCGCGCCGCTGCCGCGGCGGCGGGCCATCCTGCAACTGGCCATCGGCGGCGTCGGTGCGCTGGCCCTGGGCGCGTTCATGCGCCACCACACCGACGCGGCGCTGCCGTGGCTGGACGCCGCGCTCACCGCGTTCAGCCTGGTCGCGCAGTGGTGGCAGGCCAAACGGCATGCCGCCGCGTGGTGGTTGTGGATCGTGGTGGACGTGATCTACGTCGGCGAATACATCTACAAGCACCTGCTGATCACCTCGGTGCTGTACGCCGGTTTCGTGGTGCTGGCGATCATCGGGCTGCGCGCCTGGCAGCGCGCGGATGATGGTGTGGCGCAAGGCGATGGCCGGCCGTGATCGAACAGCCCGGCGGCCGACCAGCGTGATTATTTGTCCGGGCTGAAGTGCAGATCCTGATAATCCCAGCTGAAATCGGCGACTGGTGAAATCGTCTGCATGGTCAGCTGGTCGATGCTGCCATCGGGATGCAACGCGAAGGTGACCCAGGCGTCTTCCAGACCCGGCTTTGTCCAGTGCGTGCGGAAAGTGTCGTACTGCACGTGCTCCAGCGCCCCTTGCAGGCCTGGCGTGCGATCCATGCTGATGCGCAGGCCATTCGCGTCGCGACTGATGGTGGCCGTGCCATACCAGGGATCGCGGAACACGCCGGGAATTATTGCCGCGTTGGGCAATTGTGAAGAAAGTGTTGACGCTACGACCTGACGCTCCTAGGCTGCCAAGGCGCAAGAAATAACGATACACCAGCGGAACGGCGACTCCACAGGGGGGGGATTCGTCCGTTTTGCGTAATTTCTTACGCTGCCGCACCGGCCAACCATCCGGTTCAAAAACTTCTAGGAGGGGCAACATGAATTTCGATCGATATCGCCGTAGCCGATGGCAGCCGACCGCCCTGGCGCTGGCGTTGAGCATGAGTTTCGGTGGCGTGGCCATGGCTCAGTCCAATGCGTCAGGCGTGATCTTCGGCAATGCCGGGGACGCCGCCGGCGCCACCATTCACGTCGAGAACGTGAACACCGGGCAAAGCCGCGACATCACCGTGGATAGTGCCGGCCGTTACCGCGCGACCTCGTTGCCGGTGGGCACCTATACGGTCACCCTGAAGCGCGGTGATCAGGTGGTCGGCAGCCGCGACAACGTGCAGGTCCGCGTGGGCTCCGGCACCGACGTGTCGTTCGATACCGCAGCCAGCGAAGCCGGAGCCAAGACGCTCGGCGGCGTGACCGTGGTCGGCTCGGCCTTGCCGGCGATCGACGTGTCCTCGGTGGATTCGCGTACCACGCTGACCGCGGAGCAGTTGCAGAAGCTGCCGCTGGCGCGTGACGTGACCGCCGCCGCGCTGCTCGCGCCGGGCACCGTCGCGGGCGACGCCCGCTACGGCAACGTGGCCTCCTTCGGCGGCGCATCCGCGTCGGAAAACCAGTACTACATCAACGGTTACGCGGTGACCAACGCGCTCACCGGCATCGGCTTCACCAGCCTGCCGTATGACGCGATCGATCAGCAGCAGATCTATACCGGCGGCTACGGCGCCGAATACGGCCGCTCCACCGGCGGCGTGATCAACGTGGTCACCAAGCGCGGCGACAACGTCTGGAAAGGCGGCGTGGGCGTGCACGTCATCCCCGCGTCCTTGCGCGCCACTCCCAAGAGCATCCATCGCACCGATGGCCAGCTGTTTCAGGATCGCTCGGAAAACACCAGCTCCGCGATGCAGTACACCGGCTACCTCAGCGGACCGATCATCAAGGACAAGCTGTTCGTGTACGCGGCCGGCGATTTCACCCGTACCACCGGCAACAACATCAGCTCGATCCTGGCGCCGCAGTTCACCACCGAGGTGTCCAAGGCCAAGAAATGGCTGACCAAGGTGGACTGGAACATCACCGACAACCACATCGTGGAATTCACCGGCCTGTCCGATCAGACGAGAACCGATCGCACGGTGTACAAGTACTCGTACGCCAACGAGGCCCGCGGCGATCTGATCGGCAGCGACAAGCTGGAGAACGCTGCATCGCTGGCCGGCTCCGCACCGGGCGGCGACGTATACATCGGCAAGTACACCGGTTACATCACCGATAGCCTCACCATCAACGCGCTGTACGGCACCAGCAACTCCGATCACAAGCGCACTCTCGGCTATGCCGGCAGTCCGAACTGCCCGTGGATCACCGACTCGCGCACCGGCATCAGCAGCCCGATCATCGGTTGCGGCCTGGTCAACGGCACGGTGCTCGGCCCAGGCGCCAAGGACAAGACGCACGGCTGGCGTTTCGACGTCGAGTACCAGCTCGGCTCGCATGACCTGCGCGCGGGCCTGGACAACCAGTCGCTCGAGTCCAGCGCGGGCAACCAGTACGAGGGCGGTTACCGCTGGCGCTACCAGAACGTTCGCAATGTTTCCGGTCGCCCGGACATTTTCCCGGATGTCCCGCCGGGCACGCCGTACTTCGTCGAGCAGCGCATCTTCATCACCGGCGCCTCGGTCAAGGTGGAACAGGAAGCGCAGTTCATCGAAGACCACTGGCAGATCAACGACCGCTGGATGGGCTACCTCGGCCTGCGCAACGAGCAGTTCAAGAACATCAACGGTGCCGGCGACGTCTACGTCAAGCAGCGCCACCAGCTGGCTCCCCGCCTGGGCGCGACCTGGGACGTGTTCGGCGATTCCAGCTTCAAGGTCTACGCCAACGCCGGCCGCTACCACCTGGCCATTCCGTCCAACGTGGCCATCCGCGGCGCGTCCGCCTCGCTGTATTCCAGCCAGTACTTCACCTACAACGGCGTGGGTCCCAACGGCGAGCCGCTCAACCTGGTTCCGGCTGGCAGCAAGATCTACCTCAATGGTGAAGACGGCACGGATCTCAATCCGAAAACGGTCGCCGCGCAGAACATCAAGGCGTACTACCAGGACGAATATATCCTGGGCTTCGACAAGGCCATCAGCAGCGACTGGAGCTTCGGCGCCAAGGCCACCGTACGCAAGCTGAAAAGCTCGATCGACGACTTCTGCGATTCGCGTCCGTTCGAGAAGTACGCCGCGCGCAACAACATCGACATCACCAACGCCAGCATCCCCGGCTGCTACCTGTTCAACCCGGGCGTGCCGAACACGTTCATGGTGGACGTCGACGGCCAGGGCACGCTGGTTCCGTTCAAGCTCACCATGGAAGACTTCACCACGCCGGCTGGCGTGAAGTTCCCGCCGTTGAAGCGCAAGTACTACTCGATGGAGCTGTACCTGGAGCACCACTTCGACGAGCGCTGGTTTGCCCGCATGGACTACACCTTCTCGCGCAGCTACGGCAACTCCGAAGGCCAGTTGAAGTCGGACATCGGCCAGCTCGACCCGTCGGTCACGCAGGACTGGGACGCGCCGGAAATCATGCAGTACGCCAACGGCCCGTTGCCCAACGACCGCACCCATCAGTTGAAGGCCTACGGCTTCTTCCAGGTTAACAAGGAATGGCTGATGGGCGCGAACGTGGCGATCGCCTCGGGTCGCCCGAAGAACTGCATCGGTTTCGACCCGGTCGACGCGATCCAGTACGGCGCATCGTATTTCGAGTGCAACAACCAGCCGGCACCGCGCGGTTCGCGTGGACGCCTGCCATGGACGCTCAAGCTGGATCTGAACGCACAGTACCGCCCGTTGTGGGCTGGTGCGGGCCAGAACCTCGCGTTCTCGGCCACGGTGTTCAACCTGTTCAACAGCCAGAAAACCACGTCGCAGGTCGACGGTGGCGAGGACCCGGCGAACGACTACCAGCGTCCGCTGTCGTTCCAGACCCCGCGCTACGTGCAGTTCGGCGTCAGCTACGACTTCTCGATGTAACACCGACGGCGCCGGGCAACCGGCGCCGTTCGCTCCACGAGCCGCCGGATCTCCGGCGGCTTTTTTTTGCCGTGAATCATTCCGAACCGGGCGGACCGATCCAGACGCATTCGCGACGCCACCGGTGCAGAATGGTCGCCACGATGAACATGCCGACTGCCCGACTTCGCCTCTTCCTCATCGCCCTGCTGACGCTGGCGGTCGCACCCGCTGCCGTGGCGCAGAACATCTACAAGTGCAACAAGGGTGGGCAAGTCGAGTACACCGATCGGCCATGCCCCGGCGCCAGGGGCGAGCTGATCCATCAGGCGGACGACAGCGAAGTGATCGATCAATACCTGCGCCTGGGCCAGGACAAGCTGGCGCAGAAATACGCCGAATCGCGCAACCTGCAGGATCTCTACAAACAGCGCGTCGCCGCACACCAGCAGAAACTGGCGCTGGAAGAAGAGCGCAAGGCCGATGCACAAGCCGCGGCGGATGAGCGAGACGAACAGGCTCGGCAACAAACGCAGGAACAGGCCGCGGCCGACGAGGCCGCCAACCGCGAACGGCTGCGCGAGGAAAACGACGCGCTGCGTGAACAAAATGCGCAATACCGCGATCAACTCGCCGAGCCGACCTACTATCCACCGCCCGCTTACTGGGGTGCACCGCCTTATGGCGGCGGTCATCACGACCACCATGATGACGGCCACGGCCATGGCCACGATCACGGTGACCAGCCATCGAAAGAGCCGGTTTTTCACCCCTGCCAGCAACTGGCCGGCGGCCGGGTGAAGTGTTGATCGCACCATAGCCGCGATTCGACGAAACCCGTCCGCAACCTGCAGCAACGCCAGATCGCAACTCGCCCGCACCACCCCGATTGACGGGACCGGCATTTGGGAGAACAGTGTGCAGGCAAGCTCGGCCGAACGGCGGACTGCAGAGCTTCCCCAGATCGTCGTGGAGATTCCGCCGATACTCCACGGGCTCGATACCAACATGCAGTGCAACTTGTTCGTGTCGTTCCCGAACTGATCCGTGATCCACGGAGGCTTGATGAAACGACTTCTCGTAATGGCTGGCGCAGCAATGCTCGCCACCGCCGCAAGCGCCGCGATGGCGGCCTCGTGGTCACTCAACGATTTCCCTCCCAGGATCATGCCGGTCCTGGTGCAGGTGAATGCCCAGGGCCGGGTCACCGACGCCTCGCCGTCGATCGAGCTGACCCCGAGCGTCCAGCGGCTGATGCTGCGGAACCTCGATGAACTGATCACAAAACCCGCCACCAGGCACGGACACGCGGTGAGCAGCCAGTTCGTCATCAACCTCGCGTTGAAGGTCGAACCTCGCGAGAACGGCGATTACCTGGCCCGGTTTGCCTACGTCTCCAGTGCGCCCGTACCCAGCGGTTCGTGGTACTGGGTGAAGATAGACGGCCATCGACTGGCCCTGGCGAGCAGGAACGACTTCAACCGTCAGGAGCGCTTCCGGCTCGAGTCGTTGCGAACCCGCGAATACCGGTCGACGACCGACTCGATTCCGGACATTCAAAATGCCGTCCGCAGCACCAGCTCACCCGCGGGCAATGCCCCGCGCGGGCATGGCAAGTGACCGGGTACGCGGCACAAGGAAGGAACCCGCGTTTTCGCGGCACGCGCTGAAATGAAAAGCCCGTCCAAAGCGACGGGCTTTTTTTGACTTCGAGGCGATAGGCCGAACCGTCCAGACAGTCTGTAGATCGAACGATTGATGCGAAGCCGAAGCATGCGCGTAAGGCGAAGCCGGGATCAGCGGCATCGCCGGAACAAAACGGATCATCGCGGCACTCTCCGGATCCGCGCCGAGGCGGTGCTCGCCGCGGCGGCGAGGCTCCGCACCATCTGCGCGGACGTCGTCCGACCTATCGGCCAGTAGTCACTGTCTTGCGTATCTGCGAAAAGCGCCGGACCCACGCGCGTTCAGCACGCCATCACCGCGGGTTTACCGGAGTTCGGGCATCGTCCGTGGACGAGCACACCGGGAAACGATGACATCATGCAAACCCACACTTCCGACCAGAACATCGTCCATGGCGTCCCGCCTATTTTCGTCTCCAGCGAGAACGAGCAGAGTCGGCAAGCGCCGCAGCCGGCCCAGCCCGGCAGTCCTGATCAGACGTCCAAAGCGCCGAAGCGCCCCGAAGACACGACGCCCAGCGGCGACGCGCTCAACGACAGCGGCGAAGACAATCACCGTCGGCAGCAGGAGTGAAAGCGGCGGCTTCGCGAAAATCCTGCGCGGGCCGGAAGGCTCCGTGCACTTCCTGCGGGCGCTGGGCGTGCCGGCGCTGTACCTGATGGCGTGGCTCACGATGCTGGTCGAAGTATTCGCCGGCCCGGCGATCGTCCTCGGCGCGTTCGTGGCGAGACAGGTGGCAAGATGGGGGCATCGGTAGTCGCCCGGACCCGGGAATGGCCATGAACCCCACGCCCGATGCGGACGCCATCATCGTCGGCGCCGGCCCCGCCGGGCTTGCCTGCGCCGCCGCCATGCGCGAGCGCGGCCTGCGCGTGCTGATCCTGGAGAAAGCCGGCGACGGTCGCCCCGGTCTGGCGCCGCCACTACGACCGGCTGCACCTGCATACCGACCGCAGCCACTCCGGCCTGCCCGGCATGGCGATGCCACGAAGCTATCCGCGTTATCCGTCGCGCGCGCAGGTGGTGGCATATCTCGAAAACTATGCGTCGCACTTCGACCTTCGCCCGCTGTTCGACAGCGCCGTGCAGGCGATCCGTCGCGAGGGACCGGTCTGGCGCATCGACGCGCAACGCAAACAGTTCGCCGCGCCGGTGGTGGTGATCGCGACCGGCTGGGCCGACTTTCCGTACCGGCCGCGCTGGCCAGGCGCCGAGGACTACCAGGGCGAAATCATCCACAGCAGCGACTATCGCAATCCGTCCGCCGTATGCGGGCAAGCGCGTGCTCGTCGTGGGCTTCGGCAATTCCGGCGGCGAGATCGCGCTGGACCTGGCCGAGGCCGGCGTCGAGGTGACACTGGCGGTGCGTGGCCCGGTGCAGATCCTGCCGCGCGAACTGCTGGGCCTGCCGATCCTCACCTGGGCGATCGCCCAGGCACGCCTGCCGGCTCGCCTCGCCGATTTCATCAACGCACCCGCGATCCGGCTGGCCGTCGGCTCGCTGAAGAAACTCGGCCTGAAAGCTCCCGCCAAGGGACCACGGCGCATGATCGAAGAAGATCATCGTGTGCCGCTGCTCGACGTGGGCACGCTGGCCAGGATCAGGGACGGCTCGATCGCCGTGCGCGGCGGCATCGAGCGGTTCACCCGCGACGGCGTGGCCTTCGTCGGTGCGCCGGCGCAGCCGTTCGACAGCGTCATCCTCGCCACCGGTTTTCGCCCCGACCTGCGCACGCTGCTGCCCGACGCCTGCGGTGTCTTCGACGATCACGGCATGCCACGGCGCGACCGGCCAGGCAACGCCCGAACCGGGCCTGTTCTTCTGCGGCCTCATCGCTTCGCCCACCGGGCAGTTGCGCGAAATCGGCATCGAGGCCAGGCGCATCGCGCAACTGGCCGCGGAAGCCCGCGCCGCACCCTGAGAGCATGGCGACCGCCCCGCGCCGTTCGCGGAAGGACTACGCTTCGGTCAACGCCTCGTCGACGACGCTTCATCGAACCCAAGGGGAACCGCATGAACAACCATTCGAACCATGTGCTGCTGGCCGCCTGCTTCGCCCTTGGCCTGGCATGCAGTCCCTGCCACGCGCAGGCTGCGCCGAAACTCCCCGCGCCGACGCTGGAATCCGCCCCGCCGGCGGGCACGCGTGCCGCGATGGAGACGATGCAGATTCCCAGCCATGGCGCGCTGATGAACGCGCTGGTCTACGTTGCTGCGGGTGCAGGGCCGCATCCGGCGGTGATCCTGTTGCACGGCTTTCCCGGCAACGAACGCAACCTCGATCTGGCGCAGGACATCCGCCGCGCCGGCTGGGACGTGCTCTATTTCAACTATCGCGGCGCGTGGGGCACGCCGGGCGATTTCTCGTTCGCGCATGGCATCGAGGACACCGCTGCCGCGCTGGCGTATCTGCGCCAGCCGGACGTCGCCAGGAAGCTGCGCCTGGACCCGACCCGCATCGTGCTGATCGGGCACAGCATGGGTGGCTTCATGGCCGTGCAGGCCGCGGCGGCCGATCCCGCGATCAAGGCCTTCGCCACGCTTTCGGCAGCCGACATGACCTGGCACGCGCAACAACTCGTTCGCAAGGACGGCGAAGCCGCCGGCATCAAGGCCATGGCCGATGGCCTCGCCGATGAAGGCATGGCTCCGCTGAGCGGATGCACGCCCGACGGACTCGCGCGCGAACTCATCGCGCACACTCCGGATTGGGCCTTCCCGTCCAAGGTCGGCGCCCTGAAGAATCGCACCGCCCTCATCGTGACCTCCGACGACGGCCTCGCCGCGGAGAACCAGGCCTTCGCCGCCGACCTGCGCAAAGCCGGCGACGCCCACGTCACCACGGTGCACCTGCCCACCGATCACGCCTACTCCGATCGCCGCATCGAGCTTTCGCGCGCGGTAGTGAAGTGGCTGGCGGGGTTGCCCAAGTAACGCACAGAGGCGTGCGAAGGAGGAGTTATGCGGCAGACAACACGACGTGCGCTGGGCGCATTCATCGGCAGTGTGCTCGCCGCTGCCTGCGCCCATGCGCAGACGACGCTGAAAATCTGGCCGGGACCGGCGCCAGGTTCCGCGCATGAAACCCGGCAGGAGCAGGTAGTGCATGGCACCCCCGTGGGCACCGTCGTGCTCGGCGTCACCACGCCGACCTTGACCGCCTATCTGCCGGAGCGAACCACGGCCACCGGCACCGGCGTGATCATCGCGCCCGGCGGGTACTGCGTCGCGCTGACCATCGGGCTGGAAGGCGACGACGTGGCGCGCTGGCTGCAGCAGCGCGGCATTGCCGCCTTCGTGCTCAAGTACCGCCTCAAGGAAAAGAAGCAGCAGGGCATCCCGAAGGATCTCGACATGGATGCCGCCTGCAAGGACGGCATCGCCGATGCGGTGCAGGCGATCAAGCTGGTTCGCCAACACGCCAGCCAGTGGAACGTTGCGCCGACGAAGGTCGGCATCCTCGGCTTCTCCGCCGGCGGCATGGTCGCCAGCGGCGCCCTGCTCCAGAGCGACGCCGCGGCGCGCCCGAACTTCGCCGGACTGATCTACGGCGCGCCGTTCGGCGTGATGCCGGCCATCCCGGCCAAGCTGCCGCCCATCTTCATGGCCTGGGCGCAGGACGACGACGTGGCCCGCGAACCCGTGGTCAAGTTCTACGACACCTTGCTCGCCGCCGGCCAGAAGCCCGAGGCCCATATCTACAGCGCCGGCGGCCACGGCTTCGGCATGCGCCGGCAAGGCACCAGCAGCGACCACTGGATCGAGGACTTCGATGAGTGGCTGGTGGCGCAGGGATTCGCGAAGCGGCTAAGCGCATCGAATCGCGGCGCCGGGCCATCGAACTAGCCTTGCCGCGCCTGGGGCAGGCAGGGCACACCTTTCATCCGGGCATCGAACGCGCGCCAGACGCCGTCGGCACCTTCCACCCGAATGGTCGCGGCGCCACCGGCCTGCGTCCGCTCGGCGGCATCCTCGGTGGCGAAAGCCAGTGCCGCGAAGCGCGAGGTAAACCGCCGTGCGAAACCGTTCACCGTTTTCACCACCCACACGCCCGCGGGATTGGCTTCGTATGGCACATCATGAAAAAACATCACACAACCTCGAATCTCGATGACTGCCACAGCCATTCAATATCCAGGCCATCGCCGGAAGCGTGTGCGGCGTCACACGAATCGGTGTTATGGCCGGATATTTCCCAGGATGGCGTAGGCGAGACACGCAAAATGGGCTCATGAGTGACGTGCAGGGTCCATCGTGGCAAGCGCGGCTTTCACGAAAGAGATGCCGGCATGGCGATGGCCAGCGGCGAGGGCACGACAGCGTGACTCCGCACGCAAGGTGGCGTGATCGTGGTTCTTAGCGGGTGGGTATTCGATGACGGAAGCGTGCACGACTCGTCGAACCAGTCACCAGCTGCCCGGCTCCGGTCGACCGGAGGAAGGATCAAAAAGGAATGATTCCCGCAGTGGACCCGCAAGCCCGGCGGCGGAATCGACGCGGCTACCGGATCAAGGGCAGCCGCGTCCTCCCGCACGCCCGCCTATCAGGCAGCCGCTTCCCCCACGATGTCCGGCCGGTCTGCCCCCAACCAGCGGTAGATCGCGCCGCCGACGATGCCGCCGATGATCGGCGCCACCCAGAACAGCCACAGCTGGCCCAGTGCACCGGAACCCGCGAACAGGGCCACGCCGGTCGAACGGGCGGGGTTGACCGAGGTATTGGTCACCGGAATGCTGATCAGGTGGATCAGCGTGAGCGCCAGACCGATGGCGATCGGCGCGAAACCGACCGGCGCGCGGCCGTGGGTGGCGCCTGGAACACCCGCACGGCCTGCCGCCCGGCAAGCACGCTCCCGATTCGCTCGCCGTGTACGAAGTGCGCAACGGCAAGATCGCCAGGCTGTGGTTCCCGCCGACGAGCTGAGCCTTCGCGGTGTGCCCTGAGCCGTCGTGCCGGTGCCGACTGGCGCCACTCTCGCGGCGTCGCATCGGCCAGCCAGAGGAACGCCTGCACCGGCAGCGTCACGCCGATCACGATCAGCCCGGCGCGAATGCAACGAAGAAACGGCACAGTCCCCGGACGGCCGAGAAAAAGCTCGGGCGCCCGAGTAATTTTCTCGGCCGATGGAGAAAAAAGCTCGGCGGCCCGGGAAAAAAGCTCGGCGCGCCGAGCAGGTGAACGCCGAACACCGAGCAAAAAGCTCGGACGCCCGGGTTATTTGCCCGGACTGCGGAGAAAAAAGCTCGACGTGCCGGGCAGGTGAACTCGGCGCGCTGGGAAAAAAGCTCGGGTGACCGAGCTGTTTGCTCGGGCGTTGCGGAAAAAAGCTCGGCGGGCCGAGAAAAAAGCTCGGACGGTGGAGCTATTTGCTCGGGCCACGGAGCGAAGAGCTCGGCGCGTCGAGCAACGAGCCTCGAAGCCCGAGCGCGGGGCTCGATTCACCGGGCCATTTCAGTGCCGCCCGGACGAAAACGGCCGGCCCGAGAACCGGGGCGACCTGACGAAGCAGGGGGATCGCAGTATGGTTGGGTCTGCCAGGGAGCACTCAGGGGGAGTGAAATGGCGCAACGTACGAAAAGCGGCTTTGAACAGATCGCGGCCATGCCGTGGTGGCTCGGCATCCTGATCGGCCTGCTCGGCTACATCGCCATACGCCACGGCATCGGCTGGTACTTCGGCGCGGTCAGCAACCCATACACGTCGGGGCTGGGCAAGCTCGCCGCCAGCGGCATCTATGCCCCGCTCGCCTGGATACTGCTGATCGGCTGCTGGATAGCCGCCCTCGCCTCCTTCATCGGCCGCGGTCGCCGCCGCCAACTGCTCGACCGCCAGACCGGCCTCGACAGCCTGCGCCGGATGAGCTGGCGCCAGTTCGAGCAACTGGCCGGCGAAGCCTTCCGTCGCCAGGGCTACGCCATCGAAGAAACCGGCCTCGGCGGCGCCGACGGCGGCATCGACCTGATCCTGCGCAGGAACGGCCAGACCACCTTGGTCCAGTGCAAGCAATGGCAGAACCGGCAAGTCGGCGTCAAAGTCGTGCGCGAAATGTACGGCCTGCTGGTGCACCACAACGCCGCCGCCGTGAAGATCGTCGCGCTCGGCGACTACACCCCCGACGCCCACCGTTTCGCCCACGGCAAACCCATCGAACTGATCCACGGCGGCGAACTGATCGCCACGGTGCGGTCGCTGCAAAAAGACAAGGCGCGCGCCACGAGTCCGATGGATACGCCGCTGGCTTTCGCAGGAGGCATCTTGGCGAGCCTGCTACTGATCGCCGCGCTTTCGTCTCCTACCGTGAGCACGTCATCGGCAGTCGTATCGGCACCTGTCGCGACGCAGGCTATAAACCAGTCGGAATCGCCACTCCCGCATCGGCTCTCCACGGTATCAACAACTCGCCTATCGGCGATCCATGCGAGCGAATCGCAGAAAGCCGCGGATCTGCGCGAGCGGGAAAAGCAGAACACCGAGGCATCGAGGTTTCTGGAAAAGATCAAAGAGGTGCCACTGCGCTAACGTGTGCCGAATCTGCGATAAGAACGGAGACTTCGCGTGAGATTTTGGTGGGTCAACCACAAACAGACGCGCGACCACGAGGTTCGTGGTGGCTATCTGTGGTCGCCCTACCGCAATACGAACGGTGCGTTCAATCAGACCTACGAGAACATGAAGCTCGTTCGTCCGGGGGATATCGTGTTCTCGTATGCCAACGGTCGCATCGGCGCCGTGGGTCGCGTAACCGTCGCCGCATCACCGAGCCCCAAACCAATCGAATTCGGCACCGTGGGCGACTACTGGGCTCATGAAGGCTGGCTGGTGGAGGTCGAATTCAAAGCAGCGCACCGTCCGTTGCAGCCCAAAGAGCACATTCAAGCCATCGGCCCGATGCTCCCGGAACGCAATTCACCTCTGCAGAAAAATGGAAATGGCAATCAAGGGTGTTATCTGGCCGGCATCTCCGACGCGCTCGGCCACGTATTGATGGCGCTGCTGGATATGCGGCCAGTGCGTGAGCTTGATCAGCCACAAACCTACCTGGTCGACCACGAGCCAAATGCTCAAGTGCTCGATGACATCCACCGCATCGAGACGGATGCATCGATTCCGGAAACGCAACGCCTGCAACTCACCCGGGCTCGCGTCGGCCAGGGCTTCTTCCGCAAACAGGTCATCCTGCTCGATCCGGTATGTCGCGTCACCGGCGTCACCGACACCCGCGTGCTGATCGCCAGCCACATCAAACCTTGGCGCGAAGCCTCCAACGCCGAGCGCCTCAGCGGCTACAACGGCCTGCTGCTCTCGCCGCATGTCGATGCCCTGTTCGACGAGCAGTTCATCACCTTCGAGGACGATGGGCGGATGCGGGTGCATCCGTCGCTGTCGCGAGACGTACTTGAACAGTGGTCGATTGATCCGGCGAAGCAGGTTGAGCGGTTCCGGCCAGAGCAGACGACGTTCCTCAAACACCACCGGGAACTCTTCGCCCGAAAGGCGACATCCGCTTAGCAACTCAAGAAGTGCGCTCTGACCCGGTTTCGGACGTTGCTCTTGAAGCACCATCCAGCCGCAAGCGCCTCAAGTATCCGACATTCCGGGCCCCAAGCCGCCTAAATCCGCGCCTCCGGATACAACCACCGCGCGTGCGTCCGGGTCAGCAACTCCGGCACACCGGAGCTCTCGTTCCATAACGCTCCGCACTTCTTGCAGCGCATCAGGTAGCTCGGAACCTCGGGATTCGCCGCCAGGCGCTCGAAACGATCGTAAGGCGCGTGGTAGCCGGATTGGCAGTCGGTGCAAAGCATGCGGCGCAGGCTGATCCAGAAAAATGACGATTGTGCCCGAGCAACGCCCGCGCAGCGGGCGCACTCGAGTGCGGGCCAGGATGGCCCGCCGCTCTACCCGGGGCCCCTGTGCGGCGGTGAGCCGGGGACGACAGGCCGCGAAGCGGGAGTCGACATGGATGTCGACTCCTTTTCGCCAGGACAGGAGCCCTGTCGAAAAGCCCGGCCCCGGCTCACGGACTTGCCGCCCATGGATGGGCGGCAAGCGCCAAGCGGGGTGGCCTTTCTCTTTGGTTACTTTCTCTTGGCCACGCAAAGAGAAAGTGACTCGGGCGCCGAAGGCGCACGAAAGCTCTTGCTGTAGATCTGGTGCAGCAACAACCGTTTAACAGCAAAAGGCACTAGGCCCCAGGCCTGCGCTGGGGTGACGGATAGGCAAGATTCCCGCGAGCACCCATCCCCTCTCCCCAGCCCTCCTCCACCCACGAGGGGACTCCCTTCGGTCGCCGCAGGGGAGAGGGAGCAAAAGGAAAGCCCGCCGGGTGGCGGGCTTTCCACATCAGCAAGGCGCCCCGCGCCTCACCCCAGCAACACCCGATTCATCCGCTGCACAAACGCCGACGGATCCGGCAACTGCGCGCCGGCCGCAGATCTCCGCCTGCTCCAGCAGCAGGGTGGCCAGATCCGCGCCTTGCCTTCGTCGGCTTCCGCCTCGACGCGCTTCACCAACGGATGCTGCGGATTGATCTCCAGCGTCGGCTTGTTGTCGGGCATGTCGTGGCCGGCCTCGCGCAGCAGGCGGGCGAGGTGCGGCGCCATCTCGTAGTCGGCGAGCGCGAGGCACGACGGCGAATCGGTGAGGCGCGCGGAGACGCGCACGTCGCCGACGCGATCGCCGAGCAGCTCCTTGAGCTTCTTCGACCAGCGGCTCGGCCTCTTTCGCGGCCTCTTCCTGCTTCTTCTTGTCGGCTTCGTCCAGCGGCACGTCGCCCTTGGCGACGTTCTTCAGCTTCTTGCCGTTCGTATTCGCTAAGCGAGCCGATCATCCATTCGTCGATGCGGTCGGACATCAGCAGCACTTCGATGCCCTTGGCCTTGAACGCTTCCAGCTGCGGGCTGCCGAAGGCGGCGGCGTAGCTGTCGGCGGTGATGTACCAGATCGTGTCCTGGCCGACGGCCATGCGGCCGATGTAGTCGTCGAGCGAGACGGTCTGCGCGGTGCCCTCGCCCTTGGTGCGAGGCGAAGCGCAGCAGCTTGGCGATGCGTTCGCGGTTGTTGGCGTCTTCGCTGATGCCTTCCTTGAGCGTGTTGCCGAAGGCCTTGTAGAAGGTGGCGAATTTCTCCGGCTCGTCCTTGGCCAGCTTCTCGATCAGGTCGAGCACGCGCTTGACGCAGGCGGCCTTGATGCGCTCGAGCTGGCGGTTGTGCTGCAGGATCTCGCGGCTGACGTTGAGCGGCAGGTCGTCGGCATCGACCACGCCGCGCACGAAGCGCAGGTAGTTCGGCAGCAGCTCCTCGGCGGCGTCCATGATGAAGACGCGCTTGATGTAGAGCTTGAGCCCCTTGCGCTCGTCGCGGCCGCCCATCATCAGGTCGAACGGCGGCTGCGACGGGATGTACAGCAAGGTGGTGAAGCTCTGGCTGCCCTCGACGCGGTTGTGCGTCCACGCCAGCGCGTCGTTGAAATCGTGGCCGAGCGACTTGTAGAAGCTCTGGTAGTCCTCGTCGCTGATCTCGCGACTTCGGCTTGGTCCACAGCGCCGAGGCGGCGTTGATGGTCTCGAACTCGTCGGTCGGCTTGCCGTCCTTCTCGACCGGCATGCGGATCGGGAAGGCGACGTGGTCGGAGTAGCTTGGTGATCAGCGCGCGCAGCTGCCAGCGCTTGAGGAACTCGTCCTCGTCGGCCTTCAGGTGCAGGATGACGGCGGTGCCGCGCTCGGCCTGCTCGACCTGCTCGAGCGAGTATTCGCCCTTGCCGTCGCTCTCCCACTTCACGCCCTCGCCTGCCGGCGCATCGGCGCGGCGGGTGATCGACGGTGACCTTGTCGGCCACCACGAAGGCGGAATAGAAGCCGACGCCGAACTGGCCGATCAGCCGCGCATCGGCCTTCTGCTCGCCGGACATCGCTTCCAGGAAACGCTTGGTGCCGGAGCTGGCGATGGTGCCGATGTTGGCCACCACTTCGTCGCGCGTCATGCCGATGCCGTTGTCGCGCACGGTGACGGTGCGCGCGTCCGGATCCCAGCTCACGTCGATGTGCAGCTCGCTGTCGCCGGCCATCAGCTCGGGCTTGGCGATGGCCTCGAAGCGCAGCTTGTCGCAGGCGTCGGAGGCGTTGGAGATCAGCTCGCGCAGGAAGATTTCCTTGTGCGAGTACAGCGAATGCGTGACCAGGTGCAGGACCTGGGCGACTTCGGCTTCGAATTTGCGGGTTTCGGCGGGTGCGTTCATGCGTGGATGTTCCAGTTGAAGTTGACTGTGAATTGGCTCCTTGCCGCGGCGGGGGAGGTTCGGCGCGAGTCGCTGAACTGCACCTGGAGAGGCCGAGAGTATCCCACCCCAACCTCCCCTGCGAGCGGGCAGGTCAAACCGAACTCAGGCGACTTGCTGCAGCGCGGCGATGCGCTCGTCCAGCGGCGGGTGGCTCATGAACAGTTTCTTGAAGCCATCGGCCAGCGGGCCGGAGATGCCGAAGGCGGCGATGGTGTTGGGCAAGGTGCTTTCGCCATGGTTGGCCTGTCAGCCGCTGCAGCGCGGAGATCATCGCGCCGCGGCCGGCGAATTGCGCGCCTGCCGCGTCGGCGCGGAACTCGCGCCAGCGCGAGAACGCGGCCACGATCATCGAGGCGAACAGGCCGAACACGACCTGCAGCACCATCACCACCACGAAGTAGCCGATGCCGCCGCCGCGATTGTCGCGACCACCGCTCATCCAGCTGTCGACGGCGCGGCCGACGATGCGCGCGGCGAGGATGACCAGCGTGTTCAGCACGCCCTGGATCAGGGTCAGGGTGACCATGTCGCCGTTGGCGACGTGGCCGATCTCGTGGCCCAGCACGGCGCCGACCTGCTCGCGGTCCATCTGCTGCAGCAGGCCGGAGCTCACCGCCACCAGCGCGCTGTTCTTCGTCATGCCGGTGGCGAACGCGTTCATCTCCGGCGCGTCGTAGATCGCCACCTCGGGCATGCCGATGCCGGCGTTCTGCGCGTGGCGGCGCACGGTGTCGAGCAGCCAGCGCTCGGTGTCGTTCTGCGGCTGCCCGATCACGCGCGCGCCGGTGGACCACTTGGCGATCGTCTTCGACATCGCCAGCGAGATGAAGGCGCCGCCCATGCCGAACACGGCGGCGAACACCAGCAGGCCGCCCATGCCGCCATAGCCGCGGCTGGCCATCATCTGGTCGATGCCGAACAGGTGGCAGACGATGCTCAGCAGGAGCAGGACGGCGAGGTTGGTACCGATGAACAGGGCAATGCGGCGCATGGCTGTCTCTCTGGTGTGGCAGTCATGAAGAGAATGCGTCGCGTCGACCTGGGCGCGGATGAAAATTCGGGGCGCGGGCGCACACTTTCAAGGGCTGGCGGCGGGGTCGATGGCGATGCTGTGCCTTAAAATGCCCGCATGACCTACCGCGGCCGCTTCGCCCCCTCGCCCACCGGACCACTGCATTTCGGCTCGCTGGTGGCGGCCGTCGGCAGCTGGCTGTGCGCACGGCATGCCGGTGGGCAATGGCTGGTGCGGATGGAGGACATCGACCCGCCGCGCGAGGTGCCCGGCGCGGCCGCCGCCATCGTCGAAACATTGCCGGCGTTCGGCCTGATCGCCGACGAGCCGGTGCTGTTCCAGTCGCGGCGCATCGCGGCGTACGACGCGGCGTTCGAGCAGCTGCGTGCGGCGGATCGGTTGTTTGCCTGCTGGTGCAGCCGCAGCGAACTCGCTGCCGGCGGCGGCGTGCATCGGGATGGACACTGCGTGGCCGCGGCCGATCCGGATCGACCGCCGGCGTGGCGGCTTGCGCGTGCCGGATGTCGAGGTGGCGTTCGACGACGCGCTGCACGGGCCACAGCGCGAGAACCTGCGCGAGAGCGTCGGCGATTTCGTGATACGCCGCGCCGAGGGTTTCTACTCCTACCAGCTCGCCTGCGTGGTGGACGATGCGCACCAGGGCGTGACCGACGTGGTGCGCGGCAGCGACCTGCTCGATTCCACCGCGCGGCAGATCTGGCTGCAGCGCTGCCTGGGCCTGCCGACGCCGACTTACCGGCACCTGCCGCTGGTGCTGGGTGCGGATGGCCGCAAATTGTCGAAGTCCGAGCAGGCCTGTCCGGTCGACCCGGCCGATCCGCTGCCCGCCCTGCGGCAGGCGCTGGCTTTTCTGTCGGTACCGCTGCCGGCCGGCATGCATGACGCCGCAGATTTGCTGGCGCAATCGCTGGCGATTTTCGACCCGCTGCTTTTGCCGCATTGCAGCGGTCACTCTGCGAGCTGAAACGCTATAAAGAAGGTCAGGTATCGGACATGTCGCGGGATGGCAGCAAACCCCGGGCATGCTGCCGATACGACCCTCTGCTTCACCTCACAGGAGATCAAGGACATGACGCAGCGTACGGCACTGGTTACCGGCGGCACCGGCGGCATTGGCAGCGCCATCGTTCGTTACCTGGCCGGCCAGGGCCACAGGGTCGCCACCAATTACCGCGATGCGGCCAAGGCCGAAGCCTGGCGACAGGCGATGGCGAAGGACGGCATCGAGGTATGCATGGTGCAGGGCGACGTGTGCGATCCCGCTCGAGTGCGAGGCCATGATCCGCAAGCTCGAGGAGACCTGCGGCCCGGTCGATATCCTGGTCAACAATGCCGGCATCACCCGCGACACCACGTTCCACAAGATGAACTACCAGCAGTGGACCGACGTGGTGAACACGAACTTGAACGCCTGCTTCAATGTCACCCGGCCGATCATCGAGGGCATGCGCGCGCGCAAGTGGGGACGCATCGTGCAGATCAGCTCGATCAACGGCCAGAAAGGCCAGTACGGCCAGGCCAACTACGCCGCTGCCAAGGCCGGCATGCACGGCTTCACCATTTCGCTGGCGCAGGAAAACGCCAAGTTCGGCATCACCGTCAACACCGTCTCGCCCGGCTACGTCGGCACCGACATGGTGATGGCGGTGCCCGAGGAGGTGCGCGAGAAGATCGTGGCGCAGATCCCGGTCGGCCGGCTTGGACGGCCGGATGAAATCGCGCATGCGGTGGCGTTCTTCACCGGCGACCAGGCCGCCTGGATCACCGGGGCGAACCTGGCGATCAATGGCGGGCATTACATGGGGTGGTAATTCGCGTTATTGGATTATTGTGGGAGCGACTTCAGTCGCGATGCTCTTGACCTGTATTTCAGCAATGCGAGAAAAGCATCGCGACTGAAGTCGCTCCCACAAGAGAAGCTGGCTCGAACCGCTCGATTCGCCGCTTTACTTCCCCAGCAACTTCTCCAGCACCCTGCCCACTGCCGCAAACGCAAACGCACCGGTGACGTGCGTGGCCGCGCCCAGCCCGCCGCCGCAGGCGAGATTCAAGGCATCGCCGCCGGGCGGACGCGTGCCGCATACCGTGCCGTCCGGCTGCGGGTACTGCACGTTCTGCAGCGAATAGACGGCTGACACGCCGAAGTAGCGATCCGGGTTGCGCGGAAAGTTGAAATCCGTGCGGAGCTTCTTGCGGATCAGGCTGAACATGGCGTCATGCTCGGTGCGCGAAAGGTCGCGTACGCGGATCTGGGTGGAATCGGTGCGGCCGCCGGCGGAGCCGACGCTGACGATCGGCAGCTTGCGCCGGCGGCACCAGGCGATCGTTTCCAGCTTCACCCGGAACGCATCGCAGGCATCCAGCACCACGTCGTAGCCGCGATCGAGCAGCTCGTCCAATGTCGACGGCGTAAGAAAGCGTTCGATCGCCTCCAGCCGGATGGTCGGGTTGATCGCGTGCGCGCGCGCGGCGATCACGCCGACCTTCGGCTTGCCGTACTCGCCATCCAGCGCATGCAGCTGACGGTTGGTGTTGGAGACGCAGACTTCGTCGGCGTCGATCAGGGTGAGCCGGCCCACCCCGCTGCGCGCCAGCGCCTCGGCGGCCCAGGAGCCCACGCCGCCGATGCCGATCACGCACACGTGCGCGCGCGCCAGCGTGGCGACGCTGCCCGTTCCGTACAGGCGCTCCACGCCGGCGAAGCGTTCGGCTGGAAATTCCATCGCACTCATGCCGCGGACGCCAGCGCTGGGTTTTTCTGCGTGTGATCACGGTGCTTCCCTTTGCGATGCAGCGGCCATTTTATCGCGTGCGCATGGCTGCCACGCATCGGCGCGGGTTATTCTTGCGCGACTTGTCTGCCACACTGGAGTCAAAACGATGCGCGTCGCCCTGATGATCTTGCTGGGACTGGTGATTGGCGTGCTCGGCACGACCCAGGTCATGAGCGTACTTGCCGCGCGCAACCCGATGCCCAAGGCGGTGATGGACAACCATGGGTTATCACATGGGCGAACTGAGCCACGCGGCTGAAAGCCAAACAGTGCGACGCGGCGCAGAGCCTGCATCACCTGCAACGCCTGCAATCGACCGCGAGCGACATCACGCCGGTGTTCGGCATCGACGAGAAATCGTTCACCGACAAGGCCGGCGAGCTGCAAACCCATCTGCAGCAGGCCGTGCAGTCCGCACCGATGGACTGTGCCGCGCTGGCCGCCGCGATCAAGCCGATCGGCGAGACCTGCAAGAGCTGCCACCAGCAATACCGCTGAGCCTGTCGCTGCCAGCGGCTTTCAGAAACGGATCTTGCCGCGCCAGCATTTGCCCGTACATCACCCAGTCGCCGAGCAGGCTGTAGAGCGGGTGTTTGAAGGTGGCCGGCCGGTTCTTCTCGAAGGCGATGTGGCCAACCCAGGCAAAGCCGTAGCCCACCACCGGCACCATCCACAGCCAGCGCAGTTGTCCGCTGATCAACGCCCACAGCACCACCACGATCACCAGACTGCTGCCGATGAAATGCAGACGACGGCAGGTCGGGTTGCTGTGTTCACCGAGATAGAACGGATAGAACTCGGCAAAGCTGTTGAAGCTGGACATGGCGGTGCTCCCGGTGGTCGGGTCGATTCTGCC
Organism: uncultured Gammaproteobacteria bacterium; assembly: GCA_963697555.1. Classification (GTDB taxonomy): domain Bacteria; phylum Pseudomonadota; class Gammaproteobacteria; order Xanthomonadales; family Rhodanobacteraceae; genus Rhodanobacter. The sequence continues at coordinate 108,109 of CAVOOK010000008.1, forward strand.
ATGCGCGCACTCAACTGAACGAAGCCGGCGTTAGGTGGGAGCGGCTTCAGCCGCGATGTTTTTGGCGGCGGACAGGGTCCGAGAGAAGTGCTCAACAGGGGCTGCGGGGTGGGACGGGACGCCGGATCCGGCAACGGGATGAACTCCTGATCATCGCCCGGCACCATCGGAAAGCGCCCTTCGCGCCAGTCGGCCTTGGCCTGCTCGATCCGCTCGCGCGTGCTGGCGACGAAGTTCCACCAGAGGTGGCGTTCGCCATCCAGCGGCGCGCCGCCGAACAGCATCAGCCGACTCGCCTCGAGCGCCCGCAGCGATGGCGCGGAGGGCCCGGCCTGCACGGCCATCTCGGTGGCGCCGACGTCCAGCACGCCCCAGCGCACCGCGCCTTCGACCACGTGCACGCCGCGTTCGGCGTGTTCCTGCGGCAGCGCCAGTTCGGCACCGGCGTCCAGCGACACTTCCATAAAGAACATCGGCGCGAACACTTTCACCGGCGATTGCTCGCCGTAGGCATTGCCGGCGATCAGCACGGCTTCCACGCCGGGCTGGCGGATTCGCGGCAACGCATCGCGACCGTGGTGATGGAATGCCGGCGCCACCTCGGCATCGGCCTGCGGCAGCGCCACCCACACCTGGATGCCATGCAGCTTGTGCCCGTCCTGACGCTCCTGCGGCGGAGTGCGCTCGGAGTGCACGATGCCGCTGACCGGAAGTCATCCAGTTCACTTCGCCCGGGCGGATGTCGGCCAGGCTGCCCAGGCTGTCGCGATGACGGATCGCGCCGTCGAACAGCCAGGTCACCGTGGCCAGGCCGATATGCGGATGCGGCCGGACGTCCATGCCCTTGCCGGCGGAAAACGTCGCCGGCCCGATGTGATCGAAGAACACGAAGGGGCCGACGCGGCGCGTCTGCAGCACCGGCAACATGCGACGGACCATGAAACCGTCGCCCAGGTCGTGCACGCGGGCGTCGGTGATCAGCGTCGGGGTTGGCTTCCATCTCGTGCTCCTCGGTTACCAGGCCCGCTGATATTGCACGGGCGCGGTGATCTGCGCACCCAGCCGCTTTGCCGCACGCCGCGGGAAGTAGGGGTCGCGCAGACTTTCCCGGGCCATCAGCACCACGTCGGCCTCGCCGTTGGCGACGATGGCTGCGGCCTGTTCGGCCGTGGTGATCAGTCCCACCGCGCCGGTGGCGATGCCGGCCTCGCGGCGGATGCGCGCCGCGAACGGCACCTGATAGCCCGGCGCCAGCGGAATCGTCACGTGCGGCAACAGGCCGCCACTGGAAACGTCGATCAGATCGACGCCGAGCGGCTTGACCGCTTCCGCCAGCTCGCACGCTCTGTTCGATGTCCCAGCCGCCTTCGTCAGCCCAGTCGGTGGCAGAGACGCGCAGCCACAGCGGCAACTCGGCCGGCCACACCTCGCGCACCGCAGCGACGACCTCGCGCACGATCCGGCTGCGGTTGTCGAAGCTGCCGCCGTAGCGATCGTCGCGCTGGTTGCTCAGCGGCGATAGGAACTGATGCAGCAGATAGCCGTGGGCGGCATGCAGTTCGATCAATTCGAAACCGGCGGCCAACGCACGCTGCGCGGTGGCGCGGAAATCCGCGATCACGGCCGCGATGCCGGCTTCGTCCAGCGCCAGCGGCATGTTCCAGCCGACGTCGAACGGCAGCGCCGACGGCGCCACGGTTTGCCAGTCGCCCTGCCCGGCCTGCACCGGACCATGGCCTTCCCACGGTCGCAACGTACTGGCCTTGCGTCCGGCATGCGCCAGTTGCACGCCGGCGACGGCACCCTGCGACGTGATGAACCGGACGATCGGCCGCCAGGCGTCGACCTGGGCCTCGTTCCACAAACCGGTGTCCTGCGGCGAGATGCGGCCCTGCGCGGATACCGCGGTGGCCTCGGCGATCACGGCTCCCGCGCCACCCACCGCGCGGCTGCCCAGGTGCACCATGTGCCACTCGTTCGGCACGCCATCGGTGGCCGAGTACTCGCACATCGGCGACACGACCAGGCGATTGCGCAGTGCAAGGCTGCGCTGGGTAAACGGATCGAACAGATTCATCGGCGGGTCCGGCGAGGTGGGGTTGGCCCATCGAGATGCAGGCTGCCAGCCCTCGAATCAAGCATCGGTCGCGCCGCGCTGGGTGAACGCAGTGTCGTGCGCGGCGATCCAGGCGGCGATGCGCGTGGCGATCGGCGCCGGCATTTTCATCCAGCCGAAATGATCGGCCGGGCCGCCGAGATCCTCTGGCGTGATGACCTCCACGGTGCGCTCGCCCGAGCCCAGCTTGCCCAGCAGCCATTCCAGCGATGCCAGCGGCCCGAGCCAGTCATCGCGCAGGCGCAAGGCCAGCACAGGAAGGTGCAGCGACGCCAATTGCTGCTCGAAATCCTGTGCCATGCCGCTTGCCGCATAACGCCCGGTGCGACCGCTGCGCGACCAGTCGGGAATGACCCCGCGCGCCTCGTTGCCACCGAAACCGATGCGGCGCCCTGGCAGATGCCCCACCCATGCTGCCAGCCACGGAGCCAGCGCATAAGCAGCCCGATCAGCCGGCCATGCCGGAAACGGCGCCAGTAGGGCGCACCGCTCGCCACAAGCAACAGACCGGCAAATTCGGCCGGATGCAGGCTGGCATAGAGCGAGCCCAACTGACCGCCGAGACTGTGCCCGCCGAGCCAACAGGTCGCCTGCGGCCAGCGCTCACGCACCGCGGCGATGCCGGCGGCCAGGTCCAGCTGCAACAAGTTCGCGATAGCCCCAGTCGCAGGTACGGCTCGCCCGCCGATTGCTGGAACCGATGCCGCGCCACTCGTGCACGATCAGCGCCACCCCGCGCCGCCAGCGCCTCGGCCAGCGGCAGGTAATGCCGAGCGGGTATGCCCATCGCCGGCATCCAGTACAGCAGTCGACGCCAAGCCACCACCGGGTTGCGTGCACAGCAGTTCGAAACGTGAGCCGTCGGCGACAGCCACCGGTATGGCCGCCGCGCCGGTCGTCGTCCACGACGGGCGGCAAGGAAAGGGTGCGGTTCCACACGGATGGATCAGTCATCCAGACAGGCTAGCGAATTGGCGCGGCCACCACAAAAAAGAGGCCGGCATGTGCCGGCCTCTTCAAGGGATTCCCCACCGATCAAACGGGAGTGACGTCTTCGGCCTGCAAGCCCTTCTGGCCGTCAACGACCTTGAAGCTCACTTTCTGCCCTTCCTGCAGACTCTTGAAACCCGAGCCGGTGATGGCACGGAAATGCACAAACACGTCAGGGCCATTCTCGCGGCTGATAAAGCCGAAGCCCTTGGCGTCGTTGAACCACTTGACTGTACCCACTTCACGATCCGACATGACTCACTCCGATCCTATCCATTCGCTGAGACAAACCGGCCCCAACGGGCCGACGGTTTACTGAGCATGCGAAGGTCGGGTGCAACGGGATGATTCAGGATTCCCCCAGCACCACACGCAGCCAGGCAGGCGCAGTGGAGTCAGCATAACGGATTTCCGGCATGCAAGTGATTTGTCAAGCCCTGATTTTTTCCATGATCGGCTATGACAAAGCGAACCCCGGGACGGCTTTTGCAGCTGGCGCGTGGCGTCTCCGGCCGGCACGGTTGGGCGCGAAAAAACCATTCATCCACGACAAGTGTTGAGTGCTCAGGGAGGGAATAGTGTGGTCACAGGGCTATCTTCACGACACCGCGACATTTCAGGTTTTCTTGATGTTCGACCCTGTCTAGTACCGACAACATCTGACCGTCCCGTCACGCCATCCGGCCTCGCGTCGCGGTCTTCGTCAAGGAGTGTCGATATGCACACATTGTCCCGTCTGACTCCCGTTCTGATCATCACCGGCCTGCTGCTTGCCGGTTGCGCCCATCAGCAGCCAGCCGCGCGCTCGACAAAGACCTCGAACTCGACGACACCTTCGACGACGCAGACGCGCGACGCCGATCACGCGGCGCATGCCGGTCACGCGACCAGCACCCGCAGCGCGGCAGTGGAAGATGCCAACCTGCCCGACACCACCGGCATCGCCGCCTGCGACGACTATCTGTCCAGCTACATTGCCTGTCATCGCGCGGCGGCCATCTACGCGCCCGATCAGATCGAATACCGTTACCAGGCGATGCGCACCAGCCTGTTGCGCGATTCGCAGAAGCCGGACGTACGCCCGCAACTCGCTGCCCGTTGCAATTCACTGGCGACGCAGTTGCGCCAGGCCCTGCATGGAAAGTCGTGCACGGAAAACCCGGCGCCGGCCGGCAGCACACCGTGATCCGGCGAGGCTGATGCTCGTCGCAGGCGGCTCATCGGGAGGCGTGCAAGGCCGTGCGCAAGGATTTCATCAAGCCCGCCGGCTGGGTTCGTCCCAGCCGGACGGACGGTGTGCCGTGCCATTGCGCCATCCCGGTGATGACCTTGGCCAGCGCCTGCATCAGGGTCGGGCTCGGCGTCGCATCAGGTTCCAGGAACAGCGCCTTGATCTCGAACACGCCCTCGCCGCGATGCGCCTTGGCATCGAGTCGACCCACCAACCGGCCGCGATGCAGGATCGGCAACACGAAATAGCCATAACGCCGCTTCGCCGCCGGCGTGTAGCACTCGATGGTGTACTCGAAACCGAACATCGCCAACGCGCGCGCGCGGTCCCATACCAGTGGATCGAACGGTGACAGCAGCGCGGTATGGGTGGCGCGCAGACGGCCGGCCTGCGCCTTGGCCAATGCATCGGCGTGGTCGCGATGCACGTAGCCGGGCGAGGACCAGCCCTGCACCGGCACCGCCAGCAATTCCCCGGTAGCCAGCAGCGGAGCCAGTTCGCGTTCGGTGACCTTCGGCCGCAGGCGAAAGTAGTCGGCGATCCAGCACCGCCTGCGTCACGCCGAGCGCGCGCACGCTATCGACGATCGCGCGCCGGCGCAGATCCGCCACGTCGAGAGCTTCGGCCACGGCGACATCGAAGGGTGGATCGAGCCGGGCCAGCACGTTCTCGGCCAGGTCGTAGACGCGCTGGAACTTGTCGCGCCGGAGCACCATCAGCTCGCCCAGCGCGAACCAGGCTTCCAGCCAGCGCTTTTCGGGCTTCCATTCCCACCATCCCGGGCTGCGCCACAGCTTCCACGCGGGCAAAATCAGCCGCGCGCACGGGGCCGGAGGCGCGGATGCCGGCCAGCAAGGCGTCCATGTCCGCACGTTGCTCTCGATGCATGCGCGCCGCGCTCCGATGGGCCCAGTGATGCGTGCGCTGATCGTGCCCACCGCGATGCCAGGCGACGTCGGCGGCACTGACGAAACATGCTTCGTGCGCCCAGCATTCCGCCAACTGGCCTTGCGCGAGTGCCTCGTCCAGCCACGCCATCGGGTAATCGCCCAGCCGCGCGTGCAAAACCAGGTAGGGGCTGCGCGCGACCACGTGGATGGTATCGATCTGCAGCAGCCGCATGCGCTCGATCGTCGCCACCACGTCGCCGCGACGCGGCCGGCGCCGCAGCGGCTGCAGCAGGCCTTGCGCGTGCAATTGCAGCAGACGTGCCTGCGCAAGACTCAGCATGGGCGCCTCGCCCGGGACGTGGCCGGACGACACGGCAGCTTCACGGGCGGATGATCAGGATAGGGAGCCGGCATCTACAAGAACCCTTGTTGGCGTGATCGCATCGGTCACCGGCGACGGAGGCCGCTTCCGAATCAATCCATCCGCATGAACTCACTGAAGCATTCTGGCATGGAGAATTGATGATGAAATCCCGCAAGCCGATGTTGACCGCACTTGCCACGGGTGCGCTGATTTTCACCGGGACGCTGATCGCGCAGGATGTACCGCCTGCATCGCCCGCTTCTGCCACGTCCGCACCGATGCCGCCCGCGACACCGACGCCCGCCTCGCCCATGCCACCTGGTGAACCAGCTGCGCCGGCGGAGCCGATGCCGCCACCCACGGCGCAGCCAGCGCAACCCGGGCAACCGATGCCGTCTCCCACTGCCGGCTGAACCGGCGACGCCAGCTTCGTCTGCTGCACCGATGCCCGCGCCGCGCCAGGCGAGCCGATGCAGCCAGGCACGCCGATGCCGACGGGCGCATCGACCGCCGCCTGCCCGGCGCCGCGCCGCGCGGACCAGAGCGCCTCGGCAAGGGCCAGGTCGTCGTGCGCAGCGTTCCGCCTCCCGCTCCCGACGGTGGGACCGGCGCCCGATTTTTCGCAACTGTCCGGTGGCAGCAAGTCGATCACCGAGGAACAGGCGGTGGCCTATCCGCCGCTGGCCAACGATTTCATCAACGCCGACCGCAATCGCAACGGCAAGATCAGCAAGACCGAATACGAGAATTGGACCAAGCAACTCTGACAACGTGTCATCTCACCGGGCCGGCCGTGGGTGCACCCATGGCCGGCTTCGGTTTTGTCAGGTTCGGCGACATCGTCACGCAATCGCGGATGCATGACCTAGACTTTCCGATCGACCGTCCCTGGAATTACGCTGCTGATGAAACCCCGCATCCTTGCCTTGCCGCTGGCACTTGACCGCCGGCCTGCTTGCCGCTGCCGCCCACGCGCAGAACCCCGACCCGACCGATATCCGTGCCTGCACCGCGATCGAGAGCGATGCGCAACGTCTGGCCTGCTACGACCACGCCACCGGCCGCGTGAATCTTCCGGTAGCGCAAAAACGCACGGACACGGATACGTCCACGCCGAGCATTTTCAGCCGCGACCGCAAGGATACGGTGGTGGCCGAGGCCAATGCCGAAGTGGCACAACCGCTGTCGCTGCTCGACAGCCGCTGGGAGCTGGCACCGGAGAGCAAGCTGGGCACCTTCAACATCCGTGGCTACAAACCGGTGTACGTCCTGCCGGTGTTCGCCACCAGCAACCAGAACAAGCAGCCGTCCAGCCCCAACCCGGACAACGTCGTGCCGCAGGCCGAGCAACTGGACAACGTCGAGGCGAAATTCCAGCTCAGTCTCAAGACCAAGGTCTGGCAAGGAGTCTTCGGCGACACCGGCGACCTGTGGGTCGGCTACACCCAGTCGTCGCGCTGGCAGGTCTACAACGCCGACGCAGTCGCGACCGTTTCGCGAAACCGATTACGAGCCCGAGGCCATGTTGGTGTTCGACACCCATTATCAGCGTGTTCGGCTGGACCGGCCGGATGCTCGGCATCGGCATCGACCACCAATCCAACGGACGCGACAATCCCGCAGTCGCGCAGCTGGAACCGGGTGATCGCGAACGTCGGCTTCGAACGCGACGGCTGGACGGTGATGTTCACGCCGTGGTGGCGCATATCCGGAGTCGCGCAGCACCGACGACAACCCGGACATCAGCGACTACATGGGCCGCGGCGAGGTGCAGATCGTGCACGAGTGGCACGACCAGGAGTTCGGGCTTGATGTTGCGCGACTCGTTCCGCGGCGGCAGCCGCCAGCATGGCGCGGCCAGATTCAGCTGGAGCTTTCCGCTCGCGGGCAACCTGCGCGGTTACGCCGAGGTGTTCAAGGGCTACGGCGAAAGCCTGATCGACTACAACCACAACGCCACGTACGCCGGGGTGGGCATTTCGCTGCTCGATTGGTACTGATCGCATCGGGTGGGTGGTGCCTCAGCGCCACCAGCTCATCTTGGTACCTGTGAGGATCTTCAGCATCTGACCCTTGGCCAGTGGCATCCGTCCCAGCGGGCCGAAGCCGACATCGCGCCACCATGCCCATCCGTCGCGATCGGACTGGAACAGCGGGGTCAACCAGCGGCTCAGCTGCTGATAGACCGCCACATGCGAACGTCGGCGCCGGCCGTAGGCGTGCAGCGCCGCGTCGATCGTCGGTGCTTCCTGCACGGAGTCCGCGAGCGCGGCCGCATCGAGCAGGGCCATGTTCACGCCCTGTCCCAGCTGCGGACTCATCGCATGGGCGGCGTCGCCGATGAACACCAGCCGCCCCCGCGCCGGCCGATGCAGCAGCACGTCGCGGTAACGTGCGCGGTGGACTTGCTCGGGTGATTCGATGTTTGCCAGCAGCGGGGACAGCTCGGGCCATAGCGCGCGCACGCGTTCGCGAAGCCTGGCCAGCGCCGCCGCGTCGAATGCGTCCACCTCGACGCCAGGCAGGCTGAAGAAGAAGGTCAGCCAGCGCCCTTCCCGATCGACGCGCCGCCCCACTGGCAACACGCCGATCATTTCGCGAACGCCGGCGTAGCGCTGTTGCAGCACGTCGGCCAGCGGCCAGCCTTCGGCCGGCAAAAGACACCACACGGCGCCCCATGGATACACCGGATGCCGGCGCAGCAGCGAAGGCGCCGCACCGCGCAGCGCCGAGTGCGCCCCGTCAGCGGCAATGATCAGATCGAACGGACCGTGGCGGCCGCCGGAGCTGTCGCACAGGCGATCGCCTGCGGCATCGACCGACACGACGCGCACGCCAGTATGGATATCCGCTCCCTCCGCATAGGCATTGCGCAGCAGCGTGAACAGGCTGCCGCGAGTCAGGCCAAGGCCGAAACAATCGGGTGCGTGATCGGCATAACGCATGTCCATCACGCAGCGGCCACGATCGTTGCACCCATGCAGCCGCTCGATCCGCTGACCGGACGTCAGCGCCTGCGCGTGCAGGCCCAGTCGGGTCAGCACGGACAAACCGGTCGGCTGCAGCAGGAAGCCGGCGCCGACCGGCCCCGGTGCGACGGCCTGCTCGAACACGCTCAACGCATGACCCTGCGCCGAAAGAAACAGCGCCGCCGCCTGACCGGCGGTGCCGTATCCAACGATGGCTATGCGCAAGCGTCCGTGCATTCACGCCTCTACGATGACGAGCGCGACGTCATGCTACGCCGCGGCGAGGTTCCATTGCGGCCGTGGAGTCACCGCATCAAGCGATGCTCAGTGGTGATGACCACCCGCGCCGTGCACGTGGCCGTGCGCGAGTTCCTCGTCGCTCGCAGCGCGCACGTCGGTTACTTCAATGGCGAAATGCAGGGCCTTGCCGGCGAGCGGATGGTTGCCATCGATGAACACCTTGTCGGCCTCCACGCGGGTGACGGTGACGTTGATCTCCCCCTGCGGACCACGCCCCTGGAACTGCATGCCAGGCTGGATGTCCTCCACGCCCTGGAAGGCCTCGCGCGGCACTTCCTGCATCAGCTCGGCATGGTGCACGCCATAGCCCTCCTCGGGCATCACGTCAGCGTTGAACTTGTCGCCAGCCGTACGGCCTTCCATCTGCTTTTCCAGGCCCGGCACGATCTGTCCACTGCCGTGCAGATAGGTCAGTGGCTCGCGGCCCTCGGAACTGTCGATGACCATGCCCTGGTCGTCGGTGAGCGTGTAATGAAAAGCGGCAACGGAATTCTGGGCAATCTGCATGAGGGTCTCGCCAATAGGTTCAAGTCCGTCGGCCAGGTACCGACACGAGGGCGCGAGTTTACCAGAACGCCACAAGCGCCCTGCCGGCGGAAATGTGGCTGGCGATGTCGCGACACGTGATGCCGCTCACGTCGGCGGCACCATCTTCGGCCGACGCATCTCGCAAGGTGCGGACGAACGACCGCTTCGGGCCTGTCAGCCGGCTCGCCGCGCAAGAATGTCCTTGGCGATCTTTTCGGGCGTGTCGGTGGAGGCATAGCGTTTCACGACCTGGCCATCCGCACCGACCAGGAACTTGGTGAAGTTCCACTTGATCGACTCGCTGCCGAGAATGCCCTTGCCTTCGCTCTTCAGCCATTTGTAGAGCGGGTCGGCATGCTCGCCGTTCACCTCGATCTTGGCGAACATGGGAAAGGTCACGTCGTACTGGGTAGTACAGAACGCCTTGATCTCGGCCTCATCGCCTGGCTCCTGGTGACCGAACTGGTCGCATGGGAAACCCAGCACCACCAGTCCCTGGTCACGCTGGTCCTGCCACAGGTTTTCCAGGCCCTGATATTGCGGGGTGAAGCCGCATTTGGAGGCGACATTGACGATCAGCAGTGTCTTGCCGCGCCATTCGGCGAGCGAACGTGGACTGCCATCGATATCGCGAACGGTGAAATCGTAAACGCTGGACATGACGGGCTCCGTCTTGATCGTTCAATCCAGCAGCATACGCCATCGCCCGGCCCTCGCGGTCTTTCGTGCCACGTCTCGCCGCCGGGCCATTGCCTTCCTGTCCGGCGTATTGCACGGCTGCCCGGCGACCGCATCGCGATGCGGCGTAAGCCACGTCGATCTTGTCATTTGCGTTTGGCGGTAAAGACGGCCCACTTTCGACCGCAACAGGGGCCATCGGTAATGGAATTGCTGCTCGCCGCCATCGCCGCCCCATGTCCTGCTGCTGCTCAGCGGCTGCTTCGCGCGCAGCTAGCCCGCTGGCAGCCGGCAAACCTCAACCTTGCGACGAGGGGATCTGGAACACCTGGCGCAGATAGGCCACGTAAGCCGCGTCCTCGCACATGTTCTTGCCGGGCGAGTCGCTGAGCTTGGCCACGGGCTGGCCGTTGCAGCGGATCATCTTGATCACGATGTTGAGCGGCTGCGGACCGACGTCGTTTGTGAGGTTGGTGCCTACGCCGAACGCCAGCACGCAACGGTCGCGGAAATGCGCGTAGAGCTGCATGACCCGAGGAATGTCGAGGCCGTCGCTGAACACCAGCACCTTGCTGCGCGGATCGACCCGGTTGGCGGCGTAGTGCGCCAGCACCTTTTCGCCCCATTCGAACGGATCGCCCGAGTCATGCCGCGTGCCGTCGAACAACTTGCAGAAATACATGTCGAAATCGCGCAGGAACGCATCGAGGCCGTATACATCCGACAGCGCGATGCCCAGATCGCCGCGGTATTCCTTCGCCCACGCCTCCAGCGCGGCGACCTGCGAGTCGCGCAATCGCGGCCCCAGCGCCTGGTGCGCCTGCAGGTACTCGTGTGCCAGCGTGCCCAGCGGCGTGAGGTTGAGCTTGCGTGCCAGCCACACGTTGCTGGTGCCGGTCAGTTGTCCGTCGAGCTCATTGCGCAGCGTGGTCACCACTTCTTCGTGCCACATCCGTGAATAGCGCCGCCGCGTACCGTAATCCGCGATCCTGCAACCGGCGTAGCCCGGGGTATCGCGCAGCAAGGCGATCTTGTCGCGCAATCTCCGGCGCCCCTCGGCCAGGTCGATGCCCCCGCTGGTGTTGCGGAAGTACACCTCGTTGACGATCGCCAGCAGTGGCACTTCGAACAGGATCGTGTGCAGCCAGGGCCCGCATATGCGGATATCGATTTCGCCATGGCGTTCGCTCGTTCCATTGCCGGCGGGCGCGATGTCCACATACTTCTCGTTGAGCTGGAACAGCCCCAGGAAATCGACGAAGTCGCTCTTGATGAAGCGCCAGGTGCGCAGGTAGTCCAGCTCGTCCGGTGCGAAGCGCAACTGGCACAGCGCGGCCAGCTCCGGCGCGAATCTCGGCTATGTACGGCACCAGATCGATGCCCGGATTGCGGCACTTGAAGCGGTACTCGACCTGCGCCGCCGGGTATTGATGCAGCACCACCTGCATCATCGAGAACTTGTACAGGTCGGTATCGAGCAGCGAGTCGATGATCATCGGTGGCCCAGGCGAGGTGCGGATGCACGCACCCATTATCCATGCCCGTATCTGTGCAACACGCGCAAACACATCAATCAAAAAAAAACCTCATCCGCCAGGGGAGGACGGATGAGGTTTGTCAGGTGGCCTCCAGGGGAGGTAAGGCCGACCCCTCAGTGACACGATGATCTGCGCCACTTTTTGTCGCCGTCACGGCGATACACAGGCTTAGTGTGGCTCCGCGGCTTGTGAGTTCAATGTGCAAGCCGCCATTTGTTCAGCTCGCCGACAGCATGCGGCAATCGGACGGTCGGACGAAGACGTTGGCGATCGCGCACATCGGTGCCACCATCGGCCGTCCCGCGATGCGTAGTGCGGACGACACCTTGCGGGAGCCGTCATGAAATTTCTGTTGCGCTGCTGTCTGTTGCTGCTGGGCCTGCCCTTCGCCGTGCATGCCGCCGAACTGATGGTCGATCTGGGCCATCGAGCCGCCACCTACAACACGGCGACACTGCTGCGGCGGCCCGACGTGCGCACGATCACCGTCCCGAACGACGTGGCCTACCATCGCACCATGCACTATCGCGCCTTGCCGCTGGCCGCGCTGCTCAATGGACTCGACAGCACCGCTCATCTGCAATTCGTCGCCAGCGACGGCTTTGCCGCCGAAATGCCGGCGGCACTCGTCCTCGATCGGCACGGCAGCAAAGCGTGGCTGGCCATCGAGGATCCGGCGAAACCATGGCCGGCGCTGGGCAAACATCGTGGCAGTGCCGGGCCGTTCTATATCGTGTGGCTGCAACCGCGCGGGGAGCCCGTCAATCCGCGAGCAATGGCCCTACCAGCTGGTCGCCATCCGCAAACTCGGCGACATCTCCGCGCGCTTTCCGGCGATTCTGCCCGACTCGTCCCAGCCCGCCGGGGGCGAAGTGCAGCGCGGTTTCGCGGTATTCCAGCGCACCTGCCTGGCCTGCCATACGCTCAACGGCGAAGGCGATGCGAAGCTCGGGCCCGACCTCAACCTCCCGCACAATCCCACCGAGTACCTCCGCGCCGACCTGCTGCGCGCGTTCATCCGCAATCCGCAATCGCTGCGCCGCTGGCCGCAGGCCAAGATGCAGGGGTTCGATGCGAAGGTCATGTCCGATGCCGATCTCGATGCCGTGCTGGCCTATTTGCGGCACATGGCGCAACGCAAGGCGACGCATTGACGGGGCGCCTGGCCTCGGATTCGCGGCTCGGCCTCAGGGCGGATTCGTGAGCCATGCCTGCAGCGACCGGTCGCGCTGCGGCTTCGACTGGTGCGCCAGCTCGCGGACGTGTGCGTAAAACGCTGGCCAGCTGCGGCCGGCTTGTTCGAACAGCGCCGCGAAGGCCGGCACCCATCGCCCATACAGGCCGAACGGCAATAGCTGCGCGTTGTTGATCGGCGCCGCGACCCACGCGTCGTAGCGATGGTCGTCCGGCCAGTTCCGCGAGCGCCATTGCGCATAGCGACTGCGGAACGCTGCGATCTCGCGTTGCTTCCCGACGTCCATCGCCGCCATATCGGCGCCGCTGGCATACAGGGCCTGCAGATCGCGCGCGCAGATCCAGTACCAGCCGGGCGAAACTTTCATCCATGGCCTGGCGATGATCGCCCTGCGGACGGGAGTCCGCACGAGCGGCGCCACTCACGCAAGCCCTCGTTCTGCACGAAGGTCGCGAACGATTCGTTGAATGCCGTATCGCCCTTCACGTAGATCAACTGATGCGCCAGCTCGTGGAAAATCGTGCCGTCCAGTTCGTCGTCGTCCCAGCGCAACATGCTGGAGAGGATGGGGTCGGCGAACCAGCCGAGCGTGGAATAGGCCGGCACGCCGCCTACCCAGACATCGTCCCCGCGCGCCTGCAATCGTGCGGCGTCGGCCTTCGCGTCAGCCTCCGTTGAACCAGCCGCGGTAGGCGACGCAGCCGGTTACGGGAAAACATTGGGGCACCGCGTTCACCGAGTAGCGCGGAGTGGCAAATACGTTCCAGACCACGTACGGGCGATGCAGGTCAACGTAACCGGTGTAGCTGCGGTTGTCCGGCAGACCCAGGCGGCGCGACGCGAACTGGCGCGCCTGTTGTGCGTGGCGCAAGCGCGCGGCGAGGGTTGGGTCGGTCGTCGGATCGCGCAGCACCGCGCTCACCGGGCGCCGCTGGACGATCAGCGCGCCTTGCCCGTGCGCAGCTTGCGCGTAGTAGCGCAGGCTGCCGCATGCGCACAGCAAAAGGCCCACCGCCGCGATGGCGATGAGCCTTGACATACCGGGGCCTGACGATCTGGGACGGGACAGGCGTTTCGCTGACGTCTCAGGCGTCAATCACGGTGATCCCGATTGCCGCCGCGGCCATGGCCAGCGTCGTGCGAGCCGTTGTTGCCGCGACGCATGACTGCCGGAAGGTTGTCCTTGTCCACGGTTCCAGTGACCCTGGTTGCCGCGTCCATCATGGTTGTAGTTGCCGCCATCGCGCCGCCCCTGCCACTGGCCGGCGTGACGTTGATAGTCGCGGTAGTCGCGATGCCCGCGATAGCCGTCATATCGGTAGCGCGAGCCGCCATACCAGCCGTTGCTGATGCCGATGCTCACACCGGGCGAATAGCCGTAGTAGCCGTCACCGTAATAACCGCTGCCGTAATACCCATCGTAGTAGCTCGGCGCCGTGTAGTAGGCGTTGCCTCCCGTCGCCATAGTAGGCATCGCCGCAGTAGCCGGAGCCGCGCACGTAGCTGTAGCCCGGATCGTAGTAGCAGCCTGACAGCGCCGAGACGGCAGCGATCAGGGCAAGACTGGCCAGCAGGCGTTTCATGATCCGTCTCCACAGGGTGACGTCACCACGCTAGGGCTTGCCGCTTGAACGCGTGATGAGTTTCAGCACATGGCCAACAGGCGTTTACCTGCCAGCCATGTGCCACAGCCGGTCGACGCGGCGCGGGCGAGTCAGTCTTTGCGCCCGGCCTGGTCGCCGCGCTGGAAGCCAGCGTCCGCGTGTCCCCTCGCCAGCCGTGTTCGACGAACACCGGCGGATGCAGATCAGCACCCTCGGAATTCGGGTGCGGCACGTTGGCGTCCGGCCAGCCTGGCCCTTGCCGTACCCGCTCCTGCTTCGCTTCGAGCAATGCCTGGATCCTTCGCCACCGCGTCTTCCTGACTGATGTGATGAACCGGCGCTTCCTGCGGGATACGCTTGCGCGCTGCGGGCTGCCGTGCGCCTGCAGCGGCCGAGGGCATCGCGCTTCTTCTGGCGGAAGCCCGCGGCGGGATCGTCTTCGTCGATGCCGCGGTCTTGCCGGCAGCCTGGCGCGGTGTCACTCGTGGCGGCCGGGGCTTCCGTGGCACAGCCTTCTTTGCGATCTTCGCCACGGCTTTCTTTGCAACGACCTTGCGAGCGGCAGTTTTCCCGGCGACCGTTTTTCTCGTTGCTGGCTTTCGGTGGCGGAGTTCTTCGTTCAGCCTTCTTTGCTACAGCCTTCTTTGCTACGCTTTCTTTGCCAGAACTTTCGTCGCGGCGGTGGCTTTCTTCGACGCCATTTCCTTGACGCTGCCTTCTTAGGCACCGCCTTCTTGGTCGCGGAACGCTTCACCGCGACCTTGCGCGCTGCCGGCTTTTCGGCGGAGCGACTTGCGGGCGGCCACCTTCTTCGCCGCCGTCTTGCGTGGCGCGGTCTTGGCTGCTGTCTTCTTCGCCGGCGACTTCCGGGCAGATGCCTTCTTTGCAGCGGACTTCTTCGCAGCCGACTTGCGGGTCATAGCCATGCGTTCGTTCTCCTGCGGTGGTCGATGGACAGGTCCAGTATGCGCGCCTGCGCCACATGGGCATCAGCCACGGCGCCGGTCGGTCACGCACGACGTGCGGGATCGACGCTCAGCGGAAGGATCCGGATGCATCAGCGCACCGAGAAAATGCGGAAGCACGCGAGGATTCATCAGCATGGTGAAGACCACCCCGTAGGCCGCGCCCCACAGGTGCGCGCTGTGGTTGACGTTGCCCTGCCCGCGCCGGTCCATGTAGATCGAGTAGCCGGTGTACAGCACCGCGTAGACGATCGCCGGCATCGGTATCACCAGCACGATGATCTGCTGCCACGGCGCCAGCAGGACGAAGGCGAACAGCACCGCCGATACCGCGCCGGACGCGCCGAGGCTGCGGTAGTTCGGGTTGGTGCGGTTCTTCAGGTAGGTCGGCAGGATCGAGATCGACCAGGCCGCCGATGTAGAACAAGGCGAAGCCGAACGTGCCCAGCGAGTCGCTGAAGAACGACTCCATTGCACGACCAAAGAAGTACAGCGTGAACATGTTGAACAGCAGGTGGCTGAAGTCCGCGTGCACCAGCCCATAGGTCACCAGCCGGTGATACTCGCGCTGCCGGGCGATGGCCGGCGGCCACAGGATCAGGTCGTTCATCAGCCGGCTGTTCTTGAAGGCCATGAACGAGACGACACAGGTGATGGCGATGATGACGAGGGTGATCGGCATGAACGGTTCCACGCGGTGGCAAAGCTCGCCATCTTGGCGTCCCCGCCCGCGCTTGTCGACCGCGCGCCGTGGCGGGCCTGCGGTGCCGCTTATGTCCGCGTTCTGCGGCGATATGGCCAATCATCACTGCCAGGATCGCCGCCGCACCGCTATGATCCCGCACTTTGCGCGGCCATTCGCCGCCTGATGGACCATCATGGCCGCTCTACGCTACCTGCATCTGGACGTCTTTGCCGCCACACCTGGTGGCGGCAATCATCTTGGCGTGGTGCTTGGCGCGGATGACTGGAGCACCGGGGCGATGCAGCGCTTCGCACGCTGGACCGCGCTGGTGGAAACCACCTTTCTGCTGCCGCCGACCGATCCAAAGCAGACTATCGCGTGCGCATCTTCACGCCACACAAGGAAATCCCGTTCGCCGGCCACCCCAGCATCGGCAGCGCGCATGCCGCGCTGGAATGCGGTGTGGCCGAGCCGCGCGATGGTCTGTTGTGGCAGGAATGCGGCGCCGGCGTGCTGCCGATTCGTGTGGAAGGCGATGGCATCACGCGCGAACTGTTGCTGCAGTCGCCGGGCGAACGCGTGCTGGCCACCGGCGACGACGCGCACCCGCTGCTGGCCGCGACACTTGCCGGGATCGAACGCGGCGCGCTGCCGCCGGCACTGATTGACGGCGGGCGACGCTGGTGGCTGGCCGAAGTGGGTGAAGAGGCAAACCTGCGCGCGTGGCAACCGGATCACGCAGCGATCAAGACATTGGCGGAGGCCAGCGACAGCATGGGTCTGTGCGTGTTTGCGCGCAGCGCGCACGCCGACCGCCAGCTGGTGGTGCGTGCGTTTCCGGCCGGCGTGGGCATCGTCGAGGACCCGGCCTCCGGCGCGGCCAACGGACTGATCGCCGCCTACATCGCGCATGCCGAACCGGACGGCGCACTGACCCGCGGCTACGAGGTCAGCCAGGGCCGCGAAATAGGCCACGATGCACGATTGGTCGTGCACATCGACGGCAAGACCATCTGGGTTGGCGGCCGCAGCCATACCGTGATCGACGGCACGCTGGACTGGAAGTCCTGACGCAGCTGCCGGCTGGAGGGCGAAAAACGTTCAACCGCGTTCGTCCAGATGCGCCCGGCGCGCTGCGACCAGTGACAGCGCCGACCAGTCCATGTCGGCATCGCCGGCGGCCAGCGCTTCGAGCAGGCCATCGCGCAACACGCCGGCGAAGGGCAGCGGCACCCGTGCCGCAGACCCCGCTGACAAGGCCAGCTCAATATCCTTCAGTCCCAACGGCAGAGCGAAGCCGGCGGGTTTGAAGCGCTGCTCCGCGATCAGCTTGCCGTAACCCTGGTACGCCGGCGCCGCAAACAGGGTGCTGGTCATCACCTCGAGAAAATCCGTCGCGCTGACGCCGTGCGCGCGGGTCAACGCGGTGGCTTCGGCCATGCTTTCGATCGCGCTGGCCAGCATGAAGTTGCCCGCGATCTTGGCCACGTTGGCGCGTTCTGCAGCTTCGCCCAACGGCCACAGCCGGCTACCCATCGCCTCCAGCAGTGGCCGCACTTTATCGATTGCGGCCGGCTTGCCGGCTACCAGGATGTTCAACGTCGCCGCGGCAGCCATGTCCGGACGGCCAAACACCGGCGCGGCGACGTACTGCAGCCCGCGCTTCTCGTGTTCCCCGGCCAGCTGCTGCGCCAGCGCCACCGAAATCGTGGCGTGATTGACGTGCACGGTGCCACGGTCCATCGCGTCGAGCAGGCCCCCATCGAGGAACACCTCGCGCACGGCCTGATCGTTCGCCAGCATGCTGCACAGGACCTCGCCCTGCGCCGCGCGGTCGGCGGTACTGGCCGCCCTTGCGCCGAGCGAGACCAGCGGCTCGACGGCCGCTTCGCTGCGATTCCACACGGTCACCGCGTGGCCGACCGCGACCAGGTTGCTGGCCATCGCGCTGCCCATGGCCCCGAGGCCGATAAATCCGACTTTCATCCGCGGTTTCCTTCTGATGGTCCGGCGTGCAGTGGAGCATGCGGGATATTCATTCAGCGCGAATTTTTCTGTGCATCTGGATACGCCGGCCGAGCTTCGATCTCACACCACCGCGCCGGCCGCCTGACCCGACGCCCACGCCCACTGGAAGTTGTAGCCGCCGAGCCAGCCGGTGACGTCGACCACCTCGCCGATGAAGTACAGGCCCGGCACGAGTTTCGATTGCATGGTGCTGGACGAGAGACCATCGGTGTCGACGCCGCCCAGGGTGACCTCGGCGGTGCGATAGCCTTCCGTGCCGCTGGCCGTGATCGGCCAGGCGTTGAGCCGGGCGCCGATCTGTTCCAGCTCGGCGTCGCGGTACTGGCGCATCGGTCGGCTCTCGTACGCGGGGAGCGGCCAGGGATGGCCGCTGTCTTGAGGAGCGAGGAACCATTGCTCGCACAGGCGCTGCGCCAGCCGCTTCGGCAATCCGTCGCCGAGCACGGTTTTCAACTCCGCCGCCGGTCGTGCCGCGCGCTGTTCCACCAGCCATGCCGCCGCATCCCGGTCCGGCAGCAGGTCGATGCGCAGGTCGTCGCCCGGCTGCCAGTACGACGAGATCTGCAGGATGGCCGGGCCGCTGAGGCCCCGATGGGTGAACAGCAGCCCGGCGCGGAACGACTGCTTGCCCACGCGCGTCTCCACCATCGGCAAAGCCACCCCGGCGAGATCCTGGTAGTGCTCCTGATGCTTG
This sequence comes from uncultured Gammaproteobacteria bacterium, assembly GCA_963697555.1. GTDB lineage: Bacteria > Pseudomonadota > Gammaproteobacteria > Xanthomonadales > Rhodanobacteraceae > Rhodanobacter. The sequence goes on from CAVOOK010000008.1 coordinate 126,884, forward strand.
CCGCTCAGCGTCAGCGGCACCAGTCCGGCGCGCGTAGGCAGTACGGCATGGCCGAACTGCCGTGCCAGTTCGTAACCGAAACCGCTGGCACCCATGCTGGGAATCGACAGGCCGCCGCTGGCGACCACCAGCGACTGCGCATGCACCTCGCCGTGCGCTGTGGCCACACCGAAACCTTCCGGCGTCTTGCGCACGTTCCTCACGCCGCAGCTGGTCTCCACCTTGACGCCCGCCGCCGCGCACTCATCCAGCAGCATGCGCACGATCTGCTTGGACGAGTCGTCGCAGAACAACTGGCCGAGCTCCTTCTCGTGGTAGGCGATGCGGTGCTTCTCCACCAGTGCGATGAAATCCCACGGCGTGTAGCGCGCCAGCGCCGACTTGGCGAAGTGCGGATTCGCCGAGAGGTAATTGGCGGGCGTCGTGCCCATGTTGGTGAAATTGCAGCGGCCGCCACCGGACATCAGGATCTTCTTGCCGACCTTGTTGGCGTGATCCACCACCAGCACGCGGCGGCCGCGCTGGCCGGCGGTGATGGCGCACATCAGCCCGGCGGCGCCGGCACCGACGATCAATACATCCACTTTCACTGCGTCATCGCCTTCGCCTGTTTGCATGGCAGCAGCGCATTATCCACCGCCGCGCGGCCTGGCATCGCTTACACTGATTCACCGTTCTCCACGAGCTGCCGCCATGCCTTCCTTTGACGTGATCTCCGAAGTCGACAAGCACGAGCTGACCAACGCGGTCGACCAGGCCAACCGCGAGCTGTCCACCCGTTTCGACTTCAAGGGTCAGGACGCGTCGTACGCGCTCGACGATTTCGTGATCACCCAGAGCGCCCCCAGCGAATTCCAGCTGCAGCAGATGCTGGACATCCTGCGCGCACGGCTGGTGGCGCGGAAGATCGACATCCGTGCGCTCGATGTGGCCGACCCGGAAACCAACCTCGGCGGCTCGAAGCAGAAGATCACCGTCAAGCAGGGCATCGAGCAGCCGGTCGCCAAGAAGCTGGTGGCCGAACTGAAGGCCGCCAAGCTCAAGGTCGAGGCACAGATCAACGGCGACAAGCTGCGCGTCTCCGGCAAGAAGCGCGACGATCTGCAGGATGCGATGGCCGTGCTGCGCAAGTCGGAGGTCGAGCTGCCGCTGCAGTTCGACAATTTCCGCGACTGAGCAAAGCTCAAGGACCCGCGATCAGGCCTTCGAAAGCAGCCGCCCGCCCATCGCCGCGTTGACCGCCACCACGGCGGCCACCGCCAGCGCATGCGTCAGCAGATCGGTGGCCGCCGCGTCGAACGAATGGCAGATTTCCAGCAGGCTCGCCGAGGCCGCCGCGCTGGCCAGGCCGATCAGCACGGCGGCGAGCATCGGGCGCAACGGACAGGCGCGTCGCAACAGCACGATCAGCAACGCCGACAACGGGATCGAAAAGCTGATGATGAAGATCAGGCAATCGGCGGACTGAGGCGCGCTGGCGAGCTGGGTGCCCGGCGCCACCCACGCACGCAGGCAGCCGAGGCCGCTGGCACCGATCCACAGCAACGCACCGGGCAGCGGCAACCACGCCCACGTTGCCGCGCGCCCCGGCACCCCCAACGCAAACGCCGCCCACGCCGCACTGATCGCCGTGACCACTGCGCCTACACCGGCCCAGCCAAGGTCGGGTGCACCCGCCCAGCGCCGCAGCATCGGAGCCGCGCCGTAATGCATCAGCAACACCGCGGCGATCGCCGCCACCAGCAGCAGCCAGCCGGCGGTGCGCAGCCACGGCGGCAGCAACCGCCGCACCGGCACCAACTCGGTGCCGAGCCGATCGATCAGGTCCTGATAGGCAGACGGGTCGGACATGATCTCAGTGCTCTCCATGGAAGCGTTCGCGCAGTGCCTTCAGCGCGCGATGCATGTTCACTTTCAGCGCGCCGGTTTTGCGCCCGGTGAGTTCAGCAGCCTCGCTCAGCGAGCGCTCCTTGAGGCCCATCTGCTGCACCGCTTCGCGCTGGCCCGGCGGCAGTTCGGCGATCGCGCCTGCAGCAGGCGCGCCTGCTGCAGGCTCTCGGCCGCCGCGCTGGCATCGTGCTCGTCGGGCTGGCTGTCCAGCGCAAAGTCGTCGTGCAGTTCGCGGCTGTCGCGGCGGCCGCGGCTGCGCAACGCGTCGATCGCGCGGCGGTTCGCGATCGCGGTGAGCCACGCATCGTACGAACGGGCCGGATCGTAGGTATGGCGCACGCGATGCACGGTGATCAGGGTTTCCTGCACCACGTCATCGACGTGATCCTGCGCCACGCCCTGTCGCCGCGCGGCTGCGCGGATCAGCGCCACTGAATCGGCCAGCAGTCTTTCGTAGGCACGGCGATCGCCCGCCTGCGCGGCAGCCATCCACGCCGCCCGGCGCTGGTCGGGCGTTTCGCTGGTACCGGCAGTGGCGGGGTCGACTGGCACGGTCCGGACGCGACTCATCCCACGGGAAAGTCCACTATCTAGACCCACGAAGCCGGTGGCGGTCAAGGTTTGCGACATGCGCGATCCACAGCGGGGCACCTGTCAGGCCTTTCGCTGCAGCCCGCGCCGACGTTACTTGCCGGAAGGCTGGTAACCGTCATCCGTCCGCCGGCGAATAACAGACAACTCCCACGGAAGCCGCTCCCATGCTCGTGTTGATCCTCGCCTACCTCGGCGGTGTACTGACCATCCTCAGCCCGTGCATCCTGCCGGTGCTGCCGTTCGTGTTTGCCCGTTCGGACAAGCCGTTCATGCGCAACGGCTTGCCCGATGCTGCTCGGCATGGCGATCACCTTCGCGGCGGTGGCCACGCTGGCGGCGCTGGGCGGCGGCTGGGCGGTGCATGCCAACCAGTACGGGCGCATCGTGGCGCTGGTGGTGCTGGCCTTCCTCGGCCTGACCTTGCTGTCGACGCACCTGGCGGAATGGATCACCCGCCCGTTCGTGGCGCTGGGCAACCGACTGTCGCAGCGGTCGGCTGGCGACGGCGATTCGATCTGGGCCGCGGCCGGTCTGGGCGTGGCCACCGGCCTGTTGTGGGCGCCGTGCGCGGGCCCGATCCTGGGCCTGCTGCTGACCGGCGCGGCGCTCAACGGCGCCAGCGTGCAGACCACCCTGCTGCTGCTGACCTACGCCGCTGGCGCGGCCACGTCGCTGGGTTTGGCGTCTGCTGATCGGCGGCAAGGTGTTCGCCGCTGATGAAGCGCTCGCTGGGTGCCGGCGAATGGGTTCGCCGCGCGCTCGGCGTGCTGGTGCTGTGCGGCGTGGCGGCGATCGCGCTGGGACTGGATACCGGCCTGCTGACCCGCGTCTCGCTGGCCAGCACCGGCGGCATCGAGCAGAAGCTGATCAATGCCGTGCGTCCCGGCACCGGCGCCGCGAGCCCGTGCGGAAGGCCGGCGAGCCACTGCCGGTGGAAGGCGACGATGCCGTCGCTGGGCGGCGCCACCCGATGGCTCAACAGCGCCGCCGCTGACCAGCGAATCGCTGCGCGGCAAGGTGGTGCTGGTCGATTTCTGGACGTACTCCTGCATCAACTGCATCCGCGCGCTGCCGTACGTGCGCGGCTGGGCCGACAAGTACAAGGACCACGGCCTGGTGGTGATCGGCGTGCACGCGCCCGAATTCGCCTTCGAGAAGGATCCGGCCAACGTGACGAAGGCGGTGAAGGACCTGGGCGTCGACTATCCCGTCGCGCTGGACAACGACTACGCGATCTGGAAAGGCTTCAACAACGAGTATTGGCCCGCGCACTATTTCATCGACGCGCAAGGCCGGATCCGCCATCACCATTTCGGCGAAGGCGGCTATCGGGAAAGCGAAGACGTGATCCGTCAGCTGCTGACCGCGGCGGGCCAGAACAACCTGCCGGGCGGCTACGTCAGCGACGACCACCGCGGCGTCGAGGCCGCCGCGTCGAACGATCCCACCCGCTCACCGGAAACCTACGTGGGCTACGCCCGCGCGCAAAATTTCGTCGGCGGCAGGGTCGCGCGTGACGATGCTGAGGATTACCACGCGCCAAACACGCTGGCCGCCGATCAATGGTCGCTCGATGGCCACTGGACCGTGCACGCAGAAAACGCACAACTGGACGCAGCCCGGCGGCGGGATCGTCTACCGCTTCCGCGGCCGCGACCTGCACCTGGTGCTGGGCCCCGCCAGCGACGGCAAACCCGTCCGCTTCCGCGTGACCATCGACGGCAAGCCGCCGGGCGCCGATCACGGCATGGACACCGATGCGCGACGGCAACGGCACCATCACGGCGCAGCGCCTGTACCAGCTGGTGCGCCAGGCCAACGGCAGCGGCGAACGGCTGTTCGAGATCCGCTTCCTCGACCCGGGCGTGCAGGCTTACGCGTTCACCTTCGGCTGATCTTCGGGCGGCCCGTGTGGGAGCGACTTCAGTCGCGACGCTTCCACACTGGCTTGGCAAGAGCATCGCGACTGAAGTCGCTCCCCCATGCAGAGGTTGCCATGTCACGTCTTGATGAAGCTCTCGCAATGGATCGCCGTCGTTTCCTTCGCGCCAGCCTGGCCGGCGGCGCCATCGCTCGCCGTCGGCGCTGGCGTGCTCGTTCCGCGATTGTTCGCCGCGGAAAACACGCCGATCGGAAAACCGGGCAGCGTGCAGTTGGAGATATTCGGCGACGACGGCCGCGACCTCGGCGTGCGCCCGGTGCCGAAACTGGTGCTGACCGACGCACAGTGGCGGCAGCGACTGTCGCCGGCATCGTATGAAATCATGCGTCGCGAAGGCACCGAGCGCGCGTTCAGTGGCGATCACGAGAAGACCCGCCGTCGCCGGACTGTTCCGCTGCATGGCCTGCGCCACCGCGCTGTACGACGCCGCCACCGAGTTCGATTCGGGCACCGGCTGGCCCAGCTTCTGGCAGCCGATCGCCCGGCGCAACGTGATCGAACACAGCGACCATTTGTTCGGCATGGAACGCACCGCGATCAGCTGTGCCGGCTGCGACAGCCACCTTGGTCATGTGTTCAACGACGGGCCGGCGCCCACGGGATTGCGCTACTGCATGAATTCGGTGGCACTGCGGTTCGTACCCGGAACCCGCGGCCCAGCCTGACGGATTGGCGCCACAACACCGCCATCACGTTCGCGCGTGCATAACCGACACGGCATCCGCTGTTCCGAGCGGCTTGCTGGAGAGTCGCCCGCATGCCACACCTGCTCCGGTCCGCATGGATTTCGCTCTCGCTGGCTTCGCTGTCGCTGGCCGTTCCTGCGCTGGCACATGCCGCCGATGGCTACGTCACCGGCAACGTGAACCTGCGCGCCGGACCGGCGCCGGATTACCCGCTGATCGCACTGATTCCCGGCCGGCACCGAGGTGGACGTGCAGGGCTGCACCGACGGCTGGGAATGGTGCGACGTCATCGCCTATGACAACCGCGGCTGGGTCGCCGGCAACTTCGTCGAATACGAGTACCAGGATCGCCCGGTGCTGCTGCCGGCCTACGGCGCGCAGATCGGCATACCGATCGTCACCTTCGTGATCGGTAGTTATTGGGACAACCACTATCGCAACCGGCCGTTCTATCGCGAGCGCAGTCGCTGGTATCGGCGCCCGATCGTGCGCCGCCCGCCACCGCCGCCGCTGCGCCATCCATACCGACCGCCATCGCACGGCTCGCCCGGCCATCAGCCAGCCGTCTGGGCGGCCGATATCGCATCGACCCCTGCCTGGGCCGATCACGGCACCAGCAAATCTGCGTCCAACGCCGGGCAATCGACTGGAGCCCTCGGGCCATCGGCCGGGTCGCAGCGAACCTGCCAACCGACCTGCCGGACACCCGATGCCCCAACCTGCCCGGCCGACGCGAAACATGGCGCCGCCGACGTCCCATCGTCCGGAACAGGCGGGTGGCCATGCCGTTCCTTCGGGCAGGTCGCCCAAGGGCAAGGCGCCGGCCGGCAACAAAAAGGGCGATCACGACAAGCACTGATCGGACGGCGCATCCGGCCGCCGTTCCCAGACGGCATTGGACGTCCATTTGCGGCGTCAGTACTTGTGTCCTAGAGCTTGCCTCGACACGCTGCAAGAACGCCATGTGTAGAACCTGCAACGCGCACGTCACCCATTGTCCACGCATGGCGTAGCAGCCTTCACCCGTCCGCCGGCTGCGCTGTCGCGTCGGCATTCGGTCAACCACGACTGGAGTTGCCATGAAAACCGTAATGGAAGCCTATCGCCGGCAAGTGGACCGGCAGAAACAGAAAGGTGGCATCGGCTGGGTTCTGCTGTGGCTGATCGGCGTTCCGATCCCCGTGCTGATCGTGCTGTTCCTGTTGCGCGGCTGCACCTGAGATACGTGCGCAAGACGCTTCATCGAAACCCGTCGAGCCGATCACACGCAAGGAGAAGGACATGGCACAGGTAGACGTCGAACGCACCACGATCGTGGATGAGGTGCATGCAGGCATGAGCTGGGGCGCGATCATCGCCGGCTGGCTGGTTGCCGTAGGCATTGCCTTCCTGATGTACGTCGCCGGGCTGGCCATGGGCTTTTCGGCGTTCGATCCGTACGACGCCGACGCCACCGCCAAGGGCATTGGCATAGGCACCTGCGCGTGGCTGGTGTTGACCTGGGTCGTGTCGCTGCTGATCGGCGGCATGTTCGCCAGCTGGTTCGACGGCCGCGACGACCAGACCACCGGAATGATGCACGGCGTCACGGTCTGGGGTCTGTCCATCGCTGCCTCCGGCCTGTTGCTGGCGCTGGGCATCGGCGGAGCGATTGGCAGCGGCGCCAACCTGGTGAGCGGTGCGGCCGGCGGCATGCACGGCCGGGCCATGGCAGCCCACCACGGCATGCGCAACGCCGGCGACAGCGACGACGCCACCACCCTGTTGCAGGCGCAGCTGATGCAACGGACCAGGCAGGCCAGCGGCGCGAGCACAGCCGTTTCCGCACCTGGCAATGGCGCGGACGGACACAACGCATCGCTCGATCCGCGGACCGCCAATGCCGCCGCGATGGCCTTGCTGGCCGATCGGCCGGACACGGCCAAGGCGCTGCTCGGCGCCCATACCGGCATGTCCGAGACCGACATCGACAATACCGTGCAGAGCCTGTCGCGCCGAAGTGAACCAGGCCAAGGCAAGGCTGCAAGGCCGCCGCCGACGCCGCCGCGCATTACAGCGCGATGGCGATGTGGGTGCTGTTCGTCAGCCTGCTGCTGTCGCTGCTGGCGGCGGCGTTCGGTGGATGGATCGGCGCGTCGCACGTGCACCGCGTGTATCACCTGCGCCGCTATGCGCGCAGTGCGCCGTTGCGCTGAGCGAACCTGTCAGCGGGTGCTCCATGGCCACCAGCCGCGGCCATGGAGCGCGTAACGATCGGCGGCGCGCTCGAACCGGTTGCGTGCACTGATCCCGCCGCACAGAAGGTATAGCGGCAGGAAAAGCGGACCGAGCACCATGTACTGATACACGTGCGCACGTTCGTGCGCGGCCAGCGATACGGCCGGCTCGATGCAGTGACCGGCGCGATGCGCGTAGGTGAGGCACGGCGTGTCCAGCCGTTCGCCGGTATGCAGGATCACGTTACCCAGGGTCAAGGCGCCGCTGCGGCCCCACGGCCAGCATCGCACCACCCACGCCAGCTCGGTGCCATGCCAGCGGGCACGCGCGCCGAAGGCCAGGCCTGCCGCGCCCAGCAACAGGCCGGCCAGGCTGTTCGGCAGCGTCCACAGCGCGCCCAGCACCAGCACGCCGTGCGGCAACCTGCGCGGACGGGAACCGATCGGACGATACGGCGTTGTCATGGGCGGCACCTGCGTTCGACTTGGCTTTGTGTGCCGGCGTCGCCATCTTGTGCGGCATGGCGCGGCACGCGCGTCCTTTATGTCGGAGTCTGCCATGAATGCCCCACTGGCCATCCCCTGTCCGCACTGCGGCGCACTCAACCGCGTACCGGCGGAACGCCTCGGCGAGCGGCCGAACTGCGGCCGTTGCAAGCAGGCGTTGTTCGCGGGGCATCCGGTGGATCTGAGCAGCGCGAATTTCGACGCGATCGCCGGCCGCGGCGATCTGCCGGTGCTGGTGGATTTCTGGGCGCCATGGTGCGGGCCGTGCGTCGGCTTCGCGCCGGTATTCGTGCAGGCCGCCCGTACGTTCGAGCCACGCGTGCGCCTGGCCAAGCTCGACACCGAGGCACAGCCGCAATTGGCGCAACGTTTCGCCATCCGCAGCATCCCCACGCTGATCATGTTTAAGCAGGGCCGCGAGATCGCCCGGCAGTCCGGCGCCTTGAACGCGGCGCAGTTGCAGCAATTCGTCGACGGCGCGCTGGCGCGCGGCTGAATCTCCAGCTCAGTCCTTGCGTGCCACAGTCCTGCCGGCAAGTAGTCCCGCGCCGGCCGCCTGCCAATGCAGCCAGTCGACCACCGCCGTCACGGCCGCGCGCGGTTTTGCCGAGGGGCGCACGATCCAGTACGACGGCCCCAACGTTACGCTGAGCTCGCCGAACGGACGCACCAAGCTTCCATTGGCAATGTCGTCCGCCGCCAGCCGGTGACGGGCCAGCGCCACGCCCTGTCCCTGCATCGCCGCACGCAACACCAGGTCGGTCGAGGTGTAGCGCGCGCCTCCCTGCAGCGCCAGCTTCGCCGGCCCGTATGTTTTGCGCCACAACTCCCAGGCAGCCTGCGGATCACGGTCATGCAGCAGCCGCAGGCCCGCCAGCTGCGCCGGCCTGGATGGACGTCCGGACGTCTGCCACAGCGCCGGACTCATCACCGGATACAGCGCATCGTCCATCAACAGCTCGGCATGCAAGGACGGCCACGGCCCCTGCCCCATGCGGATGGCCACATCGATGCGGCCGTCGTCCAGTGCATCCAGCCGCTGCTCCACCTGCACCGACAGCTCGATCTTCGGGTGCGCCTTTTCCAGCGCCGGCAGCCGCGGCAGCAGCCAGCGGATCGCGAACGACGGCGAAGTGGACAGGGTCACCGCGTGTGCGGGCCTGGTTTCGCGCAGCGCGGCCACGGACTGTTCGATCTCGCGCAGGCCGGCCAGCGTGGCGCGGCCCAATGCCTCGCCCTGCGGCGTGAAGACCAGCGCACCGCGCCCCGCCGACGCGCGCAGCAGCGGCACACCCAGCCAACGGTCCAGTTCACCCAGATGCCGGCTCACCGACGAATGCGCCATGCCCAGTTCGCGCGCGGCGGCACGGACACCGCCGTGGGCGTAGACCATGGCGAAGGCGCGCAATGCATTCAAGGGAAGCTCGTTCATGGTCGGAATTCTAGACCATAGATGCGCCGGCACGGACCGGTTCCATGCCAGAAAGTATTCGGCATTCCACCCTTACCGAAGGACACCGCACGATGGAGCACCTGATTGCCCAGGCCGGCCTGCTCGGTGTCGCCGCGATCACGCCCGGCCCGAACAACCTGGTGGTGCTGCGTGCCGCGGGGCACGCCGGCATTCGCGCCGCTGTGCCAGCCATCACCGGCATCGTGCTTGGCGGTCTGCTGTTGCTCGCCCTGGTGGCGACCGGTGCCGGCATGGCGTTCGCGGCACACCCGTCGTTGAAAGGGTGGATCGGAGCCATCGGCTCGCTTTATCTGGCCTGGCTGGGCGGTGCGCTATGCGCCGGAGGCATTGGGCCCCGACCATCCCGCGTCACCTCGGCGGAGCCAGCTCTGCCAGCCGGCACGCTGGGTCTGATCGCGTTCCAGTTCCTCAACCCGAAGAGCTGGGTCATGGTGCTGACCGTGCTGGCGACGCTGCCTGCAGCCAGCCCGCGCGACTACCTGCCGCTGGGCGGGTTGTTCGTGCTGATTCCCACTCTGTGCCTGTTGCTCTGGGCCTGGCTGGGCGCATGGCTTTCACGCTGGCTGATCCGGCCCCGGGTCCGCCGAGGTGTCGACGTCGTGATGGGCGCCCTGCTGGTCGCCTGCGCTGTGCTGTTGCTGCTCGACCCCTGACTGCTCCTTCCAATCCAGACCTGCGGAGACAAACATGACCGTTCTCGACACGCCTTCCATCCGTTACGTGCTGTGCCTGGCCGGCAGCCTGCGCCGCGATTCGTGGAACCGGCGGCTGCTGCATGTGGCCGCGGCACACGCTCCAGCATCGCTGCGACTGGACGTCTGCGAGGGGCTGGCGGCCGTACCGATGTTCGACGAGGATCTGGAACAGCGCGAGCCCGATGGCCCGGCCGGCGTCCGCGCGTTGCGCGCCTCGATCGCCGCCGCCGATGGCCTGATCATCGCCACCCCCGAATACAACCACGCCATGCCGGGTGTGCTGAAGAATGCGCTGGACTGGCTCTCGCGCGAATCGCCGCAGGGCGAGGTGCTGATGGAGAAGCCGGTGGCCGTGCTCGGCGCCAGCGCGGGCCCGTGGGGCACGCGCCTGGCACAGGCATCGCTGCGGCAGGTGCTGCATACCTGCGGCGCGCTGGTGATGCCGACGCCGACTGTTTTCGTCGCCAACGCCGCCTGCCGCATCGACGGGAATGGTTCGGTGGCTGACCTTGCCACCGGGCAATCGCTGCAACGTTTCGTGCTGGCCTTCGAGCAGTGGATGGCGCGCGTATCGCCCACGACCGCACTGCCCCGGGCTGCGATTGCGCACTGATCGCGGTGGATGGGCCGGAGCCCGTCATCCATGCCTTTACGCACACTCCCACCGTCGTGCGGAGAGGTAGGCTTGGCGCTTTCGTCGCGAGGAAACCGCCCGTGCGCAAGTCCCTGCAATCTGCCCTGCTGGCGGCCTTCGTGCTGGCCGGCTTCAACCCGGCGCCCACGCTCGCCGCCGAAGCCCATAAGCCGGCAGCCACGGATGTTGCCGGCAGCAACGGTTTCAACCTGCCGCCTTTCCCGGCGGACGCGCACGTCACGCAATCGACCACGGCGAACGGAAAGACGCTCAAGTACACGGTAACCATCGGCTCGCTGCCCGTGCGCGACGCGAAGGGGGTGATCACCGGCGAGGTGGTGTTCACCGCCTACACGATGGCCGGCAAGGACCGGCCGGTGACGTTCGCGCTCAATGGGGGGCCTGGCGCGTCGTCCGTGTATCTGAACTTCGGCGCGATCGGCCCGAAGAAAGTGAACTTCGGCGTCGAAGGCGACAACCCTTCCGATCCCGCGACGCTGCACGACAACCCGGGCACCTGGCTCGGCTTCACTGACCTGGTGTTCATCGACCCGGTCGGCACCGGCTACAGCCGCGCGTTGGTGGACGACAAGGAAGCGACCAGGCAGTTCTACAGCACCGATACCGACATCAAGTACCTCTCGCGCATCGTCTACGACTGGCTGGTCAAGAACGGCCGCATGACCTCGCGCAAGTATCTGGTGGGCGAAAGCTACGGCGGCTTCCGTGGGCCACGCATCACCGATTACCTGCAGACCCAGCTCGGCGTGGCGATGAATGGCGTGGTGCTGCTGTCGCCCTACCTCGACCCGGGCGCCTCCGACGACGAGAACGTGTCGCCGCTGCCGTGGATGCTCACCCTCCCCTCGATCGCCGCTGCGCATCTGGAACGCGAGCACAAGCTCACGCCCGAAGCGATGGCCGGTGTCATCGAATACACCCGCGGCGAGTACGCCGGCGACCTGATGCGCGGCCGTTCCGATCCGCAGGCGACCGCTCGTGTGATCAGGAAGGTGACCGAACTGACCGGGCTCGATCCGCTGTTCGTCACACGCTCCGGCGGCCGGCTGGAAACCCAGGCCTACCTGCGCGAGGTGTATCGCGCCGAAGGGCGGCTCGGCAGCCGCTACGACTCCAACGTCACCGCCTGGGACCCGTTCCCGTATGCGCCGCACCAGCAGACCGGCGACCCGATCCTCAACGGCATCATCGCGCCGACCACCAGCGCGATGGTCAACTTCGTCACGCAGACGGTGGGCTGGAAATTCGACGGCCGCTACAACGCACTGAGCTACGAGGTGAACAAGCTGTGGCATGAGGACGACGATGCCCGCGAAGGCTCGGTGTCGCAGTTGCGCGAATCGGTGGCGAACGATCCGGGCTTGCGCGTGCTGATCGCGCACGGCTGGGACGACCTGTCCTGTCCGTTCATGGCCTCGGTGCTGATCGTCGACCAGATGCCGGCGATGGGCGACCCGGACCCGCGTGCAGGTGAAGAGTTACCCCGGCGGACACATGTTCTACGCCCGCGCGGACAGCCAGGCCGCACTAACCACCGACGTGCGGGCGCTGTACGGCGTGAAGTAGCGGTTCAGCGCACCAGCGTGCTGGCGCGCACCAGGTATTGCACGCTGAACATGCGTTCGGCATCGGTCCACACCTGCTGCACGGCCAGGCCCGCCCTGGCCGCCAGCGCAGCGAAATCCTCCAGCGAATACTTGCAGCTGTATTCGACCTGGATCGCCTCGTCCGCGTGGAACGACACGTTCGCGCGGCCCACCTTGACCTGCTGCTCGCAGCGGCTGACCAGGTGGGTTTCGATGCGGCCGGCCATGGGGTTGTAGTGCGCCCGGTGCGCGAACGCCGACACATTGAAGTTGCTGCCGATGTCGCGATTCAAACGGCGCAGCATGTTGAGGGTGAACTCGGCGGTGACGCCGGCGCGATCGTTGTAGGCCGCCTCGATCACCGCCGGATCCTTCTTCAGGTCGACGCCGATCAGGATGCCGCCGGCATCGCCCATTTCATTGCGCATCTTGCGCAGCAGCACGGCCGCCTCGCGGCTCTCGAAGTTGCCGATGGTGGAACCGGGGAAATACACCACCGTCCGGCGCGGCGCGCGCGGCGGAATCGGCAGTCGCAGCGGCTTGCTGAAATCCGCGCACAACGGCTGCAACGGCAACTGCGGAAACTCGATGGCCAACTGGTCAACGCTGCGCCGCAGGGGTTCGGCCGACAGTTCCACCGGCACGTAGGCGACGGGCGCGTGCAGGTGCTGAAGGAGCATGCGGGTCTTGCGCGCGTTGCCGCTGCCGTATTCGACCAGGCGAACCTCGCTGCCGAGTGCATCGGCAATGCGTTGCGCGTGTTCGTCCATCAACGCAATTTCGCAACGGGTCAGGTAATACTCCGGCTGCTCGCAGATCTTGTCGAACAACGCGGAGCCACGCTCATCGTAAAACAGCCATGACGGCAGCCGCTTGGGCTTGAGCGCCAGACCGCGCTGGGCGACTTCCAGCAAATCGTTTATCGGCGGGCGACGATCATCCGCGCTGAAGCCGCAAGGTTGCACACTGCTCATCGGTCCTGTCCCAATCGCAGCCCGGCAAATTGCCAACGGGCCTGAGGCGGAAAGAAATTGCGGTAAGTGGCGCGAATGTGATCGCGCGGCGTGACGCACGACCCGCCACGCAGCACCCACTGGCCGCACATGAATTTGCCGTTGTATTCGCCCAGCGAGCCGGGCAACGGACGGAAGCGGGGATAGCCGACGTACGGCGAGGCGGTCCATTCCCATACATCGCCGTAGAGCTGCAACAGGTCCGCATCACCCTGTGCCGGGCGCGGCTGGAAGCGCCGTTCGTCCTGCAGGTTGCCATCGACCGCAACGCCCTGCGCCGCTGTCTCCCACTCCGCCTCGGTAGGCAGGCGCGCACCGGCCCAGCGCGCAAACGCCTCGGCTTCGTAGTAGCTCAGGTGACAGGCCGGTTCGTTCGGATCGAGCGCGCGCACGCCGGCGAGCGTGAACTCGCTGGCCAGATCGTCCTGCCAGTAAAGCGGATGCTTCCAAGCTTCGCGCTGCACGGTGGCCCAGCCATCGGACAGCCAAAGGCCCGGCTCGCGGTAACCACCTTCGCGCACGAAGGCGAGGTATTCCCCATTGGTCACCAGCCGGTTGGCCAATGCGTGCGGCTGCAGCAGACTGCGGTGCCGCGGCTTCTCGTTGTCGAAGGCGAAGTTTTCGCCGCGATGGCCGATCTCGACGATACCGTCGCGGCCATCGACGAAGCGCAATGGCACCGCGCCCGCATCGGTCGAAGGGATCGGCGCGCGATAGGCAGGCTGCAACGGATTGCACCAGAGCGCGTGCTTGATGTCGGTGAGCAGCAGCTCCTGATGCTGTTGCTCGTGCTGCATGCCCAGCTCGACGAGGGTGACAATTTCCGGATCGTCATCGCCATCAAGCAGGTCTGTTATGGCGTCGTCCACGAATTGTCGATAACCGCGAACGTCTTCCAGCGAGGGCCGCGACAGCAAACCGCGCTGCGGACGCGCGTGCATCGGTCCGACCGACTCGTAGTAGGAGTTGAACAACTGATTCCATGCGGCGTTGCTTGGCCGATAAGCCGGGTCGCGCGCAAGCACGAATTGCTCGAAGAACCAGGTGGTGTGCGCCAGATGCCATTTGCCGGGGCTGGCATCAGGCATCGACTGCAACTGCATGTCTTCGGCGTTCAGGCCGGCACACAGCTCCAGTGTGCGGCGGCGCACCTGGTTGAATCGCGTTGCCATCGTGTCGGCTGTCTGCAACGGCCGGGCGCTCATCGCGGCTGCTCCGGCAAGGCCCTGGCGGCGGCAGACCGGGACGTCCGGTGGTGCTTATCGTTCAAAAACATAGCCGCGAGCATGCCGTGCGTATCGTTCACTTATTGTGATAAGAAAAAGGCAGATACTTTGCACCGCCCGTTCAAACGCCCCGCGTCTCCGCGATGTAGGGCCTTCCCCCGTAGCTCCATCACGGCATGCGTGCAGTCCGACAGAGGTAACGCCGATGAAAAAGATCGTCCCCACCCTGCTTTTCCTGTTCGCCGTTGGCGCCGGAACCGGCGTCGCGCAGGCATCCGAAACGGCCGCGACACGATCACCACTGCCGGCGGCCGACTGCATCGATACCAGCCAGATCAACGAGTGGCACATCGTGGACGCTCGCACCGCCGTTGTGCGCACCGGGCCGAAGCGTTATCTGGTGACCTTGCAGAGCGAATGCCCGCGGCTGGGCATGGCACCGGTCGGCCTGATGTTCCGGCCCAACCGGTCCAATGCCGCCGTCAACCGGGCCGCATCTGCGGCGAAGTCGGTGAGACAGTGCGCTCACGCAACCAGCCGCCCTGCGCGATCCAGTCGGTCAGCAAGATCGACAAGACACGTTTCGATGAACTGGCTGCGCAGGCCAAACACCATGGCAGCGGTGCGGATCAGCCAACAACCGTGCCGGCGCACTATCCACCAGGGGCATTCGATCGCAGCCAAAAACAGAAGAGCCCGGCAAGCCGGGCTCTTCTGCTGCATTGGGCTTGCGTGGGCGTCAGTCGCCGTCGTAGCCGTCGTCCTGATCGTAGCCGTCATCGCGGATGTATCGCGTTTGCTGATCGTCGTAAACCGTGCGGGTTTCGACCACGCGACGCTGCACGATCGGCGGACCATCCTGGTAGATCACGGTGCGCGGCTGGCTGTAAACGACCGGGGGGCCGTAATACACCGGCGCCGGTCGCAGGGAATCGGCCACCAGGCCCAGCACGGCGCCGGTGACGATGGCGCCGGCGATCCAGCGGCCACCGCTCCAGTGCCCGCCGCCGTGACCGTAATAACCGCCATGGCCGCCGTAATAACCGTGACCACCGTAGCTGCCGTGATAACCGCCGTGGCCACCACCGTGATAGCCGTGCCCGCCACCCCAGCCACGCGCCGATGCGCCAAGCGGCATGGCCAGCGCGGCCGCCATCGCGATACCGAGTACTGCCAGCTTGCCTGCGCCACTGAAATGTCGAGTCATGATTTCTCTCCGTTGTGCAGGACGGATGCTCGACTGAGCACACTTAATGTGGACTGAAGGGTTCACTTTTTGATGCGCGCCGAATCCCAGGGATTTATCCCGGGGTCGGCCTTGCGCCGACGCAGCAGCCAGCAGCCGTGGATGTCCGCGCGGCGGGCGAAGTCGAACGGGATGCTGGGGGCGGTCCAGTCCTCGATCTCGAAGCGCTGTTCCAGCTCTGCGCGGTCGAGCTTGAATCGGCGAAAGTTGTTGGAGAACACGATCACGCCATCACGCGTCAGCCGCTCGTTGCAGGCATCGAGCAGCTTGACGTGATCGCGCTGCACGTCGAAATCCTCGGCGCGCTTGGAGTTGGAAAACGTGGGCGGGTCGACAAAGATCAAGCCGTAATGACCGCGATCGCGCTGCAGGAATTCCATCGCATCGAACTGCATCAGCCGATGACTCGCACCGCTGAAGCCGTTCAAGGCGAGGTTGCGCGACGCCCATTCCAGGTACGTGGCGGACAGGTCGACGCTGGTGGTTTCCAGTGCGCCGCCGGCCGCCGCGTGCACGCTGGCCGTGGCGGTGTAGGCAAACAGGTTGAGGAAGCACTTGCCGTCTGCCAGTTCGCGCACTTTCGCGCGTACCAGCCGGTGATCGAGGAACAGGCCGGTATCCAGGTAATCGGTAAGGTTGACCAGAAATTTCAGGCCACCTTCCTCCACCTCGATGAATTCATTGCGCTGATCGAGCTGGCCGTATTTCGAACCACCCTTGCCGCGCTCGCGCGTCTTTGTCGCGATGCGTTCGCGCGGCACCCCAAGCACTTCGCCGGCGACGCGGGCGATCTCGCGCAGGCGCAGGCGCGCAACGTCCGGCGGCACGTCGGCTGGCGCACGGTACTCCTGGATGTGCAAGTGGTCGTCGCCGTTCGTGTCGCCATAGACGTCGATCGCGGCGGCGTATTCGGGCAGGTCCTGGTCGTAGGCGCGCCAGCAATGGATGCCTTCGCGGACGAGCCGCTTGCGCAGATGCTTGACGTTCTTCTCGAGCCGGTTCTTCAGCATCTGCGCGCCGGCCGACAGCGGCTTCAGCTCGCGCGGCTTTTCGTCGCGCGCCTTCAGGTCGAAGGTCAGCAGCACGGTTTCCAGCGCACCGTTGTAGAGCGCGTAACGCTTGTCCGCATGCAGCTGCATCGCGCGACCGAGTTCCACGTCGCCGGCCAGCACGGCGGCGCGCCAGCCGGCGAAACGCGCGCGCAGCGTGTCGCCCACGGCGCGATACAGCCTGGGCATTTCGGCGCGATCGCCGAGGCGCTCGCCGTACGGCGGGTTGGTGATGACCAGGCCGTAGTCGATCCCCGGTGGTGGCGCGGCATGCACCACGTCCTGCTTGTCCAGGGTGAAGAAGCCGGCCACACCGGCAGCCTGCGCGTTGCGTTTGGCCGTCTGAACCATGCGTGGGTCGGCGTCGCTGCCGAAGAACACGCTGCGCAAACTGCGCAAACCGGTTTCCGCACGTTGCTTCGCTTCGTCCAGCAGGCTGCGCCACAAAGCAATGTCGTGCTGCTGCCATCCGAGGAAACCGAAATACTCGCGGCGCAGGCCCGGCGCCACGTCGGCGGCCATCAACGCGCCTTCGATCAGCAAGGTGCCCGACCCGCACATCGGATCGAGCAGCGCGCCACCGGCGGCGTACACCTCCGGCCAGCGCGCCCGCAGCAACATCGCGGCGGCGAGATTTTCCTTGAGCGGCGCCTCGCCCTGCTCTTCGCGCCAGCCGCGCCGGTGCAGCGGCGAGCCGGCCAGGTCCAGCGACACGGTGGCGCGATCGCGGCGCAAGCGCAGGTTGATGCGGATGTCCGGTTCGTCGGTGTCGATGCCGGGGCGCGAACCGTCGCGCTGGCGGAACTGGTCGACCACCGCGTCCTTCGTGCGCAGGCCGATGAACTGGCTGTGGGTGAGCTTGCTCATCGCCGTGCCGGCGTCGACCGCGAAGGTGGCGTGGGCGGCCAGATGTTCGCTCCAGTCGATCGCCTGCACGCCGCGATACAGCGCATCGTCATCGGCCGCATCGAACTCCGCCAGCGGCAGCAGGATACGGCTGGCCAGGCGCGACCACAGGCAGGCCTTGTACGCCGTTTCCAGCGTGCCCGAGAAATGCGCGCCGGCCAGCGCCTCGCGAACGTCGCTGGCGCCGATGGCGATCAGCTCGTCGCGCAGCAGGTACTCCATGCCTTTCGGACAGGTGGCGAAGTAATGGCTCACGTGGCATCCGCCAGTCGCTCGAGCATCAACCGGAACTGCGCGGCGATCGCATCCATGCTCGCGCTCAGCCGATGATCGTCATCCAGCACCAGCAGCGGCAGGCGACGTTTTGCGGCGAACGCATGCACGCCCGCCAGCGGACAGGTTTCGTCGCGCCAGCCGTGGACCAGGCACGTCGGCACATCGGCGCGCAGGTCGAACTTGCGCGCATAACCCGGGATCTCGCTCGGCGTGGCCAGCAGCAGCAAAGCGGCCACCGGCACGTCCAGCGAGACCAGGCCCGACACGAACGCGCCCATGCTGGAACCGACCAGCAGCGGCGGCGACTCCAGCGCCTCTACCGTGGCACGCAGGCGGGCGATGCGCGGCGCGACCGAGCCGGCATGGCCGCGCGCATCGTCGGTCGCGTAATCCGGCCGCTGCGTGCGCCACCCCAGTGATTCGGCCAGCGCGGCCAGCGCGCTGACCTTGGTGGCGTCCGGGCCGGCACCCGAACCGTGCGAAAGAATGATCTGGCCGCGCATGGCGGTCTCCATGAAAACTGCAGAAGGCAAGACGTTCATGGTAACAGGCAGCGTTTCCGGGCGGCCTGCCGCATGCGAGACTGCCGCGCATGAACCTGAGCATCCACGATCAACCGCTGCCCTATGTCGACCTGCTGCCGGAACGCTCCGCCGACGCCGTGGAGCTGGTGGTGATCCACTGCACCGAGCTGCCCGATCTGGCCACCGCCCGCGAATATGGCGAAAAGCCCCTGCATCCCAGCGGCGCAGGCAACAGCGGGCACTACTACATCGACCGCGATGGCGCGGTCTGCCGCTACGTTCCGGGCGTGCGTGTCGCCAACCACGTGCGCGGCCACAACCCGAACTCGATCGGCATCGAACTGGTCAACCTGGGCCGCTATCCGCACTGGTGGGATTCGCGTCACCAGGAGATGACCGAGCCGTATGGCGAGGTCCAGATCGCCGCACTGAATGCGCTGCTGGCGCTCTTGCGTCTGGAATTCCCGAACCTGTGCCAGATCGCCGGGCACGAGGATCTGGACACCGCATTGATGCCGGCCAGCGACGATCCCGCACTTGAAGTTCATCGCAAGCTCGATCCCGGCCCGCTGTTCCCGTGGGGCGCCATCGTTCCGGCCTGCGGCCTGCAACGGCTGCGCTAGGACCGGCGCGATGCGTGCCTGTCGCTGTCGGTCGCAGCAGCCGCTGCGGCGGCGGCCTGCGCGTCGCGTGAATCGCTAAAGATCCTGACAGCCGCCGGGGTGCTTTCGATGGTCTCCTGCGCCTGCCCGATCACGGGCCCTAGCGGAGACACGCCATGAACGAGAACACCTGCGCCGCCTGCGACTATCCGCTCGACGGCAACGCCATCAAGGTCACCATCGGCGGCCGCACCGTGGAGGTGTGTTGCGAGGAGTGCGCGCAGAAGCTGAGCGAGGCGAAAGCGACGTCGTGATCCGCGAAGCAGCATCAGTCCCCGCACGGGCGCTGGCGCCGGGCATGCACCGGCGCGGCGTCCTCGTTCACCGGAGCATCCTCTGCGCGAATGCCGGGTCAATGCACAGACAGTCGATCGCACAAAGAGACGAAGCATGACGACAGAACCCCTCCGCCGCATCGCGGTATACGGCGCCTACGGCCATACCGGCCGCTTCGTCGCTGGCCGAATTGCGCCGCCGCGGTTTCGTACCGGTGGCCTGCGGCCGCGATGCGGCCCGGCTGCATGAACTGGGCGCGGTTACCGGCGTCGAGGTCCGCGTGGCCGCCACCGACGATCCGGTTGCACTGGATGGCGCCCTCGCCGGTACCGCCGCCGTCCTGCATTGCGCCGGCCCGTTTCTCGACACCGCCGCGGCAGTGCTGGACGCGGCGCTGCGCGCACGCATCCACTACCTCGACGTGGCGGCGGAACAGCGTGCCGTGGTCGATACCTTCGCGCGCGACGCCGAGGCGAAAGCCGCGGGCGTGACGGTGTTGCCGGCGATGGCTTTCTACGGCGGCCTCGCCGACCTGCTGGCCAGCGCCGCGCTCGATGGTGCCACCGAGGCGGACGCGGTGGACATCGCCGTGGCACTCGACGGTTGGCATCCCACGCGCGGCACCCGCATTACCAGCGAACGCAACCATTACCCACGAACGTATATCGAACACGGCCTCACCCGCACCATGCCCGACGCCGCGCCCATACGCGAGACCGATTTCCCGTCACCGTTCGGACGCCTGGAGACCGTGCTGCTTCCCCTGTCCGAGACCATCGTGGTGCCGCATCACATCGCAGCCGCAACCTGCACTCATGGATGAATCTCGCGCCATTGCGCGACCTGCGCGATCCGGCCACGCCAGCGCCGGTCGCCACCGACGACAGCGGGCGCTCTGCGCAGCGCTTTGTCGTCGACGTGCGCGTGCGCCGTGGCAACCACGCTTGTCGCGCCATCGCCAGCGGACGCGACATCTACGCCGTGACAGCGCCGTTGCTGGTCGAAGCGCTGCAACGCATCCTCGATGGCCGTGTCCGCGGCACCGGCACACTCGCCGCAGGCGAGGCGTTCGACGCACACGACTTCCTGGCCGCGCTCGATCCCGAGGCGGTGAAGGTCACCTTCGAAGCCGGCGCTCCCGCCGGCGAGCGGGCCGGCGCCCGCTGACTACTGCCACCGCTATACTGGCGCCCCCTTGCAAGGACACGCCATGAGCGAAGACCACGTCGTCGAACTCGTCGAACTGCTGCGGCTCGAACGACTGGAGGACAACCTGTTCCGCGGCCAGAGCCGCGACATCGGCACCCGCTTCGTGTTCGGCGGACAGGTGCTGGGACAGGCGCTGGCGGCGGCGCAGGAAACGGTCGACCCGATGCGCGAGGCGCACTCGCTGCACGCGTACTTCCTGCGCGCCGGCGATATCGAGGCACCGATCGTCTACAGCGTGGAGCGTGCGCGCGATGGCGGCACGTTCTCGTCGCGGCGGGTGCTGGCGATCCAGCATGGCCAGCCGATCCTGAACGGTTCGGTGTCGTTCCAGCTGCCCGAACAGGGCGTGGAACACCAGACCTCGATGCCCGAAGTGCCCGCGCCCGAAGACATCGAACCGCTGCATCCGCTGCCGCCGGACGAGCTGGCCCGCTTGCCGGTGAAGCTGCAACGCTGGATGGGGATCGACGGCCCGTTCGAGTTCCGCCAGGTGTGGCCGCGCGACGAGCGTCACCCGGCCAAGCGCCCGCCGATCCAGCACATCTGGTTCAAGCTGACCTCGCCGATCGACGACTCGGCGATCCTGCATCGCGCGCTGCTGGCGTACGCGTCGGACTTCCATTTGATCGGCACCGCCACGCTGCCGCATGGCATCTCCTATCTCACCCACAACGTGCAGATGGCCAGCCTCGACCACGCGTTGTGGTTCCACCGGGCCTTCCGCGTCGACGAGTGGCTGCTGTATTCGTTCGACAGCCCTACCGCGCAAGGCGGACGCGGGCTGGCGCGCGGGCAGATCTTCAGCCGCGATGGCCGGCTGGTGGCCTCCACCGCGCAGGAAGGCCTGATCCGCGTACGCGGCGACTGATCGCGTAAACTCCACGCATGCGCCAGATTTACACCTCACCCCGCCAGGAAAACGTCGACCGCGTGATCGCCCTGATGGCCGAACACGGCATCGAGGCCAGCGTGGCCAATCGTTCCAACTA
This sequence comes from uncultured Gammaproteobacteria bacterium, assembly GCA_963697555.1. GTDB lineage: Bacteria > Pseudomonadota > Gammaproteobacteria > Xanthomonadales > Rhodanobacteraceae > Rhodanobacter. The sequence goes on from CAVOOK010000008.1 coordinate 148,505, forward strand.
CAACCGTTCGAGCTGGCAGCGTTTCAGCTACTCGCAACGGCAGGACAACCGGGACAGCTGGGCGCAGGTCTGGATCACCCACGCCGACGATTACACCCGAGCACGCGCGCTGCTGCGCGAGATCGGCATCGAGCCGGTGATCCGTCACGGCGAAGAGCTGGCCGCAGTGCGCAATCCGACGCCCGCCACGCGGCGCCAGTACACGGTGGCGCGCGTACGACGCATCATGCTGCTTCTGGTGCTGGCCGCTTTCGCCGTGGTGATGCTGCGCTACCTGCACGTCATTTGACGCTTTACCGATGGTGCGTTGCCGGTGTGCGGGCATAGAATCGGTCCATGTCCCGCTCTGACCAAGTCCGCCTGTTCCAGACGCTGCCCCACGCGTGCGGCTACTACGCCGATCGCACCGCGCAGAACCTGGTGCTGGACCCGGCCGCACCGCAGCTCGACCAGTTGTACGGTCCCGCGCTGGAACGCGGCTTTCGTCGCGCCGGCGGCCATCTGTACCTTCCGCATTGTGCGCAATGCCATGCCTGCACGCCGTGCCGCATCGACGTGGCGAATTTCGAACCGGACCGCGCCCAGCGCCGCTGCCTGAAGCGCAACGACGACCTCACCATTGTCGAGTCGATCCCCGGTTACAACCGCGAACGTCACACGCTGTACGAGCGCTACCTGCAGACACGCCACGCCGGTGGCGGCATGGACGATGCGGAGGCAAGTGATTTCCGTCGCTTCCTCACCGCGCCGTGGAGTCCCACCCTGTTCCTGGAATTGCGCCTGGGCGAACGGCTGCTGGCGGTGGCCGTGACCGACGTCTGCCTCAACGGCGTTTCAGCCGTCTATACGTTCTACGACCCTGGCGAGACCGCGCGCAGCCTCGGCACTTTCGCGATCCTGCAACAGATCGAGCTGGCCCGCCATCGCGGCATACCGTGGCTGTACCTGGGCTTCTGGATAGACGGCCATCCGAAGATGGACTACAAGCGGCGCTTCAGGCCATTGCAGGTACGTACGGCCGAAGGGTGGCAGCCGATGCCATCGGAGCCGCCGCGTTAACCGTCATCCAGGTTGCGCCGGGGACTGCTCCTGCGGATACGGAAACAGCTTCTCCAACGGAATCGACAAGCCGTCGTCACCCACCACGCGGCAATGCCTGCGGTTGAGCTGGCGCGGTTCGCTGACACCACAGCTGTGCGCAATGATGCCGACTTCCTTCATCACGTTCTTGGCGTAGTGGTAGACGCGCTCGCTCTTGTCGGTCACCACCAGGCCGCGCTGCAGTTTCGGGTTCTGCGTGGTGATGCCGGTAGGACAGGTGTTTCGGTTGCACTGCAGCGACTGGATGCAGCCCAGCGCCAGCATGAAACCACGCGCCGAGTTGACGAAGTCCGCGCCGATCGACAGCGCCCACGCCACGTCGTAGGCGGTGACGCACTTGCCCGAGCAGATGACCTTGATGCGTTCGCGCAGGCCCTTGACGATCAGCATGTCGAGCAAGGCCGGCAACGCCTCATGCAACGGCAGGCCCACGCCTTCCATCAAGGTTTGCGGCGCGGCGCCGGTGCCGCCCTCGGAACCGTCGACGATGATGAAATCCGGCGCGCTCGCGATGCCGCGCCTGTGCACTTCATCGCACAGCTCGCCGATCCACTCCACGCCGCCCAGCACCGCCTTGAAACCCACCGGCTTGCCGGTGAGCTCGCGGATGTGGCCGATGCTGTCCATCAGCTGCGACACGTTGCCGATGTCCAGGTGCCGGTTCGGGCTCTGCGAATCCTCCCCGACCGGAATGCCGCGGATTGCGGCGATCTCGACGGTGACCTTGGCCCCCGGCAGCAGGCCGCCCATGCCCGGCTTGGCGCCCTGGCCGAGCTTGATGCTGACCATTTTCACCTGCTTGTGCGCGCAGATCGCCAGCAGCTTGTCGTCGTCCAGCCTGCCGTCAGGCGTGCGTACGCCGTATTTGGCGGTGCCGATCTCGAAGATGATGTCGCAGCCGCCTTCGAGGTGGTACGGCGCCAGACCACCCTCGCCGGTGTCCATCCAGATGCCCGCCTTCGCCGCGCCGCGCGACAGCGCGCGCACCGCCGGCGCCGACAGCGCGCCGAAGCTCATCGCCGAAATGTTGAAGAACGCGGCATGGCTGTATGGCTCGCGCGCATGCGGGCCGATCGTCACCGGTACCGGCTCGACGTGATCCATGCCCAGGTCGGGAAACGGCGCATTGACGAAGAAAGGCACGCCCTCGGCACGCAGGTCGCGACTGGAGCCGAAGGCGTTCGTGTTGTCCACGTCTTTGGCTGCGCGATAGACCCAGGTGCGCTGCGCGCGGTTGAAAGGCATCTCCTCGCGGTCGCTGGAATACAGGTACTGGCGAAAAAATTCGCCCAGATGCAGGAACCAGTAGCGGAAGTGGCCGATCACCGGAAAATTGCGCAGCACCGCGTTGCCGGTCTGATTGCGATCCACTACCCAGGTCGCCATCAACACCACCGCCGCCAGCGCCAGCAGCAACATCGCGAACGCCACGCTGAGCTCCACCACGACTACCAGCCAATGCGCAAATCCGCTCGTCGCCATGCACCGTGCTCCTCAATCAACTTGCCGTCCGACAAGCCTATCCCATCGTCCCGCGCTCACAACTCGATGCGAAGGCGACCCGCCGCGCGCACCGCCTTGCCCACGGCGGCTTCCAGTGATCCGGCGCGCGCCAGGGTCACCGCCATGCGCCGCCGTCCTTTCACCTCGGGCTTGCCGAAAAGGCGCAGTTGCGTATCCGGCTCGGCCAGCGCATCGGCCACGCCGTGATAGCGCGGTGCCGCACCGTCGCCCTCGACCAGCACCGCGCACGAAGCGGACGGGCCGTACTGGTGGATCACCGGAATCGGCAGGCCGAGGATCGCCCGCGCATGCAGCGCGAATTCGGAGAACTCCTGCGAGATCAGGGTGACCAGTCCGGTGTCGTGAGGCCGCGGGCTGACCTCGGAGAAGATCACCGTATCGCCTTTCACGAAGAACTCAACGCCGAACACCCCCCAGCCACCGAGTGCGCCGGTGACCGCGGCGGCCTGCCGTTGCGCCTCGGCCAGTGCGGCATCGCTCATCGGCTGCGGCTGCCACGATTCGCGGTAATCGCCTTCCTCCTGGCGATGCCCGATCGGCGCGCAGAAGCTCACGCCGTCGGTATGCCGCACGGTCAGCAGGGTAATCTCGTAATCGAAATCGACGAAACCTTCGACGATCACCCGGCCCCTGCCCGCACGTCCGCCGGACTGCGCGTAATCCCACGCCAGCTGCAGTTCGTCGGCGCTGCGCACGACGCTCTGGCCCTTGCCGGATGAACTCATCACCGGCTTGACCACGAACGGATAACCGATCGCAGCGGCGGCTTCGCGATATTGCGTTTCGCCGGCGCAGAAACGATATGGCGAGGTCGGCAGCTGCAATTCCTCGGCGGCCAGCTTGCGGATGCCTTCACGGTCCATCGTCAGCCACGCCGCGCGGGCCGTCGGGATCACCCGCTGGCCTTCCTTCTCCAGCTCGATCAGGGTCGGCGTGTGGATCGCCTCGATCTCCGGTACCACCAGGTCGGGCTTTTCGAGCTCGATCACCGCGCGCAACGCCTTTCCGTCCAGCATGTCGACGACGTGGCTGCGATGGGCAACCTGCATGGCCGGCGCATTCGCATAGCGATCCACCGCGATCACTTCCACGGCGTAGCGCTGCAACTCGATCGCCACTTCCTTGCCCAGCTCGCCGGACCCGAGCAGCAGGACACGCAACGCATGGTCGGAATGAGGCGTGCCGAATGGCTTCATCAGGGTTCTCCGGGGCAGGCAAAACGCCATTGTATTCGGCGGCGCCGGCGGCGCGGCGGCATGCCGGCCGACCCTCGGAGCGGCCCCGCACCGGCGTCTTGTATTTGATATCAATTTGATATCTAATCTCCGCACCTCAGGGAGACGACACAATGAACGAACGTACTGGCTTTTCCGTCGCAGGCATCCCCTTCATCGGCCTGAATCTGGTGTTGGCGGGCGTCGCCGTGGCGCTGCTTTACTCAGCCATCCACGCCCGGCCGGAGGCACCGTCGGTGGCACTCGTGCTGACCGGCGTGATCCTGCTTGCCATCGACGTTTTCCTGCTCAAGGGCTATTTCCAGGTCGCGCCCAACGAAGGCCAGGTGCTGCAGTTGTTCGGCAAGTACGCCGGCACAGTGCGGCAGGAAGGTTTGCGCTGGACCAACCCGTTCTTCACCAGGCGTCGCATCTCGCTGCGCGTGCGCAACTTCGAGAGCGGCAAGCTGAAGGTCAACGACAGCGACGGCAATCCGATCGAGATCGGCGCCGTGGTGGTGTGGCAGGTACTGGATACCGCCGAAGCCGTGTTCTGCGTCGACGACTACGAAAACTACGTGCACATCCAGAGCGAATCGGCACTGCGGCAAATGGCGCAGAGCTATCCGTACGATGCGCACGATGACGGCAAGCCTTCGCTGCGCAGCCACGGCGAGGTGATCAACTCGCATCTGCGCGACGAGATCCAGAACCGCCTCGGCAAGGCCGGCGTGCAGGTGGTCGAGGCGCGCATCAGCCATCTCGCCTACGCTCAGGAAATCGCCCAGGCCATGCTGCAGCGGCAGCAGGCCGGCGCGATCATCGCGGCCCGCACCAAGATCGTCGAAGGCGCGGTGAGCATGGTCGAAATGGCGCTCGACCAGCTCAGCCAACGCGGCGTGGTGCAGCTCGACGAAGAGCGCAAGGCGGCTATGGTCAGCAATCTGCTGGTGGTGCTGTGCGGCGAGCGCGGCACCCAGCCGGTGCTGAACACCGGCACGTTGTACTGAGGAGATGATCATGGCAAGCCTCATCGTCATCCTCCTGATCGCGTTCATTGCGATCCACGCCGCAAGGCGTGGACGCATGCGGCACTGAGCCCGCATGGCGGCCGAGAAAAAAGCCTATCCATTGCGCATCAGCGCGACCGTGCTGGATGCGATGCAACGCTGGTCCGACGACGAGCTGCGCAGCGTCAATGCGCAGATCGAGTACGTACTGCGTGAGGCGTTGCGCAAGGCCGGGCGGCTGAAACCCGGCAAGAGCGAGCCGGTGACAGACGACGAAAATTGATTTCATCGAGGAGAAAACGATGTCCGCGACCTGGGAATACAAAGTGGTCACCCTGAAATACGGCGGCGGCGGCCTGCACCTTACGTTGACGCCGACGGACGAAGAGACCATCACCGCGCTCAATCGCGAAGGCGCTCAGGGATGGGAACTGGTCAGCGTCGTGTGCGCCGGCATTGCGCAGCCGGCCCTGCTGTATTTCAAGCGACCGCGTTGAGCCAACCTGCTCAAGGACATTGCTATGGACATCTCGCTTTCTGCGGCACCTTCGCGCGGACCGAACCTGAAACTTGCGCTGCTGCTCGGCTTGGCCGGCGCGCTGGCGACACTGTGCTCTGTTTCCCTATCTGTTCGCGTTCATGCCGCAGAAATTGGCCGCACGTGCCGTTGCCTCTGCCGGTCGTGATGGCAGCTACAGATCGCACAAGTCGGGCGTGCTGTGCTGGCTGCTTGCGTGGCTGGGGCTTTACCTGGGCACCCCGTACGGCCTGGATGCGCCGTGGTTGCGGGCATGGGCCTACCGGCGCCCTCGCGATCCCTCGCGGCAGTGCACGCTGGTGGCTGGCGATCCTGCTCGGCTTGCTCGGCGGTCTGCTGGTCACCTGGCTGTCGCTGCTCGGCCCCAAGGAAGCCGCGTGGACACGCCTTCACCGCGACGGGCTGGGCGTGGCGTGGATTCCTGGCATCGTTCTACGGCGGCATCGTGGAAGAAGTGGAATGTCGCCTGTTCCTTGTCGCAGCCTGGTATGGCTGCTGGCGCGATGCAACCGGCGCGTGGCCCGGCCGTGGATGTTCGTGCTGGCCATCGTGCTCGCTGCGCTGCTGTTCGGCGCAGGCCATCTGCCGGCGGCATTCGCGACCGGCATGGCGCACGCTCCGCTGCCGATCGCGCGAATCGTGCTGCTCAATGCACTGGTGGGCGTGGTGACCGGCGGCCTGTTCTGGAAGTACGGCCTGGAGCACGCGATGCTGGCGCACTTCTGCGCCGATCTTGTGTTGCATGTCGGCATGCCACTGGTGTTTGGCTGAGGCGCGATCGGCGTCTTCAGCGGGTCGCCAGCGCCATCGGCTGCAAGTCGGGTAGGCTGAATACCTGCGGACGGGAGCCTGATCGGTTGGTCGCGATGAGCCGGTTGACCTTCGCCGGTGATCGAGTCGATGGCTTGCACACCCTGGGCGGCTCCGAGCCGGCGCAGGGGACGGCCGTCATTGGCGTCGTAGACCATCAGTTCATGGGTGGCCGGATCGACCACCAGCAGCCAGTCGTGCTTCGCGTCTTTCCAGTGCACCAGGGGTGACGCAGTTACTACCGTCTCGCCACCGGTCGCCGCATGGATGAGGTCGGGATGCGTGGCCCATACGCCCAGCGCAGCACATGCCAGCCAGGGCAGCCATCGCAGTGACCGCCGCGCATGTGTTTGCGGATAGGGAAACACATGCGCGCTGCGGCGGAGGGTCATCGGCGTGTTCATGCCGACAGCGTCCCACTCCACCATGACAGCGTGGTGACGCGCCCGGGAACTAGTCGTTACCGCCGCTCAGCGACAAGCCGAGCGCGATCCAGCCGGCGATGAAGGCCAGCCCACCGAACGGCGTGACGACGCCCGTCCAGCGCGGCGCGCCGAGGGCCAGCGCGTACAGGCTGCCGCTGAACAGCACGATGCCGGTGGACAGCGCAGCGATCGCGAAACGTCCGCTGCGGCCACGCCCGAGGCCCGCTGCCAGGGCCAGCGCCAGCGCATGCCAGACGTGATAGTCCACTGCAGTGCGCCACAACTGGAGCTTTTGCGCATCGAGCACATCGCGCAAGCCATGCGCACCGAACGCGCCGAGCAGCACCGCACTGGCGCCCGCCACGCCGACCAGCAGACCCCATCGCGTCGTGACAGGTTGTCGCATCATCGCCGAATGTCCTGTTTGCCGGGCCATGCATGCCGACCCTGTCGTATGCTTGCGTGCTTGATCATCCGGATTCTCGCATGAAGCTCTGCCGCATCTTTTCCCCCGCGCTGCTGCTGGTCGCCGGACTGTTGCTGGCGGGCTGCCATCGAACGAACCGCTGCCGTTGCGGCTGACCAATATCAGCGGCCACATGCCCGACCTCGACTTCAAGCTCACCGACGATCTCGGCAAAACGGTCACCGGTGCGGATTACCGCGGCAAGGTGACGCTGTTGTATTTCGGCTACACGCATTGCCCGGACGTCTGCCCGCTCACCCTGGCTCAACTGCACGTGGTGATGCAGCGGCTGGGGCCGCTGGCCGATGGCGCGCGGATATTGTTCGTCAGCGTGGATCCGGCGCGCGACACGCCGGCCATCATGCACGCCTATGTCAATGCGTTCGATCCGCGTGCCGTCGGGCTCACTGGCGATGCGCGCGCGATCGAGGCGTTGAGCAAACGTTATCGCTCGGCGTTTTCCCGCGAACCCGGTTCGGCCGACGGCAACTACGAGGTCAGCCACAGCTCGGCGATCTACGTGTTCGACCGTGCCGGCAAGGCACGCGTCCTGGCTACGCCGTCCGCCTCGCAGGACGATCTCGTGCACGACCTGCATCTCTTGCTCGACACCGGAACCGCTCGATGAAAACCATCACCTTGTCCCTGCTGCTCGGCGGCCTGCTCTTCGCGGGCGCGGGCCATGCGACTGCCGCCGACCACGTGCGCGCGAGCCACGCATGGATCCGCGTCCTGCCCGGCGACCTGCCGGCCGGCGGCTATGTCATCCTGCAGAACGACAGCGACCAGCCCGTCGCGCTGAGCGGCGCCAGCAGCACCCGATATGCCGACGTGATGCTGCACCACAGTTCCACCGAGGGCGGCATGAGCCGCATGACGATGGTCGACACGGTGACCGTGCCGGCGCATGGCAAGGCGGTCCTGGCACCGGCGGGTTATCACCTGATGCTGATGCAGGCGGCCACACCCGTGAAGCCCGGCGACTCGATTCCCGTGACACTCGAGTTCTCCGATGGCAGCACGCTGGCGACGGAATTCGTGGCTCGGCCGGCGAACGCCACCGATGCCGGCGAGGAACAAGCAGGACACTGAAGTTTGTCCGGACCACCTGGCCGGCGAGGCGATTGATCGAAAGACTGGGGAGCTCATCGCGTCCGCATCCTACGGAGAGCGCCCTGCGCTCGGCCGCGTAGCCGCCGCCGGAAGGCCGCGCGGCGCCCTGCGTGGCAGCCGTCCATTGCGTGACAGCCGCAGCCACTGGCGCAGCGCCATCAGCCCGCCGATCGATTCGAGCAGGGCCGACGGTACCCAGATGATCACGCCGCCTATCAGCTGACCTGTCAGCACGTTGAAGGTGAATGCGCGACCGCAGATTTCGAAGATCGGATACAGGTCGGTTTTCGAGAAGGTGATGACCGCGCCCGCCAGAATCTGCGGGGTCATGGTGATCGCCGGCGACAACACGCGCAGGCCCGCGGTCATCCGGCCCGGCGGATGGGGCCGGTGGTCGAGCACCAGCGACCAGTAGGCGAAGCCGCTGATCAACATGCTCCAGTTCATGAAGCGATAGATGCGCCAGTCCAGCATCGCCAGCGTCTGCATCGACGGGATCAGCCAGATCAGGATGAAGGCGATGAACAACAGCGTCGCCACCGTGGGATTCAACAGCACCCCGCTGACCACGCGCCACGGCCACGAAAGGCGCAGCGGCTGCAGCACGCGCACGCGCCACGCCAGCGGCATGCCCGCGCGCAGCACGGTCCCGGGAAAGGCAGTGACGATCAGCAGCGGTGCCAGATGGTGCAGCAACAGCTGCTGGATCCGGTGCATGAAGAATTCATGCTCGGCGTAGAAGTCCAGGTACGTGTGCAACGACACATAGATGATCGCCATGCCGGTCCAGAACGCCAGCTTGCGGCTTGAGCTCACCGGCAGCCGGCGGCTGCCGCGCAGGTACAGCACACAGGTCAGCACGAAGCTCGCGAGGAAGATCCACGAAAACTCCCACGGCACGATCCACTTGAGCAAGGTTGCGATCACGACAGCTGCGCCAGCGCCTTCATCCGCACCGGCAACGCCGGCGACCTCCCAGCATAATGGCGCGCACCGGCAGAGTCAGCCGATGCGATGCCGCCGGCTTGCGGCAGATTGCCGCTTTCACTGCCGCTGGCGGCTGTAGCGGGTACGCCGCCAGCCGTAGAGCAGGCCGATCAGCACTACCAGCGCCGGCACCAGCACGACGTTGATGACCTTCACGCGCAGGCCCAGCGCGTCGATCTCGGCGTTGAGCTGGTGCTGCACGTCGCGCAATTCCTTGTTGATCGCCAGCTGGCGCTGGCGAAACTGCTCGATCTCGCGGCGCTGCTCGGCGGTGGCGGTGCTGCCGTGGCTGCCCTTGGACGGCTGCAGTTCGTCGAGGCGACGCCGGGTGTCGGCCAGCTCCTGCTCCAGTTCGCGCTCCTTCTGCAGGAACTTCTGGTCGGCCACGTTGCGCAACGCCTGCACGCGTGTGAACGGCCGCTGCGAAGTGGAACGGCCGCGGATCGACAGCAAGGCCGACGAACCACTCAGGTTATCCACCAGGTTGGTGACGAAGTCGCCGTTGTTGGCGAAGACCCTCATCATCGTCTGGCCCAGGATGGTCTGGGGCTCCACCCACAACCGGTCGCTGAGCAGATCGGTGTCGCCCACCAGGATCACTTCGGCGTTGGGCGCGGAATGCGCCATATGGCCGCGCTCGCCGGACCGCGCGGGGAACGCGCTGTCGAAGACACCGCGCAGGCGCGCCGCCAGCACGTAATGCGCGTTGTCGGCCTTGTAATCCTGCAGCAGTGTGGTGGGGTCGCTGGTCGCATCCAGCACCCGTTGCGTCGGCACCACCTCGGCTTCGGCACTGCTCTGCAGCAGTGGGATCAAGCGCGTTCGCGCGTCGGGCGCCAGATCGAAATAGCCGACGGTGGAGACGTTGATGCGCTGCAGGCTCGCCGTGACGACGTCATTGCGGTTGAGCTCCTGCGAGCCGAGGTCGAGCATGGCCGGATGATTGAGGCTGCTGCCGCCCAGTTCGATCTGCAGCGCGCGGGCTCGATCGAGCACGATCTTGCGCGGGTCGTAGCGTACGCCCCAGGCGGCAAACAACCGCGGCAGGTCCGAACCGTGATCGGGAAACGTGGTGCTGTCCGGGCCGTACGGGCTGTTGTCGAGCTCCGCGTCGGGATCGACGAACACGACCAGATGTCCGCCCCTGAGTACGTACTGGTCGATGGCATATTGCGCATCGGGCGGCAACCGCCGTGGATGCACCAGCAGTAGCACCTGCATGGTGTCGTCGATGTGGCTCAGGGTCGCCGGGTCCAGTGTCCGAACATCGAACAACTGACCGAGCTGCTGCATCACCGTCCAGGGCTGTTCGCTGAGCACCGGGTTGCCATCGAGGCGCAGCGAACTGATCACGCCGATCGGCGGCTTGCTGGTCTGGTTCAACTCGTACAGCAGCTTGGCGATGTCGTATTCGAGGAACGCTTCGCGGGCCGGATCGAAGAATGGTATCGCCAGGGTTTTCTCCGGCACACGCTCATCGCCGGTATCGCTGTCGACGCTTCCGGACAACGCACTGCCGGACAGGCCGAAGAACACCCGCTCACCGTTGCTGCCGCCGTTCGCGGCGGTGAGGCCGCTGCCCTCGGCGCTGGCCTCGTCGTCGGAATACGGCACCGGGTCGATGATCTGCAGGCGCACGTGGCCGTGCGAGCGCGCCACCGTTTCCTGCAGCATTTCGCGCACGCGCTGCTCGTAGCTGCGCAGCTGCGGCAGGTCCCGCGTTGCGTGCTCCGAGAAGTACAAGGTCAGCCGCAGTGGTCGCCTCAGGCTGTCGACGATATGCAGCGTGCCGGGCGTCAGCGTGTACAGCTGGTCGGTGGTGAGATCGATCCGCGACGCGCGCAACCAGCGGCTGCTGGCCATGATCAACGGCACGGATACCAGCACCAGAAGCACCAGCGCGCCATACAGCACGGTGCGCCGGCTCAGCCGCAATGGCGCGAAGAATACGTGCGGAATACGCAGGCGGGCCATGGCTCAGCGGATCCGTTTCAGGTCGAGCAGCAGCACGCCGGCAATCAGCCAGCTGACCATGCTGAGCAGGAAGTACAGCAGGTCGCGAACGTCCAGCACACCGCGTGCGATCGCCTCGAAGTGACGCAGCATCGACAAGTGCGCCACCGCGTTGATCAACTTGCGTGGCAAGGCGCCGGAGAAGAAATCCAGCACCTGCGGCTGCCCGATCAGGATCAGCAGCACGCACACCAGCGCGGTGAGGATGAACGCCACCACCTGGCTGCGCGTCAAGGCCGAGAGACAGGCGCCGATCGCAATGAAGGTGCCGGCCATCAGCCAGCTGCCGAGATAGCTGGCCAGGATCACGCCGTTGTCGGGCGAACCGAGGTAGTTGACCGTGATCCATATGGGAAAGGTCAGCACCAGGGCCAACCCGATAAACAGCCACGCCGCGAAAAACTTGCCCAGCATTGCCTGCCACAGCGTGAGCGGCAGGGTCAGCAGCAGTTCCAGCGTGCCGCCCTTGGCCTCCTCCGCCCACATGCGCATGGTGATCGCGGGTACCAGGATCAGGTACAGCCACGGATGCATCACGAAGAATGGCTGCAGGTCAGCCTGCCCGCGCTCGTAGAAGTCGCCGGCGTAGAACGTGAGGATGCCGGCCAGCACCAGGAAGATCACCAGGAACACGTACGCCACCGGCGTCACGAAATAGCTGCGCAATTCGCGCCGCATGACGGCGTTGACCGGCCTCACGCGGGGCTCCCGGCGGCGCTGTTTTCGGCCGTGGTGATCTGCCGGAACACTTCGTCCAGGCGGCCGCGTTCGAGCTGGATTTCCGACACTTCGAGCCCCTGTTCGCGCAGCAGCCTTTCGACCGGCTCGAGGATGCGCTCGCCCGCCTTGGGAAACACCGTGATGCGGCCGTCCAGCGGATCGATCTCGATCGCTGCCACCTGTGGCAGCCGCCCCAGCATTTCCTGCGACATGCCGCTGCCCGGCGCGCTGAACGACACCGCGCCGTGATAGCGCGAGCGCGCCTCCAGTTCAGCCGGCGTGGCGTCGGCGAGCAACTTGCCGCGGGCGATGATCACCACCCGGTTGCACAGCGCATGGACCTCTTCCAGCAGATGCGTAGAGATCAGGATGGTGCGGTCGCGCGCCATCATGTCGATCAGCCGGCGCACCGCATGCTTCTGGTTCGGGTCGAGGCCGTCGGTGGGCTCATCCAGCATCAGCACCGGCGGGTCGTGCAGGATCGCCTGCGCCAGCCCCACGCGCCGGCGCAGGCCCTTGGACAGCGTATCGATGCACAGGCCCAGCACCTCCTCCAGCTGCAACTGCTGCACCACCGCGTCGAAACGGCGATAGCCGGTGTCCCGTTTGAACCCGCGCATGCGCACGATGAACAGCAGAAACTCGCGTACGGTCATCTCGCCGTAGCTCGGTGCACCCTCCGGCAGGTAGCCGAGCGCGCGCTTCGCTTTCAAAGGCTCGCGGTTGACGTCGTGACCGCACACCCGCGCCACACCCGACGTGGGCACCAGAAACCCGGCGATCATGCGCATCGCGGTGGATTTGCCGGCGCCATTGGGACCCAACAGGCCGAGCACCTGGCCGGGCTCGACACGAATGCTCAGCGCGTCCACCGCAGTCAGGTTGCCATAGCATCGGGTGAGCTGGTCGGTTTCGATCATGTCCGGCGGGGCTGGTGAGCAAATGTCGGGCGCCGGGACGGCGCCGCGAATCGCACCGCAATGTAACGCAAGACGCTGGCAAAGACCGGCCTGGCGGCCCGTGACATTGCGGGTAGCCGGCTCAAACGAAAAGGCCCTTCTCTCGGAAGGGCCTTTCGATAGCGGGCTCGGCGCAGGCTTATTCGCCGGCGCTGGCCGCCTCGGCCGGGGCCGCACTGCTGCTTGCGGGCGCGGCACTGCTGGCGGCCGGAGCCGGAGCCGAGCCGGCGGCGGCGGGTGCGCTTTCGTCTTCGAGCGAAGGCGGCTGGATGCCGGCTTCTTGCTCGGGCGTCTTTTCCGGCGCGTTGGTGATCGGCAGGAACACGTCGTACTTCGCGTACTTGGTGATATTGCCGCCGGCGTCCTTCTCTTCAGGCGTCGCCACGATGTCATACGCGCGATTCACCACGTCGTCGAACTTGTAGCCGTGGGTCTGCGCATACGCCTTCAGCATGTCGCGGGTCTGCGGCACGCCGGCGAACGTGCCATTCCATACGCCCTTCAATGCGGCGCCGCCGAAGGCCAGCGTGGCGCGCACATTGCCGTCCACTGCCAGTCGGCCATAACGGTCGCGGCTGCCCACGGCAACGTTGTCCGCCGTGGCGGCGGCCGACGCGCTGCTGGCTTCTGCCGGCGCGGCGGAGGCATCCAGCGCGGGTGGCGGCGTAGCAGCCGTGAGCTGTTCGCTCTGACCATTGACGGTCAGCGTGCTGGAGTCGATCGGAAGCGCCACGTCAAAGCTGTAGGTCTGATCGCCGTAATTGGTGGTGATCAGGATACGCGGACCGGTCACGTTCACACCCAGCTTCTTGGCCGCGGCCTGAATCTCGGTGATCGCCTTGCCGACGGCGTCGTCCAGCCCGTCCAGGCCTTCCTTGCGATCGATCGACGTCGACACCAGCAGGACCGGCGTGGGCTGGGTCTGCTCGATGTACGGAATCAGCTGGCTGTAATCGATGTTCGGCACGCCGGCCAGCACGTTCTGCAGGTTGTTCAGGCTGAACTGGATGAACGAATCGGGATCGCCGTGGATATACAGGTTGGCGAAGCGGTTGATCAGGTTCCAGCCGTAGGACACGTCATACGACCAGGTGACCTGGGTCAGCTGGCCGCGGCTGCCCTTGCGCTCCAGATCCAGCGTGAAGTGTTTGTCCAGGCCGCGCCAGCTGTTGTCCAGGTTCCAGACGATGCTGGCGTCCTTGGTATTGCTGTCGATCTTGTCGAACTCGGGCGTGGCGCTGGCAATGGTCAGGCCACCGTTGCCGAGCTTGGGATCGGTGCTGACCCAGCTGACCTCGGCACCGGGACCATAGGCCTTGCCGGAAAAATTGAACTGCACGCCCTTGTCGAGCGAACGCAGCACCGAGTAATCGGGAAGCCGCCGGAAATTGTCGAGCACGTCATAGACCTGGCGCATGTCCTTGCCGATGACCAGCTGGCGCTCCACGTGGCCACTGCCTGGCATGACCACAGCTGCCAGGACACCGAGTGCAGCCACGATGACCAGGGCAACAAGAAATTCAAAGACACGCATCATTCCAGAGTTCTCCGAAGCGTCTTTACGCCATACCTAACGAAATGTCGCCCCGGCCACCGCGCGGGCCTGCCCGAGGGGGGAACCCGAGGGCCATGGCAGGGGGTCGGCAAACGCCGAAGCTACGGATGTTACTTGCTCACGGGCTGGAACGCTATCCGCTTTGGCGGCCCACCCACCCTGCCGAAAAGCAGGCTGCAACGCCCGCCCGGCGGGCCGTGCCGAACACCTGATCACGCGCCGCGACGACTTATACGATGCCCATCTCCAGCGCCTTCAGTACCGCGCGGGTACGGTCGCGCACGCCAAGCTTGGACAGGATGTTGGAGACGTGATTCTTCACCGTGCCCTCGGCCACCTTCAGGGAATTGGCGATCTCCTTGTTGGAGTATCCGCCGGACAGCAGCCGCAGGATTTCGGTTTCGCGTTCGGTCAGCGGATCGGGCTGTTCGAGACTGGTGAAATGGTTCTGCATGCGCGCCACCCCGGCCATAAGGCGCTGGGTGACCATCGGCGCCACCAGCGAACCGCCGGCGGCGACCGTGCGCACGGCTTCCACCAGTTGTTCCAGCGAGACATCCTTCAGCAGGTAACCGCGCGCGCCGGCCTTGAGGCCCTGCAACACCAGCTGGTCGTCGTCGAACGTGGTCAGGATGATGGTCGGCGGCAGCTCGTTGCGTGCCGACAACGCCTGCAGCACTTCCAGGCCGCTCATGTTCGGCATGCGCAGGTCCAGCAGCACCACGTCGGGCTTGATCCGAGGAATGTCCTGCACCGCTTGCGCGCCATCGGCGCATTCGGCCACCACGCGGATGTCCTCGGACAGATCGAGCAGCGAACGAACCCCCTGGCGCACCAGATTCTGGTCGTCGACGAGACAAACGGAAATCATCGCGGATCCTCGAACAAACGTGACTCAGGCAGTGACTGTGGAAACCGGCGGCAGCGGCCGTTTTCGACGATGGGGCATTCTTGCACGCGGCGAATCATCAAGATTACGACACATTCAGCGCGGGCGGTTCAAACCGTGACGGCGCATGCGCAAGCGCCTTGTGTTCGCCCAGCGGAAGCCGCACGGTCAATGCAAAACCCTGGCTCAGGCCGGTATCCAGCGTCACGCTGCCACCGAACTCGGCCAGCCGCTCGCGCATGCCGGAAAGGCCGTTGCCCGGCTCGATGTTTTCGGCACCGCGGCCATCGTCGCGCGCATGCAACCCGAGCAGATTTTCACCGGCGTAGGCGAAGTTGAGCCACAGGTTGCGCGCCCCGGCGTGCTTGGCGGTATTGGTGATGATTTCCTGCGCGCAGCGCAGCAGCACCTGGGCGCGTCGTGGATCCTCCACGCTGAAACGCGGCGGCATTACCACGTGGACGTTCAAGCCGGGCACGCCTTCGGTCAGGCTGCGCAGTGCCTGGGTGAGATCGATCGCGTCGTCCTGGCGCAACTCGCTGACCACCTCGCGCACGTCGGCCAGCAGCAATTTGGCCGTGCTCTGCGCCTTGCGTACGTGCGCGCCGGCCGCCTCGTTGGTCAGGTGGCTGGCCACTTCGAGATTCAGGCTCAGCGCAGTCAGGTGATGACCGATCAGATCGTGCAGATCGCGCGCGATGCGCATGCGTTCGGCGATGCGGCTGGATTCGGCCAGCAGGGCGCGGGTGGCGCGCAGTTCCGAATTCAGGCGGCGTTGCCCCTCGCGTTGCTCGGCCTGCTGGCTGGCCACCGTCGAGGTGATGAACACCAGTACCGAAATGCCCAGGTAGATGCTGGCCTGGATGAAGCCGACCGCAATGCTGTGGTCGTATTCGGGAAAGGTGGCGAAGATCGCCACGAGGCTCAGGTGCTGCAACACCAGCCAGAACACCGCGAGCCAGAACGGCAGCAGCCACGGCAACACCAGCGACGCCACCACCATCAGCATGGCGGACAGTCCACTATGGCTGTACCAACCCACCGCCACCGCCGCGGCGGTCATCAGGGTCAGCCCGAGCAATTTCAGTACCGGATAACGGCGCGAGCCGAGGTTGCTGGTCAGCATCCAGTACATCAGGCCGAAAATCAGGTAGCACAGCGTCCACAGCAACAGCGAGAAGTTCGGACGATGCAGCTGATCGAGGCGTTCGGTGGCCCAGTTCGTCACCAGCGGCGTACCCGCCGACAGGTAGGTGAAGAAGCCCGCATAGCGAAGCAGGCGGATGTGGTTGAGGAATGGCCAGCGCATGCGCCGCATCATTGGGCGTGCGGCGCTTTCGCGCAATGCGCGAGAAGTCATGAGTGCTCGCTGTCGAACGTCGCTTTACGAAGCTTTTACATGTGCCCTGCCGGATGTAAGCCTTCCGGGTGCATGTCATAATGGGCCATTGCGCAAGGCTGCTGCCTGCCTTGTCCCCGATTCCTCATTGCGGAGCAACGAATGGCCCTTGCCATCCGCGACGTGCGCGAGCACGACCTGGATGCCGTACTGGCACTCAACAATGCTGCCGGTCGCTCCATCCTCGCCCTCGACGCCCACCAGTTGCGCTATTTCTACGAGCACGCCGACTATTTCCGCGTCGCCGAGATCGACGGTCACCTGGCCGGTTTCCTTGTCGCCCTGCGCGAAGGCGGCGACTACGAAAGCCCGAATTACCGCTGGTTCGCCGAACACTACGCGCAGTTCCTCTACATTGACCGCATCGTGATCGCCAACGCCTATCGCCGCCACGGCCTGGGCCGCATCTTCTATTGCGACGTGCACAGCTACGCCGAGGTACGCGTGCCGCTGCTCGCGTGCGAGGTGTTCCTGGAGCCGCGCGACGACGTGGTGGTGCTGTTCCACGGCACGTACGGGTTCCAGGAGGTGGGTCAGCAACGCATGGGCGAACACGGTCCGCAGGTCAGCCTGCTGGCCAAGGACTTGCCCAGCTACGCCTTCGTGCGCGATACCTGGCTCGACCATGGCGGCCTCCCCGACGTCCCCTGGCTGGCCGAACGCGAGCACCCCCTCCTGCACGATTCGTCGCCACTCCGCCTTGCCGGAGAGCGGCGCCCATGAATGCAAAAATGGATACCGCCGACGCCTGCGACCTGCGCTTCGGCCAGGTCGGGATGGCCTGCGTGCGCGTGCGCCGGGTCGACGCCGCCGCTCTGTGCGACGAACTGGAACGCCGCGTACGCGCTGCCCCGCAGATGTTTGCCCGCGCCGCGGTGGTGCTGGATCTGAGCCATCTGCTCAACCTGCCTGACGACGGCGCCGTCGATGCCTTGCTCGAGGCGGTGCGCAGCGCCGGCATGCTGCCGGTGGGGCTGGCCTACGGCACCAGCGAGACCGAGGCGCTGGCCAAGCGCATGGGCCTGCCGCTGATCGCGAAGTTCCGTGCCGCCTATGAACCCGCCAGCGGTGGTGCGCCAATCGCCGCCGAGGCGGTTGCGCGCGCCGAGCCCGTCGCGCAGGTCCAGCGCGAGCCGATCCTTTCCGCGCCGGCGCCCGGCAGCATGCAGGGTGCGCAACACCATGCCGGTTCGGTGCGCTCGGGACAGCAGGTCTACGCGCGCGACCGCGACCTCATCGTTACCGGGGCCATCGCCAATGGTGCCGAGGTGATCGCCGACGGCAACATCCACATCTACGGCGGCCTGCGCGGGCGTGCCATGGCCGGCGCGCAGGGCGACGCCAAGGCGCGCATCTTCGTTTCCGATTTCCGCGCCGAGCTGGTGGCGATCGCCGGGCAATATCGCGTGTTCGAACAGATTCCGGACGACCTCGAAGGCCAGTCCGTGCAATGCTGGCTGGATGGCGAAAAGCTGTTGATCGCCAAGCTGTGATAACCACAACAAGAACAATCATGCGGAGATGGGCCCTTGACTGCTGAGATTATCGTTGTCACCTCCGGCAAAGGCGGCGTCGGCAAGACGACGACCAGCGCCTCGCTCGCCACCGGCCTGGCCATGGCCGGCAAGAAAACCGCCGTCATCGACTTCGACGTCGGCCTGCGCAACCTCGACCTGATCATGGGCTGCGAGCGGCGCGTGGTGTACGACTTCGTCAACGTCGTGCACGGCGAAGCCACGCTGAAACAGTCGCTGATCAAGGACAAGCGCCACGACAACCTGTACGTGCTGGCGGCCAGCCAGACCCGCGACAAGGACGCGCTGACCCAGGAAGGCGTCGAGAAAGTGCTCGATGGCCTGTCCGAGGACGGCTTCGATTACGTCGTGTGCGACTCGCCGGCCGGCATCGAGAAAGGCGCGCACCTGGCGATGTACTTCGCCGACCATGCGGTCGTGGTGGTCAACCCGGAAGTTTCCTCGGTGCGCGATTCGGACCGCATCCTCGGCCTGCTCGCCAGCAAGACCCGACGCGCGGAAAAGGGCGAGGGTCCGGTCACCCAGCACCTGCTGCTGACCCGCTACAACCCTGCACGCGTGGCGATCGGCGAAATGCTCAGCGTCAAGGACGTCGAGGAAATCCTCGGCATCGAAGTGGTCGGCGTGATCCCGGAATCGGAGAACGTGCTGACCGCGTCCAACAATGGCATCCCGGTCATCGTCGATGCCAATTCACATGCCGGTCAGGCCTATAGCGACACGGTGGCCCGCATCCTCGGCGAAGAGCGCCCCTTGCGCTTCATCGACGTGCCCAAAAAGGGCTTTCTCCAGCGCGTGTTCGGAGGTTGATCACGATGGGTATTCTCGATTTCCTGAAGCGCAAGCCGGAGGCAACCGCCACCGTCGCCCGCGAACGCCTTCGGATCATCGTCGCGCAGGAGCGCTCCAGCCGCGGCGCACCGGACTACCTCCCGATGATGCGCAACGAGTTGCTCGAAGTGATCAAGAAGTACGTTCACGTCGACCTCGACGCGATCAATATCAACTTCGAGCGCGACAGCGGCCATGAGATCCTCGAACTCTCGGTCACCCTGCCGGAAGGCAAGCAAGCCGCCAAGGGCGACACCAAGAGCGAAGCCAAGACGGGCTGAGCTCGATCCTGCGTTGCCGGCGTTCGCCGGACGAGCCGCCTCGTCCGGCGACATCCCGCCTGCCATCCGCATCACGTCCATGCACCCTGACAACATCGCCCGCCCAGATTCCGCGGACCCGGCCAGCAGCGTGATGCGACTGGACCAGATCGGTTTCGACGCACCCGCCGCCCTGCTTTCGCGCCATGGCCTGCGGCTGCAGCGGGTGCCGGCCGGCGAGCCGATTCCCGGCAGTTTCTGGGGCGACGAGGAAGCCGGCATCATCGGCACCACGGTTTACGCCCGCGACGACACACCGGTGCACTCGCTGCTTCACGAAGCCGGCCATCTCATCGTGCTGCCGGCGGAAAGACGTCCGGACGTCCATACCGACGCGACCGATTCGGTCGAGGAAGAGGACGCCACCTGCTACCTGCAGATCGTGCTGGCGGACCAACTGCTCGGCGTGGGACGTGACAGGCTGATGGCCGACATGGACGCCTGGGGTTATTCGTTCCGGCTCGGGTCGGCCCGGGCATGGTTCGAGCACGACGCCGACGACGCCCGCGGCTTTCTAGAGGCCCGCGGCCTGCCTCACGCCTGACATTCCGATTCGGCTATTTCGGGTGCCAGTGGCCGTCGTCGCCCTTGTCGTACTTCTTCTTCACCGCCGCCCAGGCGACCTTGTGCGCAGCCTCTTCGCGTGATGCGTGGCCGTGGCGTCCGTCCTCGTCGGCGTATTCGTTCCATGCGCTGTTGAACGTCTCCTTGTAGATTTCCCGGGCGTGCTTCGGCACGTTGTCGCGCACCGAATCAGGCAGGTCGCCGATGGATGCATATGGCATGGCGGGCTCCAGGGTCGCTTTATTCAGCGAACGTGTACCGCACGCGATCAAGCCGCCGTCAACGCCGTGTTGCCTGGCGGTAACGCACTCAGCGTCGCGAGACGTGCGGATCGCCGGGCACGTACCAGCGCCATGGTTCATCCCGCGCGAGGGTGATGCCTACACGCGTCGTCACCACCGGCGCGACCGGCGGCGGCATGCCGTCGTCGACGATGCTGAATCCGCCGCTGCCGTCGCCCAGATCGATGCCGTCCTGCGCGCGGCCGATGCCCAGTGCCTGACACAGCCGCGCCGGTCCGCGACAGAGGTCGCGATCGCTGCGGCAACCCGGGCGCGCGGCACGCATCGCGGCCAGGCCGGTCAGCGGCGCCAGTGCGCGCAGAAGCACGGCGACGCCTTCGCCCTCCTCGCCGCAGACCGGATTGCAGCACCAGTGCATGCCATAGGTGAAATACACATAGAGCAGCCCGGGCGCGCCGAACATCGTCGCGTTGCGTGCGGTGCGGCCGCGCCAGGAATGCGCTGCCGGATCCGCTGATCCTAGGTAGGCCTCGGTTTCCACGATACGGCCGCTGCGCCCGTCGGCATGGCGCAGGACCTTGTTCAGCAGATCGGGGGCGACCTCGCGAGGATCGCGCCTGTAGAACGGCCGCCTCAATACTTTTTGGCGGCGCTCAGGCATGGGTCGGCCGCAACGCCGGAAGGCGGTAGGACATGGGAGAAACGCCTGTACCAGGGGGACTGCCTGTTTGCAGCTTGGGCATTGCGTGCAGTGTAAGGCCACGTATGCCCAACGGGCACTGGCCTCGCATGCTTCACGGGCCTAGAGTCTGTGCGGGGCAATCCGAACGCGTCGCGATGGGAGGTCGACCATGGCCACACGCAAGCTGGTTCTGCTGTTCGACGGCACCTGGAACAAGCCCGAATCGAACACCAATGTAGAGCGCCTGCGCCAGCTGATCGCGCCGCGCGATGCGGCGGGCATCGAGCAGATCGTCAACTACATCCCTGGCGTGGGCGTATCGCCCGGCATCACCCACCTGCTCGGCGGTGCGTTCGGCTATGGCTTGTCGGGCAATGTGCTGGATGGCTATCGATGGCTGTGCGACACCTGGCGAGCCGGCGACGACATCTACCTGTTCGGCTTCAGCCGCGGTGCGTATACCGCACGCAGCCTCGGCGGCATGATCCGCAAGTGCGGGCTCCTCACGCATGGCGCCGACGGCGTGAGCAAGGGCGAGCTGTCCGGCGCGTACGACTTCTATCGCGACGTCAAGACGAAGCCCGGCGATCCGGCGGCGCAGACATGGCGCGCCGGCCGCGCGGTCGAGGTCGACATCCACTTCATCGGCGTGTGGGATACGGTCGGTTCGCTCGGTATTCCGGATACCGCCGCGTGGTTTCCGTATGCGCGTTCGCGCTATCAGTTCCACGACACCGAGCTCAGCAAGATCGTCAAGTACGCCTACCAGGCACTGGCGCTGGACGAGCACCGCGCCGATTTCGAGCCGACGGTGTGGACGCGCAACCCTTACACGGTGAAGCCCGGCGAGACGCTCACCTCCAAGAAGACCGAGCAGATCGAAATCGAGCAACGCTGGTTCATCGGCTCGCATTCCGACGTGGGCGGCGGCAACGATCGCGATGGTGCCGGTCGCAAGCCCGATCCCCTGCCCGACCTGCCGCTGGCGTGGCTGCAGCGCAAGGCTATCGACACCGGGCTGGCCTGCCGCGAACTGCTGGTTCCGGCGCCCGATGCGGACATGGGCGTCCCGCGCAATTCGTACAAGGAGTTCATGTTCGGCCTCTACAAGACGGCCAAGCCGCCGTTCGATCGCCTGGTCGGCACCGGCGTCAACGAAAAAGTCGACGGCTCGGTATGGCAACGCTGGCTGGCCGACGCCAGCTACCGTTCGCCATCGATGGTGCAGGCGCTCGCGCGCGCCAGCGTGCTGCTGTCCGGCGAAGATGTCGTGCAGAACCCGCCGGTTTAGCGCGGCGCAACTCAGCGTGGCTCGACGATTTCCGCCTGCATCACCGCGGCGGGAACCGTGCCGGCCAGCGGCCGATCCAATGTTCGGCGACTGATGGCGTGATGCCACCACCAGGCCAGTGCGCCGACGATGGTCAGCACCGACGCGCCCAGTGCCAGCGACAACATGCTGCCCGACAGCAGCGGCGACATGGCGCCTGCCACCGCACTGCAGAGCAGCAGGCTGGCAAACGCCTGCACCGATGAAATGCCGCCGCGATGATGCGGAAAACGGTCCAGCAGCAGCAGCGTCAAGGTAGGAAACGCCAGCTGCACGCCAATGCCGTGCACCAGCAGCGGCAGCATCGACCATGGCAGCCGCGGCGCCGGAAACAACAACGCCAGCAGCAGATGCAGCGCGCACGCCAGCAGCATCACCGCGTAGCCCAGCCTCACCGTGAAACCCGCACTGCGCTTGCCCGCCAGGCGGCCGGACAGCCACGCACCGCCTACCAGACCGGCGACCACAGGCAGGAACAGCCACGGAAATCCGCGCGCCGAAAGGTGCAGCAACTCGCGCACGATGCGTGGTGCCGAGGCGATGTAGAGGAACAGGCCGGCGAAATTGACCGAGCTGGAAATCAGCAGCGGCCAGAACAACCGGTCGCGGCCGAAGGCCCGGTAACCGGCAAGCAGCGGCCGCGGCGCGAACCTCGTGCGCCGCTCCGGCGGATGGCTTTCGTCCAGCTGCCATGCCAGGGCCAGCGCAAGCACCGTGGTGAAACCGGCCAGCGTCCAGAAAATGCCGTGCCAGCCACCCAGCGACAGCAGCAAGGCGCCGATCATGGGCGCGATCACCGGCGCGATGCCGAAGATCATCATCACCTGCGACATCAGCCGCTGCGCGGCCGGACCTTCGAGGCTGTCGCGTATCACCGCGCGCCCCACCACCAGGCCGGCGCCGGCGCACACGCCCTGCAGGCCGCGACAGGTCAGCAGCATCGCGAACGAGGTGGACAGCGCCGCGCCCACCGAGGCCAGCGCGTATACCAGCATGCCGGTCACCATCACCGGCTTGCGCCCGACCGCGTCGGAGATGGCACCGTGGAACAGGCTCATCGCCGCATAGGTGATGAGGTACACGCTGATCAGCTGCTGCAGGGCGGCGGCGTCCACCGCGAAGCGCGCACCGATCAGCGGAAACGCCGGGAACACCGCGTCGATCGAGAACGGGCCGATCATCGACAGCGCCGCCAGCAGCCAGGGCAGGCTGCGTCGTACGGAGCGATCGGGTGGATTCATGGCCGGGCTGCAGCGACGGTGGGCTGGGCAGTATAGAGGCCGGCCGCGGCCACGCTTGACGACGGGGCCGCCCGATCGACTAGGATGACCGCCGGGAGATGGCATGCCTCCCGTTCCCAGGGCACCGACACCGACCCCGGGACAAACCACTTCTCGTGCACCCGCGTTGAAGTTGATGATGTCTGCACCACCGGCTTCCGGCGGCGCAGGCATGCCTGCCACCGCGGCAACCGGACACTTCCATGGTCAGGAGACGCGCTTGTGGGCTATACCGGATTTGTTGCGATCGGCGTCGGCGGCGCGCTGGGCTGCTGGCTGCGCTGGGGCCTGGGCATGCTGCTCAATCCGCTGTTTCCCACCCTGCCGCTGGGCACGCTGGCCGCGAACCTCGTCGGCGGCCTGCTGATGGGCTGCGTGATGGGGCTGTTCGATCACTTCCAGACCTTGTCGCCCGAACTGCGCCTGTTCGTGTTTACCGGTTTCCTCGGCGGGCTGACCACGTTCTCCACCTTCTCGGCCGAATCCGCCACGCTGCTGCTGCGCCAGCAATACCTGTGGTTCAGCGGCCATGTGGCGGTGCACGTGGTCGGCTCGCTGGCGATGACCGTGCTCGGCATCTTCCTCACGCGCAGCGTGCTGCGCCATTGATCCGGGGTGTCGCATGAAACAGGAACATCTGCAGCAAGGCGTGCACCTGATTTTCTATTGCCACCTGCGGGCGAAGCACGACGGCATGCTGCTGTCCGAATGGCTGCTCGAACAGGCCAGGCGCCACGGCCTCGGCGGCGGCTCGGTATTCCGCGCGATCGCCGGCTTCGGCCGGCACGGCGTGCTGCACGAGGAACAGTTCTTCGAGCTGGCGGACGACCTGCCGGTGAAGGTCGAATTCCTGTTGCTGGAGGATCAGGCCGAGCTGCTCCTGCAGCTGGTGCGCAGTGCCGGCGTCGACGCGACCTATGCACGTACGCCGGCAAGCTTCGCCGTACTCGGCACGCACTGACACGCAAACATCCAACGCGAGGCATCGCATGAGCCAGGACGATCTGAAGAACCGCGCCAGCGAATTGCTCGAACAGGCCGGCATCCACATCGACGGCAGCGCTCCGATCGATCTGCGCGTGCACGACGACCACCTGTACGCGCGCGTGTTCGCGCACGGTTCGCTGGGCCTGGGCGAGGCATACATGGATGGCTGGTGGGACGCGGACGACCTGCCCGGCCTGTGCACGCGCCTGCTCACCGCGGGGCTCGATCAGGAACTGAAAACCCTCGACACCTTGCTTGCGCACCTGAAGGCACGCTTCATCAACCTGCAACGCGGTGAGCGCGCCTTCGAGATCGGCAAGGCGCATTACGACCTCGGCAACGACCTGTTCCACGCCATGCTCGGCAAGCGCATGGTGTACTCCTGCGGCTACTGGGCACGCGCCGACAACCTCGACGACGCACAGGCCGCCAAGCTCGACCTGGTTTGCCGCAAGCTGCAGCTGAAGACTGGCCAGCGCGTGCTCGACATCGGCTGCGGCTGGGGCGAGGCGCTGAAGTACGCCGCCGAGCGTTACGGCGTCAAAGGGGTCGGCATCACCGTGTCGCAGGAACAGGCCGACTACGCGCGCGAATTGTGCGACGGGCTGCCCATCGATATCCGCCTGCAGGACTATCGCGAGGTCAACGAACAGTTCGATGCGGTGTATTCCATCGGCATGTTCGAACACGTCGGCGGCAAGAACTATCGCGCCTATTTCGAAACCGTGCGCCGTTGCCTGAAGGACGACGGCCTTTCGCTGCTGCATTGCATCGGCACCAACAGTGCGCCGGCGCAAACCGATCCCTGGATCGCGAAATACATCTTCCCGAACTCGATGATCCCCGCTGCCAGCCAGGTAACCACCGCACTCGAAGACCTCTTCGTAGTCGAGGACTGGCACAACTTTGGCGCCGACTACGACCGCACGCTGACCGCCTGGCGAGCCAACGTCGAGGCGGCATGGGACACGCTGCCCTCGAGCTACGACGAACGCTTCCGGCGCATGTGGCGCTATTACCTGGCCGTCTCCGCCGCGGTGTTCCGCAGCCGCCGCGACCAGCTGTGGCAGCTCACGTTGAGCCCGCGCGGCGTCGCCGGCGGCTACCGCGTGCCGCGCTGATCGCAGGCGCGTGCCCCAGGGCTCCGCGCTCTTCGTTGATCAGGCCATGATTGCCGAACCATCGATCGCCAGCCCCCAGGCGGGAGCTGGCGATTCTTTCGCCGATCGTTCAATGCGTATCGGCGTTCGCCGCCGCGCTCGCATTGCCATCGGCATGCGCCGACGTGGAGAAACCACCGGCCGCCGAGCCGTGCGCGTCGGCCTGACCATTCGCGCTGCCCGAACCCTGCGGGTCGCCCGAGATCGCCTTGGCACCGGCCGCCGCGCCGCTGGTTGGCGCGTTGTCTGCGCTGGCGTTGCCATGAGCGTTGCCTGAAGCCGATCCATCGGCCGTCGCGTGCCGCGTACCACCAAAGGCCTTGCGCATGCGCGACAGCAGACCGGGCTTTGCCGTGGTCGTGCCGGGCAACTGGCTGCTGCCTGCGGCACCCGATCCAGCTGAAGTGGCCTGCGACGCCTTGCCCGCGGCATCCGTCCCCAGCGAGCCGGCCGCCGCAGCCGACTGCGCATCGACGGCGCCGGCTTGCCGCGCACGGCTCAAGCCCGCATCGGCTGAACCTGTGGCATCCGCGGAGGCTTGGCCGGCCGCGTTTTGCGCGCGGTTTGAAGCGTTTCCGACAGCGCCCCGGAGCGTCGACACGCCGGAACGGGTCCGACCTGCCGCCTGGCCCGCGACGTCGCTCGCGGCACCACGCGCGGCAGCAGCGTCGAGGCCGTTGGTGGCGGACGACGTACTGCCGGCAGCATCCAGCGCGGCGTTGCCGGTGTTGCCGCCGCGACCGGCGCTGGCGCCTGCCGCGGTCGTGAGTCCGCCGGCCGCGTCAGTGGTCACCGGATTGTTCACCTGATGGCTGGTCTGCCGGGCGGTGTCGGTTGCGCGCGCGGCGGCCGTCTTCGCGCGTTGACGCATACGCTCCGCGCGGCGTGTGGCAGCGGCCGGGTTGATGTCAGGGCGCTGGAAATTGCCCATGCCGCGTGCCGAGCCGTCGATCTGGCCGCCGACTTGGCCCATCGTCGATTGAACCTGACCGGACAATCCGCCGCCGAGTGCGCCGCCACCCAGGACCTGGGCATGCAGCGGAGCAGTGAGCGCCAGGGCGAAGGCGCTGGCGAGCAAGGTCGTGTTGAGGTTGAGGGCAAGGTTGCGCATGTGGGACCTCCTGCCGGCGGCGAATCCGCGGCTTGCGAGATCCAATACGTCCGGCACCGGCCGATCCTTCCCTCGCCCCCGGTTGTGTTCGGTTTCGATTCAGGCTCAGGGCAACAACAGGCCGTAGCCGCAACGCGGGTCGCGGCCCGGTCGCCCGATGTCGCGTGCGTCGGCGGCGAGTTGACGCTCGATCTGCGCCGACGCGCCTGCACGCGGCGCATCCAGCAACATGGCCGCCCTGCGCGCCACGATCGGCGCGGCGAACGACGTGCCGCGCAGCGCGCGGCGGCCGCTGCCGACCAGGCCCAGCGCACAGAACGCCACCTGCGGGCCGCTGCCGGATTCGGGCAGCACATGGTCATGCGCGTCGACGGCGCTGACGCCGATCACGCCGGGGTAGGCCGCGGGAAACAGTGGTGGCGCCGCGGGGCCATCGTTGCCGACCGCGCTGACGAGCACGTGGCCGCGCCCGATCATCACCTGCACGGCGCGTGCGAGCACCGGGTTGTCCGGGCCGACCAGGCTGATGTTGACCACGGCCACGTGTTCGCGCGCCATCCACGCCAGCGCGTCGATCAGGCTGGTCGTCGCGCCGCCGACCGTATCGCCGCACCACAGGTCGGCCGCGTACACCGTGTCCGCATCGCCGGCGACAAGACGCGCCGCCACGGCGGTGCCATGCCGCGACGCGGTCGTCGTCGCACAGCCATGCTGCTCGATGCGCGCGCGTGCGAGCGCTGGATCGGTCGGGTCCACGCCGCCATCGATCAGACCCACGCGTCGTGGCGCGGCGCTGGACGATGCGTTGGTCGGCGCGTTGTCGCCGGTTTCGTCGCCCGCCGGCAGATAAAGGTGCTGATAGGTGAAGGTGGCATCGGGCGCTGCGTCGCGCAGCGCGCGCATGGCACCGGACGTGCTCCGTCCACGCGAGTCGTGCAGGGTCACCACCGTCAGTCCCAGCGTTGCATCTGCCGACGTCTCGTCATCCACCACGAAGCCCAGCGCGCGCAGGTCAACCCGCTGGACCGCGGACAAACCCATGGCAAGGAATTCGCCGCGCAGTACCGGCGCACCATGGGGATCGAGGTCGACGCGTCGCGGTTCCTGGCGCAAGAGGGTGTCGATCTGCAATTGCCGGGTCACGGCCAGCGGCTGGCGCAGCAAGGTGTCGACCTGCGACAGCGGCGACGCGGATGGGAGCTGCGGCAGACCCGCACCGGGAATCTGCACGCTCGGCAGACCGCGCGCCGGACCGAGCAACTGCGCCCGCGCAGGCGCCGCAAAGCCCGTGACGAGGACCACGGCCAGCGCCGGAAAAAACATGGAAAGCCAACGGCTCATCGACATCGCGTACGGCTCGGTAACGAGTGGGCCGGATGCTAGCATGGGCGCCCTCTGCGCCTTCGGACCACCACCTTATGGGCGATGGAAGGATTCGACCTCGTCAGACGTAATGGAAGGTAATGCGTGGATCCGAGTCAGGCTGTACGCGAAGGATTGATCCCGTTGCTGCCACGTCTGCGCCGACTGGCGCGAGCGCTGGCCGGACAGGCGGCCGATGCCGACGACCTGGTGCAGGTGGTGTTGGAACGCGCGCTGTCCCGCGCCGCGCAATGGCGGCCGGATGCGCCGCTGGACAAGTGGGTGTTCGCGATCGCACGCAACGTCTGGCGGGACGAATGGCGTGCACGCAACCGGTCGCAGCATCTGTTCGCGCCTGAGGACGTCGGCGCCACGGTATCCGACGGCAGCCATGCGCAGCTGGCGCAGCAGATGGAACTGGCGCAGGCCATGGCGACACTGCCGCCGGACCATCGCGAAGTCGTGGCCCTGGTGCTGGTCGAGGGCATGTCGTACGGCGAAGCCGCGGAGCTGCTGGAGGTGCCGGTCGGCACCGTCACCAGTCGCCTGGCCCGCGCACGCGCCACCTTGCAGGCCCATCTTGGGAAGGACACATGAACCCGATCGACGACGACACCTTGCAGGCTTACGTGGATGGCGAGCTCGATGCCGCCGGCGCCGCGCGGATCGATGCCACGCTGGCGCACGACGATGTGCTCGCCCGGCGCGTGCGTCAGGCACGCGCGCTGCGCGAGCAGCTGCGGGCTGCGTTCGACCCGATCCTGGACGAGCCCGTTCCGTCGCATCTATCGGCACTGCTGCGGCCGAAGGCGTCGCCCGTGGCCACAACGGTCATGCCCTCCGCCGTGCCCGCAAGCCGGCGCACGTCCACTGCCCGGCATCGCACGACCCGACGCTGGCTGATGCCCTCGGCCGCACTGGCCGCCTCCGTTGTGATGCTGGCGTTTGGTCTGTGGTGGCACTCCGGCCATGCCCTGGTGCGCGTGCAGGGTGGCCAGTCATTTGCGGCCGGTGACTTGTCCGCCGCGCTCGACCAGGCGCTGGCCAGCGAGCCGCGTCCAGGCAGCGCGACCGTCATCGGCCTGAGCTTTCGGGCGGCCGACGGACACATCTGCCGCACGTTCGTCCACCACCGCGAACCGGCCATCGCCGGCCTGGCGTGTCATGGCGCCGACGGCTGGTCGCTGCCCGTGCTCAGCACGCCCGTCGAATCCGGCGGCGGCGAGCTGCGGCAGGCCGCCAGTACCTTGCCGCCCGACGTGCAGGCCGCGGTCGACGCGCGCCTTCGCGGCGATGCCTTCGATGCCCAACAGGAACGCGCAGCGCGCGATGCCGGCTGGCGTTGATCGAAAGCGAAAGCGCTCAGCCACGACGCCACCACGATCATCCTTGCGGCCGTCAGGACGGCGAATGAAGCGCCGGTGACAGCCCTCAACGACAGTTGCCCACGGCGCCACTGCACCGCATAGTGCGGTACGCGATCGCATGGGGAATACGATGAAACACTGCATCAGCGCCCTGCTGGCCGGACTGCTCCTGACCACCGCAGCGGTTGCCGCCAAGCCGCCCATCCCTGCCGCGCAGGCATCCACCTACTTCGACCACCGCGGGCGTGACGACGTGCTCGCCGGCGGTGTGAAGATGATCCCGATCACCACGCCCAAGGGCACGTTCCACGTCTGGACCAAGCGTGTCGGCAACAACCCGAAGCTGAAAGTCCTGCTGCTGCACGGCGGACCTGGCGCCACCCACGAGTACTTCGAGGCGTTCGACAGTTACTTCCCCGGCGCCGGCATCGAGTACTACTACTACGACCAGCTCGGCTCGGCCTACAGCGACCAGCCGAAAGATCAGTCGCTATGGACCATCGACCGCTACGTCGACGAGGTGGAACAGGTGCGCCAGGCGCTGCACCTGGACAAGGACAACTTCTGCCTGCTCGGCCACTCCTGGGGCGGCGTGCTCGCCATCGAGTACGCGCTGAAATACCAGCAGCACCTGAAGTGCCTGGTGATCTCCAACATGGTCGATTCGATCCCGGCCTACAACGATTACGCGCACAACGTGCTGATGCCGGCGATGGACCCGAAGCAGCTCGCCGAAGTGCAGAAGCTGGAAGCCGAGCACCGCACCGACGACCCGCGCTACATGGCCATCCTCGGCCCGATGCACTACGAGCAGCACGTGCTGCGCATGCCCGAATCGCAGTGGCCCGAGCCGGTGACCCGTTCGTTCGGCCACACCAACGAGCAGATCTACAGCTTGATGCAAGGCCCCAGCGAACTGGGCGCCAGCGGCCGTTTGCTCGATTGGGACCGCAGCAAGGACCTGCACCGCATCACCGTGCCCACCCTGGTGATCGGCGCGCAATACGACACGATGGATCCGAAGTACATGGCCGGCATGGCGAAGAAACTGCCGCATGGACAGTTCCTGCTATGCCCGAAAGGCAGCCACCTGGCGATGTATGACGACCAGCAGGCGTACTTCGATGGACTGATCAGGTTCTTGCGGGGCGTTGAAGCCAGGTAACGTAAAACGGCGTAGAACCCCCCTTGAGGCCGAAAGGGGAGCAAGTCTCTTTTACTCGTTCGAGGCGGGCGGCGTCACCGCTTAACTCCAGCGTCAGACCGCCAGCGGCATTCCCTGAGACTGACCATGGAGATCTCTGCGATCGTCACGAACTCCGGAGCGGGCTTCGTCGTCTCGGTCCGCACCGACAGCGCCAGTCAGTAGCCAACGGAAGCCATCCATGGACCAGCAAGCCCCGCTCTCCGACTACCTCGTCCTTTCCCGCGGCCAATGGGACAAGGACGCTTCGCACGACGATATCCAGCACGCGATCGATCGGTTCTATGCGTGGTACGACCGGCTGGTGGGCGAAGGCTGGATCGGGCCCGGGCATCGGCTGGCGCGCGAGGGCAAGGTGGTGTCGCGGCAGGCAAGCACGGACGGCCCGTTTGCCGAGGCCAAGGAAGTGGTCGGCGGGTACTGGTTCATCCGCGCGGACAGCCTGGAGGAAGCGGCGCGCGTCGCGGCGCAAAACCCGTGCCTGGCTTACGGCCTGGTCTGCGAGGTGCGGCCACTCGACCTGACACGCGCCAGCGCCGATGCATTGACCAACGAAACCCCGACGTAAGGCTGCGCGGGTAGAACGACGCTGGCCGCAGGCCCTTCCCGATCCGGGAAAATTCACTCGAATGCTAAAGACCACGAACTCTCCAAGGAGCCGAAATGGATAGCCAGAACAAGTACTGGTTCCCCGCCAAGCGCTACGGCTGGGGTTGGGGTCTGCCGGTTCGCTGGCAGGGTTGGGTTTGCCTGGCCATCTATGCCGGGTGCGTTGCGCTGGTCATTGGTTTCCTGCGGCCGGCGGTGGACCCCGTCATGTTCGCGATCAGCCTGGCGTTGCTGACCCTCGGCCTGATCGCCGTGTGCTGGCTGAAGGGCGAACCGCCCCGCTGGCGTTCGGGCGACTGACCGGCCCGGAACCGTCCGCAACTTTGCGGATCACCATTCGCCTGCCGCAGGCCGAACATGACCACCTCAGCCCTGGTACTCACCCTGTTCCTCGCCTGGACGCTGCTCCTGCTGGTCGTCATGGAGGTGGTGCGCAGCTTCCTCGTCGTTAGCGGTCGCGTGCGCTCGAACGAGTTCAGGCCCGACAACTCGAATATCTCGCCCTTCATGCAACGACTCGCCCGCGCGCACGCCAACTGCGTCGAGAGCCTGCCCGTCTTTGGCGGCCTGCTGCTGGTCGCCATCGTGACGGGCCGGACGGAGGTCACGGATGCGCTCGCACCGTGGTTGCTGGGCGCCAGGATCATCCAGTCCGGCATCCACCTGGCCTCGACCAGCGTCATCGCCGTCAACGCCCGCTTCACCGCCTTCGCCGTGCAAATGGGCATCGGCGTCTACTGGACCGGGCTGCTGCTTGGCCTGTAGGACGAGCTGCGGGAGTCTCGCCGGGGATATCCACCCGCCCGACCTCGATGCGTCGCGTCAGGCAGGCGGTAGCGAAGTCCGGCGCCGAGCTTCCAGACATCGACGAGGACACGCGCAACCTCGACGCCGGGGCTCCGGATGTCGACGGCGATACGCGCAACCTCGACGTCGAGGTCCCGGATATCGACGGGGACACGCGCAACCTCGACGCCGAGGTTCCGGATGTCGACGGGGACCTGCGCAACTCCGGCGCCGAGGTTCCGGATGTCGACGGGGACCTGCGCAACCCCGGCGCCGAGGTTCCGGATGTCGACGGCCACCGGTCGAACCTCGGCGGCGAGCTTCCGAGGGTCGGCCGGCACCTGCGCCCCTCCCGGCATCGCGGTTCCACAGGCCAACGGCCAGGCCATCGCCACCTCAACCGGGATTGAACTGGCCGCGACGTGCCGCGACACTCCCGGCATGAAGCCCTCGATCACCCTGCGCCTGCTCGCCTGCCTCGCCCTGCTGCTCGCCTGTGCCCCGGCGCTGGCAAAACCCGCCTTGTGGGTGGTGAAGGACGCCGACACCACGATCTATCTGTTCGGCACCGTGCACCTGCTGCCGACCGATACGGACTGGCATTACCCGGCGCTGGACCGCGCCGTGGCGGACAGCCGCACGCTGTACATCGAACTGACCGACGACGACCAGGCGAACATGACGGCGCTGGTGCTGCGCTATGGACTGGACCCCGCCCATCCGCTGTCGAGCCTGCTCAGCCAGTCCGAGCAGTTGCGCCTGCGCATGGCGGCGAACAAGGCTGGCGTGCCCGGCGGCATGCAGGCGCTCAACGTGATGCGTCCGTGGCTGGCCGCGTTGACGCTGGCGACGGCGCCGCTGCTGAAGGCCGGACTCGATCCGGAACATGGCGTGGACAAGCAGCTGAAAGCGCAGATGTCCGGCGCCGGCAAGCAGGTTCTGGGGCTGGAAACCGCCGAGCAGCAGATCCGTTTTCTGGCCGACATGCCGAAGTCGGTCGAGCTGGCCTTCCTGCGCTCGACCATGCGTGAGGTCGACAAGGGCCCGATCGAATTGACCGATCTGATCGACGCGTGGAAGAGCGGCGATATCGCCACCATCGCCCGCCTCGAAGACGAGGACATGCGCCAGACCGAGCCGAAGCTCTACCAGCTGCTGCTCGTGCAGCGCAACGAGATCTGGGCGACGAAGGTCGCCACCATGCTGCAGCAACCCGGCACCGTCTTCATCGCCGTCGGTGCCGCGCACCTGGCCGGACCGGACAGCGTGCAGGCGCAGTTGCGCAAGCTGGGCATCGACGCCGTTCGCCAATAGCCGGGGCGCGCGACGACGCCCGCCGAACGCTCATATCCAGCGCTGCACCGCCTCTGCCGTATCGGCGGGTGAGGCGTTGAAACAGATCCTCGCGCGGGGCGCGTGCTCGTGGATCACATTGACGAGCCTCTCGAACAGCAGCAACAACGGCGGCGTGCGCAGGCCGGCGCCGATCATCACGCAGTCGAAGTGCTGCGCTTGCAGCCGCTCCGCGACAACCGCTTCGGGTGCGTCGCCGACGTCGACAAGGCAGCTTTCCACGGCGTAGCCAAGGCCGCGCAACCGATCCAGCTGCACGTCGATGAACGCCTTGACGAGATCGGGCGTGAGGCCGGGAAATTCCGACAGATCGGCAAGGGTCGGATCCAGCCCCAAGGCAAATACGCTTTTCGACATGGTCCTGCTCCGATGCGTGGGTTCGGTCAGTCGATGCCGGCGACGGCATGCGGCACGTAGGGCGCCTCCAGCGCCGCGATCTCGGCATCCGGCAACCTCACCGCCAGCGCTGCCACGGCTTCTTCGAGATGATGCGGTTTGGTCGCACCCACGATCGGCGCGGTGACCACGGGCTGGTGCAGCAGCCACGCCAGCGCCACCTGCGCGCGTGACACGCCGAGCCGCGCGGCGACCTCGCCGAGTCGATCCACCACGGCCTTGTCCGCGGCCTTGCTCGGTGCATACACGCCAGCGCCCCAGGGATCGGAGCCGCCGCGCACGGTGCTCGGCTCGTCTTCCCAAGCGCGTGCCAGACGGCCGCGCGCCAGCGGACTCCACGGCACCACGCCCACGCCCTGGTCCGCGCACAGCGCCAGCATTTCACGCTCCTCCTCGCGATACAGCAGGTTGTAGTGCGGCTGCATCGAGACGAAGCGCGTCCAGCCGTGCAGGTCGGCGGTATACAGCGCCTTGGCGAACTGCCACGCCATCATCGAAGAAGCGCCGAGGTAACGCGCCTTGCCCGCCTTCACCACGTCGTGCAGCGCCTCCAGCGTCTCCTCGATCGGCGTGGCGTCGTCCCAGCGGTGGATCTGGTAGAGGTCGACGTAATCGGTGCCGAGCCGGCGCAGGCTGGCGTCGATCTCGGTCATGATCGACTTGCGCGACAGGCCGCCGCCGTTCGCGTCGCCGCGCATCGGATAGAACACCTTCGTCGCGATGACGACCTCCTCGCGGCGCGCGAAATCGCGCAGCGCGCGCCCCAGCACCAGCTCGCTGCCGCCGCCCGAATACATGTTGGCGGTATCGAAATAGTTGATGCCCAGTTCGAGCGCGCGCCGGATGAAGGGCCGGCTGTGCTCCTCGTCCAGCGTCCATGGCCTCTCCCTGGTGGGTGTTTCCGAATAGCTCATGCATCCGAGGCAGATGCGCGAGACCTTCAGGCCCGACTTGCCCAGATTGATGTAATCCATCGTTGATCTCCTGGCGGTTTCGCAAAGCTTGCAGTGTGCTCATCGGCGGCCTGCCCGATGCAGTTTGACCCCGACGATGACCAGCGCAATGCCGGTCATCTCGATGGCCTCCGGTATCTGGTGCAGCACCACGATGCCGATCACGCTCGCCGTGGCCGGCAACAGGGCCAGCAGCAGCGCGAAGGTGGCGCGCGGCAGGCGTGCCATCGCCAGCTGGTCGCAGACATACGGAATCACCGACGACGAAACGCCGATGCCGATGCCGGCCGCGAGCAGCCCCGGACTCGTCAGCGCCACCGCCGCGTCGCGCAGGCCGAACGGCATCACCAGCAGCAAGCGCCACCAGCATCGCCGCGGCGAGCCGATCGATGCCCTCGCTGCCGCCGTCTTTCGCCGCGCGATGTCCGAGCACGATGTACAGCATGAAGAGCGCGCAGTTCGCGAAGGCGTAGGCGAAGCCCATCGGCGCGCCGGCGAGCCGCACATGGGTCAGCATCCATACGCCGGCCACCGCGACGGCCAGCGCCACCACGTTGCGCCGGCTGCGCGTGCCGGCCAGCGCCAGCGCGATCGGCCCGAGAAACTCGATCGCGCCGACGGTGCCCAGCGGCAGGCGGTCGATCGCCAGGTAGAAACAGATGTTCATGCAGCCGAGCACCACGCCCAGCGCCACGATGTTCCATCGCGCCGCGGCACCCTGCTGCAGGAAATAGCGCCACGGCCTTCGCCACGCGGCGAAGATCAGCGCGGCGCTGGCGATCCGCAGCCAGGCGACGCCGAGCGGTTCGACCCGGGCAAACAGCAGCACCGCGAACGCCGGACCCAGGTAATGAAAAACCGCGCTGACGATGAAGTACAGGTGCGGCGGCAATCGCTCGCCGAAGGTGCTCCGGCGTGGGCCCCAGCTGTTGGATCGCCACAGGGTTCCGTTCGATGTCCATGGCTCCACTTTTACAAAGTATCGGCGCATGATCCATGCTGAAAGAAAGGATTGGTCCATCAATCTTTCACATCTTGCAGGTGAAACAACGCATATGCCTCAGATTTCAAACCTCATGACCGATCCCCGCAACGTGGCCTTGCTGCAGGCGCTGCAGGAGGACCCGCGCCAGCCCGTCACCAAGCTGGCCGCCAGCGTCGGCATGTCCGCGCCGGCGGTGAAGGAACGCCTCAGCCGGCTGGAGGAAACCGGCGTGATCCGCGGCTATCGGCTCGACCTGGATCCGAAAGCACTGGGCTGGCCGATCACCGCGTATGTGCGCGTGCGCCCGGTGCCCGGCCAGCTGCCGAAGATCGCCGAGCTCGCGCAGAAGATGCCGCAAGTCGTCGAGTGCCACCGCGTCACCGGCGAGGACTGCTTCATCATCAAGGTGCACCTGGACGCGCTGGAAAATCTCGACCTGATCCTCGACCGCTTCCTGCGCTACGGCCAGACCACCACCTCGATCGTGCAATCCACGCCGGTGCCGCTGCGCGCGCCGCCGCTGCCCGCGATCAAGGGCAAGGCGCGATGAAACCCGGCCGCCGTTGCGGCACAACGGCCGCGCTGCCGCAAGCTGTCACGGCCCGGCATGTTCTGGCACCATCGACCGGTTATCCGCGCGTTGCGCGCTACTCATCAGACGTCCCCGCATGAACCTGCAAGCCAATTACGAACAGATCCCGCTCAAGGAATACGCCGAGCGGGCCTATCTCGACTACTCGATGTACGTGGTGCTGGACCGCGCGCTGCCGTTCGTCGGCGACGGCCTGAAGCCGGTGCAGCGGCGCATCATCTACGCGATGAGCGAGCTGGGCCTGGCCGCCACCGCGAAGCCGAAGAAATCCGCGCGCACCATCGGCGACGTGATCGGCAAGTTCCATCCGCACGGCGACAGCTCGTGCTACGAAGCGATGGTGCTGATGGCGCAGCCGTTCTCGTACCGCTATCCGCTGGTCGACGGCCAGGGCAACTTCGGCTCGCCGGACGATCCGAAGAGCTTCGCGGCGATGCGCTACACCGAGTCGAAACTCAGCCCGATCGCCGAGGCGCTGCTGGGCGAACTGGCGCACGGCACGGTGGACTGGGTGCCGAACTTCGACGGCACCATGGAGGAGCCGAGCTGGCTGCCGGCGCGCGTGCCGCACGTGCTGCTGAACGGCTCGATGGGCATCGCGGTGGGCATGGCCACCGACATCCCGCCGCACAATCTGCGCGAAGTGGTCAGCGCCTGCATCCGCCTGCTGGATGAGCCGAACGCCACCGTCGCCGACCTGTTCGAGCACGTGCGCGGGCCGGATTATCCGACCGAGGCGGAGATCATCACGCCGCGCGCGGATCTGCTGGCGATGTACGAGAGCGGCATGGGCTCGGTGCGCGCCCGCGCGGTGTACCGGCGCGAGGAAGACAACATCGTGATCACCGCGCTGCCGCACCAGGTCAGCCCGTCGAAGATCCTCGAGCAGATCGCCTCGCAGATGCGCGCGAAGAAGCTGCCGATGATCGAGGACCTGCGCGACGAGTCCGACCACGAGAATCCGATCCGGCTGGTGCTGGTGCCGCGCTCCAGCCGCGTCGATGCGGACGAGCTGATGCCGCACCTGTTCGCCACCACCGACCTGGAAAAGAGCTTCCGCGTCAATCTCAACATGATCGGCCTGGATGGCCGGCCGCAGGTGAAGAACCTCAAGCGCATCCTCACCGAATGGCTGACGCTTCCGCACCAGCACGGTGACCCAGCGTCTCGAACACCGGCTGGCGAAGGTCGAACGCCGCCTGCACCTGCTCGAAGGTTTGCGCATCGCCTATCTCAACCTCGACGAGGTGATCCGCATCGTGCGCAGCGAGGACGAGCCCAAGCCCGTGCTGATGGCGCGCTTCCGGCTCAGCGAGGAGCAGGCCGACTACATCCTCGAAACCCGACTGCGCCAGTTGGCGCGGCTCGAGGAGATGAAGATCAATGCCGAGCGCGACCAGCTCGAAGAGGAGCGCGCGCGCATCAACGTGCTGCTGAAATCGCCGGCCAAGCTGAAGGGGCTGATCAAGGAAGAACTGCGCGCCGACGCCGCCAGGTTCGGCGACGACCGCCGCTCGCCACTGGTGCAGCGCGAAGCGGCGCAGGCGCTGGACGAAAGCGCGCTGGTCGCCAGCGAGCCGGTCACCGTGGTGCTGAGCCAGAAGGGTTGGGCACGCGCGGCGAAGGGCCATGACATCGACGCCGAAGGCCTCAACTATCGCGAGGGCGACGGGCTGCTCGCCGCGGTGAAGGCGCGCACCACCCAGCAGGTCGCGTTCATCGACTCCACCGGTCGCGCGTACTCCACCCCGGCGCACACCCTGCCCTCGGCGCGTGGCAACGGCGAGCCGCTGACCGGCCGCTTCAGTCCGGTGGCCGGCGCCAGTTTCGATGCGGTGATCGCCGGCGACAACGACACCCGGCTGATCCTCGCCACCGATTTCGGCTACGGCTTCGTCACCCGCTTCGAGGCGCTCACCGGCCGCAACAAGGCCGGCAAGCAGATCATCAGCCTCAGCGACGGCGCGCACGTGCTGGCGCCGCAGGTCAGCGCCGACCCGGCGCGCGACCGCATCGTGGTGGTCACCAGCGAAGGCCACCTGCTGATGTTCTCGGTGGCCGAACTGCCGGAACTCGACAAGGGCAAGGGCAACAAGCTGATCGAGATCCCCAAGGCCAAGCTCGTCAGCGGCGACGAGCGCGTCGTCGGCGTGGCCGTGGTCAGCGAAGGCAAGGGCGAGGTAACCATGTATGCCGGCCAGCGCAAGCTCACCCTGAAATGGTCCGACCTGGTCGAGTACGGCGGCAACCGCGCCACCCGCGGCGGCGTGCTGCCGCGCGGGCTGCGTCGGGTGGAGCGGATCGAGACCACCGGCTGAGCTGCTTGCGCCGCCAGGTCGGCAAAAACAACTCTTGCGGGAGCGACTTCAGTCGCGATGCTTTTGCTCTTGGGGTCCAGCAGCAGGAACATCGCGACTGAAGTCGCTCCCACCGCGCCCAGAACGGCTGGAACTTGTCGCTGTTCGACCTTTCCAACAGGGATGTACACGCCGACGCGGCATCGCGCGTTGAACACGTGACAACCCCGGAGTACGCATGAACATCCAACGGTTTCTTCCTGCCCTGCTGGTCACCTTGCTGACCGCGCCGGCATGGGCGCAGACGACCGGCAAACCGCTGAACCTCAAGCTGCCGCCCAGCGACATCCCCGCCGCCAGCAGCACGGCCGCCAAACCCGCGACCAGCGCACCCGGCGTGTACTACGGCGACACCAGCGGTCGCATGGGCAACAACGACACCGCCGACACCGCGACGCAGACCGACTGCGACGACTACAGCTACAACCAGCCCCAGATGCACGGCAGCGTCGGCATGGGCGTGGTCGGCGGCAATCATTTCAGCGGCAACTACCAGACCGGCACCGTCAACATCAGCAAGGCCTTCGGCAGCTGCGATCATCCAAGCGGTGGCGTCAGCATTTCGATCGGTGGCAGCACCGGACACTTCGACGGTCGCCGCGGCCACTGAACCAAGAACCGCGTCCACTCGAACTCGGCCACGGCGTTGACGCGAACCTGGCGGCGCGCGTAACGCA
Source organism: uncultured Gammaproteobacteria bacterium (assembly GCA_963697555.1). Classification (GTDB taxonomy): domain Bacteria; phylum Pseudomonadota; class Gammaproteobacteria; order Xanthomonadales; family Rhodanobacteraceae; genus Rhodanobacter. The sequence continues at coordinate 187,911 of CAVOOK010000008.1, forward strand.
TGGCGCTTTCCAGTACCGCGCCGAAAATCTCGGAAAGGTCGTGGGGGCCACGGCCAGATGGCGCTCGCGCGCGTCGTTGATCGCAACTGTGTCCAGCAGAACCGCCACACCGCCCGCTTAACTCCAGCGTGCGCGACAACTCATGCGCACCTCTGCCACCGCATGAAGCTAAGGTCCCCCAAGCAGCTCGACCAGCCGCGACTCGCACGCTGAAAGATCGTATCCCCGCCGCTGCGAGACCACGAACGTCAGCGGCCCCATGTGCCAGGCGCGGCGCTCAAGTTCGACGAGCTGACCGCTCGCCAGATCCTCCTCGACGAGGTGTCGCGGCAAGTGTCCCCACCCAAGACCGGCCTTGAGCAGATCACGTTTGGCGCCGAGATCGTTGACCAGCCACTGGCGCTTGCCGGCAACGCCCTGTTGGGTCTTTTCTGCGCCGGGCTGGTTGTCGGTGACGATGATCTGGATGTGTCGGCCGAACTCGTCCACGGGGATGGGTTTGGGTGCCGAGCGAGCGGATAGGATGGCGCGCATACCGTCACCATTTCCGCCTCGCGCAGCCAGTGGCGTTCGATGGCGTCGCGGGTTCACCTCCGGCACGTTCTCGATGGTGACGGCCAGGGCGCACACCTTTTCGAGCACCAGGTGTCTCGCCGCCCTGCATGGTGGTGATGCGCAGGTTGATCGCGGCGGTCGGAAACTCTTCCTGCAGCGTGCGCAAGCAGTCGATCAGGTGGGTGCGCGGGAAGTAGGCATCGACCGCCACCGAAACCTGCGGCACGCCGGCCTTGGCGATCGCGCCGGCGCGGTTCTTCATTTCCTCCGTGCGTGAGATCACCGCCCGCGCATCCGGCAAGAGGCTGCGGCCCGCCGCGGTGAGCTGCGCCTTGCGTGTGTTGCGCTCGAACAACTCGACATCGAACGCACTTTCCAGCGCCTTGATCGCGTGGCTGATGGCCGACTGCGCGCGTGCGAGTTTCCGCGCCGCACCCGAGAAGCTGCCCTGATCGCACACCGCAACGAACGCACGCAGCTGGTTGATGGTGACGTTGTCGAGCATGAGCTATCCAGAAAATAGATCTTATTGAGCGATGTTTCGTCAATTGTGTTGATGCGTCAAGCGACCCAGATTGGTCGGGCAACCGGCCCGAACGGAGTCGAATCACTCCGACTGAGAAGGATCATCCCCATGAGCTACGCCATCATCGGTTTCGGTTCCATAGGCCAGGCGCTCGCCCGCGCTTTCGCCCGCAACAACATCGAAGTCACGGTCGCCAGTCGGCGGCCGCCCGAAGCACTGTTGCCGCAGGCGCAGGCGATCGGGCCCAAGGTCATCCCCAGGACATTGCAGGAAGCAGTCAAGGCGGACGTGATCATCCTGGCGGTGCTGTTCGAGGGACATCGGGAGGTCGGCAAGGCTGCTTCCGGACTGGAAGGGCAAGACGATCATCGACGCGATGAACACGAATGACCCCGTCGAAACGCTCGACGATCTCCCCTCTTCCGCCTTCGCCGCCAAGTCGTTCCCCGGCGCCAGGTTCGTCAAAGGCTTCAATCACCTGCTGTCGCGCACCCTGGCCACCGACCCCAACGTCCAGGGCGGCCACCGGGTCGTGTTCCTGTCGAGCGACGACGAAGCGGCCACCGCGCAAGTGGCGGACCTTGCGAAGCGACTCGGCTTCGCCCCCGTCAATCTCGGCAAGTTCGACGAGGGCGGCACGCTGGTGCAGGCACGCGGCCGCGTCTGGGGCCCGCTGATTTTCCAGGACCTGTTCAAGCAGGAGCCGTGAGCGCGTACGGCCATCGCGACAAGGATCGCGATCGGCGCGCCATCCCCATCACTGCTTCGGCAGTTGCAACCTCTCCAAGGATTCATGACATGAGCAAGTTGAATGGAAAGACCGCCGTCATCACCGGCGGCGCCACCGGCATCGGCCGCGCGGCGGCCAAGCGTTTCATCGAGGAAGGCGCCTTCGTCTTCATCTTCGGCCGCCGGCAGGAAGCGCTCGACGCCGCGGTGGCCGAGCTCGGCCCCAACGCCCGCGCGGTGCAAGGCTCGGTCTCCGACCTGGCCGACCTCGACCGACTCTACGCGGCAGTGAAGGTGGAGCGCGGCACCCTCGACATCGTGTTCGCCAATGCCGGAACCGGCAGCCTGCTTCCGCTGGGCGCAGATCACCGCCGAGCACATCGACGAAACCTTCGACACCAATGTGAAGGGCACGATCTTCACGGTGCAGAAGGCGCTGCCGCTGATGGGCCCGGGCGGCTCGATCATCCTGACCGGATCGAGCGCCGGCACCACCGGCGCCCCGGCCTTCGGCGTCTACAGCGCGAGCAAGGCCGCCGTGCGCAACCTCGCCAAGACCTTTGCGGAGGACCTGAAAGGCACCGGCATCCGGGTCAACGTGCTGTCGCCCGGACCGACGGCAACCGAACTGGCGAAGGCGGCGGTCGGCGAGGAAGGCATGAAGGTGTTCGCCTCGATGAACCCGCTGCAGCGCATGGCCGAACCCGGCAGAGATCGGGGCGGCGGCGGCCTTTCTCGCGTCGCCGGACAGCAGCTTCATGACCGCCAGCGAGCTCGCCGTCGACGGCGGGCTGGCGCAGATCTGACGCGGCACCCTTCCGGGTCCACCACCAGCATTTCAGAGTCATCCACTTCGGAGGCCATCATGTACCCGCACTCCAAACAATCCGAGTTGCTGCGTTTCGCACGAGCCGAGGCTGGCTCGACCGTGCTCGACGTGTATCCGGGCGACGGGGACTGGACCGGCCTCTTTTCCGACATCGTCGGACCCAAGGGACGGGTCTGCAGCTTCGTGCCTGCCGAGGTCGCCCATCTCAACAACGATCCGGTCGGCCGCGCCCGAGCCCTGGCGAAGCAGCCGGGGCGAGAAAATGTGCAGGCCGTCGCGGCGGACCTCATGGCGCTACCGGAAAGCACGCCACCGGCGGATGTCGTGTGGCTGCACCTGTTCTATCACGACCTCCACACCGCGCTTCTGCAGGCAAAGGGCGCCACCGCAGCCGACTTCAATCGAGCCGTCCATGGGCGGCTCAAGCGTGGCGGCTTCTACGTCATCGTCGACCACGTCGCCGCAAGCGGGACAGGCACGAGTAACGCCGGGTCGCTGCACCGGATCGAGCCGGCGGCGGTTCGCGAAGAGGTGGAAGCGGCGGGCTTTGTGCTGGACGCCGAAAGCAGCCTGCTGGCGAACAACGACGACCCGCACTCCAGCAAGGTATTCGACCCATCGATCAAGGGCCAGACCGATCGCTTCGCCTATCGGTTCGTGAAGGCCTGACAGCGACGCATGCGCCCTGCAAGGCGACCCGTTCCGCGGGCGCAGAACGTTGCCGCGCGCGAAAGACCGTGATCATCCGGATCACTGCTCAAGAAATATTGCCCAACCACACAGGAACATCATCATGTCCAACCAACCCGATTTACCGAAAGAACTCGTCGGCCGCCGTGCCCTCGTCACCGGAGGCACGCGTGGCATCGGCGCGGCGGTGGCCCAGCGCCTGCTCGATGCCGGCGCCAAGGTCGTTGTCGTCGCGCGTAAAGCCGACAAGGAGATGCCCGCGGGCGCCACGTTCGTGTCCGGCGACGTCGCCACGAGCGAAGGCGTGGAGGCCGTCGCGACGCAGGCCCTCGCAGCGCTCGGCGGCCTCGACATCCTGGTGAACAACGCGGGCGGCGCACGCGCCTTCCTCGAAGGCTCATGGACGATCCCCGACGAGGCGTGGGACGACAGCTTCGCACTCAACCTCCAGGCTGCGATCCGCCTTACCAACGCCCTGCTCCCGGCGCTGCGGGAGTCGAAAGCTGCAGCTGTCGTGAACATTTCCTCCGCGGCGGCAGCGATGCCGTTCGCCCCCTTCGTGCATTACGGCGCCGCCAAGGCGGCGCTCGAGTACTACTCGCGCACGCTCGCACTGGAACTCGCGCCGGCAATCCGCGTGAACGTCGTGTCCCCCGGCGTCATCGCGACACCCGGCTCCGATGAGTTCGCCAGGACGACACCGGGATTTTCCACGGACGCGTGGCTTCAGCTTCTGCCGCTGGGCCGCATCGGCGCCACCGAGGACATCGCCGAAGTCGTAGCGCTGCTCGTGTCGGATCGCGGCAAGTTCCTGACTGGTGCGAATTACCGCGTGGATGGCGGAATGACGGCGCGCTGACGAATGCCGTGGCCGACCTCGCAAGGTCGGGTACGTGCGGCTACTCGCCTTTCGAAGTGGGACGCCGCGACGTTCGCCGCGCGGTAGATGTCCATGCGATCACTGGCGTGCGGACGGAGTACGCCACCACGCGCGCACCAGAACGGCCGCATGATGTCGCCGCCTTTGGCATGGCGGACGCCACGAGGCACACTTACGCAGATTCGAGGACATTCGGGACGCGTAATGCACGGCGAATACAAGATGCCCGGCGGCAAGCTGGTGGTGATCGACCTCACCGTGCGCGAAGGCCGTCTTGCCGACGTGCAGCTGAGCGGCGATTTCTTCCTCGAGCCGGACAGTGCCTTGGAGGCAATCAACCGTGCGCTGGATGGCCAGCCGGCGCTCGCCGGTGAAGCGGCACTCGCCGCCGCCGTGAAGCAGGCGCTCTCGCCGGACGTGATGATGTATGGTCTGTCGCCTGAAGCCATCGCGGTCGCCGTGCGCCGCGCCTTGCACGGGGAAGCCGAAGCATGATGCGCACCGACTGGCGCGACCACGACTGGCAGCTGATCCACACCGCACCGCAATCACCCACCCTGCACATGGCGCTGGACGACGTGCTGACCCACGAGGTCGGCGCCGGTCGCCGCGCGCCGACCTTGCGCATCTGGGAATGGGCAGCGCCAGCGGTGGTGATCGGCCGCTTCCAGTCGCTGCGCAATGAAGTGGACGGCGAGGCGGCGCGACGGCACGGCATCGAGGTCGTGCGACGGGTTTCCGGTGGCGGCGCGATGTTCATCGAGCCGGGCAACACGATCACCTATTCGATCTACGCGCCGCAGTCGCTGGTCAAGGGACTGTCGTTCCAGGAAGCCTATGCCTTCTTCGACGCATGGGTGCTGGAAGCGCTCGGCGAGCTGGGCATCAAGGCGTGGTACCAGCCGCTCAACGACATCACTTCCGAAGGTGGCAAGATCGCCGGCGCCGCGCAGGTGCACCGCGGCGGCGCGGTGCTGCATCACGTCACCATGGCCTACGACATCGACGCGGCGAAGATGCTGGACGTGCTGCGCATCGGCCGCGAGAAGCTGTCCGACAAGGGCACCGTCAGCGCGGCCAAGCGGGTCGACCCGCTGCGCAGCCAGACCGGCCTGCCGCGCGAAGCGGTGATCGAGCGCATGGTCGCCACCTTCCGCCGCCTGCACGGACTTAGCGACGACAGCTTGCGCGCCGACGAACTGGTTCAGGCCGAAGCGCTCGGGCAGACGAAGTTCAGCAGCCCCGCCTGGATCGCGGACGTGGCGTGATTCCCCACGCATCGCCGTGTCTTTTGTAGGAGCGACGGCTTTCTGCGTACGGCATTCCGCCTCCCCCATTCGTCACTTGTCGACGCCGGACGATCGCAGGACGATCAGACTTCCGTTCGCGTTGACTAAGGAGAGATGGATGCGCACCTTACGACTGTCCGCACTGGTTGCCGGGCTGTGCCTGGCCTTCGCCGCCCACGCGGCCGACACCGACAGCTGGAAACTGCCGGTCGCGGTGAAGAAACTCGACAACGGCCTCACCGTGGTGGTGTCCGAGGACCACAGCTCGCCCACCGTCGGCATCAGCATGGTCTACCACGTCGGCATGCGGCTGGAGCCGCAGAACCGCACCGGCTTCGCGCACCTGTTCGAGCACCTGATGTTCGAAGGCACGCCGGACGCGCCCAAGGGCACCTTCGAGCGCGTGATCCAGGGTGGCGGCGGCGTGTTCAACGGATCCACCCGCGCCGACTACACCAACTACATCGCCTCGGCGCCGTCGTCCGCACTGGCGCCGATTCTGTGGATGGAGGCGGACCGCATGAAGTCGCTCGACTTCAGCGCGAAGAACCTCGCCAACCAGCAGAACGTGGTGAAGGAGGAGATCCGCGTCAACGTGAAGAACCAGCCCTACGGGCTGTTCTTCTGGACCGACCTCAACCGCCTCGCATTCGACAAGTGGGCCAACAACCACGACGGCTACGGCTCGTTCAAGGACCTGGACCACGCCAGCATCGCCGACGTGAAGACCTTCCACGACACCTTCTACCAGCCGGCCAACGCGGTGCTCGGCATCGCCGGCGACGTCACCCCGGAGCAGGCGTTCGCGCTGGCGCAGAAATATTTCGGCAGCCTGCCCGCGCGCGCGCTGCCGCCGCGGCCGGACGTCTCCGAGCCGCTGAACACCAAGCCGCGCCATGCCGAACAGACCGACGCGCTGGCCAAGGTGCCGGCACTGGCGATCGGCTGGAAGATGCCCGCGCGCGGCAGCAAGGACCAGGTACCGATGATGGTGCTGTCGCAGCTGCTGGTCGGCGACGATGCCTCGCGTTTCTACCAGGGCCTGGTCAAGGGCCGCGAGCTGCTGCTCAACATCGAAGGTGGCGTGAACTATCCGCTTGGCGATGGCAGCGACTACGCCGGCCCCACCCTGCTGGGCCTGTTCGCGCTGTACAAGCCCAACGCCACGCCGGATCAGGTGCTGGCCGCGATCGACGAGGAGATCGGCAAGGTCGCCAGCGACGGCGTCGACGACGCCACCCTGGCCCGCGTAAAGACCAAGATGCTGTCGGACTGGTACGGCGGCCTGGAATCGTTCCTCGGCCGTGCCGACACGCTGGCCAAGCTGCAGACGCTGTGGGGTGACGCCAACGTCGCCAACCGGATGCCGGGCTGGATCGAAGCGGTGAGTTCCGACGACATCAAGCGTGTCGCCCGCGCCTATCTCACCGACGCCAACCGCAGCGTGATCGTGCGGCGCCCGGTCGCCGCGCCTGCTCCCGCCGCCAAGACATCTGCCAAGTGAGGACCGCCATGAAGACGAACACGACATTCACGACGCTCGCCCTCGCGCTTGGCCTGGCGCTTGCCGGTGCCGCCCAGGCATCCACCGCGCCACTGCCGAAGGACCTGCCCGCCTACGGCCCGGACAAGCCGCTGCCGATCCCGCAGATCGCCCAGCGCACGCTTCCCAATGGACTCACTGTGTGGGTGGTGCCGCGCGATGGCCTGCCCAAGGTCAACGTGACGCTGGCCGTGCTCGGTGGGACCGCGGCCGACGACGCAGCCACGCCGGCGCTGTCGCAGTTGATGGCAGGCCTGCTCAACGAAGGCACCACCAGCCGCAGCTCGCGCGATATTGCCGAAGCGCTGCAGGGGATCGGCGGCGACTACAGCGCCGGCGCCGACGACGACGCGGTCAGCATTCGCGCCAGCGCGCTCTCTTCGCATGCATCGCAATTGCTGGCATTGGTTGCCGATACCGCGCTGCACCCCAGCTTTCCCGCCAATGAAGTCACCCTGGCCAAGGCCAACGCACTGCAAAACCTGAAGGTGCAGGAGTCCGATCCGGACTGGCAGGCACAACGCGCCTTCGGCCATGCCGCCTATGGCGAGCATCCGTATGCGCGCGACTCGCTCAACGAGGCCAGCGTCGCGGCCGCTTCGCCGGATGGGCTGAAGGCATTGCACGACGCGCGCTTCCGGCCGGATCGTGCACTGCTGGTGATCGTCGGACGGATCAACGCGGACGAGGCGTTCAAGCTGGCCGAACAGCAGTTCGGCAGCTGGAAGGCCAGCGGCACGGCGCTGGCCGACACCGCACCGGCGCCGCGCACGGTGGCACCGCAACGGCTGATCGTGCCGCGCGACGGCGCGGTGCAAAGCAACATCCGCTACGGCCGCCCCGCGGTGCCGGCCAACGACCCGGACTACATCCCGCTGACCGTAGCCAACACCATCCTGGGCGGCGGCTTCACCAGCCGCATCACCCAGGACATCCGCGAGGACAAGGGCTACTCGTACAGCCCGTGGTCGCGCTTCAGCGCGAACCGCGTCGGCGGCAGCACACTGGCCACGGTCGACGTGCGCAACGAAGTCACCGGCGCCACCCTGGCCGAGCTGGCCAAGCTGTACGGCAGCATGGCCAGCCAGCCGGCCAGCGACGAGGAGCTCAGCGGCGCCAAGCGCCTGGTCGGCGGCATCTACCTGCTGCGCAACCAGATCCAGGGTTCGCTGACCGCCACCCTGGCGAACTACTGGGTCGACGGCCTGCCGCCGAGTTTCCTGGGCAGTTACGTGGCCGAGGCGAACAAGGTGACCGCGCAACAGGTGCAGGCGATGGGGCAAAAGTATTTCGCCGCGAAGGACCAGAGCATCGTGATCGTTGGCGACCCCAAGGCGATCGACGCGCAGCTGAAACCGTACGGCACGTTCAACGTGTTCAAGCCCTGAGCGATACCGGTGCCGCGGCGATCGTCACGCCGCGGCATCTCGCGCACGCAACACGCACTTACAACAGCGGCAGGATGGGCCGAAGCTCAGCCGGGCCATCGACACGCAACGTCCTTCCAGATCGCGGACCACCGCGGCGCCGATACGGATGAATCTCCGCAGCGCCACTCACAGCCGCGTATACGACCACGACTGCATGCGCCCATCCTTGTAAGGCATCACGCCATGGAACGGACGGGGATCGGCATCGAACACCAGTGGCAGGAAGTGGCGATCGCCTTCCCACATCGGCAGGGTCATCAGCCGTTCCAGCGCGACCCATTCGAGGGTGCCCTCGGGGTTGCTCGTGAATGGCGTGCCGGCATAACGTTCGATCACGAAGATGAAGCCCAGCCAGTCCTCGCCCTGCTTGCCGAAGCCGGGCCAGTTCAGCGTGCCGCGCAATTGCATCGACTCGCAGCTGATGCCGGCCTCTTCCAGGATTTCGCGTTGCATGCACGCGGCGATGTCCTCGCCCGGCTCCATCTTGCCGCCCAGGCCGTTGTACTTGCCCAGGTGCTGGTCGTCGGGGCGCGCGTTGCGATGGATCATCAGCACTTCGCTGCGATCGGGCGACAGCACGTAGCCAAGCGTTGCGACGATCGGGGTATAGGGCATGACGCAGACCGCAAAAGCGCAAGTTTAGCGGCAGCCGCCGTTTCGCGCCGCGCCGGCGCCCGCAGACTTGCACGCGCGCGGCAGGGCGGCGACCATCGACAGATGCATTCACTCGCTTCGCTTACATCTCGTGTCCGTCGTCTTGTGCAGGCCGTGGCCGGCGCTGCTGGCGTTGGCGCTGCTTGTCGGCGCACCGGGTTGTGCACCCACCGCGCAGGCGCTGGACAGCGCCAGGCTGGCGTTCGAAGGGCAGAACTACCACGTCGTGCATCTGGATCTGAAGCGGGAACACCTGAGCCTGCATTGGCGCGATCCGCAGAGCGGCCAGGCGTTCGGCAGCATCGAGACGTTGCGGCAATGGGGCGAGGCGCGCGGGCAGCGGCTGCTGTTTGCCGCCAACGCCGGCATCTACGACCACAAGTTTGCGCCGCTCGGCCTGCACGTGGAGAACGGCAAGACCGTAGTGCCGCTGAACCTGGCGCACGGCAATCCCGCGTCGGGAAACTTCTCGCTGCTGCCGAACGGCGTGTTCGCGATCTATCCGGACGGGCACGCCGCCGTGCGCACCAGCGCCGCGTTCAAGGCCGAGGGCCGCAGCGCGCAATGGGCCACGCAGTCCGGCCCCATGCTGCTGATCGACGGCAAGCTCAACGATCAGTTCATCGATGATTCGTCCAGCCTGAAATGGCGCAGCGGCGTCTGCGTGAAAACGCCTACCGAGGTGATCTTCGCGGTGAGCGAGGCGCCGGTGAACTTCCACACGTTTGGACGTCTGTTTCGCGACAAACTCGGTTGCCGCGACGCGCTGTACCTGGATGGCAGCATCTCGCAGCTGTACGTCGATGGCGAAGGCTACTCGGGTGCACCGGCCTTCATGGTGAAACCCTACGCCGGCATCTTTGCCGTGTTCGCCAAGCCGTGACGCAGGCTCCCGCCACGGGGAGACGCTGGCGCGTGCTGCGCGTCCTGCTGATCGTGCTGTCGGTGATGCTGGTGCTGGCGCTCGCCGTGGGCTGGTGGCTGCTCGCCGGCAGTCGCGCCCGCCTCGACGGAAGCCGTACGGCGGCGGGCCTGACCGCGCCGGTGAGCATCAGCCGTGACGCGTTGGGCACGGCCACCATCGAAGGCCGGAATCGCACCGACATCAGTTATGCGCTCGGCTACGTGCACGCGCAGGAACGCTACTTCGAGATGGACCTGATGCGTCGCATGCCGGCCGGCGAGCTGTCCGCACTGGTCGGCCCCGCCGCACTGAAGGTCGATCTCAACCATCGCCGCCATCGCCTGCGCGCGATCGTCGACGCGGCCTATGCGCAACTGCCGGCGGCGCAGAAACGCGAGCTCGACCGTTACCGCGACGGCGTCAACGCCGGCCTCGCCGACCTGCGCGTGCGGCCGTGGGAATACCTGCTGCTGGGCACGCAGCCGGAACCGTGGCGCGCGCAGGACAGCCTGCTGGTCGTCGCCGCAATGTACCTGGATCTGAACGGCGATGGCCGCAACGAGCGCGAGCTGCACATCGCGCAGATGCGCGCTGCGCTGCCGGGGGCGCTGGTGGATTTTCTGCTCGCGCCCGATCCCGACTGGGAGGCGCCGCTGAGCGGCCGGCTGTCGCGCTCGCCGGTGATCCCGGACGCCGACGTATTCGACCTGCGCCAACGCGCGTCCGCCCCGTCCTCCGTCGCGCTGGCCGCCGCACTGGTCCCGGCGCTGGACGCCGCACGTCCCGGCAGCAACAATTTCGCGGTGGCCGGCGCGCTCACCGGCAGCGGCGCGGCGATGCTGGCCAACGACATGCACCTGGGTCTGCGCGTGCCGAACATCTGGTTCCGCACGCGTCTGCGCTACCCCGATCCCGGCGCACCGAACGGGCAGCGCGACGTCAACGGCGTCAGCCTGCCGGGCACGCCGGCGATGATCGTCGGCTCCAACGGCCAGATCGCCTGGGGCTTCACCAACAGCTACGGCGACTGGCTGGACTGGGTGCGCGTGTCTGCGCGATCCGGCCGACCCGACACGCTACAAGGTGCCCGATGGCTGGGCATCGATCGAAAGCCCACGACGAACACATCCGGGTCAAGGGCCAGCCCGACACCATCCTCAGGGTCGAGGACACCCGCTGGGGTCCGATCATGGGCAAGGACGTCGGATGGCACGCCGCTGGCACTGGCGTGGATCGCCGGCCGGCCCCACGGCTACAACCTCGACCTGATGCAACTGGAACGCGCGAGCGACGTGACCGGTGCGCTCGATCTCGCGCCGCGGCTTGGCATGCCGCCGCAGAACCTGCTGGTCGCCGACAGCGCCGGCAACATCGGCTGGACCGTCGCCGGCAACAGCATCCCGCTGCGCGCCGGCATCGACCCGCTGCTGCCATCGGACTGGTCGAAGTCCGGCAGCGGCTGGCAAGGCTGGGCAGCGCCCACGCAGTATCCGCGCATCGAAAATCCCGCCGACGGACGACTGTGGACGGCGAACAACCGCACGGTCGACGGCGACGCGCTCGCCCTGCTCGGCAACGGTGGCCACGACCTCGGCGCACGCGCGCAGCAGATCCGCGACGACCTGCTCGCCCGCGCCAGTTTCACCCCCGGCGACCTGCTCGACATCCAGCTGGACGATCGCGCCGTGTTCCTCACCCGCTGGCAGCGCCTGCTGCAAGGCACGCTGGCCGACAGCACCGATCCCTCGCTGCAGCCGCTGCGCCAGCTCACCGCCTCATGGCGCGGCCGCGCCGCCGTCGACAGCGTCGACTACCGGCTGGTGCGCGCCTTCCGCACGCAGGTCAGCGAAGCGGTGCTGGCGCCGTTCGCCGCGCGCGTGAAACAGCGCTACGCGGATTTCAGCTGGCCCGGCGAGAACAGCGCCGAAGCCGCCGTGTGGGCAATGATCCGGCAACAACCCGCGCAACTGCTCGACCCGAAGTACCCCAACTGGCATGCCTTGCTGGTCGACGCCGCAAAACAGGTCGCCAGCGAACTCGATCGGCAACCCGGCGGCCTCGCCGCGCGCAGCTGGGGCGAACGCAACCGCAGCGACATCAGGCATCCACTCTCCCGCGCGCTGCCGCACTGGCTCGCGCAGTTCATCGACATGCCCGACCAGCCGATCCCCGGCGACAACAACATGCCTCACGTCGCCTCTCCCGGCTTCGGCGCCTCCGAGCACCTCGACGTATCGCCCGGCCATGAAGCCCAGGGCATCCTCAACATGCCCGGCGGCCAGAGCGACCATCCGCTGTCACCGTACTTCGGCGCCGGCCACGCCGATTGGATTCAAGGGAAACCGACACCGCTGCTGCCGGGGGCGACGCATCACACGTTGCTTCTCAACCCGGCAGTTCGCTGAAAGCACGGAGTTTGGCGGCGCGGCAGCAGAGCTGCGTTTGGCCATCCGATCACCCCAGCAGACGCTCGCACACCGCCCGATATACCGCCGGCAGTTTCTCGAGTTCTTCCACATCCACGCACTCGTCCACCTTGTGGATGGTCGCGTTGACCGGGCCGATCTCGACGACTTCGGCACCCAGCGGCGCGATGAAGCGGCCGTCGGACGTGCCGCCACCGGTACTTTGTTCCGGGTCGATGCCGCACAGATCGCGGCAGACGGCGACCACCGTTTCGCGCAGCATTCCGCCGGGCGGAGTGAGGAACGGTTCGCCGGAGAGGTTCCAGTCCAGGGCGTAGTCCAGGTTGTGCCGTTGCAGGATCGCCTCGGTGCGTGCGCGCAGGTCGTCCGCGCGACTGGCGGTGCAGTAGCGGAAGTTGATCAGCGCGGTGAGGTCGCCCGGGATCACGTTGGTGGCGCCGGTGCCGGCATTGAGGTTGGAGACCTGGAACGAGGTGGGCGGGAAATCGCTGTTGCCCTCGTCCCAGCGCGTGGCGGCGAGCTCGGCCAGAGCGGGGGCGAACGCGTGGATCGGGTTCAGCGCCTTCTCGGGATAGGCCACGTGGCCCTTGCACCCCGCGCACGGCGAGCGTGCCGGACAGCGAGCCGCGGCGGCCCACGCGGATCAGGTCGCCGAGCCTGCTCCTTCGCCGACGGCTCGCCGACCACGCACCAGTCGATGCGCTCGCCGGTGGCGCGGAAATGTTCGACCACGCGGCGCACGCCGTCGAGGTTGGTCGGCCCTTCCTCGTCGCTGGTCAGCAGCAGACCGACCCGACCACGATGATCGGGATGCGCAACGACGAACCGCTCCAGCGCCACCACCATCGCCGCCACCGAGCCTTTCATGTCGGCCGCGCCACGGCCGTATAGACGGCCATCGCGAATCGTCGGCTCGAAGGGCGGGCTGCGCCACGATGTCTCCGGCCCGGTCGGCACCACATCCGTGTGGCCGAGAAAGACCAGCGTCGGCCCTCCCGTGCCATGCGTCGCCCACAGGTTGTCCACCTCGCCGTAACGCAACGGCTCGAGCTGGAACCCGGCGCGTGCCAGCCGCTCGCCGATGAGGGTCAGGCAGCCGGCATCGACCGGCGTCAACGAGCGGCGGCGGATCAGCTCACAAGCGAGTTCGAGCACGTCGGACATGGTGGATGACCACAAAGGAAGAGGGCGATAGCGTAGCAAGGGAATCCGTGCACCGGCGGGACGGGCTCACCTCACTCGTCGGGTTGTTCTTCGCGCTGGCCCAGAAAAATCAGCGCGGCGAACAGCACCACGACGAAACGGAATGCACTGTCCAGCCCGTTCCACTGACTGGACATCCACATGCCGAACCATTCGCCACCGATCGCCGTGAAACCGCCCAGCCACAGCAGCAGGCCGAGCGTGAGGCCGGCGATCGCCAGACGTTTGGCGCGATGGAACGCCGCCGCCGATGCGCGTCGCGCGCAAGCCATGCGCCAGGCGCCGATGCCGCACACTCCGGCGGCCAGTGTTTCGGTGACGATGATCAGCACATACGCCACATGCTGCAGCAGCGGCGAGGGGATCGCCCGGTAGTGGATGGCCGCGTCGGGAAAGATCGAATCCATCGCCAGCACGTGCTGGACGAAGACGAGGTTGCTGCCGTAGTCGGTGATGTTGCCGAACGCAACCAGGGCCAGCCACAGCGTGATCATGGCCATCGAAACGATCTTCGCAAGGCGTATCGCCACTAGCGCCCGAACAGCTTCTTGAAGCCGTTGTCGGTGAAGCCGACGCTGACCTTGCCATCGGGCTGCACCACCACCGGGCGACGGATGAGCGCCGGATACTCCTTCAGCAACAGGGTCCATTCCGGATCGCTGCCCGGACTCTTGCGCTGCGGCAGCAGGTTGCGCCAGGTCGTCGACGACTTGTTGACGAGTTTGTCCCAGCCGCCGAGTTGCTGCGCCCACTCTTTCAGTGTCGCGCCGGGCACCGGGTTGGCGCGGTAATCGATGAACTCATGCGCCACCTCGAAACGGGCCAGCCAGTTGCGGGCCTTCCTGCAGGTGTCGCAATTTGGAAGTCCATACAGGACGGGAGTCATTCGCCGCTCCGCAGCAGTTCGTTGATGCTGGTCTTGCTGCGCGTCTTTTCGTCGACCTGCTTGACGATGATCGCGGCGTACAAGCTGTGGCTTCCGTCTTTCGCCGGCAGGCTGCCCGATACGACGACGCTACCGGCCGGCACGCGGCCATAGCTGACTTCTCCGGTGGCCCGATGGTAGATGCGCGTCGACTGGCCGAGGAACACGCCCATGCCGATCACGCTGCCGCGCTCCACCACCACGCCCTCGACGACCTCCGAGCGCGCGCCGATGAAGCAGTTGTCTTCGATGATGGTGGGATTGGCCTGCAGCGGCTCCAGCACACCACCGATGCCGACACCACCGGACAGGTGCACGCCGGCGCCGATCTGCGCGCAAGAACCCACCGTGGCCCAGGTGTCGATCATGCTGCCGGCACCGACGTATGCGCCGATGTTGACGTAACTGGGCATCAGCACCGCATCCTTCGCGATGTGCGCGCCGCGGCGCACCAGCGCACCGGGGACGACCCGCGCGCCGAGCTGCTGCAGCTCCTCGTCGTTGCCGTGGGCGAAGCGCAGCGGCACCTTGTCGAACGCTTGCGCCGGGCCACCATCGACCACCCGGTTGTCGCTGATGCGGAAGTACAGCAGCACCGCTTTCTTGATCCACTGGTTCACCGTCCAGCCGCCGTGGCCGTCCGGTTCGGCAACGCGGCGCTCGCCGGATTCCAGCAAGCCGATGACCATGTCGATGGCTGGCCGCAGGTCGGCTTCTATTTCACTCTGGGTCAGCGCGTTGCGACGTTCGAAAGCATCGTTGATCTGGGTTTCGATGACTTGCATGGGCTCATTCACGGGTTCGAGGCGATCGTGGGAAGATGACGCCGGGGTTGGTGGCTAAAGAGTACATGCTGCGGCAGCCAGCACTTTCCCCGGCGTGATGGTTCATCCGTTTTTAACGTGCCCCGGCGATACATTGGTTTATCGGAATGAGCGTCGCCATTGGCCCACTCCGTCTCTCCCATGAAGCCGCGCATGTCCATCCACAAGGACCAAACATGAAGCCGTTGAAGATCGCCGTTTTTGTCGGCAGCCTGCGCAAGGATTCGTTCAACCGCCGGCTGGCGCGCGCAGTGGAAAAACTGGCGCCGCCCGAACTCGCGTTCGAACACGTGCGGATCGACGACCTGCCCTTGTACTCGCAGGATTTCGACAGCGCCTATCCGTCCGTGGCCAGCCGCCTGAAGAAGGACGTCGAGGCGGCCGACGCGCTGCTGTTCGTCACGCCGGAATACAACCGCTCGGTGCCCGGCGTGCTGAAAAACGCGATCGACATCGCGTCGCGTCCGTGGGGCACCAACTCCTTCGCCGGCAAGCCAGGCGCAGTGATCGGCGCCTCGATCGGATCCACCGGCACCGCACTGGCCCAGCAGCACCTGCGCAATACCCTGACCTATCTCGATGTACCGATGCTGGCCCAGCCGGAGGTGTTCATCCATTTCAAGGACGAGCTGATCGCCGACGACGGCACCATCGGCAACGATGGCACCAGAAAATTCCTGCAGGGATTCGTGGACAAGTACATCGCCTGGGTAACGCGTTTCACGGAATGATTCCCCGCATCCCGAACGCTTCGCAGGAGCCGCCCTCATGCTTGAACACATTCGCGAAGGTTCCATGGTTTTCGTCTCCGATGGCGAGGAAGGCGTTGGAGCCGTCAGGCAGGTCCGTCACGGATCTTCCGAGCTGGTGATCTACGTCGAGAATGGCGGGGATTTCGTGGTGCCGGTTTCGGCCGTCAAGGCAGTACATTCGGACAAGGTCATGCTTGACCTCGACCGGCTGGATGCCGACCTGCGCGATGCGATCCGCCACGCGCGCGACTCGGAAGATCCCGATTACTCGGCGCCGCAATCATCGGACGAGACCGAAGAATAAAGCGGCATCGACCGTGTTCCGCCACGACTTGCAGATCGCCGTCCGCGGAAAACGGACACCGGCCCCGAATTGAAGAGAAGCATGGTCGAAAAAGACGAAGAGCGGCTGAATCGCCAGCTCGATCGCATCGAACGGGCGCTTCCGGCCTGGCTTCGCCGCGGCATTCGCTGGCTGCGTGAACCGGGCTCCCGCTGGGTGCGCATTCCCGCGGGGGTCTTCCTGATCGTAGGCGGCGTTTTCAGCATCCTGCCCGTACTTGGTTTGTGGATGCTGCCGCTGGGTCTGCTGCTGCTTGCCCAGGACCTACCCTTTCTGCGCCGCCCGACCCGGCGAGGCTTGTTGTGGGTCGAGCGACGCTGGGTACGTTGGAAGCGGTCGCGCCGACGCCGCCCTAGAGAGACTCGGTAAATCGGTTGGCATCGAGCAATGGCCGCCTCATTTCGTCGCGCATCATTAATTCGGCCACTGGCGGACGCGCGTCGCCAAACCACGCCCTATTTGTCGGCGGCAGTTGCCACGGCTTATGCAGGTGCATTTTGGATCGACCGCCACGACTGGTTTTGCGTCAATAATTTGTGATAATGCGAAATCACTCCCTGCAGGCGGTGCAAATCCATGACGGCATTCAATCTCGAGGCTTTGCTGGCACCGATCGGAGACGACTCCCCCGCGGGAGACGACCTGGAATACGACCCGGAATATCTCGCGCTTGAGCGCGCTGCCGCACCGAAAGCCGAACGTGCGGTAGGCGACAACGTCAAAGCCGCCGAAGAACCGGATTGGGACAAGGTCGCCGAACTTGCCGAGACCGTATTGGCGCGCTCCAAGGACGTTCGCGCGGCGGTGCACCTCACCACCGCCTGGCTGCGCACGTCGGGCATGCCCGGCTGGAATGCCGGGCTCGGCCTGATCCGCGGGCTGCTGGAACATTTCTGGGAAACGGTGCATCCGCAACTGGATGCCGAAGACGACAACGATCCCACCATGCGGGTCAATTCGGTGGTGCCGCTGGGCGACCTGCAGGGCGTGCTGCGCTATTTCCGCACCACGCCGTTCGTGCAATCGCCGCGGCTTGGACGCTTTGACCTGCGTACGTTGCGTATCGCCAACGGCACGTTGAAAACCACCGCGTCGGATAGCGGCCCGGAACCGTCGATGACGGAGATCGAAGCCTGCTGCATGGATTGCGCCGAAGACGAGCTGGTCGCCGTCACCACCGCCGTGCGCGAATCGCTGGAGCACGCCAAGGCCATCGACGCCATTTTCAATGACCGCGTCGGAACGGCCGGACCGGATCTCAAGAATCTGCTCAGCGATATCTACGAGCTGAAGAAGTTTCTGGAACCGCAGCTCGCGCGGCGCCTGCCGCAGGAAGGTTCGGCCGAAGAAGGAGCCGCCGGCGAAGTCGGCACGGGCGGCGGCTGGTGCCCGCGCGTCGACCGGTGCCATAGCCGGCCCGCAGGACGTGATGCGGCGGCTGGACGAGTTGTGCGATTACTACAGCCGCAACGAACCGTCGAGCCCGGTGCCGCTGCTGCTGCGCCGAGCGCAGCGCCTGGTCGGCATGGATTTCATGGATCTGCTCAAGGATCTGGCGCCCGGCGGCATCTCCGAACTGCGTGTCGTTTCGGGCACTCCCGACGACGAATGACCTCGGGCGCGGCCGAACCCGGCCGCGCTCTGGATCACGCAGCGCAATTCAGTACAGGCCCTTGCAGCTGTTTGCCGCGGGGCGCACGTAAAGCACGTGTACTGACGGATCCCAGCTCAACGACAAGCCACCCGGCAATCCGGCAGTGATGCCGGCGGAAGCGATCTGGCTGATCGGCCCGACCGACGCGCTGCGGCCATCGCCGAAGCCGACCTTGGCGCTGATCGCATAGCTGACCGGCTCGGCGCAACCGTTCAGCGCGACCTGCTGCGAGACCGTGCCGGCACCGCCGATATCCGGCATCGTTCCGGTGATGGCGGGCAAGACCTGCTCCGTGGCACCGGCGCCATCGCCGCTCCTGCATGTGGCGCCCACCGCATAGCTCACCGACATCTTCACCGGTGCCGCGACTTGTACCGCGGCGACGGCTTCCGGTTGCGCGGAGCAGCCCGTCAGGAAAGCCTTGCGCTTGGGCACGACGTGCAGCACGTAGCTGCCGGGTTGAAGCTGGCTGGCGTCGGCGACAGCGAGTTCGATCCGGTTCGGCAGTACGCCGGTGACGCGCGGTTGCACGTTCTGCAGTTTGCCGTGGGCGTCGGTGGCCGTGACGACAGGGTCCTCGCATTGCGCATCGAACAGGTTGGCGCCTACCAGCGCGAAGGCGGTGTCGCTACCGCTGCCGCGCAATACGAACAGCGGTCGATGATCCAGCGTTTCCACAGCGTTGATGACCGGCTGCAGCTTGGCCGAGCCCTTGCCGCCAGCGACGAGATCCACCGTCGTGGCCAGGGCATCGGCCATCGCGGTCGCGTCGGTCTGCAGGCAGCCTTCGCTGGCCTGCAGATAAGCCTGCGTGCGCTGGACCACGGCATAGGCGCGGTAGGCCTCGGCCTTGGCGTCGGCGGCGATGAGATCGATCGGCTTGGCGGCGTCGCTACCCAGCGCGGTGCGCAAGGCATCAATGAGGCTATCGAGTCGCTGGCTGGTCGCGCCGAGGCTCGAGATGCGGCAGCGTGGCGGCACTGGATGGCAAGTTCCTGCCGAGCTGCCTGCAGCTGCTCGATGACAACCGAACCGGTCAGCCGCGGTGCAATCTGGGCGCACAGCCGGCGCACCGGCACTCGGCATCAGCAGCCAGAACAGCGACGCCGGTGCCGAGGCTGCAGACCCTTCATCGGCGCATGTTCAACATCATGCCCACCATGCCCACGGTGTCCTCCTGGCAGTCGGTCTGATCGGGCTGGTCGGGATCGCAACCGGCCTGCTGATCGGCCGGCAGGCGTACGCCTGAAGGCACGATGCCGTATGAGCGGTAGTTGGCCGTGATCACGCTGGGATCGATGTAGGAATCGCCGTGATTGCCGTTCTGCGCACCGCCAGCGCCGGACGCGGTCGGCACGTTCACGGCGAGTCCGCCGCCCAGCGGCAGCAGGTTGCCGCTGCTGTCGATCGCATAGAAGTACGCAGGCGGCATGCCCACATTGGCGATCGTCTGCAGGCCGGTGCCTACCACGTAGATCGGCGCGGACGCGGAACCCATGCGTCCGGTGGAACCCCAGACGCCCAGTGCCGTCGTAAACCGGCGTGGTACCGAGCTGGAACAGGTCGCCATTGGTCACCGACAGGTAGAAGGCCGAGGTGCCGGCATTCACCGTAAACGCGCTGCCGGCGACCGAGGCCAGAGTGAGCGTGCTTGTTGTTGGTCATGCTGAAGCCGGCCGGCGAAGAGAAGTTGCCGAGCGTGCCGACCATGTTGTTGATGCGATGGGTGGCGCTGCCGAGCGATGGTCTGCCCAGCCGCCTGTCCGCTCAGCGTCGCGGCGGTGATGACGCCGCCGGAGCCTTCGCTGATCGCGCCGGCAGACTTCAACGTGGTCGCCGTGCCACTGACCGCACCGTTGATCGACAGGTCGCCGGCCGTGGTGGTCAGCGTCGTGCTGGCGCCACCATTCACCGGGCCATTCACCGTCAGCGCCTGGCCGTTGGTCAGGACGAAGCTCGATGCAGTGAAGCTGCCCAGCGTACCGATGTGGTTGGCCCCGTTGAGGCTGGTTGCACCCGCCGATTGGCCGCTCAAGCGTGTTGGCCGTGATGCTGCCGCCGCCCCTTCGCTGATCGCACCGGCCGGACTTCAGCGTCGTCGTGCGTGCCGGTCATCGCGCCGTTGATCGCCAGGTCACCGGCGGTCGTGGTCAGCGCCGCGCTGCCGCCGCCGTTGATCGGGCCAGCCACCGCCAGGGCCTGTCCGTTGGTCAGCTCGAAATCGGCGCGCTGAAGCTGGCCCAGCGTACCGATGTGGTTGTTGCCGTCCAGACTCGTGGCGCCCGTCGACTGGCCGGTCAGCGTGCTTGCGGTGATGTTGCCACCCGCACCTTGGCTGATCGCGCCGGCGGAATTGCAGCGTGGTCGTGGTGCCGCGTGACCGCGCCGTTGATCACCAGGTCACCTGCGGTCGTCGTCAGCGTCGTGCTGGCGCCGCCGTTGACGCGGACCGCTTACCGTCAGTGCCTGCGCATTGGTCAGGCGAAGACCGCCGCGCTGAAGCTGCCCAGCGCCCCGATGTGGTTGGCACCGTCGAGCGCTGGTCGCACCCGCCGACTGACCGGTCAGCGTGTCGGCGGTAAGGCTGCCGCCGGCACCCTCGCTGATCGCGCCGGCCGACTTCAGCGTGGTCGTGCGGCCATTGACCGCGCCGTTGATCGCCAGATCACCGGCGGTCGTCGTCAGCGCCGTGCTGGCGCCGCCGTTGACCGGGCCGGCGACCGTCAAGAGCCTGCGCATTGGTCAGGCCGAAGCCCGCCGCGGTGAAGCTGCCCAGCGTGCCGATGTGGTTGGCGCCGTTGAGCACGGTCGCGCCCGCCGACTGGCCGGTCAGCGTCGTGGCGGTGAGGCTGCCGCCGGCGCCCTCGCTGATCGCGCCGGCCGACTTCAGTGTCGTCGTCGTGCCGGTCACCGCGCCATTGATGACCAGGTCACCAGCCGTCGTGGTCAGCGTCACTACCGGGCCACCATCGAGCGGACCGACGACGGTCAGCGTCTGCGCGTTGGTCAGGCTGAAGTCGGCCATAAAGCTGCCGAGAGTATTGATGAGGTTGGCACCATTGAGGTCGGTACTGCCAACCGACTGACCCGTCAGCATGCCGGCCGTGATGACACCGCCCGCACCCTCGGTGATCGCACCGGCCGAGTTCAGCGTCGTCGTCGTGCCGGCCAGGGCGCCGTTGATCGCCAGGTCACCGGCGGTCGTCGTCAGCGTCGTGCTGGCGCCGCCGTTCACGGGACCGTTTACCTCCAGTGCCTGGGCATTGGTCAGTGCGAAGCCCGCCGCGGTGAAACTGCCCAGCGTGCCGATGTGGTTGGTGCCGTTGAGGCTGGTCGCACCCGCCGACTGGCCGTTCAACGTCGTGGCGGTGAGGCTGCCGCCCGCTCCTTCGCTGATCGCGCCGGCCGACTTCAGCGTCGTCGTCGTGCCGGTCACCGCGCCGTTGATCGCCAGGTCACCGGCGGTCGTCGTCAGCGCTGTACTGGCGCCGCCGTTGATCGGGCCGGTCACCGCCAACGATTGCGCGTTGGTCAGTGCGAAGCCCGCCGCGGTGAAACTGCCCAGCGTGCCGATGTGGTTGGCGCCGTTGAGGCTGGTCGCGCCCGTCGACTGGCCGTTCAACGTCGTGGCGGTGAGGCTGCCGCCGGCCCCCTCGCTGATCGCGCCGGCCGACTTCAGCGTCGTGGTCGTGCCGGTCACCGCGCCGTTGATCGCCAAGTCACCGGCGGAGGTCGTCAGCGTCGTGTTGGCGCCGCCGTTGACCGGACCATTCACCGCCAGTGCCTGGCCGTTGGTCAGCGCAAAGCCTGCCGCGCTGAAGCTGCCCAGCGTGCCGATGTGGTTGGCGCCGTTGAGGCTGGTCGCACCCGTCGACTGGCCGCTCAGGCTGCTCGCCGTGATGCTGCCGCCCGCTTCGCTGATCGCGCCGGCCGACTTCAGCGTCGTCGTCGTGCCGGTCACCGCGCCGTTGATCGCCAGGTCACCGGCGGTCGTCGTCAGCGCTGTACTGGCGCCGCCGTTGACCGGGCCGGTCACCGCCAGTGCCTGGCCGTTGGTCAGCGCGAAGTCTGCCGCGCTGAAGCTGCCCAGCGTGCCGATGTGGTTGACGCGGTTGAGGCTGGTCGCGCCCGTCGACTGGCCATTCAACGTCGTGGCGGTGAGGCTGCCCCCGGCCCCCTCGCTGATCGCGCCGGCCGACTTCAGCGTCGTCGTCGTGCCGGTCACCGCGCCGTTGATCGCCAGGTCACCGGCGGTGGTCGTCAGCGTCGTGCTGGCGCCGCCGTTGACCGGGCCGGTCACTGTCAATGCCTGGGCATTGGTCAGTGCGAAGCCCGCCGCGCTGAAGCTGCCCAGCGTGCCGATGTGGTTGGTGCCGTTGAGGCTGGTCGCGCCCGTCGACTGGCCGTTCAACGTCGTGGCGGTGAGGCTGCCACCGGCCCCTTCGCTGATCGCGCCGGCCGAGTTCAATGTCGCCGAGGTGCTACTTACCGAACCGTTGATCGCCAGGTCACCCGAAGTCACCGTCAACGCCCCGGCGCTCACCGCACCCAGGGTCAGGGCGTTCTTGTCGGTGATCTGTGTCGCAACACCAGTCAGGCTCACTGCACCGGTGAAGTCGTTGTTCGCATTCGTCAGCGTGATCGCGCCGGTACCTGCGTTGATGCCGCTGGTGCCGCTCACCGCCAGTGCACCGCTCTGGCTGATCGCACCGTTGTTGCTGGTCGCCTGCAGATTGCCCGCAACGCTGCCGCTGCCCAGGTTCAATGCGCCGGTACTGACCGCCGTCAATGCACCTGTGCCAATTACGCCCAGCGCCAGGGCGTTCTTGTCGGTGATTTGCGTCGCACCACCAGTCAGGTTCACTGCACCGGTGAAGTCGTTGTTCGCATTCGTCAGCGTGATCGCGCCGATACCTGCGTTGATGCCACTGGTGCCGCTCACCGCCAGTGCACCGCTCTGGCTGATCGCGCCGTTGTTGCTGGTCGCCTGCAGATTGCCCGCAACGCTGCCGCTGCCCAGGTTCAATGCGCCGGTACTGACCGCCGTCAACGCACCTGTGCCAACGTGCCCAGGGTCAGGGCGTTCTTGTCGGTGATTTGCGTCGCACCACCAGTCAGGTTCACTGCACCGGTGAAGTCGTTGTTCGCATTCGTCAGCGTGATCGCGCCGATACCTGCGTTGATGCCACTGGTGCCGCTCACCGCCAGTGCACCGCTCTGGCTGATCGCGCCGTTGTTGCTGGTCGCCTGCAGATTGCCCGCAACGCTGCCGCTGCCCAGGTTCAATGCGCCGGTACTGACCGCCGTCAACGCACCCGTGCCCAACGTGCCCAGGGTCAGGGCGTTCTTGTCGGTGATCTGCGTCGCACCACCAGTCAGGTTCACTGCACCGGTGAAGTCGTTGTTCGCATTCGTCAGCGTGATCGCGCCGATACCTGCGTTGATGCCACTGGTGCCGCTCACCGCCAGCGCACCGCTCTGGCTGATCGCGCCGTTGTTGCTGGTCGCCTGCAGATTGCCCGCAACGCTGCCGCTACCCAGGTTCAACGCACCCGTACCGATCGCCGTCAACGCTCCCGTGCCTAACGTGCCCAGGGTCAGGGCGTTCTTGTCGGTGATCTGCGTCGCACCGCCGGCCAGGCTCACTGCACCGGTGAAGTCGTTGTTCGCATTCGTCAGCGTGATCGCGCCGGTACCCGCATTGACGCCGCTGGTACCGCTCACCGCCAGTGCACCGCTCTGGCTGATGACGCCGTTGTTGCTGGTCGCCTGCAGATTGCCCGCAACGCTGCCGCTACCCAGGTTCAATGCACCTGTACTGATCGCCGTCAACGCTCCCGTGCCCAACGTGCCCAGGGTCAGCGCACTTCCGTTCGAAATCTGCGTGGCGCCGCCGGTCAGATTCACCACGCCGCCGAAGGTGTTGCTGCTGTTCGTCAGCGTGATCGCGCCGGTACCGGCATCGAAACTCGACGTGCCCGACACCGTGAACGCACCGCCTTGCGTGATACCACCGGCGGTAGTCGTCACGGACAGCGGTCCGTTGACGGTCAAGGCATTGGCGCTGAACGTGCCGCTGCTCGTGGTCAGACTGGTCAGCGCCGCCGTACCGCCTACAGATCCACCCAAGATGGTCGCGCCACCCGTACTTACGGTCAGCTTGTGGCTGCCATCCACCGTGGAGGCGAGATTGATCGCACCACTGCCCGTGTTCGTCAGCGTCGTATCCGCGCCCAGCGTCACCGCACCACTGTAGATCTGGCCACCGCTCGTACTGACGTTGGTCGCGTTGAGTGCCGTCGTGCCACCAATGGACAGCGCATCCACACCGGAGATCGCCCCTCCAAGCACAGCATTGCCGATCACGGTCAGGCTATGGCCGCCACCGGTCACGCCGGCCAGACTTACCGTCGTGCCTGCCAGGATGTCGTCGGCGCCTAGCGTCACCGCGTCGTTGTACGTCTGCGCCCCGGTGGTGCTGACATTGCCACCCAGGGTCGTCGTGCCGGCCGCATTCGTGGTCAGGCTGGTCAGTGCTGTCGTGCCGCCTACGGCACCGCCGAAGATGGTCGCCCCGACGCATTCACGGTCAGCGCCTGCGCGCCGTCCAGCGTCGAGACAAAATCCACCGCGCTGCCGGTCAGCGTCTGCGGCGAGAAACCAATCAAGTCCACCGCGTTGCCGTAGGTTTGCGCGCCGCTCGTGGTGACGTTGCCAAGCAGATTAGTCGTGCCGCCCGCACCAAGGGTGAGGCTGCTCAGTGCCGTCGTGCCGCCGACGTTGCCGTTAAAATAAACATCGGATGCCGTGTTGACCGTCAAGGCATGCGCGCCGTCCACCGTCGACTCAAAGTCGACGTCGTCGCCCGTGCTGGAAAGAACGGCATCGCCATTCAGCGTTACGGCGCCTTTGTAGTCCTGCACACCGCTGGTCGTTACGTTGTCACTCAGCAGCACGCCGCCGAGTGAACCTGTCGTCAGGCTGGTCAGCGGCGTCGTGCCACCCACCGCACCAGCCAAACGTGGTCAGGCCCCCGGTGTTCACCGTCAGGTTGTGCGCGCCATCCACCGTCGAGACGAAGTCGATCGCGCCGTTGCCGCTGCTGGTCAGCGTCACGTCGTTGCCCAGCGTCACGGCGTTGTTGTAGGTCTGCGTGCCGCCGGTGTCCACGTTGCCGTTGACCGTGATGCCGCCACCAGCGCTCACGGCCAGGTTGCCGCCCACGCCCATCACCGGCACGCGTCAACGCCGCATTGGTGTAGTTCAAGGTCAGGTTGCCGGCTACGCTCGCCGGCAGATTCAGCGTGGTCAGCGCCGCATCGATGCTCGTTCAAGCCGCTGTTGCTCAGGCTCACCGCGCACCCACGAAATCATTGCCCGCATTGGTCAGCGTTGGATCGCTCCGCTGTCCGCGTTGATCGTGCTGCTGCCGGTCACATGCAAGGCGCCGGTCTGGCCAATCGCGCCGTTGTTGCTGGTCGCCGCCAGATTGCCACCCACCGTGCCGCTGCCCAGGTTCAACGCGCCGGTGCTGGTCGCTGTCAGGTTGCCGGTCGAAAGTGTGCCCAGGGCAAGCGCGTTGCCGTCCGTGATCTGCGTAGCGCCGCCGGTCAGGTTCACCGTGCCGGTGAAGTCGTTGCCGATGTTCGCCAGCGTGAGGACGCCGCCACCGCTGTTGAAGCTCGCCGCACCGGCCGCTGCCGACTGCACGATGGCCGTGCCTGCCGCCTGCGTGATGCCCACCGCCTGCACGCCCAGTGTCCCCGTCCCCGACCGTGACGTTGCCCAGGATCAGTCCGTTGGGCGTCCCGCGGTCGACACGTTGTTCGCGCCGCTGTTGCTCAGGCCCACCGCACCGGTGAAGTTGTTGCCCGCGTTGGTCAGCGTGATCGCGTTGCCGCCCGCGGCAAGACTGCTGCTCCCCGTCACGCTGAGTGCACCGGTCTGACCGATGGCACCCGCTGCCGTCGTTGACAGGTTGCCGCCCACCGTCGTCGCGCCAAAACTGGTCGCCGCGGCGTTCGTGGTCAGGTTGTTGCTCGATCCGCTGACCGCGAGATTGCCACCCGCCGTGAGAACGGCGTTGCCGCCCGTCGTCAACGCCGCCGTCAATGCATTCATGTCGGTCAGCGAGACGCTGCCGCCGCTGGCCGTCACCGTGCCGACGAAGTCGTTGCCGACCGAACCCAGGCTTACCGCACCGGTGCCGCCAGAGAGGCTGCTGGTGCTGCCGGCTACTGCCGCCCGCCCGCGTGCGAGTGCCGCCCGTGCTGCTCGCCAGGCTCAATGTGCCCGTGGCGGTGATGTTGTTGTTCAACGTCAAACCGCTGGCGCCGGTCAGCGAGACATTGTTGCCGCTCAGATCGCCCTGCGTCGTCAGGCTCGTGCTCCGAGGACAGCGTGAGATTCCCGCTGCCGGGTGTCGATGGCGGTGATCGTCGGCGCCAGCGTGAGCTGGCCGCCCGCCACCAGCGACACGTCCTTGTTCGACGCACTCGTGAACCCGACCATGTCCAGCGCCGTGGCGTCGGTGATCCGCACTGCCTGCCCGCTGGCCGTGACCGGCCCGGTGAAATCATTGCCCGTATCGGTCAGCGTCAGGTCGTCGCCGCACCGGCATTGAGCGTCACCGCTCCGCCACCGGCCGCCTGCACGATGGCGCCGGTCTGGCTGACCGATGCCGTGCCGGTCACGGTCAGCGCCGCCAGCGTCATGCGCCCAGCACCAGCGCATTCGCATCGCTGACCGCCACGTCTTCAAGCCGCTTGCTCAGGCTCACCGCACCTAGGCTGGGGCCGCAGCGCGCCGTGCGCACGTGCCCAGAGTCAGATTGCCGCCGTTCGTGATCTGCGTGGCGCCGCCAGTCAGATTTACCGTGCCACCAAAATCATTGCCCGCATTGGTCAGCGTGATCGCCCCGCTGCCCGCGTTGAAACTCGATGCACCGGCCACCGTGAAGGCGCTACCTTGCGCGATGCCACCCGCCGTGGTGGTCACCGCAAGTCCGCCGTTGCCGATGTTCAACGCATTCGCGTTGAAGGTTCCGCTATGCGTAACCAGACTGGCCAGGGCACCGTTGGCGCCATTGCCAAGCGCACCGCTGAACGTCACCGCGCCGGTGCCGGCGTTGACGGCAAGGGCACGCTTGGTCGCCGTGGCGTTGTCCACCGCGCTGCCGAAAGACACTGCGCCGTTGGCGGTTGCAAGTGTCGCGTCGGCGCCCAGCGTCACCGCATCGTTGTAGGCCTGCGCGCCGCTAGTGGTGACGTTGCCTCCCAGCATGGTGCTGCCGCCGGCATTCGTGGTCAGGCTGGTCAGCGCGGTCGTGCCGCCGACCGCACCCGCGAAGCTGGTGGTGCCGCCGGTGTTCACCGTCAACGCATGCGCGCCGTTCACCGTGGTGCCGAAGCCGATGGCGCCACTGCCGCTGCTCGCCAGGGTCGTGTCGGCGCCGAGCGTCACCGCACCGCTGTAGGTCTGGCCGCCGCTGGTGTTCACGCTGGCGGTGTTGAGGCTCGTGGCGCCGCTGATCTGCAGCGCGTTCACGCCCGACACGACGCCAGCCAGCACCGCATTCCCGGTGACCGTCAGGTTGTTTCCCGACCCGGTCACGCCCGCCAGGCTGACCGTCGTTCCGGTCAACGCTGCGTTGGTGCCCAACGTCACCGCATCACCATAGGTTTGCGTACCGCTGGTGGTGACGTTGCCACCCAGCGAGGTGCCGCCGCCCACGTCCGTGGTCAGACTGGTCAATGCGTTGGTCGCACCGACCGCACCACCGAAGGTGGTCAGGCCACTCGTGTTCACCGTCAGCTTATGTGCACCGTTGACCGTGGAACCAAAGCCGATCGCACCGCTCCCGGTGCTGGCCAGCGTCGCATCGCCACCCAGGGCCACCGCGTCGTTGTACGTCTGCGCACCGGTGGTGTTGACGTTCCCGCCTAGCCTTGTGCTGCCGGCAGCATCCGTGGTGAGGCTGGTCAGCGCGGTCGTGCCGCCCACCGCACCGCCAAACGTGGTCAAGCCCCCGGTGTTCACCGCCAGGTTGTGCGCACCGTTCACCGTCGAGGCGAAGTCGATCGCGCCGTTGCCGCTGCTGGTCAGCGTTGTGTCGGCGCCGAGCGTCACTGCATCGCCGTACGTCTGGCCGCCGGTCGTGCTCACACTGCCTGCATTGAACGCGGTTGTGCCACTGATCGACAGCGTAGCCAGGCCGGACAACGGGCCACCTAACACGGCATTGCCCGTCACGGTCAGATTGTTGCCGGCACCAGTCACACTGGACAGGCTTACCGAAGTACCCGTCAAGGTGGCATCGCCGCTCAAGGACACCCCGTCGCCGTACGTCTGCGCGGCAGTGGTAGTGACATTGCCTGCCAGGGTTGTCGTACCCGTCGTGTCCGTGATCAGGCTGGTCAATGCCGCCGTGCCACCCACGGCACTGCCGAACGTGGTCAAGCCGCCCGTGTTCACCGTCAGGTTGTGCGCGCCATCCACCGTCGAGACGAAGTCGATCGCGCCGTTGCCAGTGCTGCTGAGCGTCGCATCCGCGCCAAGGCTCACAGGGCCGTTGTAGGTCTGGTTGCCGCCGGTGGTGATGTCGTTGTTGATCTTGATCGCACCGCCCACGACGGCGCCGTTTCCACCATTGGTGGTAGCCGAATTCAACACCAACGACGATGTCCCGCTACCGGTGAGCGCGGAATTGACGATGACGTCGTTGGCTGCGGTGAGGGTGAGCCGGTTGGCGCTCCAGCTCACCGTGTCGTTCACGTTGATGTCGCCACTGGCGCTGTTTGGACCACCACCGCTGCTGGACAGAATGGTGACGTTGCCCGCTCCAAGATTGGTAGCGAGGGTAGCGCCGGTGATGTCGCCGCCGCTGGCGGCGATCGTGAAGTTCTTTGGGTCGATCAGCCAGTCACCGCTTTGCCCGCTGGAAGCCGACGTGTTGACGCGGACGCTGTCGGCGATGTGGACGTGAGCCGCCGAGGTTTCGATGGCGCCGCCGTTGCCGCCTTGGGCACCGCCGCGTGCACTGAGACTGCCAGCGACCTCGGCGCCCTGATCGCCCCATACGACGATGGTCCCGCCATTACCGGACTGGGAGGCGTCGGCGTTCAGGGTGCCCCCCGCAGCGAGCGTGCTGTTCGCTGCCGTGAGCAGTCCTTCGCCACCTTGCTGGCCGCCGCCCACGCGGATGCTGCCGCCCCCCTGCGTACCGGAGGCATCGATGTTGCCGCTGACGATGACGTCCTGGTCGGACAGCAGTTGCGCCGTACCGCCGTGCACGCCGGACACGTTGATGCTGCCGCTGCTCTCGACGTTTCCACCGTTGCCGACCAGCCGCACCACGCCGCCATCGGTGCTGATGCCGCTGGCGTCGATGACGCCGCTGTTGTTGACCAGGTTGGTGAACAGGTCCTTGGCTGCCGACGGCCTGCAACACCACGGTGCCGTCTTCGGCACTCAGCGTGCCCTTGTTGGTGACGGCGGCTTCCTTGGCATCCAGACGCTGCTTCAGCTCGCCGGTGATCTGGATATTGATCAGACCGTCGCCGTCGAAATCGAGCGTCGCGTGATCGGCGCCGTCCAGGTTGATCTTGCCGTAGTTGGCGAAGATCAGTCCGTCATTGAGCACGCTGCCACCGACCAGGCTGACCGAACCGCCGCTGGCGGCCTGGATCAGTCCATGGTTGACGATGCCCGCCGCCGGGCCCGACCGCATTGAGGTTGTAGCGACCGGCAAGAAAATCGTTTGGCGTCAGGTCGAGCGTACTGGCCAGCAGGCCCCCGACATTCATCTGCGCGGTCGCGCCGAAGATAATGCCGTGCGTGTTGATCAGGAAGACCTGGCCGTTCGAGTTGATGCGGCCGAAAATCTGGCTGGGGTTCTGATCGAGGATGCGATTCAACGCCACTGCCGAGCGCGAGGGCTGGTTGAACAGCACCGATTCGTTCGCGCCCACGTTGAACGTCTGCCAGTTCAGCGCCAGCCTGCTCGATGCCTGGTTGACGATCGTGCTATTCCCGGCCTGCGTGATCGTGCCCGAGCCGCCGATCACGACGCCTCCGGTGGGGCCTCCGGCCAACGCATCGCCGCTGAACACGATCGAGCCCAGGACCAGCCCGACACACAGGTTGATCGGCCAGGTCTTGCGCAGTGGCAGGGAGGTGACCAGTGCAGGCGCCGCAGGCGTGCGCAGCGACTTGCGCAGGTTACGGCGATTGATGCGGGCGTTCTTGCTCATGGTCATCATCCGTCAGTACGTGAAGCTGAATCCACAGTAGATGTGGAAGCCTTTTCCATCAGACGCATCTTGAGAGCCCAGCGGCACCGCGCCGTCGAGGTGGAGCGCGAACTGGTTGAATCGCGGCAGGCGGAAAATCAGGCCCGCGCCCGCACCGCTCAGCGTGGCGGTATCCGGCGTGATGAGCCGGTTCGCACCCGCCGAATACCCCTTGGCGTAGTCGACGAACACCTCGAACTCGAGCAGCTCGCGCCACGGCCGATCGTAGAACGGCGATACCACGTCGCCGAAACCGGGTGCGTCGACGTGGTATTCGAGCGACGCGTAATAGCCTTTGTCGCGCAGGGCATCGGCGATCGGATAGGCGCGCGTGCTGTCCGGACCGCCGAGCACGAACTGCTCGAGGGGGACCAGCGCGTCACGCGTGTACTGGCCGACGAATTTGAAGTTGAGCCGCTGCGACTTGCCCAGAAACTGCAGGCGCGTATACGAAAGCTTCGTGACCAGGAAATTGCTCGCATGCTGCGGGCTGATCAAATCCGGTTCGCTGGAATGGTCGTTGATCGACTTGCGTACGCCGACCTGCAGGATGTCGACGCCCTGGAAACGGCGATCGGTGTGGATCATGCCGTAGGTCAGTTCGGCGACATCGAACTTCTCATCCGACAGGCTGATGCCCAGGCTGTCGAGCTTGGACTCCTCCTTGAGCACATGCAGCGTGCCGGTCGCCTTGAGGTCGGCCTGGTTGATGAACTTCCAGTCCGCGCCAGCGTAATAGAGCGAGCTGGGGCCCTTGACGTGGAGTGCGGAGAAGCTGCCGGTATTGACCTGCAACTCGCTGCGCGACGCGCCGACCACAGCGGTGAGGCCGGGCGTGATGCCGAGCGGAGCGCGATAGCTCAGCGTGCCGTAGACGTTGTTGTTCGGATCCAGCGCGTAATCGACGCTGGCGTTGAAGGTGTCGCCGATGCGCAGCGGGTTGTCCCATTCCAGGCCGGCCTGCGCACGGTACTGGCCAGTGAGATCGGTGCCGTAGTTGTTGCCGCCCAGCATGAACTTGTACGGCCGCCTTGCCTCGTTGGCGACCATGACCAGGTCGGTATCACCGGTATGCTCGCCGGGCTGGAACGTCGAGGACACGGTAACGCCGGGCAGATCGCGCGCATATAACAGCGCCGTATCCACGTCGCTTTTCAGCAGCGGTTTGCCCCTGAGCTTTTCCGACGCCGCCGAGATCACGCCGGGCCGATATCGCTTGGTGCCCTTGACGATGATCTTGCCGATCTTTCCTTCGAGTACCTGGATCTCGACGATCTGGTCGGGGCCTACCGTCTGCGCCGGAAGAAACGCGTTGGATACGATGAATCCGGCCGTGCGGTAGCGCTCGACGATCTTGTCGGCAACGCCCTGCATCTGGGCAAAGCTCAGCATCACTGGCTGGCCGGTGTTGCCGGCGAGTTCATGGTATTGCGCGTCGGCCAGCGCCTGGATGCTCGCCGGCGTCAGGCCCAGTCGCGCATGGTCGGCCACGCCGGTGACCCGAAAGCCTTGCACGGCGATCTTTTGGGCGCTCTCGGCATCGCGATCCTTCACCGGCGGCACCACGCCGCTGCTGGTCTGCTGCGCAGGCGAGGTGATGGTCGCTGGATCAGTCGATGGCGGCGTCGACGCGCGCCCGACAGCGGTTGCAGAGTGGTCGGATGCTTGCGCCGAGGATTCGGTGCCGGCGCCTTGCGCACGGACCATTCCGCCAGTCGACGTCAATGCCAACGCTGCCGCGAAGCAAACAATTCGCACGATATTTTCCCCCGGGCCTGCTTCTTCCATGGATGACGCACCCTGGGATATCCAGGGTCACGCCAGAACAACTCCACCCCCCACGGCAAGGCAGTTGCTGCCATGCCAACACTCGCTTATCGGCACAGAATACACCTGCGACATTCGGCGGAACAACCACCGAGCATCACCCCATACCCATCAAGATGCGTCCACCGCCGACCGCCGATGCAGCAGCCCGCGTACCGGCACCTGCAAGCGGTGCGCAGACCATCACCGCATCCGGCGGGACTGAAAACACCGATGGCACCAGCCGTCGGCTCGCGGCAACGCTTGCATGCGGCGTTGCGGATACCCATCAAAGGAGGTGCCCGCCCGCCGCAAGGCAGCGCCGCCATCAGTCCACGTGCCAAGGAGATCCGCCATGACCGCTTTCGACCTCACTCCGCCCGGCGAGGAGCAACGCCAGAAGATCACCGCCGGGCTTGCCGCCGACGAGAGGCGGGTATTGCTGGAACATGGCACCGAGGCGGCGTTCTGCGGCGCGTTTCTGGACAACCACAAGGATGGCGTCTACACCTGCCGCTTCTGCGGCCTGCCGCTGTTCCGCTCCAGCGCGAAGTTCGATTCCGGCACCGGCTGGCCTAGCTTCTTCCGGCCATATGACGAAGCACACATCCGCAGCATCCGCGATACCAGCTACGGCATGATCCGGGTCGAAGAAGTCTGCGCCCGCTGCGGCAGCCATCTCGGCCACATCTTCCCGGACGGCCCGCCGCCTACGGGCCATCGGCATTGCCTCAACTCGGTGTCGCTGGGTTTCGTCGAAAACGGCACACCCCTGCCTGACGTGCTTGGCCGCGGCGCACCGGAAGGCGAGCTGCTTCCCGCTCGGTGACTTGCCATCACTCGATCGTTGACGGCGGAAATCCGCCCCATGTCTCGCAGCGCCGCAGCCGGGCATGGCGCGCTGGCACAGCCGTCGATTTCGCTGCGCAGGCACGCGCGACGGCTCGTCGCGGCCACGCGGCGGAACGAACAACGTGGCGGGTCAGCGCCGGTAGGGCGCCAGCAGCGCGGGATCATCGAACAATCCCGCCGGCAGCAGGTAGCGCGGATCGCGCCCGGCGGCGAGCAGTTCGCGGATCCGCGTGGCAGAGATTTCCAGCGGAGTCACCGCCAGTTCGATGACCTTGCCCGCCGGAAGCGCGCGCAATGCGGAGGCGTCGGCGATGCGCCGCCCGACAACCTCGCGTTCCAGTGCGTCCGGCAGGCCGGCGTAAGCCCCCGGTCGGCTCAACACGCCGATATGCGCCGCCTCGAACAATTCGCCCCAGCGATGCCAGCCGGCAAGGCCGGCAAACGCATCGGCACCGAGCAGCAGCACCAGCGGGCGTTCGCCCTGCTCTGCGCGCAGTTCGTGCAAGGTGTCGATGGTGAACGACGGGCCGTCACGATCCAGCTCGCGGGTATCGAGCGTGAGCCGCGACTGGCCGTGCAGCGCGGTGCGCAGGATCGCGACGCGCTGTGCCGCCGAAGCGAGTGGCGGCACGCGATGTGGCGGCACGCTCGCCGGCAGCAGGCGCACTTCGGCGTCGAGCAGCTCGGCGGCTTCCCACGCCACGCTGAGGTGGCCCAGATGGACCGGGTCGAAGGTGCCGCCGAAGATGGCGAGGGGCTTCACGCGAGGACCCCCTCTCCCCGTTGGGGAGAAGGTTGGGGTGAGGGGACACGTTGCCACAGGGCAGCATGAGTGCGCGCTTCGATCAGCTTCATGGCGAGCACCCGCCCCTTCTCCCCAGCCCTCTCCCCAAAGGGGAGAGGGAGCAGCCACGAACTCCATCGCTTGTTCAAGCAAGCGCCCGCGCCGCGCGCGGCTCGGCAATGGCGGCGATCAGCCGTTCGGCTTCCTGCCACGGGTCGCCCTGCTCGCGCCCCTTGACCATGCGGTCGATACGCGAGGCGCGCGCCAGGCATTGCAGCCAGTGTTCGCGCGGGGCACGGCGCAGCGCCTGGCGGAACAGTTGTTCGCGTGCCTGCCACAGGCGTTCATTGCGCATCTGGGCGGCAAGGTCGTGCGCGTTGGCCAGCCGCAACGCCAGTTGCAATTGATTGATCAGCCAGCCCATAAGCGCCAGCAGTTCATCGCCCTCGGAACGCAGGCCGGCGAGGATGCGCAACGCTCGCGCACCGTCGCCGACGAAGGCGGCGTCGGTGAGCTTGAACACGTCGTAGCGCGCGCTGTCGGCAACCAGGTTTTCCATCTCGGCGGCATCGATGCGGCCCTGCCCGTGCAGCACGGCGAGCTTGTCCACTTCCTGCGCGGCAGCGAGCAGGTTGCCTTCGACGCGCTCGGCCAGCAGCGCCACCGCGTCGGGCGTGGCGGTGAGGCCGCGCGAGCTGAGCCGCGCGCCGATCCACGCGCCCCACTGATCCGGTCGCGGCGAGTTGAACACCACCATCGTGCCGCTGGCGTCGAGCTTCTTGCTCCACGCGCCGTCGTGCTTGCTGCTCCACTCCATCGCGGTGACCAGCAAGGTGACGTCCGGCGGTGGATCGGCACAGAACGCATTGATCGCCTTGGCGCCTTCGGTGCCGGGACGGCCGGTGGGCAAACGCAGGTCGAGCAGCCGGCGGGTGGCGAACAGCGACATGCCCGCGGCCGCACGCGCCAGGTCGTTCCAGTCGAAATGCTGGCCGACATCGAGTACCTCGCGTTCGCTGTAACCCAGCTTGCGCGCGTGTGCGCGCAGCGCGTCGGCGGCCTCCAGCACCAGCAGTTGCTCGCCCGCCAGCAGATACACCGGCTGCAGGACGTCAGCCGCCAACGCCTTCTGCCACTGGCCCGGACTGAGCGGCATCAGTGCGTGCTGGAAGCCGCCGCCGGTGCGGCCAGCTCATGCTTGCCGGCGGCCTGCAGACGGAACAGGATCGCCTGCACCATGTCGTCGTTGAGGCTGCGCTGGATCTCTTCGACCTGCGAGGCGTTGCCGACCGTATTGCCGGCGTCATAGCTGTATTCGCGCGACATGTCGATGAGCTGCTGCGGCACCAGTACGTTGCCGGCGGCATCGGCCACGTCGAACTGCACGTGGTAGCGCACCGCGTACTCGGTGATCCGTACATAGCCGCCGGCGCTCAACGTATCGGTGCCGAATGCAGCCACCGGCACGCGCAGTTCGGCGATGCCTGCACCGCTTGCGTCCTCGACTGTCGCGCCGGATGTTTCCAGTGCACGCGTCAACCGCCGTTCGAGGTCGCCGCCACCGTTGACGGTAAGGTGCACCCGCTGCATCTGCGGTGGCAGTACGGCGTTCGTGCGCAGGTGGAACCCGCACGCGCCCAGCGCGAACGTCGTGGCCAGCAGCAACGAAACCTGGAACAGGCGGCCCGCTTTCATGAAGCTCATGGATTTCATCCTGCGACGATGTTGACGATCTTGCCGGGTACCACGATGATCTTGCGCACGCTCAGGCCTTCCAGAAAATGCACCACCTGCGGCTGCGCGCGCGCAAGCGCCTCGGCTTCTTCCTTCGAGGCGTTGGCGGCGACCTCGATGGTAGCGCGCAACTTGCCGTTGATCTGCACCGCCAGGGTCAGCGTGTCGCGCACCAGCGCGGCAGGATCGACCTGCGGCCACGGCTGATCCTCCAGCACGCTCTGCGGATGGCCGAGCAGCTGCCACAACGCGTGGCTGATGTGCGGCACCACGGGATTGAGCAGCAGCACCATCGTCTCCAGCGCCTCGTGGCGCACCGCGCGGCCCTGCTCGCTGGCATCGTTGAACTTGCCCAGCGCGTTCAGCAGTTCCATCAGCGCGGCGATCGCGGTGTTGAACGCGTGCCGGCGGCCGAAATCGTCGCTGACTTTCTGGATGGTTTCGTGCAACTGCCGACGCAAGGCCTTCTGCGCAGCATCGAGCGCGGCAGAATCCGTCACCGCATGATCGGGGCCAGCCGCATGCGCGGCAACTTCGCGCCACAGCCGCTTCAGGAACCGCGCCATGCCCTCCACGCCGGCCTCGCTCCATTCCAGCGACTGCTCAGGCGGCGCCGCGAACATCGAGAACAGGCGCACGGTGTCGGCGCCGTACTTGTCCACCATGGTCTGCGGATCGATGCCGTTGTTCTTCGACTTGGACATCTTCTCGGTGCCGCCGATCTGTACCGGCTTGCCGTCCGCCTTCAACACCGCACCGACCATTCGGGCCTTCTCGTCACGCTGGATCTCGACGTCGGCCGGGTTGATCCAGTCCTTCGAGCCATCGGCGTTGTCGCGATAGAACGTCTCGGCGATCACCATGCCCTGGCACAGCAGGTTCCGGGCCGGCTCGTCGCTGTTCACCATGCCCGCGTCGCGCATCAGCTTGTGATACAGCCGGAAATACAGCAGGTGCATGATCGCGTGCTCGATGCCGCCGACGTACTGGTCGACCGGCAGCCAGTAGTTCGCGCGCGCGTCGATCTGGGCGTTCGCGCCGGGGCTGGTGTAGCGCGCGTAGTACCAGCTCGATTCCATGAAGGTGTCGAAGGTGTCGGTCTCGCGCTCGGCCGGGCCGCCACAATGCGGGCAGGTGGTCTTGCGCCACTCGGGATCGGCCTTGATCGGCGACTGCATGCCGCTGAATGCGACGTCCTCGGGCAATACCACCGGCAGTTGATCTTCCGGCACCGGCATGGCACCGCAGCTCGCGCAGTAGATCACCGGGATCGGGCAACCCCAGTAGCGCTGGCGGCTCACGCCCCAGTCGCGCAGGCGCCAGTTCACCCGGCGCGAGCCGCTGCCGTCGCGTTCGAAGCGCGTGGCCAGCGCATCCAGCGCCTGGTTGAAATCCATGCCGTCGTATTCGCCGGAATTGACCAGGATGCCGCGCGGCGTCCACGCCGCTTCTTCGCGAATGCGCTGCTCGAATGCCTCGACCACGCGAAGCGGCGCCGAGACGTCCTGCGCATTGCTGTCGTGCCCCTGCAGTGCGGCGTGCATCGGATCGATGCCGACGCCGCGCGACAGGTCGTGATCGATCTCGTTCAGCGCGCCGATCACGGCAGGATCGACGATCACCATCTTGATCGGCAGGCTGTATTTCTGCGCAAATTCCCAGTCGCGCTGATCGTGCGCTGGCACCGCCATCACGGCGCCGGTGCCGTAGCCCATCAGCACGAAGTTGGCGACCCAGACCGGTACCGGCTCGCCGCTGACCGGGTGAACCGCGCGCAGGCCGGTGTCCATCCCACGCTTTTCCTGGGTCTCCAGCTCGGCTTCGGAAACGCCGCCGTGTTTCATTTCGGCAATGAAGTCGGCGAGCCGCGGATTGTCCTGCGCCGCCTTCAGCGCCAGCGGATGCTCCGCGGCGATCGACAGGAAGGTCACCCCCATCAGCGTGTCCGGACGGGTGGTGAACACGCTGAGCGCCTCGCCGCCGCCTTCGAGCTTGAAGTGGATCTCCAGCCCCTCGCTGCGACCCAGCCAGTTGCGCTGCATGGTCTTGACCGCGTCGGGCCAGCCCGGCAGCGTGTCCAGTCCGTCCAGCAGTTCCTGCGCGTAATCGGTGATCTTGAGGAACCACTGCGGGATCTCGCGCTTCTCGACGACGGCGCCCGAGCGCCAGCCGCGGCCGTCGACCACCTGTTCGTTGGCCAGCACGGTCTGGTCGACCGGATCCCAGTTCACCACCGCGTTCTTGCGGTACGCCATGCCGTTTTTCAGCAGGCGGGTGAACATCAGCTGTTCCCAGCGGTAATAGTCCGGGCGGCAGGTGGCGAACTCGCGGGTCCAGTCGATCGCGTAGCCGAGCGACTTCAGCTGGCTGCGCATGTGCTCGATGTTGGCGTAGGTCCACTTCGCCGGCGCGGTGTGGTTCTTGATCGCGGCGTTCTCGGCCGGCAGGCCGAACGCATCCCAGCCCATCGGCTGCAGCACGTTCTTGCCGTTCATGCGCTGGTAGCGGCTGATCACGTCGCCGATGGTGTAGTTGCGCACGTGGCCCATGTGCAGCGCGCCCGAAGGGTACGGCAGCATCGACAGGCAGTAGAACTTCGGGCGCGAATCGTCCTCGGTCACCTCATACGCGTGCTGCGCATCCCAATACTGCTGCGCGGCGGCTTCCACGGCCTGCGGGCGGTACGCCGCCTCGTCGTGATCGGGGGTGGTCGGGGCTTGAATGTCCTGCATGATTCCGGTGCCGTTGTGCGATGGGGGCGCGCCGGCGGAACCGGCGTCAGGGAACTGATCAGACTAGCCGAGCACGCGCCGGGCGCCAAGCGCTCAGCCGGCCGGACAGGCCGGCGTCCCGCCTTGGCCAAGCAAGCGTCCCGCCGCCGCGATCTGATCCGCCAGCCGGGCGATGGCGCGCTGATGCCCCTGCACCAGCGCGGGATAGCCCGGGCCCACCGGGATGCTGATGCGGCTGGTGCACGCCAGCGCAGCCGGATGGGCGCCGTGCAGCAGGCGCACGCTCCATGCCCCCTCGATCAGCGCATAGCTGCCCGGCTGCGAATCGAAGCGGTGCAGGTCCAGCTTGACCCGCAGCAGCGGCGCGTTGCTGGGCGGCAGATCGCTGACGTCCTGACTTTGCAGCGCGCGCGCCAGATCCGCCGACAACGCGCCACGCACCTCGTCGCCCAGCGGCGCGATCCAGCGCTCGCTGCCGAGCAGGGCCACGCCCTGCCCGCCTTCGCGCACCACCAGTTGCGGCTGGTCGACCTGCGGCGGCACGCTCACCGGCAGCAGCTGGAAGGGCAGCGATGCGGCGGCGGCAGCCGGCAGCGCCGCACCGGGCGGCGCATCGGCCGGCGCCATCGAGCCGTCTGCGGCCCCCTCGGCAGGCGCTATCAACGTGTAGTAGTGCAACGGCGCGGAGGCGCAGGCAGCCAGGGCCAGCACGGCCCCCGCGCCCAGCAGACGCATGGCAAGGCGGATCATGGCTGGCTCCCTTTCTGTCGAGTGGTGGCTGGTGTGTCGCCAGCGGCAGGCGGCGCGGCAGGCTTCGCATCGGGGCGGCGGCCGCGCAGCAACGCCTCCGGATGGCCGCCCAGATAATCAGTCAGCACGCGCAGCGAGCGCGCCATGCGCTGCACCTGTTCCATTGTGGCACCCAGGTTCTGTTGCAGCGGCGAGTCGCCGGACAGCGCATCGTTCGCCGTGCCCATGGTTTTCTGCACGCCCTGCAAGGTGTGCTTGAACGCCGGCAGGGTCTGGCCATTGAACTGCTTCAGCGTGGCGTTGAGGCCTGCCAGACTCTGGTCGAGATTCCGGCCGATGCTGTCGAGCGGAATCTTGTCGAGCTTGTCGACGATGCTCGCCATCTGTTCCTGCAGCTTGTCGAAGCTGCCCGGCACGGTCGGAACCATCAGGGGTTTGGCGGCGGGATCGAATGCCACCTTCGATGCATGCGGCATGAAATCCATCGCCACGTACAGCTGCCCGGTGAGCAGGTTGCCGGTACGCGCCTGCGCGCGCAGGCCGTGTTCGACCAGCCCACCCATCAGTTGGGCGAGGTCGCCATTCTGGCCGCGCGCCGTGGCCATCGCGACCAACTTGTCATAGGCCACACCCAGACGCTTCGGATAGACCAGTGCACCGACCAGCACCGGGAAATGCTGTGTTTTTTCGTCGTAGTCGAGACGAACCGACACCACCTTGCCGATGTTGATGCCGAGAAACTCCACCGGAGCATCGACCGCCAGCCCGCGCACCGACTGCTCGAAGCGCATGCGGATGTAATGCGGCTCGCCGTCCGGCGGCGCCATGGCGGTGACCTGGTCATCGAACAATTTGTACCCGGCATCTTCCGCCGCCGGTGTGCTGTCGTGCGGGCCATTGGGATCCTGGAACGCCACGCCGCCGGCCAGCACTGTGGCCAGCGACTGCGTGTTGAGCTTCAGCCCGTTGGCACCAATGGATACGTCCACGCCGCTGGCATTCCAGAAACGTGTGGAGCGCGTGACGAACCTGTCGTTCGGACCGTCCACGAAGATATGCAGCGAGATGCCCTTGCCGTCCTTGTCCAGCTCGTAGGATGCAACGCGCCCGACCTGGATGCGCCGGTAATAAACCGGCGAGCCGATGTCGAGCGAGCCCAGGTCGTCGCTGTGCAGGACGAAGCTGCGCCCCGGCGCGCCATGGTTCACCGCCGGCGGGACCTCCAGCCCGTTGAATTCCTCCCGCGGCTCTTTCGAGTCGCCGACGTCGGCGCCGATGAAGGCGCCCGACAGCAAGGTGTCGATGCCCGACACGCCGCCCAGCCCGATCCGCGGCCGCACCACCCAGAAGCGGGTGTCCTGCGTGGCGAAACCCTCGGCGCTTTTTTCCAGCGCCACCGTGACCAGCACGCGGTTGCGGTCGGAGCTGAGATAGATCTTCTTCACCCGGCCGATCACCACGTTCTTGTACTTCACCGGCGTCTTGCCGGCTTCGAGGCCCTCGGCGCTCTGGAAACTGATGGTGATCTGCGGGCCGGCCTGCAGCCAGTTGCCGACCACCAGAGAAAGCGCGACCAGCGCCGCCAACGCGGGGATCAGCCAGATCAGCGAGGCGTTGAAGCGACGGTGCCTGAGCACCGGCCGCGGCAGTTCGCCCCCGTCCGACGGGTCGTTTTCGATGTGGTTGTCCTCAGTCATCACTATCCCTGCCGTCCCAGATCAACCGGGGATCAAAGCTCATCGAGGCCAGCATGGTCAGCACCACGGTCAGGCCGAAAAAGATCACGCCGGGCAGCGGTTCCACCAGGCTCAGGACGCTGAAGCGCACCAGCGCCGTCAGCAATGCCACCACGAACACGTCCAGCATCGACCAGTAGCCGACCAGCTCGACCAACCGGTACAGCTTCGCACGCTGCACCCTGGCCCAGTCGCTGCCGAGCTGGCTGCTCAGCAACAGCGCGCCCAGCGCGAGGAATTTCAGCATCGGCACCACGATGCTGGCGGTGAACACGATGACCGCCAGATTGGGCGAACCGGCACGCCACAGTTCGACCACGCCGCTGATGATGGTGTTGTCGTCGATGTCGTTGAGGCTGGCGGTGCGCATGATCGGCAGCACGTTGGCCGGTATGTACATGATGAAGGCGGCGATCAGCAGCGCCCAGGTCCGCGCATAGCTGTTCGGCTTGCGCCGGTGCAGGGTGCTGCCGCAGCGCGGGCAGGCCATCGCGTCGCCCACGCCGTCACCGTCGAGCCGCTCGTCGCCCGCGACGTTGCGGCATACCAGCCCGCATACCGTGCACGCGATCAGACCAAGCTCGCCGGCGCGCCGCAGCGCGCTCATGCCGGGCTCTCCAGTGGCGTGTCCCACAGCTGCCGCAGATCGA
The DNA here is from genome assembly GCA_963697555.1 of uncultured Gammaproteobacteria bacterium. Lineage (GTDB taxonomy): Bacteria > Pseudomonadota > Gammaproteobacteria > Xanthomonadales > Rhodanobacteraceae > Rhodanobacter. The sequence continues at coordinate 229,401 of CAVOOK010000008.1, forward strand.
CGCCGGCGAAAACCGTGATCAGCAGGGTCAGCGCCGCGTAGCCGTAGATGCCCGGATCAGCCACCACGTCGAAGTACGTATGCGCCTTGACGATCGCCACCAGTGCGCCGAGCACGAATACCTCGCTCATCGTCCACGGGCCGAAGTGATGAAGCGCCACCATCAGCCGGGCGAACCCCGGCGCGCGGCGGCCGCGGCGGGCAAACCAGAGCAGCCAGCCCAGGCTCAGCATCTTGGCCAGCGGGAAAAAGAACAGGGTGAACGCCACCAGCACCGACACGACCTGCGCCTGCTCGCGCCACATGGCGATGATCATGCCCCACAGGGTGGTGCTGCTGTGCTGGCCGTTCAGGCCGAGCGTCACGATTGGCCACACGTTCGCCTGCACGAACGCGATCATCGCCGTGAACACCAGCGCCAGCATGGCGTCCGCGCTCAATACGTGGTGCCGCTCCAGCTCGGCATCGCAGCGCGCGCAGCGTGCCACATCGCCGCGCACCAGCGTGCGCCGGCGATACACCGTGTCGCAGTGTTCACAGATCAACAGCGTTGGCGATGAGGTCGTGCCCATGCACTGGTGCCCGGCTCTGGCGTGACGAAGGCGGATTCTCGCAAATCTGCGGTAACCGCGCTGAACCGCAGGCGTGCGGCCCCCGCTTGATATGCTGGACAGATGTCCCGATCTGTACCGGCATCCCGCCGGGTTTGGAGTTGTTCCGTGACTGATGCCACCACCGTCTCCCCTGTTTTCGACGTCGACCAGCAGACGTTCGAGGCCGACGTCCTGCAGGCCTCGCTGTCCACGCCGGTGCTGGTGGATTTCTGGGCCACCTGGTGCGAGCCGTGCAAGACGCTCGGCCCGATGCTGGAAAAACTGGCGATCGAGTACAACGGCGCCTTCCGGCTGGGCAAGGTCGACGTGGACACGCAGCAGGAGCTGGCCGGCATGTTCGGCATCAAGAGCATCCCGACCGTCGTGCTGGTCAAGGACGGCCAGGTGCTCGACGGTTTCGCCGGCGTGCTGCCGGAAAGCCAGTTGCGCGAGTTTCTCTCGCGCCATGTGCAACCGCTGGAAGCGCAGCCCGTCGATGACGCCGAGGCCGAAAGGGAAACGCCCGAGCAGGCGGTGCAGCGCTGCCAGCAGGCCATCGCCGCGGAACCCGCCAGGGCCGAGCTGAAACTCGATCTGGCGCTGGCACTGATGCGCGCCGGGCAGACCGGCGCCGCCGAGGCAGAACTGGCGGCCTTGCCGATCAACCTCGCCACGGATGCGCGAGCCGTGCGCCTGCGCAGCGAGCTGGACCTCGCGCATGCCTTGCAGGACGCTCCCGCGCTGGCCCAGCTGCAACAACGCGTGGACGCCGACGGCAACGACTGGGAAGCGCGCGACCAGCTTGGCGTGCGCCTGCTGCTGGAAGGCGACCCCGCCGCCGGCCTCGAGCAGTTCCTGACGATCCTGCAGAACGCGCGCGACTGGAACGAGGGCCAGGGCAAGAAGCGCCTGCTCGCCGCGTTCGCCACGCTCGATGACGCCGAACTGGTCAGCCGTTATCGGCGCAAGATGGCATCGTTGCTGTTCTGAATCGCGCAGAGCCCTGCGGGAGCGGCTTCAGCCGCGATGCCGTCGCAGGAGCGACCAGCATCGCGAGGGCCGCTACTCCCGCCCGATTTTGTGGGAGCGGCTTCAGCCGCGATGCTCTTGCAGGATCGAAAAGCATCGCGACTGAAGTCGCTCCCACCTGGCCCCCGGATTCCACAGAACCATGCGCGCATCGACCTTCCGCCGGCTGTTGAATCTGTGGCCGCCGTTCCTGTTCAACGCCATCCGCGTGCAATCACTCAGCGACGACTACAGCGAAGCGCGCGTGGTGCTGCGGCTGCGCCCGTGGAACCGCAACTACGTGAAGAGCCAGTTCGGTGGCAACCTGTTCGCGATGGTCGACCCGTTCTGGATGCTGCTGGCGATGCACCAGCTCGGCAGCGACTACTACGTATGGGACAAGGCTGGCGCGATCGACTTCGTGGCGGCGGCCTACGAGGACGTCTACGCGCACTTCAAGCTGGAACCGGCCGTGGTCGACGAACTGCGTGCGGCAGCCGCAGGTGGCGAGAAGGTGCTGCGCTGGTTCGAGACCGAGGTGCTCACCGGCGACGGCAAGATCATCGCGATCGTGCGCAAGCAGCTCTATGTACGGCTGAAGCCCAGAGCGCGCTGAGCTTTGGCTCTCTCTCCCCGAGCGTGCTGAGCTTTCGCTCCCTCTCCCCGAGCATGCTGAGCTTTCGCTCCCTCTCCCCGAGCATGCTGAGCTTTCGCTCCCTCTCCCCGAGCGTGCTGAGCTTTCGCTCCCTCTCCCCGCCGTTGGGGGAGAGGGAGCACGTCACGCACTTCGCATACAACACGCACTTCACCCACCGCGTGTTTCGTCTTATCAACCAGGTCATTCCTGCTCGAAGCGTGCCATCTCGTCCAGTTGCCGTGATGCGCGCGCCAGGCTGCGACCGGACATATCGTCGATGATGCGTTGCAGCCACGGCGACTTGACCGGACGACCGGCCAGGCGGCGCGCCAGCCACAGGCTGAAAGCGATGCCGGCGGCGCCGACCGCCATGTTCGCCCAGATCCATCCCGCGGCGCCGGCGAACATGTCCACCCCCGACCACCAGGTCAGCACCACCAGCGGCAGCAGCAGCCACAGGAACCACCACGGCAGGCCCAGCGCCAGCGTGCTGACCATGCGGAAGCGGCGCAGTTGCGCCAGCCGTCGTTGCAGCACCAGCACCGGCGCATCGAACAGGTAGATGCGGCTGAGCAGAAACAGCTGGGTGGCGCTGGACCAGATGCCGGCGATGCCATAGGCGTGCAGCAGCAGGCCGATCACCAGCAGATGCGTGACCTGCCGGTGCGCCACCCAGAACGAGGCGACGAACACCACGAAGGCCAGCCAGCAGGCGATCTCGAGCGCCTGCCCCAACAGGCTCCAGCGCAGCGTCGAACGCGCCTTGTCCATCCGCCGCTCGCGGAAATCCCTGCGCAGCAGCGCGTCCATGCCGTCCTGGCGCAGGTCCATGCGCGCCCATGCCTGTTTCATTTCGTCGAGTTCCATCGTCATGCTCCGGTGACCTGCGCGGCCATCATCTGCCCGCGCAGTTTCTGCTTGATGCGACTGATCTTGGTCGCCACGTTGGTTTCGCTGATGCCGAGGATCTCGGCGATATCGGTGTAGCTCTTGTCTTCCAGGTACAGCAGGATCAGCGCGCGATTGAGCGGGTCGAGCTGGCCGATGAAGGCATACAGCGCGGTCAGTCGCTCGTCCGGTTCGGGTGTCGGCTCGCCGCCGCCGACGGTTTCCAGGTGATGCGCCTGCAACGGCTCGAAGCGGTCGGCCTCGGGCCAGCGCCGCGCCTGCGAGATCGCCACGTTCAGCGCGATGCGGTACATCCAGGTGGAGAACTTCGCCCGCGCCGGGTCGTAGTGGTCGAACGAACGCCACAGCTGCGTGCTGATCTCCTGCACCAGGTCGTCGCGATCGGCCACGCTGCGGCTGTACAGGCCAGCCACCTTGAAGACGATCCCGCGATGTTCGTGCAGCAGCATCTCGAAGCGCTGCTGCTGTGGCCTGGCTGTCATGGATGTCCGCGCTCCGTTGTGTTCACCCCATGATTCGCGCGGCAGCGAAAAAAATCACGGCGCGCCGTCCGCCGGGCTGCCGCGTGGCCTGGCTGGGATCCATGCCCACCTTGTGAACCACCTCGCGGCCCGGTATCCCCGACGCAAGGCGCAGCACGGCGCACAACACGCTCGTTATAACAGGCGGTATCCGGCCGGACTTCACGCGTGCCAGGCACGGCAAGGAAAAGGCGCACCTGAGTGCGCCTTTTGCGTAGTACAACAAGGGACAGGGGACCCGGCCCTCTTGCCGGCCGTTTTGCGGTTTACCTGTTGCCGCCGCCGGAGGACCCGCGGCCGCCTGACGAACCGCTGCCGGAGCCGCCTTCATCATTCTTGTGGCTCTGCTGACCGGCTTTCACATGCTGTTCGTGGCTACCGCCCTGCGAACCGGACGAGGAACCACCGCTGCCGCTGCCGCTTCCGCTGCCGCCGCCCTTGCCGCCGGACGAGCTGCTGCCGCCTGAACTGCCATCATTCTTGTGGCTCTGTTCACCCGCCTTCACATGCTGCTCGTGGCTGCCGCCGCGCTCGCTGCTGCCACCCTGGCTTCCGCCGGATCGACCGGTGTTGCCGCCACCTTGATTGCCATTGCTATTCGCCATTTCACTACTCCGGATCGCGCTTGGGGATAGGGACGTGAGCAGGCTGCGCCGCCTGACCACGTGGCAAGTTTCCCCGCGCTTTCGGGTATGCGTCGTGACCGGTTTGTGACGCGGAATTGCACATTGCTGAAGCGTGTCGCGGCGTTCAGCCAGATGGGGCCGCCCCGTCTTCGTCGAGGTGCTCAGGTCATCCGTCATCCACGGCTTCCGGCGAAGCGTCGCCGGCAAGTCACGCGGTACAAACCGGCGCTTGCGAACCTCAACAGGGAGCTTCCCAACGTCCAGGGGGAAGCTGGCGCATATGGACGAGGCACTTGCGAGCCGGGGCGCGGCGCTTCAAAGCCGCAACGACCGCCTTCGGAACTCCTCCACAGCGCCTTCCGAACCGGGACCCACCGCTGCGGTACCCGACGAGGGCGCTGCGGAACCCCGGCGCAGGCGCTTGCGAACCTCGTCGTGGCGCTTTGAACCCTCGCCAGGGAGGTGGCGATGCTCGATGGCGGCCTTCAGAACCTCGTCGTGACCGTTCAAGACTCCGATCGGGTGGCGCGGCATCCAGGCGTTGAACGGGGCGGCGTGCGCTGTGTCTTGCCATCCGTCGATCCCGGCCCGCGCCGCGGCCTCACCGGCCAGGTGCGCGGGGATTCGCCGGCAAGTTGCGATGCACGGCCGTTGCCGCCAACGCCGCGTGACCCACCGCCACGCTGATCTGGTTGAGTCCGCTGACCACGTCGCCGACCGCGTACAGCCCATCGACGCTGGTCTGCATGTGCGCGTCCACCTGCAATTCCCCGGCGTCGTCCAGCACCGCACCCAGCGCGCGCGCCAGGCCCGATTGCGCATCCGCGCCCAGCACCGGATACAGCGTGTCGTAGCGTTCGACGGAGCCGTCGGCAAACGTCGCCTGGCAGCCGCCGTCGCGCAACTGCAGTCGCGTCGGCGCACCGCGCAACGCGATGCCCTCCGTGCTGGCGCGCTCGCGCATGGCCTCCTCCACCGGCGTGCCGGCATCGCTCTGCAGCACCGTCACCCGGCCCGAGAACGTGCGCAGGAAGTGCGCGTGGCCCAGCGCGGTGTCCGCCGGGCCGAGCACGCCGATCGCGTCGTCGCGCGCCTCGTAGCCGTCGCACACCGCGCACAGACGCAGCGCGCCGCAGGCAATCGCCTGCTCCACGTCGTCGATGTCCGGCAAGCGATCCACCACCCCGGTCGCCAGGATCACCTGCCGCGCGCGCCACTGCCGCTGGCCATCGCTGGCCTCGAACCCTTCGTCGGTGCGCAGCAGCGTTTCGACCCGCGCCGGCACGATCACCACGCCGAACTTCTCGGCGTGTGTGCGAAAGCGCTGCAGCAACTCGTTGCCCGCCACGCCAAACGGAAACCCCGGGCAGTTGTGGCTGGCCGGAATCCAGCGCGCCCGGCTGCGCCCGCCATCGATCACCGTGACCTTGCGCCGGTAGCGCGCCAGATACGTCGCCGCGGTGAGCCCGGCCGGTCCCGCCCCGATCACCAGGCAGTCGAGCACGTCATCGCTAGGTGCGGGAGTGGACACGGCAGCAGACCGGAAGCCAGGGATGGGCGAGCTTGCGCGCGCGGGCCGTGAAGCGGGCGTGGGCGATGCGGTGTCGGCGCCCGAGGTTGCCCGGCGGCGTCTGGCGGTCCCGTTCGTGTTGCCACTACTGACAGCAGAAGCAAGAGCTTTCGTCCTCCTGCGGAGGGCGAGCGGCCACCCTGCCGTGCGACCACACACGCCCAAGCTCGCAGCCGCTTCGTCCCTAGCTCGGAAGGGCAAGAGCTTTCGTCCTCCTGCGGAGGGCGAGTCACTTTCTCTTTGCGTGCTCAAAGAGAAAGTAACCAAAGAGAAAGAGCACCCCACTTGGCGCTTGCCGGGCATCCTGCCCGTCAAGTCCGTGAGCCGGGGCCGGGCTTTTCGAACGGACATCCTGTCCGTGCGAAAAGGCATCGACATCCCTGTCGATGCCCGCTCCGCGGCCTGTCGTCCCCGACTCACCGCCGCACAGGGGCCCCGGGTAGAGCAGCGGGCCATCGTGGCCCGCACTATTCAGAAGAGCCGGAGCAAAACAGAGTGGCGCGTGCGGACGGCTATGTTTTTCACAAGGGCGAGAGATGCAGAGCCACTTGCTGATCGACCGCTAGCGACCCAAAGCGGACATTCCGATGCAACTGGTCTACGTCGCAACAGAACTCGCCAACACACGCCTACATCCGCAACGCATCCACCACTAGCGAGAACGCCGGCGAGTGCTGTCGGCGGCTGGGATAGTAGAGGTGGTAGCCGGAGAAGGGCGGACACCAGTCAGCCAGCACGCGAACGAGGCGCCCCTCTTCGATGTGGGGGGTGAACTCGTCTTCCGGCAGGAAGGCGATTCCCAAGCCATCGAGCGCCGCGAGCACGAGGTGGGGCGTGCTGTTGAAGGTCGCCTGGCCATCGACACGCACGTTCACCTGCCGGCCGCGGCGCTCGAACTCCCAGACGTACAGGCCGCCCGAGGAAGGAAAGCGGACATTGATGCAGTTGTGCCTGGTCAGGTCGTCCGGGACCTTCGGCACCGCGTGCTTTTCGAAATAGCCAGGCGACGCCACGGCGGCCATCCGCAGCTTCGGGCTGATCGGCAAGGCGATCATGTCCTTGTCGATGCTCTCGCCCAGGCGCACGCCGGCGTCGAAACGGTCCGCCACGATGTCCCGGAAGCCATAGCTGACATCGAATTCGATGTGGATGTCCGGGTATCGGTGCATCACCGGCAGCAGCTTGGGCAGCAGGATCGCCCGCAGCACGTGGTCGCCGCTGGTGATGCGCACGGAACCGCCCGGTTTGTCGCGTAGTTCCGTGAGCGCATCCAGCTCCGCCTCGATCTCATCAAAGCGGTTTCCGATGGCCTGGAGCAGCCTCTCGCCCGCCGGGGTGGGCGACACGCTGCGCGTCGTGCGGGTCAGCAGCCGGATCTCCAGCCGCTCTTCCAGCGCCTTGATCGTCTGGCTGAGCGCCGATTGGGAGACCCCCAGCACGGCACCCGCACGAGTGAAGCTGCCTTCCCGGGCCACGGTGACGAAAGCGAGCAGATCGTTGAGGTTGCGTCGTGCCATGGGACAAGTCTGACACGCTTGATTGATTAGTTAAGCGAATATAGCCTTTAAGGATTCATCACCTAATCAAGGTGGTCGCGGCAGAGGACAATGCCCTCCATCCGCCACCTTGACGAGGTACAGGACGATGAAAAAGGTGCTTCTGGCGCTGGCCTTGGCGACCGGCTCGTTCACCGCAACCGGACAGGACATGTCCGGCGGCGCGAGCAACTTCTACAAGAGCGACCGGTTGACCATGGAGAAGGTCACCTTCGACAACCAATACCGGATGAAGATCGTGGGCAACCTGTTCCTGCCCAAGGATCGGAAGCCGGGCGTCAGGTATCCGGCGATCATCGTCGGGCACCCGATGGGCGCGGTGAAGGAGCAGAGCTCGAACCTCTACGCCCAGAAGCTGGCAGAGCAGGGTTTCGTCACCCTGGCGATCGACCAGTCGTTCTGGGGCGAGAGCGAAGGCCAGCCGCGCAACGCCGTGGCTCCGGACATCTACGCCGAAGCCTTCAGCGCGGCGGTGGATTACCTCGGCACCCAGGCGTTCGTGGATCGCGAGCGCATCGGCGTGCTCGGCATCTGCGGCAGCGGCAGCTTCGTCATCAGCGCGGCCAAGATCGACCCGCGGATGAAAGCCATCGCCACCGTGAGCATGTACGACATGGGCGCGGCCAATCGCGACGGACTGAATCATTCGCAGACGATCGAGCAGCGCAAGGCGATCATCGCCGCAGCCGCCCGGCAGCGCTGGGTCGAGGCCGCGGGCGGCGAAACGAAGTACACCGGCGGCACGGTGCACCAGCTCGACGCGGACACGCCTCCCGATCCAGCGCGAGTTCTACGACTTCTACCGCACTCCGCGGGGCGAGTTCACGCCGAAGGGCTCGTCGCCCGAGCTGACAACGCACCCGACGCTGACCAGCAACGTGAAGTTCATGAATTTCTACCCGTTCAACGACATCGAGACGATCTCGCCGCGACCGATGCTGTTCATCACCGGCGACCAGGCGCACTCGAAGGAGTTCAGCGAGGAGGCCTACAAGCTGGCGGGCCAGCCCAAGGAACTCTATTGGGTGAAGAACGCGGGCCACGTGGACCTCTACGACCGCACGCGACCTCATTCCCTTCGACAAGCTGACCGCCTTCTTCAAGAAGAACCTGGCCGCGAACTGAGTAGGGCGCCCGCGCGGGGTCTTGGTTCGATCGCGTCCTCTAGGAGGCTGTCTTCGCCGTGACGCCGTCATGGCGGTCGGCGGATGCCAGCCGAGATTCCACGAATAGACCGACATCGACCTCGGTCACGCCACTCCGCGACGCAGCTCCTCGCTCAAGACCACCATGCAAAACGACACAATGACCTTGCCGACCACCAACCAGCCTGGCATCAAACAGAGCCACGCCGCGGCGCCGCCTGCTCACTGGGGCGGCGTGTTCGCCATGACGCTGTGCGTGTTCGCGCTGATCGCCTCGGAGTTCATGCCGGTCAGCCTGTTGACGCCCATGGCGACCGCTCTTCACGTCAGCGAAGGCTTGGCGGGATACGGCATCGCCATTTCCGGCGCGTTCGCGGTGCTCACGAGCCTTTCGATCTCCATGCTCGCGGGGACCATGGACCGCAAGCTCCTGCTGCTGGCGCTGACCGGACTGATGGCGCTGTCGGGTGCGGTCATCGCGCTGGCACCGAATTATCTGGTTTACATGATCGGCCGTGGCCTCATTGGCGTGGTGATTGGTGGCTTCTGGTCGATGTCCGCCGCCACGGCCATGCGGCTGGTGCCACCCAGGCAGGTGCCGCGCGCCCTGGCCATATTCAACGGGGGCAACGCACTGGCGACCGTCGTCGCCGCCCCCTTGGGCAGTTACCTGGGATCGATCATCGGTTGGCGCGGTGCGTTCTTCTGCCTGGTGCCCGTGGCGGCGATCGTGCTGGTCTGGCAATGGGTCAGCCTGCCGGCCATGAACGCGGAGGCCACGACAGCTTCGGGCAACGTCTTCCGGCTGTTCAAGCGCAGGACGGTGACGTTGGGCATGGCCGCCTGCGGCGCGTTCTTCATGGGACAGTTTGCGCTCTTCACCTACGTTCGCCCCTTCCTGGAAATGGTGACGCGCGTGGATGTGACCACGCTGTCGTTGGCCCTGCTGGGTATCGGCGTGGCGGGCTTCATCGGAACGGTCGCCATCGGCATGCTCCTCAGGCGAGGCTTGTACCGCACCCTGATCGCCATTCCCGTCCTGATGGCCGCGATCGCACTGGCGTTGATTCCCGTGGGCGCCTGGCTGTGGCCCGTTGCCGTGCTCCTGGCGTTGTGGGGACTGCTGGCAACTGCCGCCCCGGTCGGTTGGTGGAATTGGATCGCTGAAACCATGCCGGAGGATGCGGAGGCCGGCGGCGGGCTGATGGTGGCGGTCATCCAGTTGGCCATTGCGCTGGGCTCCACCGTCGGTGGCCTGTTGTTCGACGGCAGCGGCTACCAGAGCACCTTCGTCGCAAGCGCCGCGGTGTTGGTCGTCGGCGCCTTCCTGACCCTATGGACATCGCGCACGCAAACGTCGCGTGGCTTGAGCGCTACGGGACCGTCCTGATCCGGACGGGCGGCGAAGGCGGCTGCTCACACCCACCGGTAGCAAACCCTTGACGCCTGCGACACGGCAGCTGATCGACTGACGCTCTACCGTTTTCCCCTTCCACCTTGCAACCGCTACAGGAACACATCATGGAAATCATCCGCAACGGCTCCGTCCCTTCGGTGAGGGGGCCGGCCGAATACTTCACTGGCACCGTACGCATCGACATGCCATTCAAGGGCCAGGGCGAGGCGCGCGTGGCCGGCGCCATCGTCACTTTCGAGCCCGGCGCGCGCAGTGCCTGGCACACCCATCCGCTCGGCCAGACCTTGCTCGTCACCGCGGGCAAGGGCTGGACGCAGTGCGAGGGCGGCCCGATCGTCGAGATCAACGCAGGCGACATCGTTTCGTGCCCGGCCAACCACCGGCACTGGCACGGCGCCACGCCCACCACAGCGATGACCCACATCGCAGTGCAGGAAGCGCTGGGTGGCAAGGTCGTCGACTGGATGGAGAAGGTGACCGACGAGGAATACCTGGCCGGTCCGCCCGTCGCCGCGTGAGCTGCGCACCTTCCACCACTTCCACCAAGGAGGCCGCCATGGCCGACACCGCCCCGAAAACCCACGGTCCTTACGCCGACGTCGCTCCCACGCTCGACCGCATCACGCAGCAGCTGCTGTTCGGCGAGGTCTGGGAACGGCCCGAGCTGTCCAAGCGCGACCGCAGCCTGGTCACCGTTGCCACGCTGGTTTCGCAGTACCGCATCAACGAGCTTCCGTTCCACCTGAAGTTTGCGCTGAAGAACGGGGTGACCCGCGACGAGCTGGTCGAGGTCATCACGCACTTGGCCTTTTACGCCGGCTGGCCAGCGGCGAGCACCGCCGTGGGCATCGCCCGCCAGGTGTTTGCCGACACCGACGCTAACGCCTGAGGACCGCCGCATGCCCCACGTCATCGTCAAGGCCTGGCCCGGCAAGAGCGAACAGCAGAAGCAGGCGCTGGCCGACCGCATCACGCAGGACGTGATGGACGTGCTCGGTTACGGCGAGGAGTCCGTGTCGGTCGCGTTCGAGGAGATCCGCGCCGAGGACTGGGCCGCCCAGGTCTACCGGCCGGACATCCAGCAGGCTCGCGGCAAGCTCTACAAGAAGCCCGGCTACCGCATGTAACCGGGCGCACCGTCCGCCATGTGCGGAGCGCCCTTCATCCACCCGCAACCGGAGTTACCACCATGCGCGCAACCATCATGTACGGCGCCGGCGACGTCCGCATCGAGAACGTCCCCGACGCCAGCCTGGTCGAACCCACCGATGCACTCGTGCGCGTCACCCGCGCCTGCATCTGCGGCAGCGACCTATGGCCCTACAAGCTCAGGGCACCGGACGAGGGCGGCCAGCGCATGGGGCACGAGGCGATCGGCGTCGTCGAAGCGGTCGGCCGCGAGGTGCGGAACATCAAACCTGGCGACTTCGTGATCATGCCGTTCGCGTTTTCCGACGGCACCTGCGACTTCTGCCACGAAGGGCTGCAGACCGCCTGCGTGCACGGTGGTTTCTTCGGCAACGCCGGCATCAACGGCGCGCAGGCCGAGGCGCTGCGCATCCCGCTGGCCGACGGCACGCTCTACCCGCTGGCGGCGTCGCAGGACGACGCCCTGACCGCCTCGCTGCTGAGCCTGTCCGACGTGATGGGCACGGGTCACCATGCCGCGGTGACTGCGCGTGTCGGCCGCGGCAAGCGGGTAGCGGTGGTCGGCGACGGCGCCGTGGGCCTATGCGGCGTGATTGCCGCCAAGCGGCTGGGCGCCGAACAGATCGTGATCATGGGCCGCCACGCCGACCGCCTCGCGCTGGCGCGCGAGTTCGGCGCCACCGACGTGGTCAGCGAACGCGGCGAGGAAGCGATCGAGCGCTTACGCGAGCTCACTGGCGGCTTCGGCGTGCACGCCGTGCTCGAGTGCGTCGGCAGTGACCAGTCGATGGCCACCGCCTTGGGCATAGTGCGCCCCGGCGGCGCCATCGGCCGCGTCGGCGTGCCTCACTACGAGGTGATCAAGGGCGCGCAGCCGACGTTCTACAGGAACATCACCGTGAGCGGAGGCCCGGCCCCGGTGCGCGCCTACATCGACGAACTGCTCCCCGACGTGGTGGAAGGCCGCATCCAGCCTGGCCGAGTGTTCGACCGCAACATTGGCCTGGAGGAGGTGCCGGACGGCTACCGCGCGATGGATGCGCGCGAGTCGATCAAAGTGATGGTGACCCCATAGTGCGATAGCTACATGCAGTGGCTGTCAACGGTTGGCCGGATAACCGCCTTGATGTCCGCTTCTGGCCGATAGCAGACAGTCGCTTTGCCTGTAGCGCTCTGCTCTCGCAACCGCGCAGCGGTTGCGTACCGAGTGCGGGCCAGGATGGCCCGCTGCTCTACCCGGGGCCCCTGTGCGGCGGTGAGGCGGGGTCGACAGGCCGCGCAGCGGGAGTCGACAGGAGGTCGACTCCTTTTCGCCAGCACAGGGATGTGCTGTCGAAAAGCCCGGCCCCGGCTCACGGACTTGCCGCCCATGGATGGGCGGCAAGCGCCAAGCGGGGTGGCCTTCTCTTTGGTTACTTTCTCTTGGCCACGCAAGAGAAAGTGACTCGGCTGCCGCAGGCAGACGAAAGCTCTTCGCTCTGACGCCTTTGTCGGCATGCCATGCACTTACGTCAGAGCAAGCGGCAAGCTAGCCCGCCCGTGAAGTGAGCGCGGGCGGCAGCGGTGATGTCTGCGGAGAGGCGAGTCGGGAAACGTGGCAACCGCGCGGCCGGTCGCCAGCGCAGACGCGGCCTGCAAAAACACCGGCGGGCAAGTGCTTCATCCGCCGGGTGTCACCGTCAGGCGACGGCCGCCACAGGCGCAGCGCGATTGCCGCGCGGGCCGGGGAAACGCTGGCGCAGATCGTCATACACATCCTGCGCACCGTCGCGCCCGCGGTGGGCCGCCTCGCGCACGCTCTGGTAATAGGCCAGGTCCGCCATCCACACCTCGCTGGACACCAGCTGCAAGGTATCGTCCACGCTGCTGGCCAGCGTCTCCAGTTCCGCGGCAAAACGCAGCAGCTGCGAGCGCAATGCCCGATCCTTCTGCAGCTCGCTGAGATCGACAAAACCCGGCACGAGCTGCGACCGGTTGGCCATGTAGGTCACGCACTTCTCATCGAACCCCACCGACTTTGCCCCCAGCCGCGGCAGCGCCTGCCGCTCCTGCGCCGACAGCGTCACCAGAAACGGCAGCACCCCGCGCATCGTCGCCAGCGCCCCCTGCACCGCTGCCACGTCTTCATCGGAAAGCACCGCCGAAATACGATTGTCGTTGGTCACCTCGGCGCTGCGTTCGGCGCCATCCTCCGCCTGCGGCGGCGCTGCCGCCGCGCGATGTTCCTGGAACGCCACCACGTAAAGGCCATCGTCGCCCGCGGAAAGCATCGGCTCGACGATCACGCTGAGCAGCCGCGGCTGCCCGTCGATGAAGGCCGCGGCATGATCGACCACCACCGCTTCCCCGGTCCTCAGCGCGTCCTGCAACGCCGTGCGCACCACCACGCGCAGGCTCTTGCGCAGGTTGGACACCAGGCCGAGGCTGGCCGTGCCGGCGGGCGGTTCCAGATAGCGCGCCACCTCGCCGCCGGAGTAGCGCACGATGCTGCCCTGGCGGTCCACCACCAGGAACACCGGGGAATATTTCGCCAGCGCCGCGCGCACGCTGCGGTCCACGCGGTCGCCACCACCGCGCGTGGCGTCCGCGTCCGGTCGGCTCGCCGTCGCGAGTCCCAGAGTCGGCATCGGCATGACGGGAAAGACTGCATCGCCCGGGCGCCGCTGGAACAGGTGGATGGCCTTGTCGCCGGCGCCAAACAGCTCGGCGTGCTTGCTCACCCCTTCGGACATCCCGAGGAAAAGCAGGCCGTCGGGCTTCAGCCCGTAGTGGAACGTGCGCAACACCCGATCCTGCAGCTCGCCGTCCAAGTAGATCAGCAGGTTGCGGCACGAGATCAGGTCCAGCCGGGAGAACGGCGGGTCCTTGGTGACGTTGTGCACCGAGAACACGCACATGCCGCGAATCCGCCGGACCGGGGCGTAGTGGCCGTCCTCCTCGAAGAACCAGCGCTGCAGGCGCTCCGGCGAAACCCCGGGACGCGCTGGTAGCGCGCCATGCGGGCGAACTCGATCGCCTGGTCATCGATGTCGGTGCCGAAGATCTGCACATCCACATTGGTTGCACGCGCATCGAGCAGTTCGCGGATGATGATCGCCAAGGTGTAGACCTCCTCGCCGGTCGAGCAGGCCGGCACCCACACGCGCAGCGGCTGGTCCCATCCGCGGCGTTCGAACAGCGCCTCGATCGCGGTCGACAGGCCTTCGAATGCTTGCGGGTCGCGGAAGAACTCGGTCACGCCGATCAGCAGGTCGCGGAACAGCAGCTCCGGCTCGGCCGGGTCGCTGCGCAACTTCTCGATATAGGCGGCACGGTATCGGCCTGCAGCACCTGCATGCGGTGCTGTATGCGCCGGGTCACCGTCTTGGTCTTGTACCGGGTGAAATCGTGCCCGCTCCTGGCGCGCAGCAGGGCAAGCACGGTGGCCAGATGCTGGGCGGCATCGGTACGTATGCCGTCGTCGTCCTTCTGGCCAGCTACCAGCGCTAGGTGATCGCGATACGCGATCAGCCTGGACGGCATGTCCTCCGCTTTCAGCAGGTAGTCGACCCGGCCGGTGGCTGCCGCCGACTCCGGCATCCCCGCCATGGCGTGATGATCGAACTCGGCCTGGGCCATGGTCAGGCCGCCGCCTTCCTTCACCGCGGCCAGCCCAATGGCACCGTCACTGCCCACGCCGGACAGCACGATGGAAACGGCGTTGTCGCCCTGGTCCTTCGCCAGCGACATGAAGAAGCTGTCGATCGGGCGGCGGCTGGCACGCGGCGGTGCCGGTTTCACTACGTGCAGCCGGCCGTGCGCGACGGTGAGGGTGGCGTCGGGCGGAATCACATGCACCCGGTCGGGTTCCAGCAGCATGCCCTGCACGGCCTCCACTACCGGGATCGGCGCGGTTCGCGCCAGGATCTCCGTCAGCGCGCTCTCGTGATCGGGTGACAGGTGCTGCACCAGTACGAAGGCCATGCCGGTATCAGGCGGCAGGTGCACGAAGAAGGCCTGGAAAGCCTCCAGTCCGCCGGCGGACGCGCCGATGCCGACCACCAGCTGCGGCGGCGTCTTTGCATGGGTTCGGCTCATTGACATGAAATTCCTGCAGCTGGACGGGATCGAGTTTGGATGCGTCGGGTGTTCCCTACCAACGAAAAGCGCGCTGCAGGCATGCGACGTTCCCGTGGACGGACAACGGGCCAGAGCTGGCAGCCGTTGCCCGCCACCGTATCACGCGCTCGAACCCATCGAATCCGGCAAATACGGCCTACGCGCCCCCTTGCGCGACCACGGATAACGCCGAGGTCCTCGAGGGTTGCATGGTGGTCGTGAAATCCCGGTGCGTTGCGGCGACAACCGCCGAATTATCCGTGAGGGCCGCCCGCATCGCACCGCCGGGCGCCTTGCAGCGGCGTCGCAACATGGCGTTTCGCAAGCAGTCCATGCGGAAAGTTCCGGCGTCCGTTGCACCCGCTCTTCTCACTACACCAAGCTCCGCGAGCGCAACGCGCACTCTGCACCTTCACCTACAATGCGGGCTTCCCCTGTGCCCGGCCCTCCCATGCGCCCGTTTCGCGTCAAACGCTACCTGCTCACCGGCCTGCTCACGTTCATCCCGCTGTGGGTGACCTGGCTGGTGTTCAAGTTCGTGCTGAACCTGCTGGCCGGCATCGGAGCGCCGCTGGTGATCGCGCTGTTGAACGCGCTGGCGCTGGTGGCGCCGCATACGGCCGAATCGCTGAAGACGGAATGGCTGACCTTCATCGTCGCGCTGGTGGTCACGCTGGCGGCGCTGTACCTGCTCGGCTTCGTGGCAAACCGGGTGATCGGCCAGCGTTTCATCACGGCGTTCGACGGGCTGCTGGCGCGCATACCCGTGGTGCAGACGATTTATGGCGGTACCAAGAAGCTGATGGCGGTACTGCAGAACAAGCCATCGGGCGTGCAGCGCGTGGTGCTGGTGGAGTTTCCGCGGCGCGGCATGAGGGTGGTGGGTTTCGTGACCCGCGTGATGATCGAGGACGGCACCGGTCGCGAGATGGCGGCGGTGTTCATCCCGACCACGCCCAACCCCACCGGCGGCTATCTGGAAGTGGTGCCGCTGGACGAGCTGACGCCGACCGACTGGACGATGGACCAGGCGATGGCCTTCATCATTTCCGGCGGTGCCGTGGCGCCGGATACGCTGCCGGCCTCGCCGCGGCTGTGCACCCCGCAGCCGACGGCGGAGAACCGGTCCCCCTGAGCGTAGCCGCGCAGCGGCGACGTCGAAGGGCACACCACGCGACGCTTCGACGCCGTGCCTTCAGCGCCACGCTCGACCCGAACGGTTGGAGATTCGACAACATGTTCGCGCCACACCTTTAACCCACGTAGAACCTGGATTCCTTCATGAATCGATGGCTGTTTCTTCCCCTGCTGGGCTTTGCGGCCGTGTCGGCTTACGCGACCACCGACTGGACCACGCCGGCCGAAGCGGCGCATTTCCGCACCACGCCGAGCTACGCCGACACGCTCACGTATCTGCAGCGGCTGCAGCAGGCGGCGCCGACGATGATTCATCTGGAAACCTTCGGCACCACGCCGCAAGGCCGCCCGATGACGGTGGTGATCGCCAGCGGCGACGGAACGTTCGACCCCGCCGCCGCGCATGCCGCGCACAAGCCTGTCGTGCTGGTGCAGGCCGGCATCCACCCCGGCGAGATCGAGGGCAAGGACGCCGGCCTGATGCTGCTGCGCGATATCGCGGTGACGCACAAGTATCCGCACCTGCTCGATCATGTGGTGCTGGTGTACATCCCGGTGTTCAGCGTCGATGGCCACGAGAACTCCTCGCCGTACCACCGCATCAACCAGAACGGGCCCGGGAGCATGGGCTTCCGCGGGCAGTCGCAGTACCTCAACCTCAACCGCGACTACGTCAAGGCCGATGCGCCGGAGATGCTGGCCTGGCTGAAGCTGTGGCAAAAGTGGCTGCCGGATTTCCTGATCGACGTGCACACCACCGATGGCGCCGATTACCAGTACGACCTGACCTGGTACACCGAGGACCCGCACAAGCTCGACCCGGCCATCGATGCGTGGCAACACCACGCGATCGTCGACGAAGCCATCCCGGCCTACGAGAAACGCGGCCATCTCGCGTCGATCTACCTGGAGTTCAAGGACGGCCGCGACCCGCGCAAGGGGATCGCGAATTTCGGCTCCGGTCCGCGCTTCTCCACCGGCTACGCCGCGCTGCAGAACCGGCCAGCGCTGCTGATCGAGACGCACATGCTGAAGCCCTACGCGACCCGCGTGCAGGCCACCTATGACCTGGTCGAGCTGATGCTGGAGCAGATCGGCCGGCATCCAGCGACGCTGCTTGCCGCCACCGCCAAGGCCGATGCCGACACCGTCGCGCGCGCCCACGATGCGAACGCCAGCGTGCCGTTGACCTTCAAGCCCGATCCGCGATCGACGCCGTACCGCTTGAAGGGTTACGCATACACGCTCAGCCACAGCGACATTTCCAACAGCAACTGGATCCAGTACGACCCGCGCCAGCCGCAGACCTACGACATCGGGAACTGGAACGGCCTGCTGCCGGACCTGTCGATCACCCCGCCAGCCGCCTATGCGGTGCCTCCGCAGTGGACGGCGATCATCGACAAGCTGGACGCGCACGGCATCCGCTACACGCGGCTCGCCCGCACGGCCACCACGGGCGCCGAGGCGTACCAGCTCGACGACCCCGCGTGGGCAAGCAAGCCGTTCGAAGGCCATCTGATGCTGCGCCACTTCACCCTGCATGCGGCATCGGGCGAATTCACCCTGCCCGGCGGGCACGCTGATCGTGCCGCTGGATCAGCGTGCCGCCAACGTGGCGATCCAGCTGCTCGAACCGCAGGCGCCCGACTCGCTGCTGCAGTGGGGTTTGCTCGACGCGATCTTCGAGGCCAAGGAATACGGCGAGCCACGCGTGGTGGAAAAGCTGGCGCGCGAGATGCTGGCGAAGGACCCGGCATTGAAAGCCGCGTTCGAAGAAAGGTTGCACAACGATGCGACCTTCGCCGCCAGCCCCTTCGCGCGGCTGCAGTTTTTCTTCGAGCGCTCGCCCTGGTACGCCGCCCAGCACGTCGGCGCCTACCCGGTGCTGCGGCTGGACGCGGCGCAGCTGCGTCAGCTGCAGGTCGCCTACCCCCTGACCTTTGACACTGTCTGACCCATGACGTTTGACCTAGCGTGAAAAGGTATGGCCGCGATCTGGGGGTCCGATGACGCAGCCAGCCACCCGCAACCTATCCGCCCTACGGGCGAACACTCACAGAGGGAAATCCATGACCAAGCAACACCTGAAGCCCCTGGCACTGGCGATGGCCGTAAGCCTCGCGCTGTCATTGAGCGCCTGCGGCAAGCAGGACTCGTCCAGCACCACGACGCCGGCCAAGGCCAGCACCAGCGCCAGCCGCCGCCAGCACCGTGGCTGCCGCCGATCTCGGCAAGAGCATCTTCGACGTCAGCGAACTGGGCGACAGCGCACTGGCCTGCCAGGACTTCAACGGCTTCGTCAACGCCAAGTGGGTCGCCGCCAATCCGATTCCGGAAGACCGCACCCGCTGGGGCGCGTTCGACCAGCTGGCCGAGGCCAGCCTGAACACCCAGCACGACCTGGCCGACAAGGCCGCCAAGGGCGCCGCCACGGCCACGGCCGGTTCGATCGAACAGAAGATCGGCTACCTGTACCAGTCCGGCATGGACGAGGCCGCCATCGAGAAGGCCGGCTTCGACCCGATCAAGCCCAAGCTCGACGCGATCGCCGGCCTGA
The DNA here is from genome assembly GCA_963697555.1 of uncultured Gammaproteobacteria bacterium. GTDB lineage: Bacteria > Pseudomonadota > Gammaproteobacteria > Xanthomonadales > Rhodanobacteraceae > Rhodanobacter. The sequence continues at coordinate 248,326 of CAVOOK010000008.1, forward strand.
AGAACGGCAGCGACGTGGCCGACTACATCACCAAGAGCTACGTCGATGGCGACGGCCAGGTGTTCGCGTTCGGTTCCGGCGCCGATTTCCAGCACGCCGACATGCAGATCGCGTACGCGAACGAAGCCGGCCTGGGCCTGCCGACCAAGGACTACTACAGCGACGCCAAGTACAAGGACATCCGCGACGCCTACGTGGCCTACATCGCCAAGGCGCTGCAGCTGACCGGCGTGGCCGAGGCCGATGCGAAGAAGCAGGCGGCCGACGTGCTGGCGTTCGAAACCCAGCTCGCCGCCGCCTCGCTGAGCCGGGTCGATGAGCGCGACCCGAAGAACCAGTACCACTTCGTCAGCGTCAAGGAAGGCGACCAGGCCACCCCGCATTTCAGCTGGGACAAGTTCTTCGCCGCCCAGGGCGTGACCGTCGACAAGGGCTTCTCGCTGTCGCAGCCGAAGTTCTTCGCCGAGTTCGACAAGCTGCTGGCCAAGGCGCCGATCGCGCAGTGGCAGGCCTACCTGCGCTTCCACACCATCGATGACGCCTCGAACTACCTGGGCAAGAACTTCCAGGACAACAAGTTCGACTTCTTCGGCAAGACCCTGGCCGGCCAGCCGCAGCAGAAGCCGCGCTGGAAGCGCGTGCTCGGCGCGGTGAACAGCTCGATGGGCGAGGCGCTGGGCAAGCTTTACGTGGACGAGATGTTCAAGCCCGAAGCGAAGGCACGCGCGCAGGAGCTGGTCGACAACGTGCGCAACGCGCTGAAGGCGCGTATCCAGAACCTCGACTGGATGAGCGACGAGACCAAGACCAAGGCGATCGCCAAGTGGGATACGTTCCTGCCGAAGATCGGCTACCCGGACAAGTGGCGCGACTGGTCCGGCCTGAACATCACCGGCGACAACTACTACGCCAACGTGATGGCGGCGGCCAAGTTCAACTACGACTACGACATCGCCAAGATCGGCAAGCCGACCGACCGCAAGGAGTGGGGCATGACCCCGCAGACGGTCAACGCGTACTACAACCCGACCGACAACACGATCAACTTCCCGGCCGCGATCCTGCAGCCGCCGTTCTTCGATGCCAAGGCGGACGACGCGATCAACTACGGCGGCATCGGCGCGGTGATCGGCCATGAGGCCAGCCACGGCTTCGACGACGAGGGCAGCCAGTTCGACGGTGCCGGCAACCAGAAGGACTGGTGGACAAAGGACGACAAGACCAAGTTCCAGGCGCGCACCGCCAAGCTGGTGCAGCAGTTCGACGACTACGCGCCGATCAAGGACAAGCCGGATGCGCACGTCAACGGCAAGCTGACCCTGGGCGAGAACATCGCCGATCTGGGTGGCCTGAACGTCGCCTACGACGCACTGCAAACAGCCCTGAAGACCCACCCGGAAGAAGCCGGCAAGCAGATCGAGGGCTACACGCAGGACCAGCGTTTCTTCCTGAACTGGGCACGCGTGTGGCGCGGCAACATCCGCGAGAAGCAGGCGCTGCTGTATCTCAACGTCGACCCGCACGCGCCCGCTTCGCTGCGTGCGATCGGCGCGCCGTCGAACATGGCCGCCTTCGCCACGGCGTTCCAGTGCAAGCCGGGCGACGCAATGGTCCGCTCGGGCGACAAGCAGGTAAAGATCTGGTAACTCGCTACTGCTGAAGCGGCGCCCTCGGGCGCTGCAAAAAAAGCCGGCCCCGCACGCAAGTGCGGGGCCTTTTTTATTTGGCGCTTTGCCTGATGCGTGCGAGAGCTCATTTGGGTATTGCAAATCATTCTCATTAAAAATATCGTAGGTACCGGTGGATTCCGCCGGGAACCGCACCTTCCCGGACACCCATGACCGCACGTCGAACCCGACCCACGCAGCCACGCGGCGGCGCGCTCGCGGCCGGCTTGCGAAAACCTGAAATGCATCGACGGGCTGCACGCCGATGCGCGCCCATCTGCATAACCGCAGCATCATCCCGGGATTTCCATGGCTTTCATCACCTCGCGCAAGCACCACGTCACCCCGTACAGGCCCCAGTCGGCCACCGGCATGTTGACCACGGCCACGCTCTTCACGGGGCTGGCGCTGGCGCTTCCGGCCCTGGCGGCGGATCCCTCGGCAACCACCGCCGGGTCGGGCCCGCAGATAGCGAATGCCAAGAACCTCCCGGGCGTGAAGGTAGAGGCCACCACCAACGATTACCGCGTCGACCGGTTGTCCTCGCCGAAATTCACCCAGCCGCTGCTGGACACCACGCAGACCGTCAGCGTGATCACCAAGGAACTGCTGCAGCAACAAGGTGCCACCACGCTGACCGAGGCGCTGCGCAACAGCCCCGGCGTGGGCACCTTCTTCGTCGGCGAGAACGGCAGCACCACTACCGGCGACGGCATCTACATGCGTGGCTTCGATACCTCCGGCAGCATCTTCGTCGATGGCGTGCGCGACCTCGGCTCGATCTCGCGTGACGTGTTCAACATCGAGCAGGTCGAAATCACCAAGGGTCCGGCCGGCACCGACAACGGCCGCACCTCGCCCACCGGCGCAGTGAACCTGGTGAGCAAGCAGCCGCAGCTGGGCAACGGTCTCTCCGGCGCGATCGGTTACGGCAGCGGCCAGCACAAGCGCGGCAGCGCCGACTGGAACCAGACCCTGGGCGATACGTCCGCCTTCCGCCTCAACGTCGTGGCGCAGGACAGTGGCGTACCGGGACGCGACCAGGTCCGGAACAATCGCTGGGGCATCGCCCCGTCGCTGGCGTTCGGCCTGAAGACGCCGACCCGCATCTACCTCGACTTCCTGCACGTGAAGCAGAACAACCTGCCCGACGGCGGCGTGCCGACCATCGGCCTACCCGGTTACAGCAGCCCCGACCCTGCCCGCCCCTTTCTCGGCGACGCGCCCACGGTCGATCCGCACAATTTCTACGGCACCCGCGCCGATCACGACGATGTCCAGGCGGATATGTTCACCGCCATCGTCGAGCACGACTTTTCGCCCGATGTGATTCTGCACAACACCACGCGCTGGGGTCGCACGCGGCAGGATTACCTGCTGACCTCGTTCCGCGGTGACACCGCCAACCTGCTCACCCCGGACCCCGCCGATCCCTCGACCTGGACCATCGCGCGCAGCCTGCCGACCTTCAAGAGCCAGACCAACCGCATCCTCACCAATCAGCTCAACCTGACCGTGAGCTTCGCCACCGGCGCAGTCACGCACGACCTCAGCGCCGGCATCGAACTGACCCGCGAGAAAGCGGACACGACCGGACTGGCCGCGCTCAATGGCAGCACGTGGCCAGCCGCCAACCTGTACCACCCGAACGCCGAGGTGAGCGGCCCGATGTACGGCCGCACCGGGGCATACAGCGAAGGACAGACGAATACCGAGGCCGTCTATCTTTTCGACACACTGAAATTCAATGAGCAATGGCAAGTGAACGCCGGCATGCGGCTGGATCACTACCACACCGACTTCAGCAGCATGGTGGTCTGCGGCGCGCGCAATGGCCCGGCCTGCGGCGTCCTGCCGGCAGGGAGCGTGCTGCCGGGCATCGACACCGGCAAATCCGGCAACCTTCCCAACTACAAGCTGGGCGTGCTGTACAAGCCGGCTGCCAACGGCAGCATCTACGCAAACTTCGCCGTGTCGCAGGAGCCGCCGGGCGGCAACACGCTGACCTTCAGCGCGTCGGCGAACAGCGCCGACAATCCGGTGTTCGACCCACAGAAGGCCCGCACGATCGAGTTCGGCACCAAATGGGACCTGCTCGGCGAAAAACTGCTGCTGACCGGCGCGCTCTACCGCACCACGGTCAGCAACGAGCTGGTGCAGGACCCGGTGGATCTGCAGTACTACCAGGTCGGCAGGAAACGCGTGCAAGGCGTCGAGCTGAGCGCGGTCGGCAAACTCACCGACAACTGGGCGCTCAGCGCCGGCTACACGACGATGGATGCGAAGGTGATCAACGGCGGCGCCGTGGCCAACGATGGCTCCAGCGACCTGGCCTATACGCCGAACAGCGCATTCACGGCATGGACGACTCATCACCTGCCGTTCAACCTGACCATCGGTGGCGGAGCCCGCTACTCCGGCGCGATGAAGCGCGGCACCGATGGCGCCGTCGGCACGCCCGCTTTCACCGAGGCGTACTGGGTGTTCGATGCGATGGCCAGCTACCCGGTCAACAAGCATTTCGACCTGCAGTTGAACCTGTACAACCTGTTTGACAAGCACTACGTCGCGGCCATCAACAAGAGCGGCTACCGTTACACCCCGGGCGCGCCGCGGTCGGCGATGCTGACGGCCAATTTCCGCTACTGACGCTTTGCTTCACGCCTTCTCCCTTGGGGGAAGGATTGGGATGAGAGTTCGGTACCCGCATGGCGGCAACGCTCCGACCGAACCCTCATCCGTCCCAGCGGGCATCTTCTCCCAAAGGGGGAAGAACGCATATGGAGTTCCTCATGCTGCTGCACGTCCCTGACATCCTCAGCCACGAGCAGGTCGTCCACATGCGTGCCGCGCTCGACGCGGCCGACTGGACCGATGGCCGCGAGACCGTCGGCGTGCAAGGAGCAAGGGTGAAGCGCAATGAGCAATTGCCCGATGCGTCGCCGTTGCGGCAGCAGCTGGGCCGGCTCGTGCTGTCGGCACTGGCGGAACATCCGGTGTATCACGCGGCCACCCTGCCGCTGCGCACCTTGCCGCCGCGCTTCAACCGTTATGCCGGTGGCGGCCACTACGGGATGCATATCGATGGCGCCGTGATGGCCTTGCCGGCCGACACCGGCCAGTTGCGCAGCGATGTCTCGTGCACGCTGTTTCTGAGCGATCCGGACGATTACGATGGCGGCGAACTGATCGTCAGCGACACGTACGGCGAGCATGAAGTGAAGCTGCCGGCCGGCGACATGATCATCTATCCCTCCAGCAGCCTGCACCGCGTTGCCGAGGTCACGCGGGGCACGCGCGTGGCATCGTTCTTCTGGGTACAAAGCCTGATACGCGACGACAGCCGGCGCCGCCTGCTGTTCGAGCTGGACACCTCGATCCAGACGCTGGCTCGAACCGGCGCCGACGCCGGTGCCGTACTTCAACTGACCGGCATCTATCACAACCTGCTGCGGCAATGGGCCGAAACCTG
>CAVOOK010000009.1:0-656388 GCA_963697555.1 uncultured Gammaproteobacteria bacterium
AGCCAGCTGTTCCCAGCGCGCGCTGTGGGGCGGATAATCGTCGGCCCTTGAAGCAACGCGGCTGAATAATGTTCGTACCTGGTCAACGCTGGATCTCTTCCGCCGAACCCGAGCTTGGCCTCGGCACCGTGTTGCGCATCGAGGGTCGCGGCGTGCAGGTATTGTTCGCCAAGGCCGGCGTGTTGCGGCCATACGCGATCGATTCGGCACCGCTGATCCGCGCCGAGTTCCGCGCCGGGCAACGTGTCGCCGGCAAGGGCATCGCATTCCTGGTCGAACGCGTGGAGATTCGCGACGAGCTGCTGATCTACCGCGGCGAAGGACGCGAGCTGGAAGAGGGCCAGCTTGACGACGAGCAAAGCGTGAGCCAGGCCGACGATCGCCTGATCGGAGGCCGCACCGACTCGGTGGCGCACTTCGAACTGCGCCTGGAAGGCCTCAAGCGGCGTGCCGAGGCACGCCGTTCGCCCATGTGGGGCCTGGGTGCCGCGCGTATCGGGCTTGTGCCGCACCAGTTGCGCGTGGCCGGCATCGCTTCAGCGCGGCGCCCACCACGCGTACTGCTGGCCGACGAAGTCGGCCTGGGCAAGACCATCGAAGCAGGCATGATCATCGCCCGCCAGCTGGCCACGGGCCGCGCCTCGCGCGTGTTGCTGCTGCTGCCCGATACGCTGGTCTATCAATGGTTCGTCGAGCTGTTGCGCCGCTTCAATCTCAGCTTCGCGATCTACGACGAGGAGCGCTGCGAGGCACTCGAACAATCCGGCGACGTCGGGAATCCGTTCGAGGACGAACAACTGGTGATCGCCGATTTCGGCTTCCTCGAGAGCTCCCCGAAACATGCGCAGCAATTGCTGGATGCACCGTGGGACCTGCTGGTGGTGGACGAGGCGCATCACCTGGCGTGGTCGCCGGAAGCGGCCAGCCCGCGATATACGATGGTTGAGCAGCTCGCTGCGTCGGTTCCGGGCGTGATCCTGCTCACCGCCACGCCAGAGCAGCTCGGCCGCAGCGGCCACTTCGCCCGCCTGCGCCTGCTCGATCCGCAGCGCTACCATGATCTGGACGGCTATCTGGCAGAGTCGGATACCTATCAGGCGCTGTCGAAGATCGCCGACCGCCTGCTCGACGGCGAAGCACTCGACGACACCCAGCGCGCGATGCTGGCCCACGCTTTCCAGGGCGACGAGACGCTCACCGCGCACCTGGCCGACGCGACAAAACCTGCGCACGCGCGCGAATTGCTCGCCGCATTGATCGATCGCCACGGCACCGGGCGGGCGATGTTCCGCAACAACCGCGCCGGCGTCGGCGGCTTTCCCAACCGTCTGCCCGAATGGCATGTGCTGGACGCCGACACGGCCGGAGAAAGCACGCGCCAGGCGCTGCTCGCCGAGTTCCACGCCGATATCCAGCAACCGCCGGCATTGATCGAGGTCGACTACAGCGCTGACCCGCGCATCGACGCGCTGATCACCCTGCTCGAACAGCATCCACAGGAGAAGTTCCTGCTGATCTGCCGCAGCCAGGCCAAGGTATTGGCGCTGGAGGAAGTGCTGCGCACGCGCAGTGGCGTGGGCCTGGCGCGCTTCCACGAAGGCCTCGGCATCGTGCAGCGCGACCGCAACGCGGCGTATTTCGCCCAGCCCGATGGCGCACGCCTGTTGCTGTGCTCGGAGATCGGTTCGGAGGGCCGCAACTTCCAGTTCGCGCATCGGCTGATCCTGTGGGATCTGCCGCTGGATCCGGACCTGCTCGAACAACGCATCGGTCGACTCGACCGCATTGGCCAGAAACACGACATCAACATCCATGTTCTGGTGGTTGCCGACAGCGCGCAGCACGTGTTGGCGCGCTGGTACGACGAGGGCGTCAACGCCTTCCGCATGAGCCCGGCCGATGGCCGCGAACTGCTGCGCCGCTATGGCGAGCCGCTGACCCGCCTGGCCGACGAGCACGCCCGTGGCGACGACAACCGCGACCAGGAGCTGGACGCCCTGCTCACCGACACCCACGCCAGCCATCTGCAGATGGCCGAGCTGATCCGGGGTGGCCGCGATCATCTGCTGGAGCTGGCCGCCAGCCGCGACCTGCATGCCGACGAGCTTCAGCAGGCATTCTCGCGCGAGGACAACGACCCGGGGCGCGACGCGTTCGTGCAGCGCCTGCTGGAAGCGTTTGGCATCCACGCCGAGGACCTCGGCGGCAAGGTGCTGCTGCTCGATCCCCAGTACCTGTCCACCGATGCCCTGCCCGGCTTCGCCGAAGGTCCGCAATCGGTGACATTTGTGCGCGACACGGCATTGGCGCGAGAAGACCTGCCGTTGCTCCGGCTCGATCACCCGCTGGTCGCCGGCGCGCTCGATCTGGCGTTGTCCGGTGAACAGGGCAATGCCGCCTTCATGGTCGACGACGTCCTGCCGCCACGTACCGCGCTGCTGCAGGCGGTGTACGTGCTCGAGTGCGTGGCCGATCGCCGGCTCGATGCCGAACGGTTCCTGCCCAGCTTGCCGATCGTGGTGACGGTCGACACGCGGCTGTCCGAACGCGTCGATTTCGCGCCCAGCGACATCGCGTTGCGCAAGGCCGGCGACCGCAATATCGAAGTGGCGCGCTACCGCAAATTTCTCGCCAAGCTGGTGCCGCCGATGCTTCAGCGCGCCGAAACCCTCGCCGGCATTCGCGGGCAAGGCGGCATCGACGAGGCTATGGCCCTGGCCACCGAGACGCTGGATGGCGAGCTGTCGCGCCTGCTCGCCTTGCGCGCCGTGAACCCGTCGATCAGCGAGCGGGAAATCGCGGCGGTGACCGACGAACGCACCCAGTTGCTGGCTGCATTGCCGTTGTCCCGGCTGCGGCTGGACGCCGTACGCTTCGTGGTCAGCGCCGATTTCCTCGCGCTGCGCTGAGCCTCAGCGCAGCCGCCGGCCTTTCGGCTTCAGCGGCAACCGGCCGCGCCAGTACTGGATCAGCACGTAGCCACCCAGCATGCCGCCGAGATGGGCGAAATGCGCGACGCCAGCCTCCGTGCCGAAGACCCCCTGCACCAGTTCGACCACGGCATAGCCGGTCACGAACAGCCATGCCGGCATCGGCACCGGCAGGAAGATCAACATCATCTTTTCCTGCGGATACAGCATGCCGAACGCCAGCAGCACGCCGAAGATCGCTCCTGAGGCGCCCAATGTCGGATAGAACCCGTGCGTAAACCAGTGCACCACGATCAGCTGGGCCACGCCCGCCACGATCGCGCAGACGAAGTAGTAGACCAGGAAGTGGCGCGAGCCGAAGGTGCGCTCGATCGTCCCGCCGAACATGTAGAGACCGAACATGTTGAACAGGATGTGGGTGAACCCGCCATGCATGAAGGCATACGTCACCACCTGCCAGATGCGAAATCCGGCGACGACGGCATTGCCATCGGCCGACGTTCCGCTGATGTCCGGCCCCAGCGGCCATAGCGCGAAGTGCTGCGTCAGCGCGAAGCTGGTCTGGTCGTGCAACAGCCATTGCAGCAGGAAAACCACAACGTTCGCGATCAACAGGTTGCGCGTGACGGGCGGCAGATCAGTGGGCATCAGATATCTTTCCAGAAACCGGGACAGACGTGGCGAGCGCCACTGTCGCCGCCCAATGAGTGCACGGATACGCAGACCTGCTGCGCGAAAAATCGTTCATCCCAGCCTGCGGTTCCCGCAGCTTCGCGTCAACCCGGCACCAAGCAAAAGCCGCCTTGCGGCGGCTCTTCGACAACGCGAACTCGTGCGCCAATCCCGTTCGATTCAGCCCTTGCCGACGACCTGCGCCATCGCCTCAGGACGTTTGGCACCGGCGAAGCGCTTGGCCCAGTAGCCGCTGTCGAGGCTGGAAATTTCCACCGACTTGCCGGTGGTGGGCGAGTGGATGAAACGACCATTGGAAATGTAGATGCCGACATGCGAGATGCGACGCTTGCCATGCGTGCGGAAGAACACCAGGTCGCCCGGCTTCATGTCGGCGCGCTTGACCTTGAGCCCGGCGAGAAACTGCGAGGCGGAGTTGTTGGGCAGCTGCATGCCTACGGCATGGGCAAATACATAGCGTACGAAGCCGCTGCAATCGAACCCGGTGGATGGATCGCTGCCGCCCCGTACGTAACGGATATCGCGCAGCTTCATGGCCATCGCAATCAGCGCCTTGCGCAGATCCGTGACGCTCTGGGTGCTGTCCATGGCCGGCGACAGCTCATCGTCAGCCTGATCGGCGGCTCGGTCGTCGACCACGCTCGCCGCCAATTCGGAGCCGGCCGGCTGCGACCATGCGTTCGCCGGTGCAACGGCCTGCGCCAGCAACGGCGTGGGGTGAAAAAGCGGCGCTGGATGCAGCGACTGCAGCATGACGAGTGGCGTGGGCTGCGAAGCGGGCGTGGCGGTGGTCGCGCCGAGTACGCCAAAACCTGGCAGAGCCGATGTCAGCATGATCCGGGCGGAACGGCTTACTGGCGTGGCGCTGGCGAGCTTTCGTGGATGTGCCGCGGATTTCTGACTGGCGGCAAGCTTGCCGCGCCGCGCATGTTTCGAAACGTGATGCTTGGCTTTGGCGTGTACCTGTGCGTGATGCCGAACGTGCGTTGCCGGGGCTTTGCCATGCCGTTTGATGGTGGTCGCCTGCAGCGGTGCCATCACGAGCAGGGCTGCAGCGAGCACGGAACAGACAGTCAATCGCTTGATGGGCATGCTGGGGAAAATCCCTTGAAATTCACAGGATTGGCCGCCTGCAGAGCTGACGACGTGACGAATGAGTGAACTTAGCAAGAAGAAGACGTGTGTATGTTGGATTGAGGTTAACTGAACCCTGTCGTTTCAGAAAACGGGGACGAATTTCACGCTTCCAACAACCTGCTGATTCAGAAAGATTTTCCTGAACCATGTCCACTCTGGGGCTTGGACAGCGTCGTCCGGGCGGGGTTCAGGCCAGCAGCTCGGGCGGACGGGGACGGTTTCCAAAAATCGCCGTACCGATGCGCAGCTCGGTGGCGCCTTCCGCAATGGCGAGCGGGAAATCGCCGCTCATCCCCATGGAAAGGCGAGGCAGATCATGCCCTTGTGCCGCCGCCAGATCCCGCAGTTCACGCAACTGGCGGAAGCAGTCGCGCACTTGTGCCGGTTCACGGGACTGGGTCGCCAAGGTCATCAGGCCACGTATCCGCAGGCGCGGATAAGCGCCCAAGGCGTTCAGGAAACCGGGCAGCTGTTCAGGGGGCAGACCGCATTTGGTCGGTTCGCTGGAGGTCTTCACCTGCACCAGCACGTCGATCGTGCGGCCCTCGGACTGCAGCCGGCGATCGAGCGCCTCGGCCAGTTCGATCCGGTCCAGCGATTGCACCTCGCTGGCCAGGCGCGCTACATCCTTGGCCTTGTTCGTCTGCAGGTGGCCGATCACCACCCATTCAATGCCGCAATCGACCAGTGAGGAGGACTTCTCGCGGATCTCCTGCACCTTGTTTTCGCCGAAGCGGCGTTGACCGAGCGCCACTGCGGCCCGGATCAGCTCGGGGCCGAAGGTCTTGCTCACCGGCAGGATGTCGACATCACCCGGATCACGGCCAGCGTCGCGGCAGGCTTCGTCGACACGCTGGCGAACCTGCGCCCAGTTTGCTGCGAGCCACGCGGTGTCCGTGCTCATGAGCCGGCGATCGGGGTTCAGGCCCTGCCGGCCTGCCGGTGATGGCGCGCCACCACCTCGGCGACCACCATGCTGACCTTCTTGCCGGTGGGGATGTGCAGGAATTCGTTCGGGCCGTGCGCGTTGGAATGCGGACCCAGCACGCCGGTGATCAGAAACTGCGCCTGCGGGAATTTCTCGCCCAGCATGCCCATGAACGGAATGCTGCCGCCCTCACCCATGTAGGCGGCCGGCGCACCGAAATAATTCTGCGAGGCATCGGCCACAGCCTGTTCCAGCCACGGCGACAGCTGCGGCGCATTCCAGCCACTGCCGTCTTTTTCCAGGGTGAAGCTGACCTTGGCGCCGTACGGGGGGTCCTTTTCCAGCAATCGCTTGAGAAATTCGCCGGCCTTGGCGCCGTTGAGCGTGGGCGGCACGCGCAGGCTGAGCTTCACCGATGTCAGTGGGCGCAAGACGTTGCCGGCACTTTCCAGCGGCGGGATGCCGCCGATGCCCGTCACGGCCAGTTGCGGACGCCAGGTGCGATTGAGCACCAGTTCCGCCAGGTCGTGGGTGACCGGCTGCATGCCGTCGACCCAGGGAAACTTGTCGTAGATGTCCTCGCCCAGCACTTCGGCCGAGCGCTTCGCCTGCTCCACCCGCTGCGCGGGAATCTCGACGTACAGTTCCTTCGGCTTGATTTGACCAGTAGCCGGGTCCTCCAGCCGCGACAGCAGATCGCGCAGGATGCGGAAGCTCGACGGCACCACGCCGGAGGCATCGCCGGAATGCACGCCTTCCTCCAGCACCTGGACGGTCAGGTTGCCGCCGGTCATGCCGCGCAACGACGTGGTCAGCCACAGCTGGTCGTAGTTGCCGCATCCGGAATCCAGGCACACCACCAGCGACGGGCTACCGATGCGATCGGCCAGGTGATCGACGTAGAAAGGCAGATCGTAGCTGCCCGATTCCTCGCAGGCTTCGATCATCACCACGCAGCGCGCGTGTGGCACGCCCTGCTCGTGCAGCGCCAGCAGCGCCGCCAGCGAACCGAAGATCGCGTAGCCGTCATCGGCGCCGCCGCGACCGTACAGCTTGTCGCCCCTGATCACCGGCGTCCACGGACCGAGCCCGTCGGCCCAGCCGGTCATCTCCGGCTGCTTGTCCAGGTGGCCGTACAACATCACGGTATCGTCGCCCTGGCCTGGCACCTCGATATAAATGAGCGGGGTGCGGCCTTCCAGGCGAACTACTTCCAGCGTGGCGCCGGGCAGCTGGGCGAGCCTGGAACGGCGCCCAGGTTTCCATCAGCTTTACCGCTGCATCCATGTGGCCATGCTCGACCCATTTCGCATCGAACATGGGCGACTTGTTGGGAATACGGATGTATTCGACCAGTTGCGGCACGATTTCGTCGTCCCACAAGTCACTGACGTAGCGGGAAAGGCGTGCGGTATCCATGAACAACTCCATCGGCGGCCAGATGGGCATTGTAGCAGCGCGGTCTGGCAGCCCCGAGCGTCGGCAGGCACCCACAAGCGTCGACGGGGATGGCGCACGCCGCCATTGCGGCGCGTCCGGCTGCGTGTCTTACCCCCACCGGGCAAAGTGCCGCTGCGGTAGCGCCTATCGCTCCCGTCAATTCGCCATCGTCCCACCCATCGTTCCGTTCAAGGAGGAAGATCATGCTCAACAAGCTCGCCGCTCTCGCTTTCGCGTTGACCCTCGCCGTGCCGGGGCTGCTGCTCGCCGCCACGCCGGTCAACATCAACAAGGCCGATGCGGCCACCATCGCCAAATCGCTCGACGGCATCGGGCAATCCCGGGCGCAGGCCATCGTGGACTGGCGTACAGCCCACGGCCCGTTCAAGAAGGCCGACGACCTGCATCACGTGAAGGGCATCGGCAAGGCCACGATCGAACGCAATCGCGATGCGATTCTGCTCGACGGCGATGCGGCCACGACTGTCGCTAAAGCCGCCACACCGGCCAAGGCCATTCACAAAAGCCGAAAGGCGGCCACCGTGGAAACCGCCGCCGAAGAATAATTCCCCGGCGAAAACGACGGCGCGGCCGAGGGCGGGTCGCGCCGTCTGGGTTACACTCGCGCGCCTTCCCGTCGCCGTGTCGCCATGATCCTGCCGCGCTATCACATTGCCGCATCAAGCATTCCTGGTGCCGGCCACGGGCTTTTCCTCGATGAAACCGTCGCGGCAGGGCGCATCATCACGGCGCCGGACGGCATCGAGCGGACCTTCCGACACGCCGACATCGTCAATACTCCCGAGCTCAGCGCGCAGTTTCATGCCAGCGCGCGCTGGTTCGAAGATCGCTACACCTTGTCGCCCGACTGGCCTGACGAGTGCTACATCAACCACAGCTTCACGCCGAACGGCCTGTGGCACCTGGGCTTCGTGTTCGCGCTGGCCGAATTGCCTGCGGACAGCGAGATCACCGTGGACTATCGCCACCTGCTGCCGCCCGGTCAGACGGAGGATTTTGTCGATTCGCTCACAGGTGAGACAATCTACGGCTTGTCCTGGCAGGAAAGCCTTGCCAGCAGCACCCGCGCACTGGCCGAACTGCTGGGCGCCACTTACCGCTGACCGTGATGTTTGATATCCCTACTCTCGAAACCGCGCGCCTGCGCCTTACCGCGCTGACCGAAAAGCATTTCAACGACTACGCCTCGATGCTGGCCGACCCGGACAGCACACGCTGGATCGGCGACGGCCAGCCGCTGGATCGCACCAATGCGTGGCGTTCGCTCGCCATGCTTCTCGGGCACTGGCAGCTGCGCGGTTGCGGCATGTGGGCGCTGGAACTGAAGTCCACCGGCGAATTCATCGGCCGCGCCGGCCTGATGTATCCCGAGGGCTGGCCGGACCTCGAAATGGGCTGGATGCTCAAACCGGGACACCGTCATCACGGTTACGCCACCGAAGCGGGCAATGCCGTGCTGGATTTCGCCTGGCACCACCTGCGCGCGCAGCGAGTGATCAGCCTGGTGCGCGTGGGCAACGAGGCGTCCGACCGCGTCGCCGAGCGGCTCGGCGGCGAGCACATCGAGGACATGGATTTCTACGGCAGCCACAGCCACGTGTTCGCCTATTATCCGCCGCATCGCGAACATCGTCGGGCCTACGCCTGACCTTTGACCACGGCCGCCGGCTCGCCGGCGACCGTCACGTCACAGGGCCGGCGGACGCCCGCCGCTGCGGCGCGAGGGCAGCGAACGCGCCACCTCCGCCAGGGCATACAGTCGGGCCACACGAACCCAGCCGATCACGAGCACCACCAACTGCGCCAGCAGCATGGCCAGCACCAGCCCACCAACACCGAGGGCTGGCGTATTCAGGCGGCCCACGCCAAGAGCCAGCGCGATCGCGTAGCCGACCAGGCTGATCAGCAGATAGCAGAACAACGTGCTGAACGGACGACGCAGCAGCTGCATGAAGCCGCGACCGAACGCCCGCGTGGCCGAACGCAAGTTGCCGTCTGCGATGAAGGCGGCGCGGCCCGATTCCACGATCGCCTGCGCCAGCACGAAAAGCAGCAGCGATGCATACATGGCGATGTGCGACGCCCGGTCCACCTGCGATTCCAGTACCGCCTTGTCATCGATACCGTCCACCGCCTTGAACGCCAGGCCGATCAGCACGGCCATCACCGCGTAGGGCAGGATCGACCACAGCATCAGGCGGAACATGCGGCCGTATTCGACCACGCCGCACTGGAGCAGGTGGCTGAAGCCAAGCACGCGACCGGAGCGCCCGCTGCCGATCGCCATGCCGTTGAGAAACGGCGAAAGCAGCAAGGTCAGCACCAGGCCCAGCAGGCCCACGCCGTTCAACCAGCCGGTGCTGTCGCTCATGCTGAGCATGGTGTCGCCGAACATCAGCGGGCTGAAGTGTGCCGCCCACGCCTGCGCGTGCACCGAATGGTCGAGCAATCCGCTCAGTGTGCGCCACAGCGGCAAGCTGACCACGGCCGTGGGCAGCAGCAGCAACAATACCCACAGAAGGAGGAGCCGCCATTGCATGGCAGCGAGAGGCGCGCGCATGGCGGCAGCGAGATCCACGCGGCGCGAAGCTTGTTTGTTCATCATCACAGCGACCCCACCAAAGCGTAGAAAACCTGCAACAAGGAAGCCGCATCTGCACTCCAGCGGCGCGATGCCGCACCGTCGGCTTTGGTGCTCAGGCTGTCGTTGAGCTTGTTCGCATCCAGATAGACCTTCTGCTGCGGATCGAGCGTGGCCGAAACCACCTTCGCCGGCCCGGTGAACTCGAAACGCACCCAGCGCCGATCGTCGTTCCACGGCACATCCTTGCTGCTGCCGTCGGCGAACGTCACGCGCAGAAGCTGCGGCACCGGCGCTCCATCACGGCGCACGGTCACCGTGCTGTGCCATGGGAATGGTCCACTGCCGGGCTTCGCCTTGGGGTGCGCCTTGGCCCACGCCTCGCGCTGCTGGTCGATCTGTTTGTCCAGATCGCTCGCCAGCAACTCGACGCGCTTGCCGTCCTTCAGCGAACTGCCCGCCTTCGGCAATACCTCGTCGGTGTCGATGCTGCTGATGCGGTCATCGATATGCGCCGTGCCATAGACATACTGGTCGAAAATCTCATTGACCGCCTTGGCGTTGCCGGACACGTCGATCAACGCGGCGCGCAGGTCGGCGGTGGAAGGATGGCGGAAGCGCCAGCGGCGGTAGTACTCGTGCATGGCGCGCTCGAGCACCGGCTTGCCCAGACGCTCCTCCAAGTCGTGCATGGCCGTCGACGTACGCGAATAGACCGTGCCGTAGCTGCTGCTGGAAAGCCGATCCCATGCGTTCTCGCCCAGCGAATCGGGCGGTTGACGCAGGCCCGCGGTCAGCCGATCCACTTCGAAACCAGACATGGACGGCGTGATGCCAAGCCGCTTCATCCAGGCCGAGGCCAGCGTCAACGGCTCGCCGCGTTCGCGCAGCATGCGGTTGTCCCAGTACTGGTTCATACCCTCGTCGAGCATCGGTTCCTCGAATTCGTTCGACGCCAGGATCCCGTAGAAGTAGCCATGGCCGAATTCATGGATGGTCACGAAGTCGGACGCGTACTCGCTGATCGTGCCCGGTTCGACCTTGGTGTAGCCCTCGGTGGTGAAGAACGTGGGGTACTCCATGCCGCCGGCTTCGCTGGCGTTGTACGGCGGCACCACCACCGTAAGCGTCCGGTACGGGTACGCACCGAGCGTCTTCGAGAAATAGCTCAACGAGTCCGTGCTGGCCTTCAGCTGGCTTGGCGCGCTACCGGCGTATTCCGGCGGATACAAAACCTTCAGCCCCACCTTCGGGCTGCCCGGGCCCTGCCAAACGCCGTCCAATGTCTTGTAGCCCTTGGCGGCAACCCAGGCGAAGTCGTGCACGTCGCCCTGCATGAAGTGATAGGTGGTCTTGCCGTTTGCGCTCTGCGGCTCACCCTGCTGCTCGCCGACCGCGCCAACGGTGTAATCGCTGGGTACGGTCACGCGCACGTCGTACAGCCCGAAGTCGGCATAGAACTCGCTGTTGAAGTGGAACTCGTGCACGTTCCAGCGCGGCGCGCTGGCGCCGCGCTCGCCGGCCAACTCCAGCACGCCGATCTTGGGGAACCACTGCCCGACCAGGTTGAAATCGCCGAACCAGCCGGTGCGCTCGACCACGCGCGGCAGCTGGCTCAGGAAGTCGATGTCCAGCGCGAGCGTGGCACCTGGCGCTACCGGCTCGGCCAGGTCGATACGCACCACGGTCTGGTCCGTGGCCGGGCCGCCGTCCGGCTGCACGAACTGCCATTTCAGCGAGGCCTCGCCCTGCCTGACCTGCTGAAGATCGATCCAGCCCCACTCGCCCTTTTTCAGCGCTGCAGCGCCACGCGAGCGGCCGTGCGCGGTCAGCACATCGCGCTCGGTGAACCAGGTGCTGCCCTCGTTCTGGAAAGCATTGAGGTAAAGATGAAAGTACACGTGCGCCACCGGGCGATCGCTGCGGTTGCGCCAGGTCATGTGCTCCTTGCCGCTCACCGCGTGCTTTGCCGCATCCAGTTCGGCATCGATCTGGTAGCTCACCACGCGATCGGACAGCGTCGCTTCCTGGCCCGTGCGCTCACCGCCCCATGCGCTGGCAGCGCTGGGCACCGACTGGGCCGAGGCATTGGCGGCGGCGAACGGAATATCGGCGGACGCCGCGGTACTCGAAGTGGCTGGTGCTGGCGCCGACGTCGCCGCGGCGGGCACGGCGGCCTGCGCCAGCGCCATCCCGGACCAGGCCGCGACCGACAGCGTCACGGCACACAGAGATCCCCATTTACGTACAGTCAAACGCATTTTGCTGCTCCCCCCGGGCAATCCAAGAGAGTGCACGCAACCGGCGCCGTGCGGCATAGGCCAGAGGTCATGGAAAGGTCAGCGCGAGGTTTCCGCGGCAGGACGCCTGACGGCCATCCGGGCACGATAGTCACCGGGAAAAACGCTTGTCGACGGGTTCGCTCGCACGCTCGGACCCTGCGGTTACTCCGGGGATGCCAGGCCCGTCGCTTGCGCGTCCGCGCGAGCTGGCAACCGGTCCTTCGGGCGTGTCGGCCGGGGCAGCAGCACCACGACCAGCATCAGCAGGTGCATGCCGATGGATAGCCACTTGCTCATGTGGACGTCCATGGTCGTAACCGGCATGACCATCGCGACCAGGCCGTTGCCGAGGTTCCAGCCCCAATGCAACCCGACCGCAGCCCACAGACTGCCGCTGCGCCACAGTGCTGTCGCATAGGCCAGCCCGAAACAGAACAGCATCAGCCATTCCATCGGACCGTTGCCGAGCCGGTAGACATGGTTGGCCACATAGAGGGTGCTGGACACCAGGGCGAACAGCATGCCGCTGCGCCAGCGCAGCTGTGCCGCCCGGTACCAGAAACCACGGGTCAGGATGTCCTCCGCCACGGATGCCACGAAGGTGGAAAGCAGCAGCAGCGGCAGAGCCGCCAGCACCGCAGTGGATCCGCCTGCTGCCGACGCGGGGTCGGCGGCGTACGTACCCATGCGCAGACCGATCCACACCGCGGCGAACTTCGCCAGCACCGCAAGCAGCAGGCCGCCGGGCAACCACCAGCGCAAACCACTGCCGCCAGCCAACGCGTACGCCGCATAGCCGCGATACCCCAGCCAGCGCGACAGCGGCCACGCCGTCACCACGCAGGCCACCATGAAACCGGCCTGCACCAGGAAGCTGTGCAGCCAGCGGTCGCCCACGCCCTCGGCTGCCTGGTACAGCAGCCACAGGATCACGAACGCCAGCACCACCCGCCATACCTGTCTCATGATGTCCCCGATGGCTGCTCGATCGATCCTGCAGGCCGCGCGCCGTCAGCGGTCGTCGCGCGTCCAGATGACGGCGTCTTCCTCATGCACCGGAAAACTCGCGATCGGCTCATACGCCGGCGGCCTGGTGACTACCCCTGTGCGCAGGTCGAAGCGCGCGCCATGGCGCGGGCACTCGACTTCGAAACCGAACACCTCGCCGCCAGCCAGATCACCCCCATCGTGGGTGCAGGTGTCCTCGACCGCGTACAGCGCGCCGTCGATGTTGTACACGGCGATCGGCGTGTCGCCGTCCCAGACCACCTTGTATTCGCCCGGCAGGAAATCGCTGCGCGTGCCGACCTTGACCCAGCCGTTCATGCGATGGCTCCGGCGAACTCTTTCAGCAGTACCTCGAAACGCAGATCGTCGCGCCGCGGGATGCCGAAACGTTCGTCGCCATAGGGAAACGGCTGATAATCGCCCGTGCGCCGATAGCCACGGCGGCCGTACCAGGCGATCAATTCCTCACGCTGCACGATCACTGTCATGC
Organism: uncultured Gammaproteobacteria bacterium; assembly: GCA_963697555.1. Lineage (GTDB taxonomy): Bacteria > Pseudomonadota > Gammaproteobacteria > Xanthomonadales > Rhodanobacteraceae > Rhodanobacter. The sequence continues at coordinate 13,511 of CAVOOK010000009.1, forward strand.
GCATGGCACGGCAACGCCATTCCTCGCGCGCGATACGCTCGGCCTCGGCCAGGACGCGCTTGCCCAGACCGCTGCCCTGCTCGGCCGGATCGACCGCGAACATGCCGAAGTAACCCGCCTCGCCCTGCCGTTCGACGTGACAGCTGGCCATGAGCCGCCCGCCGCACTCGGCCAGCAACACGAGACTGCCGGGACGAGCGATCAGGGCGCCGACATCAGCTGCGTCCGTGCGACGCCCATCGAGCAGATGCGATTCCGTGGTCCAGCCGCGCAAGCCCGACTCGCCGCGATAAGCGGACTCGACCAAGGCCACGATGGCGGGAACGTCGGCGCTTTCGGCCGCGCGGAATACCGGATCTTCTTTGCTCATGCGCGAATCATAATCGCGGCCGCGCCCGCCCACCATGATCTGCCGCAGGTGCGGTCGGATCGATTTACGGCGACGATGCCCGGCTTGCCTCGTACACTTTCAAGTGGGCGTATACCACCGGCAACAACACGGCCGCTGTGCGCTGCGAATGTGCGCGAGCCAGCATGTCGCCGATCACGTGATCCGCCTCGATGGCATGGCCTTGCTGCAGGTCGCGCAGCATGGAAGCCGTCAGGGTGGAGCTCTTTTCGGTCAGCACGTGGCGGGCGCGCTGCACCGTCGCCTCGGCGGGCGCATGGCCGGCATGCTCGGCCACGGACCGGCATTCCTCCAGCAGCGCAAGTGCAGCCGCAGCCCCGCCGGGCGCAGCGGCGATGCTGCCCACCGATCCGCGCAACAGACAGGTAATCCCGGCCAGCGAGGCCAGGAACATCCATTTGTCCCACATGTCCTGCAGGATCGTGGAGCTGGGTCGTGCGTCGAAACCGCAGTTCGACAAGGCCGACGTGATCTCCTGCATGCGGTCGGAAGCCTGCCCATTGCGCTCGCCGAAAGTGAGGCTGTGCGACTGGTTGAGATGCTGTACCGCGCCGTGCTCATCCAGCGTGGCGGCGATCACGCACTGGCCGCCGAGCACGCGCTCCGCGCCGAAACGCGTGTCCAGCAGGTCGAGCTGACGCATGCCGTTGAGCAGCGGCAGGATCGCCGTGTGCGGACCGACGGCGGGCGCCATGTCGGTCATCGCCTGTTCCAGGCCATACGCCTTGCAGCTCAACACGATGAGGTCGTACGGCCCGCGGATGTCGCTGGCCAAGGCGGTCGGCGGCGACGGCAGGTTCGCGTCGCCGGTGGCGCTGCGGATCGCCAGGCCGTGCTGCGCCAGTTGCGCCGCACGCTGTGCGCGCACCAGAAACGTGACGTCGCGCCGATGCTGCAGCAGGCGTCCACCAAAATAGCCGCCGGTGGCGCCGGCGCCGACAATCAGGATACGCATGGATCACTCTCCTTCGCGCACGGGGGTTGCACCGCGTGCATGCGTGCCGCCTGGGCGTCCTTCTCGCTCCACAGCGTGTTCACCCAGCGCTTGATGCGCCCGCGAAACGCTGCGTCCTCGTCGTAGCTGCCGGTCAATCCGGTTTCGATGGGGAGCTCGCGCATATGCACGCGGATATCGTGTACGCGACCGGCAATAAGATCCAGCAACGTGCACGGGCCATTTGGATACACGATGGTGACGTCGAGGATCGCGTGCAATGCATCGCCCATCGCGTCGAGCACGAAGGCCACCCCGCCGGCCCGGGGCCGCAGCAGATAGCGATAAGGCGACGATTGCGCGTCGTGTTTGGCGGGTGTGAAGCGCGTGCCTTCCGCAAAGTTCATCACCGATACCGGCATATGACGAAATTTCTCGCAGGCGCGACGGGTCGCCTGCCGGTCCTTGCCCTGCAGCTCGGGATGCTTTGCCAGGGTTTCGCGGGAGTAGCGTTTCATGAACGGAAAATCCAGCGCCCACCACGCCGGCCCCAGCAACGGCACCCAGATCAACTGCTGCTTGAGAAAGAAACGCAGGAACGGGATGCGCCGGTTGAACACCTTCTGCAACACCGGGATGTCGACCCAGCTCTGGTGGTTGCACAGCACCAGGTAATTGCTGTCGCGGCGCAGGCCGGCCAGCCCTTCGATCTGCCAGCGGATGCGGGTGAAGCCGTCGAACAGCCGGTTGTTGACCCCGATCCAGCTCTCCGCGATCAGCACCAGCACGCGCGAGCAAGCGACGCGCACCGCACGGATCGGCACGATCACCTTGAGCAGGGTGAATGCGAACAACAGCACGACGTGCAGCACGATGTTGCCCGTCAGCAGCAGCAGCGCGAGCGGAACACGGATCAGGCCGGGGAGCTTGGCGAACATGGGATCGGTCGTGTGCGGGAAGACAGGCAGGATAATGCCCCGCCGAAGACGGCAGTACCATGCGACCTTCCGACTCGGTCACATCAGCAGCTTGCGCACCTTGAGCAACGCGACGATGAACGCGTCGATCTCCTCGCGCGTGTTGTAGAACGCCAGCGAGGCACGCAGCGTGGCCGGCACGCCGTAGAACTGCATCAACGGGTGCGCGCAGTGGTGACCGGAGCGCACGGCGACACCTTGCAGATCGAGCAGGGTGGCCATGTCGCTGGCCTGCGCGCCGTCGAGCAGGAACGAGATCACCGGTTCCTTCTCGACGGCGTCGCCGATGATGCGCAGGCCGGGAATCTGGCGCAGGCGCTCGGTGGCATACGCGAGCAGGCTCTGCTCCCACGCATGGATCGCCGCAAAACCCACCGACTCGTAATAGTCGATCGCGGCGGCCAGCCCGACGAAGCCGGCGATGTTCGGCGTGCCGGCCTCGAACTTGTGCGGTGGCGCGGCGAACGTGGTACCGCTGAAACTCACTTCGCGGATCATCTCGCCACCGCCGAAAAACGGCGGCATCGCCTCGAGGTGCTCGCGCTTCGCCCACAGCGCGCCGGTGCCGGTGGGGCCGAGCATCTTGTGGCCGGTGATCGCGTAGAAATCGCAGCCCAGTGCCTGCACGTCGACCGGCCGGTGCGGCACGGCCTGCGAACCGTCGACCAGCAGGGCGATGCCGCGCTTCCTGCATTCGCGCGCGATTTCGCGTACCGGGTTCACCGTGCCGAGCACGTTGGAGACATGTGCGACGCAGGCGAGCTTCACGTCGGGCGTCAGCATCTCGACGTACTTCTCGACGATCAGCTCGCCGCGCTCGTCGATCGGCGCGGCCTTGACCGTGGCGCCGCTGCGTGCGGCGACCAGCTGCCACGGCACGATGTTGGCGTGATGCTCCATCGTCGTGGTCAGGATGCTGTCGCCGGGCTGCAGTCGCGGCAAGGCGTAGCTGTAGGCGACCAGGTTGATCGCCTGGGTCGTGCCGGAAGTGAGGATGACTTCGTTGCGCGAGGATGCGTTGATGAAGCGCGCCAATTTGTCGCGCGCGCCTTCGTAGGCGGCGGTGGCCTCCTCGCCCAACAGGTGCACCGCCCGCGCGACGTTCGCGTTGTGCTTGCGATAGTGGGCGTTGACCGCCTCGATCACCGACTCCGGTTTCTGGCTGGTGTTGGCGTTGTCCAGATATACCAGCGGCTTGCCGTGCACGCTGCGCGCGAGCAGCGGAAAATCCGCGCGGATGCGCTCGACGTCGAAGACGGTGGGTGTGCTGGTCTGCGATGAACTCATCTTCGACATTTCCGGTGGTAGCTCCCTGCCCGCTTCGCGGGAGAGGAAAAGATCAGGCCGGCAACTGCGCGATCAGCAACGCCGACAGATGCTCCCGCAGCGCCTCGTTCGGCATATCCGCCAACACGGCACGGCAGAATGCGGCCGTCAGCAACGCACGCGCCTCGGCCAGCGGAATGCCGCGCGAGCGCAGGTAGAACAGCGAACGTTCGTCGAGCTGGCCGACGGTGGCGCCGTGCGCGGCCTTTACTTCGTCAGCGTAGATCTCGAGCTCGGGCTTGGTATCGATCTCGGCGCCCGGCGACAGCAACAGGTTCTTGTTGCTGAGGCTGGCATCGCTGCCGTCGGCGCCCGGAGCCACCACGATCGCGCCACGGAACACCCCGCGCGCACGATCGCTCGCGACGCCACGCCAGCTGGATGTGGAGGTGGTATTCAACGCCCCGTGGCGTATCGCCAATTGGGTATCGATATGCTGGCGGCCGTGCGGCATGAACACGCCGCCGGTGCGCAGTTGTGCGCCATCGCCGATCAGTTCGGCGCGCAGGTCATGCCGCACCAGCGCGCCGCCAAGTTCCAGCACATGCAGCGAAGCTTGCGCGCGCGCATGCAGGCGCAAGCTGCTGCGCCGGATCAGGTTCATGCCGGCGGAGGCGTTCTGCAACATGACGTGATGCAGCCGCGCTCCCTCGCGCAACTCGATGTCGCTGACGAAGGTGGCCAGTTGTGCCGGTTCGCCGCTACCGACGTGATGTTCGACCAGATCCAGTTCGGCGCCTTCACCCAGCTCGACCACGTTGCGCGCATGCCAGGCAAGCTCGATGTCGGCGCCGACAAACACCAGCTGCACCGGCTGGTCGATCTTTGCGTAAGCCGCCACCCGCAACACCACGCCGTCGCTGGCGCTGGCGGCGTTGATCTGGGCGAATGCGTCGCCGATGTGACGGTAGTGCCGCGACAGCGCGAAGCGCAGCGGCTCGGCGTCACCCTGCAGGGCTCGCGACAGCGGCTGCACCGAAAGGCCCGCGGGCAGCTGGCTGAATGCCGACAGGTCTGTGCGAAACGCACCGTTGACGAAGACCAGTCGCACACCCGCCACGCCGGGCAATGCCAGCATCGAAGCGTCCACTGCACGCGCCTGCGCCGCGGGATCGGCGTTGGCAAAGCTGCGTTGGCCAAGGCCGCGCAGAGCGGTGTATTTCCATGCCTCCACCCGCGTGTCGGGCAGGCCACCTGCGGCGAACGCCGCGCGATTTTCCTGCCGCGCCGCATCCAGCCAGGCGATGCCACTGGGAGGCAGCGGAGCGTCCAACAGCGAGGCGACCAACGGCAAGGGTGCCAGCTGGCTCATGCCACGGCTCCGGTGCGATGCGGATCCGCCGGATGGCTCGCGCCGATGCCGGCATAACCGTGTTCCTCCAGCTTCAGGGCTAGCGACTTGTCTCCGCTCTCGACGATGCGGCCATCGGCCAGCACGTGCACGAAATCCGGCACCACGTAGTCGAGCAGGCGCTGGTAGTGGGTGATCATCAGGAACGCGCGCTGCGGCGAGCGCAAAGCGTTGACGCCGTCGGCGACGTGCTTGAGCGCGTCGATGTCGAGCCCCGAATCGGTTTCATCGAGGATCGCCAGCTGCGGTTCCAACACCGCCATCTGGAAAATCTCGTTGCGCTTCTTTTCGCCGCCGGAGAACCCCTCGTTGACGGCGCGATGCAGCAGCTCGTCGGAGATCTGCATCACCTTCAGCTTCTCGCGCACCAGCTTGAGGAACTGCATCGAGTCGAATTCCTTTTCGCCACGCGCCTTGCGCTGCGCATTGAAGGCTGCACGCAGGAAGTAGGTGTTGTTGACGCCCGGAATTTCCACCGGGTACTGGAACGCCAGGAACACACCGGCGGCGGCGCGCGCCTCTGGCGCCAGCGCCAGCAGGTCGATGCCGTTGTAGATCACCGTACCAGCGGTGACTTCATAACCGTCACGGCCGGAGAGCACGTTGCCCAGCGTCGACTTGCCGGCACCGTTCGGCCCCATGATCGCGTGCACTTCGCCCGCGTTCACTTCGAGGCTGAGGCCCTTGAGGATTTCCCTGCCCTCGACGCGGGCGTGCAGGTTTTCAATTTTCAGCATGGTTTTTCCTGATCTGGAACTCCTCTCCCACCGGGAGAGGGTCGGGGTGAGGGTTCGAGCGAGCGTGCATCACGCTCTGCACGTACCCTCATCCGCCCTTCGGGTACCTTCTCCCGGAGGGAGAAGGGAGAACATGTCAGCCCACGGCACCTTCGAGGCTTACCTCGAGCAGCTTCTTCGCCTCCACCGCGAACTCCATCGGCAGTTCGCGGAACACCTGCTTGCAGAAGCCGTCGACGATCATCGACACGGCGTCCTCTTCCGGAATGCCGCGCGAACGGCAATAGAACATCTGGTCGTCGGAGATCTTCGAGGTGGTGGCTTCGTGCTCGACGATGGCGGTGGGGTTCTTCACTTCCATGTACGGGAAAGTGTGCGCACCGCATTTCTTTCCGATCAGCAGGCTGTCGCACTGGGTGTAGTTGCGCGCACCCTCGGCACCCTTCTCCATCTTCACCAGGCCGCGGTAGCTGTTGGAGCTGCGCCCGGCGCTGATGCCCTTGGAGACGATCTTCGACTTGGTGTACTTGCCGAGATGGATCATCTTGGTGCCGGTGTCGGCTTGCTGGAAATGATGGGTCAGCGCCACCGAGTAGAACTCGCCCACCGAGCGATCGCCGCGCAGCAACACGCTGGGATATTTCCAGGTGATCGCCGAGCCGGTTTCCACCTGGGTCCAGCTGATCTTGGAATCGTCGCCGCGGCAGTCGCCGCGCTTGGTGACGAAATTGTAGATGCCGCCCACGCCGTTCTCGTCACCGGGGTACCAGTTCTGCACGGTGGAGTATTTGATCTGCGCCTTCTCCAGCGCGACCAGCTCGACCACCGCCGCGTGCAGCTGGTTTTCGTCGCGCTTGGGCGCGGTGCAGCCCTCGAGGTAGGAAACGTGCGCGCCCTCCTCGGCCACGATCAGGGTGCGTTCGAACTGGCCGGTGTTCTGCGCGTTGATGCGGAAATACGTGCTCAGTTCCATCGGGCAGCGCACGCCTTTCGGGATGAACACGAAGCTGCCATCGGAGAACACCGCCGAGTTCAGCGCGGCGAAGAAGTTGTCGCCGGTCGGCACCACGCTGCCAAGGTATTTCTGCACGATTTCAGGATATTCGCGGATCGCCTCGCTCATCGAGCAGAACAGCACGCCGGCCTCGGCCAGCTGCTTGCGGAACGTGGTGCCGACCGAAACCGAATCGAACACCGCATCCACCGCCACGCCGGCCAGCGCCGCGCGCTCGTGCAACGGGATGCCGAGCTTCTCGTAGGTTTCCAGCAACGCGGGGTCGACTTCGGCCAGCGACTTCGGGCCGGCTTTCGGCGCGGCGTAGTAGCTGATTGCCTGGTAGTCGATCGGGTCGATGTTGAGCTTGGCCCAGTCCGGCTTGGGCATCGTCAGCCAGTGACGGTAGGCATCGAGCCGCCATTCGGTCATCCACGCCGGCTCCTGCTTGATCGCGGAAATCTGGCGGACGGTCTCCTCGCTCAGGCCGGGCGGCAGGCCGGTCATCTCGATCTCGGTGACGAAACCGGCCGCGTAGCTGCGGCCGAGGGCCTCGGCCACGTCCGCGTTGTCGCGAAGCGTGGTGGCGCTGCTGCTTTCGTTGGTCATGCGTGCATTCATTCGGTGGTGGCCTCGCCGGTTTTCACGGTGACCGCAATCTTTCGGCCGGATGGCGCCAACGGCTTGAGCATCTCGGCCAGGCTGACCGCGCGCAGCGCGTTGTCCAGCACGTTGTTGACCCGTTGCCAGCTGCCGCGCACACCGCATTGCGATTCACGATCGCATTGGCCTTCGGCCAGGCTGCATTCGGTCATGCCGATCGGCCCTTCCAGCGCTTCGACGATTTCCGCCAGCGAAATCTCGCTGGCCGGACGCGCCAGCCGGTAGCCGCCGTTGACGCCGCGGAACGACTCCACCAGCCCGGCGTGGCCCAGCGCCTTCAGCAACTTGCTCACCGTGGGCAGCTCCAGGCGCGCCTCATCGGCGATCTGCACCGTGCTGAGCACGTCGCTCGGATGCGCGGCGATGCAGGTCATCACTACGGTGGCGTAATCGGTCAGTCGGCTGACACGGAGCATGGCGCTCAGGCTGGCATTTGAATCGGGACTAAAATGGTACTGATTAGAGGCCGTCCGGTCAATCAACGCCATGCACCAGTACCGGGCAAGCCTGCGCGCTTATTGCCCGCTAGTCGTGCATGGCAACGCCGTCGGCCCCGCAAACGTTCGTGTCCAGGCCCGTTCCGGCGCTGGCATGCATCGTGCTGCATCGCCATGCGACTCACGGCGATGGAGCACGGCATGAAGTGGATCACGGCGATCATCAAGCCGTTCACGCTGGACGACGTGCGCGAAGCATTGGCCGAAGCGGGCATCCAGGGCATGACGGTCACCGAAGTGAAGGGCTTCGGCCGTCAGCACGGGCACACCGAGTTGTATCGCGGCGCCGAGTACGTGGTGGACTTCCTGCCCAAGCTGAAGATCGAGCTGGCGGTCACCGACGACCGCCTCGATCGTGCGCTCGAGGCGATCAGCGCCACGGCCCGAACCGGCAAGATCGGCGATGGCAAGATCTTCGTGAGCGAGCTCGAACAGGTCGTCCGCATCCGCACGCAGGAGGTCGACGCCGATGCGCTCTGACGCCATCCTCCGCCGCTGCGCATTCATTCTGCTGTCCGGCGCATCGTTCGCCGCATTCGCACAGGTGCCGGCCAAGGCGGACAGCGGCGACACCGCCTGGATGCTCACTGCGACCATGCTTGTGCTGCTGATGACGATCCCCGGCCTGGCCTTGTTCTACGGCGGCATGGTGCGCGCCAAGAACCTGCTGTCCGTGCTGATGCAATGCTTCGCGATCACCGCGCTGATCAGCGTGCTGTGGATGCTGTACGGTATTCAGCGTGGCCTTCAGCACGGCAGGCATGCAGGGCGGCGCAACCAACCTGCACTCGTTCGTCGGCGGCCTCGACCGCGCGATGTTCGCCGGCATGACGCCTGCAAGCCTGTACGGCCACGTTCCGGAAAGCGTGTTCGCGATGTTCCAGCTGACCTTCGCGATCATCACGCCGGCCCTGATCGTGGGCGCGGTGGCCGAGCGCATGAAATTCTCTGCCCTGCTGGTTTTCACCGCTGCCTGGTTCAGCGTGGTCTATCTGCCGATGGCGCACATGGTGTGGGGCGGCCCGGGTTCATTCCTCGGCGATCTGGGCGTGCTCGATTTCGCCGGCGGCACGGTCGTGCATATCAATGCCGGCATCGCAGGTCTGGTCGCCTGCCTGGTGCTGGGACGGCGGCGCGGTTATCCGCATGTGCCGATGCCGCCACACAACCTCGGCTACACGCTGATCGGCGCCAGCATGCTGTGGCTGGGCTGGTTCGGTTTCAACGCGGGCTCGGCGGTAGCCGCGAACGGCAGCGCCGGCATGGCGATGCTGGTGACCCAGGTCGCCACCGCTGCCGCGGCGCTTGGCCTGGATGGCGACCGAATGGATCGTCCATCGCCGCGCCAGCGTGCTCGGCATAGCCTCTGGCGCGGTGGCCGGGCTGGTCGCGATCACGCCCGCGGCCGGCACCATCGGGCCTGGCGGCGCCCTGCTGCTGGGTGCGCTGGCTGGCGTGGTCTGCTTCTTCTGCGCGACGCGGCTCAAGCGCCGGCTGGGCTACGACGACAGCCTCGACGTCTTCGGCGTGCACGCCGTCGCCGGCATCGTCGGCGCACTCCTGACCGGGCCGTTTGCGGCACGCGCGCTCGGTGGTTTCGGCGACGTCGTGCATCCGCTGGGCCAGTTGTGGATCCAGGCCAAAGGCGTGGCTTTCACGGTCGTCTGGAGTGCCGGCCTGACATGGGGCATTCTCAAGGTGATCGACATCACGCTGGGCCTGCGCGTGAATGACGAACAGGAACAGATCGGACTGGATCTCGCGCTGCACGACGAACGCGCCTACAACCTTTCCTGAAGCACCGACGGACAACTCGCCACTGCGTCGAGGGCTCGCTAAGCTGGCGCCGTCTTCCCACACGCTGTTGCCATGACCACTACGCCCAACCGCGCTGCCGCTCGTCTTGCCTGGGCCCGCCGGGCACTGGATGACGAGGCGCTGACGCTGGCCCCTGCCTCGGCGGATGCCAGCTTCCGCAGCTACTGGCGCACGCACCACGACGGCCGCAGCTGGATCGTGATGGATTCGCCACCGGCGCAGGAAGACCCGCGGCCGTGGCTGGAAATCGGCACACGGCTTCCAGCCGCCGGGCTGCACGTACCGGCGGTGAAGGCCTGCGATCTGGAGCAAGGTTTCCTGCTGATCGAAGACCTTGGCGAGCAGTTGTATTTGCCAGCCTTGAACGACGGCACGGTGGATGCGCTATACGGCGATGCGATGGACGCGCTGCTGCGCATGCAGCGCGACGCGGGCACGGACGGCCTGCCGCCGTACGATCACGCCTTCCTGCAGCGCGAACTGGAAATCATGCCGGAGTGGTTCCTGAGCCGACACCTGGGATACACGCCCGAGTGCGAGGAATGGGACGTGCTGGAATCGGCGTTCACCGTGCTGCTGCACAACGCGCTGGAACAGCCGCGCTGCTTCGTGCACCGCGACTACCACAGCCGCAATTTGCTGGTCACGGCGAGCAACAATCCCGGCATCATCGACTTCCAGGGCGCACTGCATGGCCCGATTACGTACGACCTCGCCTCGCTGCTGCGCGACTGCTACATCGTGTGGGATCGCGCGCGCGTCGAGGCCTGGGTCGAAAGCTACCGGCAGCGCCTGCAGGCTGCGCAGTTGATCGCCGCGAACGTAGGTCCCCAACGCTTCCTGCGCTGGTTCGACCTGATCGGTCTGCAACGACACATCAAGGTGCTCGGGATCTTCTGCCGCCTCGGCTACCGCGACGGCAAGCCCGGCTATCTCGATGACCTGCCACGCGTGTATGACTACGTGATCGAGGTGGCCGGCGCTTATCCGGAACTGGCCGATCTCGTGGCGCTGCTGAAGCGCTGCGTGGGTGAGCGCGATCTGCGCCAGCCGGTGGCTGCATGAGGCACGCGCTGATCTTCGCCGCCGGGCTGGGCGAACGCATGCGGCCGCTGACCGACCGCACACCCAAACCGCTGCTTTCGGTGGGCGGCAAGCCGCTGATCGTGTGGCACCTGGAAAAACTTGCCGGCGCGGGCGTGCATTACGTGGTGATCAACACCTCGCACCTCGCGGCACAATTCCCGGACACGCTCGGCGATGGTTCGCGCTGGGGCCTGCGGATCCGCTACGCCTTTGAAGGTGACACCGCTCTGGAAACCGGCGGCGGCATGTTGAACGCGCTGCCGTTGCTGGGCAGCGCGCCATTCATCGCGGTCAACGGCGACATCTGGTGCGACGCCGATTTCTCCGCCCTGCCCGCCGAACCCGCCGGCCTGGCGCACCTGCTGCTGGTGGACAACCCGGCACACCACCCGCGGGGCGATTTCGCCTTGGACGCGCAGGGCAGCGTGCACGAAGGAGGCCGCGAGCGGCTGACTTTCAGCGGCATCGGCGTGTATCGGCAGGAACTGTTGCGGAACTGGCGCCAGGTGATCGGCAACGTCGCCGGCACGGAAAGACAGCCGCCACGCTTCCCTCTGGCGCCGCTGTTGCGGGCAGCGATGGCGACCGGGGCAATCACCGGCAGTCACCATCAGGGCACGTGGACTGACGTGGGCACGCCGCAACGGCTGGCCGAGCTGGAAGCGGCACTGCGTGGATAGGTCTGGCCGATGGCCTGCATGAAAAAAAAACGGCCCGGTACAACCGGGCCGTTTCCTTGCGCAAGAACTCGCGCTTATGGACGTCGCGCCAGCTCCGGGTTCTCCCGGGTGACCGGCATCAGATCCTTCTTCGACACGCCCAGCCACAACAGGATCGGGCTGGCCACGAAGATCGACGACAGCGTACCTACCACGATGCCGATCAGCATCGTCACGGCGAAGCCGTGGACGGCGGAACCGCCGAAGAAATACAGCGCACCCATGGTGATCGCCGTGAACAGCGAGGTGATGATGGTTCGCGACAAGGTGTTGTTGATCGAGCGGTTGAGGATCTCTTCCGGCTCGGCCTTGCGCGCGAGCCGGAACAGCTCGCGGATACGGTCGAACACCACCACCTTGTCGTTGATCGAGTAACCGATCACGGCCAGCACCGAGGCCAGCACGGTCATGTCGAACTCGCGCTGCACCAGCGCAAGGATCCCCAGCGTCACCAGCACGTCATGGATTTCGGTAGCCACCGCGGCGATCGCGAAACGGCGCTCGAAGCGGATCCACAGGTAGGCCATGATGCCGAGGATCACGAACACCGCGGCCACGGTGCCATCGCTTTTCAACTCCGCGCCCACTTCCGCGGTAACCAGTTCGCGGCTCTTCAGCTTGGCATCGGGACGCGCCACGTGCAGCGTCTTGAGCACGTCGCCCGAGATCACATCGAGGTTGACCTTGCCGCTGGCGTCCACCGCCTTCTGGTCGTCCTTCGGCTGCATGCGGATGGACACCTCACGCGTTCCGCCAAGGCTCTGCACGATCGCGTGGTCGAAGCCGCCCTTTTCCAGGGCGGCACGCACGTCGCCGATCTCCACCGACTGGTCGTAGTCGATCACCATCGAGACGCCGCCGGTGAAATCCAGCGCGTAGTTGAGGCCCCTGGTCGCGATCAGTCCGATCGAGGCGACCATCAGGAAGATGGCGATGGCAATGCTGAACTTGCGCATGCCAAGGAACGGGATGTTGCTGTCGTGGTTGAAGATTTCCATGTACCAGTTCCTCAGAGGTGGCACCGGCCATGGATGGCCGGTCGCGGAACAGGCACCTGGGTGCCCGTTCCGCGGAGCTTGTTCCGGACACGTGCCGGAACAGGCGAGCCGGCGGAAGTCCAGGATGGACTTCCGCCGGCCATACGACTAAACCGACAGCGTCTTGAGCTTGCGGTTGCCGTGGATCAGCGCGGTGAACGCGTGGGTCAGCGTCACCGAGGTGAACAGCGAAGTCAGGATGCCGATCATCAGCGTCACACCGAAGCCCTTGATCGCGCCGGTACCCATCGTGGTCAGCGCGAGCGCCGCGATCAAATGGGTGACGTTGGCATCGAGAATGGTCGACCAGGCTTTCTCATAACCGGCGCGGATCGATGCATGCGGCGTCGAGCCGTTGCGCAATTCCTCGCGCACACGTTCGCAGATCAGCACGTTTGCATCGATCGCCATGCCCAGCGTCAGCACGATACCGGCCACGCCAGGCATGGTCAGGGTCACGCCGATCAGCGACATCACCGCCAGCAGCACCACCAGGTTGAAGAACAGCGCGATATCCGCCACCAGGCCGAACAGCTTGTAATAAAGCGCCGCCGCCAGCAGCACCAGCGCCAGGCCCAGCATCACCGCCTTGAAGCCCTTGTCGATGTTGTCCTGGCCGAGGCTGGCGCCGATCACGCCCTCCTCGACGATGTCCATCGGCGCGGCCAGCGCGCCACCCTTGAGCAGCAGCGCAAGGTCGGAGGCTTCCTTCGCGCTGCCCAGACCACTGGTCTGGAACTGCTTGCTGAAGGGGCTGGCGATATGCGCATCGTTGATCACCGTCTCGGTGACCTTGGGAACGCGCACTTCCTTGCCGTCCACGAGCTTGGTCTCGTAGACCTGTTCGACATACACCACCGCCATCGGCTTGCCGACGTTGCCGTTGGTGAAATCGCCCATCTTTCTGGCGCCGGCCGCATTCAGGGTGACGTCGACCTTGGGCGTGCCGCTCTGCTGGTCGATACCCGAGGAGGCGTCCACCAACTGGTTGCCGGTCACGATGATCTGCTTGCTCACCAGCACCGGCAGGTTGCTGCCGCGCATGCGATAGAGGTTGGCGTCCGGAGGAATGTTGCCCGTGCGTGCCGCTTCCTGAGCCTGGGGATCGCCAGGGTCGCCGATGCCGGGGCGGTACTGCAGCGTGGCCACGGCACCGATCAGCTTCTTCGCCTCGGTCGGGTCCTGCACGCCGGCCAGTTCGACCACGATGCGGCTTTCGCCCTGCTGCTGGATCAACGGCTCGGACACGCCCAGCGCGTTGATGCGGTTGCGCAGCGTGCCCAGGTTCTGGGTGATCGCGCTGCGCGCCAGATCGCGCAGCTTTTCCGGCTTGATCACCACGTTGAGCACGAAGCGGTCGCCCGTGTTGGCGCCGTTCGCCACATTGAGGTCGGTGTATTCATTGGCAATCGCGTCCGCAGCCGCCGAACGGTCGGCGTCCGAACGCAGGATCACCGCGATGCCCTGGTCGCGCGCAGCGCTGCGCGTCACCGACTCATAACGGATGTTCTTCTGCCGCAGCAGGGCGCGGATGTCGTCGGCGTAGCTGTTTTCCTGCTTGTCGATCGCGTCGTTCTGGTCGACCTGCATCAGGAAGTGCACGCCACCTTGCAGATCCAGCCCCAACGGCATCGAGCGCGCACCAATGGCGCCCAGCCAGGCCGGAACGGTGGACTGCAGCTTGAACGCAACCGTATAGCCGTCGCCCAATGCCGCCTTGATCGCATCGAGACCACTCTTCTGCACGTCGGAGTTGGGGAACGTCGCCAGCAGATGGTCGCCGTCCACCTCCACCTTGGTGCTGGCGATGTTCTTCTGCGCCAGTGCCGCTACCACTTTCTGGCGCACAGACTGGTCGATCGGCGGAGCGTCGCGGTTGGCGGTGACCTGCACCGCCAGCGCCGGCTGATAGACATTCGGCAGCGCATAGACGATGCCGAACAACATCACCAGCGCGACCAGCGCGTACTTCCAGCGGGGAAAATCACTCATGCCCTGAATCCATCAAAGCCGCGACAACAGGCCGCGGCGGTAGCAAACCATCGAGGAATAATCGAGTTGAAGGCGACGCGGCGCGCCGCCTCGAAGCCGTCGTCAGACGGACTTCAGCGATCCCTTGGGCAGGACCTGCTGGACCGCGCCCTTCTGCACCTTGACCTTCACGTTCGCCGCGATCTCCACCGTGATGAACGTCTCGCCCACCTCGTCCACGCGACCGGCGATGCCGCCGTTGGTGACCACTTCGTCACCTTTCGCCAGCCCTGCGACCAGCGCGCGATGCTCTTTCTGCCGCTTCATCTGCGGGCGGATCATCATGAAATACATCAGGCCGAACAGCACCACCATCATGATGATCATGGACATGCCACCGCCGGCGGGCTGCGCAGCAGCGGCCTGGGCGATCACGGGAGAGGACGGAAAACTCATCAGTTTGTCTCGCAAGTTATGGCGCAGCCACGGATTTCAGCTGAACGGCCGGTAAAAGATTCTCGATTATGCCATGCACCCCCGCCCCATGCACGGCGGGCCAGTCAGTACTGAGGGCGGCCGCCAGCCGTTGCAAGGTTGGCGGCATCGCCTTGCCCGCCAGCCGCTCCACCGCTTCGGCGCGCCGCGTAGAACTCCGCCACGAACGCCTCCAGCGCGCGGCCTGCGATCGCCTCGCGCAGGCCGGCCATCAGCCGCTGGTAATAGCGCAGGTTGTGCATGGTGGCGAGTTGGCTGCCGAGGATCTCGTTGCAGCGATCGAGGTGCCGCAGGTAGGCGCGACTGAATCCGCTGCTGCAGGCGTAACAGTCGCAACCCTCCTCGATCACCCGTGTGTCGGTGGCGTATTTCGCATTGCGGATGCGCAGCGTGCCTTCGGCCGTGAACAGGAAACCGTTGCGCGCGTTGCGCGTCGGCATCACGCAGTCGAACATGTCGATACCTCGGCGCACCGCCTCGACGATATCTTCCGGCCGGCCCACGCCCATCAGGTAGCGCGGTTTGTCCTCGGGCAACAACGGCACGGTGAAATCCAGCGCATGGTTGCGCTCGGCCTCCGGCTCACCGACCGCCAGGCCACCCACCGCATAACCGTCGAAGCCGATGTTCACCAGGCCCGCCGCCGAACGCTGTCTCAGGTTCTCGTACACACTGCCCTGCACGATGCCGAACAGCGAATTCGGCGGCTTTGAAGCGGCACGCTGCAAATCGTCGAACGCGCGGCGCGAACGTTCGGCCCAGCGCAGCGACAGTTCCATCGAATCCGATGCGACCTGTTCGGTGGCCGGGTACGGCGTGCACTCGTCGAAGATCATCGCGATGTCCGAATCGAGCGTGGTCTGGATCTGCATCGACACTTCCGGTGACAGGAACACTTTCGATCCGTCGACCGGCGAGGCGAACGTCACGCCCTCTTCGGTGATCTTGCGCTTGTGCGCCAGCGAGAACACCTGGAAGCCGCCGGAATCGGTGAGGATCGGCTTGTCCCAGCCGATGAACCTGTGCAGCCCGCCGAACTTCTCGACGATCTCCAGCCCCGGCCGCAAGAACAGGTGGAACGTGTTGCCCAGGATGATCTCAGCGCCGGTCTCGGTGACGTCGCGCGGGGTCATCGCCTTCACCGACCCATAGGTGCCCACCGGCATGAAGGCCGGCGTTTCCACCGTGCCGCGGGCAAAGGTGAGACGGCCGCGGCGCGCGGCGCCGTCGGTGGCGAGGAGATCGAACCGGAGGGAAGTCATCCGCCCATTATCGCGGGTTTACAGCGCGTTCGTGCAAAGCGAAAAGACTGCAATCCACGGTGGGAGCGGCTTCAGCCGCGATGCTCCTGTCCCGCTGCCACCAAAAAACCAGAGCATCGCGGCTGAAGCCGCTCCCACAAAAGTGTGGTGCCTAAGCCCCGTTGGGGAGGATCAGCATCGCGTCGCCGTACGAGAAAAACCGGTAACCCTGCGCCACCGCATGCCGGTAAGCGCCCAGCATGAACTCGCGCCCGGCCAGCGCCGACACCAGCATCAGCAAGGTCGACTGCGGCAGATGGAAATTGGTGAGCAGGCCGTCGATGCTGCTGAAGCGATAGCCGGGAAAGATGAAGATCTGCGTCTCTCCGGCAAACGGATGCAACTCGCCGTCCCTGCATGCGCTTTCCAGGGCGCGCACCACCGTCGTACCCACCGCGATGACGCGGCCGCCCCGGGCACGCGTGCGGCGTACCTGGCCGACCAGATGCGCACCCACGTTGAGCCATTCTCGATGCATGTGGTGATCCTTCAGATCATCCGCGCGCACCGGCTGGAACGTACCGGCGCCAACGTGCAGCGTGATGTAACCGAACTCCACGCCACGTTCGCGCAGACGGGTCAGCGTCGCTTCGTCGAAATGCAGCCCGGCGGTAGGCGCGGCCACGGCACCGGGCTCGCGCGCGAACACGGTCTGGTAGCGCTCCATGTCGCTGGCGTCGGCATGCCGCTCGATGTACGGCGGCAACGGCATCTCGCCGAGTTTTTGCAGCAGCTTTTCCAGCGGCTCGGGCGCCTCGAAACGCAGCCGGAAAAACCCTTCGTCGCGACCCTGCACTACCGCATGGCTGCCATCGGCCAGTTCGATCCGGGCGCCTTCCTTCGGCTTCTTGCTGACGCCCAGTTGCACGATGGCCTCGTGCGCACCGGTGACCCGCTCGATCAGGATCTCCACCGCGCCGCCGGTGCTCTTGTGTCCGTACAACCGCGCCGGCAGCACGCGCGTGTCGTTGAACACCAGCAGGTCGCCGGACCGCAGGAAGTCCGGCAACTCACGAAACATCCGGTCCTCTCGCGACTGCTCCGCGACGTCGAGCACCAACAGCCGGCTCGCCGAACGCTCGGGCAGCGGAGCCTGCGCGATCAGTTCGGGCGGCAGTTCAAAATCGAAATCGGACTTCTTCAAGGGGACTCGGCCACATGCGGTAACGGGCCATTATCCCGCAGCGCGGCGTGCAGCGTTACAGCCACCCTTTCTGCCGCGCCAGCCGATACGCCTCGATGCGATTGGCGACGCCCAGTTTGCCGATGGCTTCGGAAAGATAATTGCGCACGGTGCCATGCGAGAGATTCAATTGCGCGGCGATGTCGCCGGCCGACTGGCCTTCGCCGGCCAGACGCAATATCTGGCGCTCGCGGTCATTCAGCGGATCGGCTTCGGACCATGCTTCCAGCGCGAGCTGCGGGTCGATCGCGCGACCGCCGCGATGCACGGTACGCAGCGCCTCGGCAAGGTTTTCCGCCGGAGCATCCTTCAACAGGTAACCGGACACGCCGGCATCCAGCGCCCGGCGCAGGAATCCTGGTCGCGCGAACGTGGTGACGATGACCACCTTCATCGGCAGTTCCTGGCGCTGGATGCGTTGCGCCAGTTCCAGCCCGGTCAGGCCCGGCATCTCGATGTCGGTCACCAGCACGTCGGGCTTCAGGCGCTGCAGTTCGCGCCAGGCCATTTCGCCATCGGCCGCCGAACCCAGCACCTCGATGTCCGGCTCCAGATTCAGCAGCGCGGACAATGCGCCGCGCACCATCGCCTGATCTTCGGCCAGGAGAACTCGGATCATGCGCGGGTTTCCCGGTGTCTGCGGTAATGAAAGGATGGTGTCATGGTTTCCTGGAATAGGAACGCGCGGATGTCTCACGCAGCCGGCTGACCGGGAACCGGGTGCGTCTGCAGATCGGCGTGCGCGGAATCGGGCACTGGCCGGGAGGTGTCGATCAGACGCATGATCGGCAGTGGAACCGTCACCCGCAGTCGCGATCCCTGGCCTCGCGGCGATTCGAAGGCTAGCGTGCCGCCAAGCGCACGAACGCGTTCGCGCATGCCGCACAGGCCGTTCCCGTCCATCTCGATGCCGCCGCGACCGTTGTCGCTGATCTCCATGCAGACGCTGGCTCGCTCGCGCGCCATCGAGATGCGGGCCTGACTGGCATCGGCATGGCGCGCGATATTGGTCACCGCTTCGCGCAGGATCAGGGACAGGCCGCGCTCGACGTCGATCGGCAAGCCGGCCGGCAGTTCGCCGTAGTCCAGATGCACGCGGGAGGATTCGAGCAGCAGCCGCGCCGAAGCCAGCTCGGCGGCAAGATCGGTGGCGCGGATGCCCGTCACCGCACTGCGCACCTCCGCCAATGCATGACGTGCAACCTTCTCCGCCTCTTCGACTTCCCGGCGGGCAGCTTCGACATCGCGGTCGAACAGCTTGCGCGAAAGTTCGAGCTTGAGCGTGATCAGCGACAAGGTATGCCCGAGCAGATCATGCAGGTCGCGCCCGATCCGCTCACGCTCTGCCGTGGCGGCAAGCCGGCGCACTTCGTCGTGGGAGAGGCTGAGCGCTGCGTCCTTTTCGTGGTGAACCTGCTCGACCGTGACAATGGTGCAGATGACGAAGACCGTGACCGGCATGATCACCAGCAACGACTGCGGGAAGCCGATCCACCAGGCAAGCGCCACATACATGGCATTGAGCAACAGCAGCTGCAGCACGCGGTTGCGCAAGCGGCGCATGTCGCAATGGCACAGCATCACGCCGGCATACACGAAATAGCTGAGGCCGCTGGGATACCAGCGCAGCAGGACGAAACACAGCGCGGCCATGCTCCATGCGTAGATGGGAGCGGTTCGCCGCGAAGCCAGCTGCACCTTGGCGAACAGCAGCAGGAACACGGGGTACGAGCCCAGCGTGCACAGCAACCATGTCAGGGTGTAGCCCTGCACGCCATGATCGAACAGCGGCGTGATGAAGATCCACAACGACCACAGCAAGTGCACGCCATCGGTCCACGGCGACTTGCCCCGGCGAAGGTCGTCGGCCACGGCGGAATCCGGCGCCGGCGCAAACCATCGGGCAATGGAGTCAGGAATCATGGCGGGGCTTTTCGCAGGCTTGCCTGGATGGGACTGCATGCTACTTCAACCGTTGCGGCGCAGGCGCCGGGCTGCCAGCAGCAGGAAGCCGACGGCAAAGCCGACCAGAACCAAGACGTGGGGCAGCAGCGCTTCCTGGTTGAGGCCTACGGCCGCCAGCGCCAGCCGGTCCAGATGGTAGCTCGGCCAGATCGGCGCGATCTGCTGCAGGAATTTGGGCAGCATCGGCAACGGGAACCACAGGCCCGACATGAACGACATCGGCAGGTAGATGAGTTGCAGCATGCCGGGCGCGCCCTGCCCCTTGATCACGGTACCGACGAACATGCCCAGCGCGCAGAACGGCAACACGCCGAGCGTGCCGGTGAGCAGCAGCGCGCCGGCCTGAAGCAGGCTGAGCTTCACGTGCCCCAGCGACAACGCCATGGCGAGCAACAACACGATGACCACTGCGGCCGCCGCCATCGCCATCAGCATCTTGCCGAGCAGATAAGCACCCGGCGGCATCGGCAGCGCACGCTTGAACGTCAGCAGGCCGCCGTCGCGCTCCAGCGCCAGCGACACGCCGAAGCCGAACAGGCCCGGGCTCATCACGCCGAACACGCCGTAACTGGCCAGCAGATAGCGCGCGGCTTCGGCACCTTCGGACTTCGCCATCAGCACGCCGAAGAGCAGGTAGAACATGGCCGGGAACAGCATGATCGGCAGCATGAAACCCGGTGCGCGCATGTAGCGCAGGCATTCGCTGCGCGCCTCTTCCAGATAGGCGCCGATGACGCGGCGGCGCGGCATCGGGAGCGAGCTCGATGGATTGAAGGACATGACGGTTTCCATTTCAGGCGGCCTCGCGCTGGGTTTCCGACGCCTCGCCGGCGTCGCGGGTGAGTTCTGTGAAGGCTTCGGCCAGACCGGCGCGCTGCACTTCCAGTTCGCGCAGTTCCAGGTCGGCCGCGAGCAGGCGGCGCACCACGGTTTCGGCATCGGCCGCGGCGATATGCAGCCGATCGTTCTCTCGGCGTACCTCGCTGATCTCCGGCCAGCCGCGCAGCGTGTCGACCGATAGCGCGCTCAGGCACCGGATGCGCTTGAGCGCGACGCGCGCCCGCAGCTCCTCGACCGTGCCTTCATGGATCATGCGGCCGCGTGTCATCACGCAGACGCGGTCGGCCAGCGCTTCAGCCTCTTCCAGATAATGCGTAGTCAGCAGCACCGAGCAGCCTTCGGCAAGCAGCTGGCGGATCGCCGCCCACAATTTTTGCCGCGCCTCGATATCCATGCCGACGGTGGGCTCGTCCAGGAACAACAACTCGGGCCGGCCACACAGGGCCAGCGCGAACTGCACTCGCCGCTGCTGCCCGCCGGACAGTTTCGCGTAGGGCCGCTTGAGCAGATCGCTGACGCCGGCCAGTTCGGCGGCTTCCGCCACCGTGCGCGGCGCCGGGTAATAGCTGGCCGTCAGCCGCAGCAACTCGCCCACGCGCAGCGTCGGCGGCAACTCGGCGTTCTGCAGCATGACGCCGATGCGCCGGCGCGCCTCGATCCGCTGAGGGTCCTGGCCGAACAGTTCGACCGCGCCGGCATCGGCCCGGATCAAGCCCAGCAGCAGGCCGATGGCGGTCGTCTTGCCGGCGCCGTTTGGACCGAGCAGGGCCAGCAGTTCGCCCCGCTGCAATTGAAGGTGGGCGCCATCCAGCGCGGTGAGCTGGCCATAGCGTTTGATGGCGCCGTCGAGGCGGGCGATCGGTTCATGGTTGTGCGGCATGAGTAGTCCTCCAGTGCCGTTCATCCTGCGCGGAGGGGAGCGTCGCCAACAGTCGCCGGCGTCAGCCATCGCGAATGACAGCCGTCACCCGCTCAGTCCCCGGGGTTACGGCCGCCGTGTCCGCAAGGTATCCTGTGAGCGGTAAAGCCTGCCTGCCGACTCTGCCACGACGGCGCGAAACGGCTGAAAACACCGAGGAGGCGCCTCTCGGCTGCGCCTCCCGCCACGCATTCACTAATGACCGCCTGCGGCTGCAACCGACCGGCGAAGCTACGGAGGATTCATCATGGGTGTGATCAACCAGCTGCGCGAACTGCGCGAATTCGGCGGCAAGCCACGCACCACCGGCCTGGACGACGCCACGATCGAGCGCATGGCGGCCAACGACCCCCTGTTGGGCCAGGCGATTGCCGATGCGGTGGCACGCCATCACGAATTGCGGGCCGACATGGGTGATTTCCTGAAACTGGACGAGGCGCAGCAGCTCGCCCAGGTGCAGGCCGGTTTCGTCAATTTCTATCCCGACGACGCGATCAGCCCGTACCTGCCGGCGGCCGCGCGCGGCCCCTGGATCGTCACGCTGAAAGGCGCCGTGGTGCACGACAACGGTGGCTACGGCATGCTCGGCTTCGGCCACAACGACCCGAAGATTCTCGCGGCGATGAGCCGGCCGCAGGTGATGGCCAATGTGATGGCGCCCAGCGTGGCGCAGTTGCGCTTCACCAGGGCGCTCAACAAGGAGCTCGGCCGCAACCGGGGCGAGAACCCATACGCACGGTACATGTGCCTCAACTCCGGCTCCGAGTCGGTTTCGCTGGCGTGCCGCATCGCCGACGTCAATGCCAAGTTGATGACCGATGCGGGCGGCCGCTACGCAGGCCGCACGATCAAGCGCCTGGCGGTGAAGGGCGCGTTCCACGGCCGTACCGACAAACCCGCGCTGTATTCCGATTCCAGCCGCAAGACCTATCAGCAGAATCTGGCCAGCTACCGTCACGAGGACACCCTGATCACGGTGGCGCCCTACGACGTGGCGCAACTGGAAGAAGCATTCGCTGACGCCGACAAGCATGGCTGGTTCATCGAGGCAATGTTCCTGGAGCCGGTGATGGGCGAAGGCGACCCGGGCCGCGCCGTGACACCAGAGTTCTACAAGGCGGCGCGGGCGCTGACCGAGGCTCACGGCACCTTGCTGCTGATCGACTCGATCCAGGCCGGCCTGCGCGCCCACGGAGTGTTGTCGTTCGTCGACTATCCCGGTTTCGAGAAGCTGCCGGCCCCGGACATGGAAACCTTCTCCAAGGCGCTCAACGCCGGCCAGTATCCGCTGTCGGTGCTGGCGGTAAGCGAGCGCACTGCCGCCCTGTACCGCAAGGGCATCTACGGCAACACCATGACCGCGAACCCGCGCGCGCTGGACGTGGCGCTGGCGACGCTGGGTGAGCTGACCGACGAGGTACGCGCCAACATCCGCGAACGCGGCAGGGAATTCGTCGACAAGCTCAATGCGCTGAAGAATGAGCTGGGCGGGCTGATCACCAAGGTGCAAGGCACCGGCTTGCTGTTTTCCTGCGAGCTGGCGCCCGAGTACAAATGCTACGGCGCCGAATCGACCGAGGAATACATGCGCGAGCGCGGCGTCGGCGTGATCCATGGCGGCACCAACTCGCTGCGCTTCACGCCGCACTTCAAGGTCACCAGCGCCGAGGTGGACCTGATCGTGGCGCACGTGCGCAAGGCGTTGCTGGAAGGCCCGCGCAAGGCCAAGGCCGAGGCGGCCTGAGCCGTCATCCGGGCCCGGCCGGCTGCGGCGGCGATTGACCGCCATCGCAGCCGGATGCCTTCGCGAGTGTCAGGTTTTACCCACTCCCGCGCCGATTCCACCCGGCATAGACTGACGCGGCCGGCAGCCGCCGGTTTCCAGGGAGGACTCCACGATGTCGATGTCACTACGTCTGCTTGCCGCCAGCGTCGCGTTTGCCTTTGCCGGCGCCACCTTCGCCGCAACACCAGCCACCGCAGCCGCTGCGGCCAAGCCGCATACCGCGCAGCAACAGCGGATGATCAACTGCAACAAGCAGGCAACCGGCAAGAAGGGCGCCGAACGCAAGGCTTTCATGAGCACCTGCCTGAAAAGCGGAGGCGCCGCGGCAGCGTCCGCGCCAGCCACCGCCGCTGCCAGTGCACCGTCGGCGAAACAGGCTCAGCAGGGAAAGATGAAAACCTGCAACGCCGACGCCAAGAGCAAGGCGCTCAAAGGTGCCGAGCGCAAGGCGTTCATGAGCAGCTGCCTGAAGGGCGATGCCGCAGCCGCGTCGTAATATTGCGTCGGTCAGCCGGGCTACTGCACGCGCACGCATCGTCATGCGTGCGCGTGCAGGACCGGTTCGCTAAGCTCCCCGACTGTCGCGCCTCAAGCGCCTCGTCTGAAGACAGTCACCCATGAAGATCGTCGAAGTCCGCCACCCGCTGATCCAGCACAAGCTTGGCCTGATGCGCCGCGCCGGCATCAGCACCAAGGAATTCCGCGAGCTGGCGTCCGAGGTCGCCGCGCTGCTTACCTACGAGGCCACCAAGGATCTGGAAACTGTCCAGGAACAGATCCACGGCTGGGCCGGCCCGCTGGACGTGCATCGCATCAAAGGCAAGAAGATCACCATCGTGCCGATCCTGCGCGCGGGCCTGGGCATGCTGCCCGGCGTGCTCGACATGATTCCCTCGGCGAAGGTCAGCGTGGTCGGCGTGCAGCGCGACGAACATACCCTGCAACCGGTCGCCTACTACGAAAAACTCAGCGGTCGCATGGACGAGCGCATCGCCCTGATCGTCGACCCGATGCTGGCCACCGCCGGCACCCTGATCGCGGCGGTGGACATGCTCAAAGCCGCCGGCTGCAAGCGCATCAAGGGCTTGTTCCTGGTCGCTGCGCCGGAAGGCCTGAAGCGTATCGAGGCCGTGCATCCGGATATCGAGATCTACACCGCCTCGATCGACGAGCGGCTCAACGAGCATGGCTACATCCTGCCCGGCCTCGGCGACGCCGGCGACAAGATCTTCGGCACCAAGCAGCTGCCCGCGGCGGACTGAAGCCACATCTGCTTTCGCGTTCGTGGGAGCGGCTTCAGCCGCGATGGCCTTCGCCGCACCCCGCAGCGCGGCCGAAGCCGCTCCACAAAGTCGAAGAACCTCAACGACCGAAGCGGTCGGTCGCCTCCAGCAGCTGGTGCATGATGCCGGGCTCGAACGCCGAGTGGCCGGCGTCCTGCACGATACGCAGGTCGGCTTCGGGCCACGCGCGGTGCAGATCCCAGGCGCTGCGCAACGGGCACACCACGTCATAGCGGCCCTGCACGATCACCGTCGGGATGTCGCGGATGCGATCAACGTTGCGAAGCAACTGGTCATCGTGCTCGAAGAAGCCGCCGTTGACGAAGTAGTGGCACTCGATGCGCGCAAACGCCAGCGGCGAACTCGTCCTCGGCGCTGGATTCGATATGTGACGCATCCTGCCACAGGAAACTGGTGGCGCCTTCCCATACCGACCACGCCCGCGCGGCAGCGACACGCGTCGCCGTGTCGGGACTGGTCAGGCGCCGGTGATAGGCACTGATCAGGTCGCCGCGCTCGACCTCGGGTATCGCGTCGAGATAGGTCTCCCATGCATCCGGGATACAGCGCATCGCAACCTTTCTGGTAGAACCATTCCAGCTCCCAGCGGCGCAGCATGAAGATGCCGCGCAGCACCAGTTCGGTGACCTTGTCCGGATGCGTCTGCGCGTACGCCAGCGCCAGCGTGGAACCCCACGAGCCGCCGAACACCTGCCAGCGGTCGATGCCGCAGAGTGCTCGCGCACGCGCTCGATATCGGCGACCAGGTCCCAGGTCGTGTTGTGTGCCAGTTCCGCGTGCGGCGTCGACTTGCCGCACCCACGCTGATCGAACAACACGATGCGATAGACGGCCGGATCGAAGAACCGCCGACACTTCGCGTTCGTGCCGCCACCCGGCCCACCGTGCAGGAAAACCACCGGCTTGCCGATGGGGTTGCCGCTCTGCTCGTAGTACAGCGTGTGCAGTGGGGATACCGGCAGCAACTCCACTGTCGAACGGTTCGATTTCGGGATACGGCTGGCGCAACGGTGATGACGGCATGACGGACTCTCGAAAGCAAGGCACAAGCCCGGAAGGCTAGCACGCACCCGGTGTGCCAGCCTCGACGAACAGCTTGCCGGGATTGAGAATGCCGTTCGGATCGAACACCTTGCGCACGCCCTGCATCAACGCGATCTCGGCCGGGCTGCGGGTACTTGCCAGATAGGCCCGCTTGACCAGGCCTATGCCGTGCTCGGCCGAGATGCTGCCGCCGTGGCGCTGCAGGGTGGCCGCCAGCAAGCGGGTGACGTGCTCGCACTGGGCGATGAATGCTTCTTCGCCGAGCCCTTCCGGCGGCAATACGTTGATGTGCAAGTTGCCGTCGCCGATATGGCCGAACCAGACCACCTCGATCCGCGGGTATTCGTGCGCCAGCAGCGCCTGCATGTCGTGCAGGAACGCCGGCACGGCACTGATCCTCACCGACACGTCGTTCTTGTACGGGCGCCGCGGGGCCAGGCTTTCGGTGATTCCTTCACGCAGGCGCCATAGCGCCGCGGCCTGTGCCTCGCTCTGTGCGATCACGCCGTCGCTGACCCAGCCTTGCTCCAGCGCGTGTTCGAACGCGGCCAGTGCAGCCTCCTGCTGCCCGACGTCGGCGGCGTCGAACTCGGTTACCACGTAATACGGATGCTCGCCGTCGATGGCGCGTTGTGCGCCGTGCGCGAGTACGTGCCGCAAGGCCTGGTCGGTGAAGAACTCGAATGCCTGCAGCGACAGCTGCGTGCGGAATAGCGCGAACACCTGCATCAGCGCCTGCATGTCCGGCAATGCCAACAACATGACCTGCGAGGGCGGCGGCGGATCGGCAAGCTTCAGGGTCGCTTCGACCACGATGCCCAGCGTGCCCTCCGATCCGATCAGCAACTGGCGGAAGTCGTAACCGCTGGAGTTCTTGATCAGGCCGCGATTGAGTTCGAGCAGTTCGCCATTGCCCGCGATCACTTTCATGCCGGCAACCCATTCGCGCGTGTTGCCGTAACGGATCACCCGGATGCCACCCGCGTTGGTGGCGATATTGCCGCCGATCGAGCATGAACCCCGCGCGGCAAAATCGACCGGATAGATCAGCCCGTGTTCGCGCGCTGCCTCTTGCACGCTGTGCAAGGTCGCGCCTGGTTGCACGGTGAGCGTGCGATCGACGGCGTTGAAATCCAGCACGCGGTTCATTCGCTCCAGGCTCAACACGAGTTCCCCATGCGCAGCCACGGCACCGCCGGACAGCCCGGTGCGGCCGCCGGACGGCACGATCGCTACCCGCCGGCCGTTCGCCCAGCGAACGATCGTTTGCACTTCCTCGGCGCTGGCGGGCAAGGCGATCGCCAACGGTGCGGGCGTCCAGCGACGGGTCCAGTCGCGGCCGTAATGTTCCAAGTCACCAGGCGCAGTGAGCAGGCGGAACTCGGGCAACAGCCGGCTCAGTTCGGCAAGGCGTGGATCGGACATGCAGTGCTCCAGAGGATGGCTGCAGCCTGCCAGCCGCTGCGCATCACGTCCAGTGCTGCAGTGCCGCAATCGCCTTTGGCTCTGGCATAGTAGACGCTCCTCCTCGCCAAGGCCGACGCATGCAGACCTCCTATCCCCGCCAAGATATCAAGGTGCTGCTGCTGGAAGGCGTCAGCGCCAGTGCGGTGGAAAATTTTCGGCGCGCCGGCTACAGCCAGGTCGAACTACATGCGAAATCGCTGCCGGAAGACGAACTCAAGCGACGTATCAGCGATGCGCACATCGTTGGCATCCGCTCGCGCACCCAGCTCACGGGCGAGGTACTGGCCCAGGCGAAACGACTGATTGCCGTCGGCTGTTTCTGTATCGGCACCAACCAGGTGGATCTCGCCGCAGCGCGCAAACTGGGCGTGCCGGTATTCAACGCGCCGTATTCCAACACGCGCAGCGTGGCGGAACTGGTGATCGCCGAAGCGATCATGCTGCTGCGTGGAATCCCGCAGAAAAACGCCCTGTGCCATCGTGGCGGCTGGACCAAGTCGGCCAGCGGCAGTTACGAAACGCGCGACAAGGTACTGGGCATCGTCGGCTACGGACACATCGGCACGCAGGTGGGCGTGCTGGCAGAGAGCCTCGGCATGCGGGTGATCTTCCACGACATCGAGACCAAGCTGTCGCTGGGCAATGCCCGCGCGGTTTCCAGCCTGGACGAATTGCTGGAGCGGGCCGACGTCGTCACCCTGCACGTACCGGAAACCCCCGCTACCCAGCTGATGATCCGCCGCGAACAGCTGGCCAGGATGCGCGCGGGGGCGATGTTGATCAACGCCTCGCGCGGCAGCGTCGTGGATATCGACGCGCTCGCCGCGGCGTTGCGCAGTGATCATCTCGCGGGGGCTGCGGTCGATGTATTTCCGCTCGAACCGAAAGGCAACGATGACGTCTTCGAGTCGCCGCTGGTCGGCATGGACAACGTGATCCTGACCCCGCACATCGGTGGCAGCACGCTGGAGGCACAGGACAACATCGGCATCGAGGTGGCGAGCAAGCTGATCCGCTACAGCGACAACGGCTCCACCCTGTCGGCGGTGAACTTTCCCGAGGTCACCTTGCCAGAGCATCCCAGCAGCCGCCGCCTGCTGCACATCCATCGGAACGTGCCGGGCATGCTGTCACGCGTCAATGAAGTGTTCTCCGCCGGCAACATCAACATCGACGCGCAGTTCCTGCAGACCGACAGCGAAGTGGGCTATGTCGTGATCGACGTAAGCGCCGACGTGCAACAGGCGCTTGCGCTGAAGGACCAGCTGGCGGCGATTCCGGGAACCCTGCGCAGCCGCGTGCTGTACTGACCCGGGACGGTCAGCAAAGGCACGAGCCGGAAACGACAACGGCACCCGAAGGTGCCGTCACGCATTGCGGTTACCGAATTGGTCGGGGCGGCCGGATTTGAACCGACGACCCTCTGCCCCCCAGGCAGATGCGCTACCAGGCTGCGCTACGCCCCGACTGCTCGGCAAGCTGGCAAGTCTACCAGCTTGTGCTGCGCGTCCGGAAGCCTTCAGCGACGCAGAAGGGTCAGCACTTCTTCCAGTTCCATGCGCACCTGGCGCACGATCTGATGCGAGATGCTCGCTTCCATCCGCGCCTGCGGGCCTTCCAGCCGCGCGCGCGCGCCGGTGATGGTGAAGCCCTCGTCGTAGAGCAGCGAGCGGATCTGGCGAATCATCAGCACGTCGTGACGTTGATAGTAACGTCGGTTGCCGCGGCGCTTGACCGGATTGAGCGCGGGGAACTCCTGCTCCCAGTAACGCAGCACATGGGGCTTCACACCGCACAACTCGCCGACCTCACCGATGGTGAAGTAGCGCTTGGCCGGAATGGCTGGCAGCTCGGTGTTATTCCCTTGATCCAGCATAACCCTCGACTCGCACCTTGAGTTTCTGTCCCGGTCGGAACGTCACCACGCGACGGGCGGAGATCGGAATCTCTTCGCCTGTCTTGGGGTTGCGCCCCGGTCGCTGGTTCTTCAGCCGCAGGTCGAAGTTGCCGAAACCGGACAACTTCACCTGCTCGCCGTTCTCCAGTGCTTCGCGGACCACCTCGAAATAGGCGTCCACAAATTCCTTGGCCTCACGCTTGTTGAGGCCAACATCGAGGAAAAGCCGCTCGGCCATCTCCGCCTTGGTCAGCGCCATCTCATCCTCGCAACCTTGCCTTGCATGTTTGCTCCAACGCGGCTACCGCTTCGCGCACGCAGCGATCCGCGTCGTCGTCGGTAAGCGTGCGTGAAGCGTCCTGCAAAATCAACCCCATAGCGAGGCTTTTTCGGCCCGCTTCGACCCCCTTGCCGCTATAGCGATCGAACAGCCGCAGCTCTTTCAGGCGCTCGCCCAAAGTGTCGCGGACAAGCTGCTCGATCTGTGACCAGCGGACGGTTTCCGGCAGGTCAACCGCGATGTCACGGCGCACCGCCGGGAAGCGCGGCACGGGGCGGGCACGGGGCAGGCGTCGCGCCAGCAACAGCTCCAGGGCCAGTTCCATCACGTGCACGTCCGGACCCAGGTCGAGTCGCCTGGCCAGTTGTGGATGCAACGCTCCGAGGTAGCCGACGGTCACGCCATCACGCGCAACCCGTGCGCCACGCCCGGGGTGCAGCCAGCCGGGCAGTTGGTCGGCATGTACCGACCAGCGCAGGGGTTCTCCGCCCCAGGCCACAAGGGCATCCAGGTCACCCTTGAGATCATGGAAATCGAGCTGCCGCGACGGCTCGCCCCACTGCTCGGCGCGGGCAGCGCCGCAGGCGACCACGGCCAGGCTTGGGGTCTCCACGGGTGGATCGCCCGCACCGAATACACGCGCCACCTCGAACAGCCGCACCCGCTCCTGCTGGCGGGCTCGGTTGTGGCGCAATGTTTCGATCAATCCCGGCAACAGCGATGGGCGCATCACGGCCAGATCGGCGGACAGCGGGTTAGCCAAAGGCACCAATCGTTCGTTGAAACCCCAGCTTGCCAGCAGATCGGCCGAAACGAAGGACAGGTTCACCGCTTCGTGGTAGCCGCGCGCCGCCAGCTGCTCGCGCAGAGCCAGCTCGCCGATGCGCGCCTCGGGCTCGACGGCCAGAGCAAGCGCGCCGGCCGGCGTCAGCGTGGGAATGTTGTCGTAACCGAAGATGCGCGCGACTTCCTCGATCAGATCTTCCTCGCGCTCGATGTCGAAGCGGCTGCTTGGCGCGGTGATCTGCCAGCCCTCCGCCGTCGTTTCCACCTGCATGCCCAGGGCGGTGAAGATGCGCGTCACTTCGGCATCTGCCACAGCCACGCCGAGCACCCGCGCCAGGCGCGCGCGACGCAGGCGCACGGGCGCGGGCAATGACAGATCCGCCAGGTTTTCCGCCAGCAATACCGGTCCGGCCTTGCCACCGGCGACTGCCAGCAACAGCTCGGTGGCGCGCTCAAGCGCGCGTTTAGGCAATGCCGGATCAACGCCGCGCTCGAAGCGGTGCGAGGCCTCGGTATGCAAACCGAGCTTGCGCGCGCGACCCATGATCGCCGCGGGCGCGAAGTGCGCGGACTCGAGGAAGATGTTGCGCGTGGTGTCGGTGACGCGCGAATCGAACCCGCCCATCACACCCGCCACGGCCAGGGCCTTTTGGTCATCGGCAATCAGCACGAAGCCCTCGTCCAGCCTGGCTTCATTGCCGTCGAGCAGCTTCAGCGTTTCGCCGGCGCGCGCATGGCGCACCACGATGGCGCCCTCGAGCCTGTCGTTGTCGAAGGCGTGCAACGGTTGGCCGAGTTCAAGCATGACGTAGTTGGTGATGTCGACCACCGCGCTGATCGGCCGCAGGCCGGCGCGCCGCAGGCGTTCGGCCAGCCATAGCGGCGTGCGCGCCAGGGGGTCGATGCCTTCGACGACGCGCCCGAGGTAGCGCGGAGCATCCTTGCCCGCCTCAAGCCGAAGGTCGCGCCGCGCCTGTCCCGTCACCGCCGCGGCGGCCTGCGCAGGCTGCTTCACCGCACTGCCGAACAGCGCGGCCACGTCGTGCGCCAGGCCAACCAGCCCGAGGCAGTCGGGACGGTTCGGCGTCAGCTTCAATTCGAAACTGGCGTCGGGAAGGCCCAGGTAACTGGCCAGCGGCTGGCCGATCGGCGCATCCACCGGCAGCTCCAGCAGGCCGGACGCATCGGCGTCGATGCCAAGCTCTTTCGCCGAGCACAGCATCCCGGACGACTCCACACCGCGCAGCCTGGCCGCCTTGATGGAGATGCCGCCGGGCAACTTGGCTCCGATCATGGCCAGCGGCACCTTGATACCTACCCGTGCGTTGGGCGCGCCGCAGACGATCTGCAGGGAGGCGCCCTGGCCCGCGTCGACCTGGCATACCTGGAGGCGATCGGCCTCGGGATGTTTTTCGGCAGCGATGATCTCGGCCACCACCACGCCAGCCAGGTCTTCGCCCAGCGGGGTGAGCTCTTCCACTTCCAGGCCGGCCATGGTCAGCGCATGGGCCAGTTCGGCGCGGTCTGCGTTGATCTCGACCAGTTCACGCAGCCAGTTTTCGGAAAATTTCATGGGTTGAAGTCCGGGGTTCGCAATACGGATCGCAGATTCGGAACAGCGCGAAGTCGAGGCTCCGCCCTCTGCCCCGAACCCCGTTGCTCAGGCAAATTGCTTGAGAAAGCGCAGGTCGTTCTCGAAGAACGCGCGCAGATCGGAAACGCCATAGCGCAACATGGCGAAACGCTCCACGCCGAGGCCGAAGGCGAAGCCGGTGTAGCGCTCCGGATCGATGCCGCAATTCTCCAGCACGTTCGGGTGCACCATGCCGCAGCCCAGGACCTCGAGCCAGCGCGTCGAGCCATCGTCGGCGTCCCAGCGGATATCCACCTCGGCCGAGGGCTCGGTGAACGGAAAATAGCTGGGCCGGAAGCGCATCTCGAAATCGCGTTCGAAGAACGCGCGTATGAAGTCGGTCAGCGTGCCCTTGAGATCGGCGAAACTCGACGTCTCATCGATCAGCAATCCCTCGATCTGGTGGAACATCGGCGAATGCGTCTGGTCGGAATCGCTGCGATAGACCTTGCCCGGCGCGATGATGCGGATCGGCGGCTGGCGACCCGCCATGGCGCGAATCTGCACCGGCGAGGTGTGCGTGCGCAGCAGGCGACCGTCACCGAAGTAGAAGGTGTCGTGCATGGCCCGCGCCGGATGGTGCGGCGGAAAGTTCAGCGCCTCGAAATTGTGCCAGTCGTCCTCGATCTCCGGACCATCGGCGCGCTGGTAACCGAGCCGGGCGAAGATTGCCGCGATGCGCTCGAGCGCGCGGGTGATCGGATGGATACCGCCGCGCTCGCCATCGCGGCCCGGCAGACTGATGTCGAGTCGCTCGGAGGCGAGGCGGCGATCGAGCTCGGCCTGCTCCAGCACCTGCTTGCGCGCGGCCAGCGCGTCGGCGAGACGATCCTTGACCTTGTTCACTTCGGCGCCGCGCGTCTTGCGCTCGTCCGGCGCCAGCGCGCCCAGCGTCTTCAGCGCGGCGGTGACGATGCCATTCTTGCCCAGCAGTCCGACGCGCAGCGCGTCGAGCGCCTCCAGCGTGTCGGCCTTGCCGATATCGGCCAGCGCCTGCGCGGCGCGGCTATCCAGGTCGTCCATCGATACGATTCCTACTTGAGGACCCCACAGAAACGAAAACGGGGAGAAGGCTTTGGCCTCCTCCCCGCTTGCTTTACATCATATCGTGCTGACGCAGGAGCGTCCGACGATCAAGCGGCCAGACTGGCCTTCGCTTTCTCGGCGATCACTTCAAACGCCTTGATGTCGTGCACGGCGATATCCGCGAGGACCTTGCGGTCGACGGTGATACCAGCCTTGCTCAGGCCGTTGATCAGGCGGCTGTAGGACAGCCCGAACATGCGTGCAGCGGCGTTGATGCGGACGATCCACAGCGCACGGAACTGGCGCTTGCGCTGCTTGCGGCCGATATAGGCGTACTGACCAGCCTTGATGACGGCCTGGTTGGCAACGCGGAAGACCTTGCGGCGGGCGTTGTAGTAGCCCTTGGCACGACCGATAACTTTCTTGTGACGACGACGGGCGGTAACGCCACGCTTTACACGAGCCATGGTTTATCTCCTCGTCTTACAAGTACGGCAACATGCGCGCTACACCCTTGGTGTCGCACGCCTTCAGATGATTCGGTGCACGCAGACCGCGCTTACGCTTGGTCGACTTCTTGGTCAGGATGTGTGACTTGAAGGCGTGGCCGCACTTGATTTTGCCCGACGCGGTCTTGCGAAAACGCTTCGCTGCCGCCCGGTTGGTCTTGATCTTGGGCATGGGAATGCTCCTTTGTCCGGTTTCTGACTGATCTGGCGGTGACCTGAAGGTCACGCTTTCCGTCCTGCCACGATCGGTGCACGACCCTTCCTGCGGGTCGAACCGATGATTATACGGAGTAAACCTGCCGGATACCAGCCGCAGATGCAAAACGGCGACCCGCAGGCCGCCGTTTTCTCACTGCTTCTTCTTGGGGCCGATCATCATGACCATCTGGCGCCCTTCGAGTCGCGGGAACGACTCGACCTGGCCGTTCTCGCCGACGTCTTCCTGGATCCGCTTGGCCAGGTTCTGGCCCAGGTCCTGATGCGACATCTCGCGGCCGCGGAAACGGATGGTGACCTTGACCTTGTCGCCTTCTTCGAGAAAGCGAAGCATGTTGCGCAGCTTGATCTGGTAGTCGCCGACGTCGGTGACCGGGCGGAACTTGACTTCCTTGATCTCGACCTGCTTCTGCTTCTTCTTGGCGGCCTGAACCTTCTTCTGGGCTTCGAACTTGAACTTGCCGTAATCCATGATGCGGCAGACCGGCGGATCGCCGTTCGGCTGGATCTCGACCAGATCCATGCCCGCTTCCTGCGCCAGCGCCAGCGCTTCGTCGCGGGTCAGGATACCGAGCTGCTCCGCGTCGGCACCAATGACACGCACCCGCGGCACACGGATTTCCAGGTTACGACGATTGCCCTTGTTGTCGGTGGTTGCGATACCACGATCCTCCAGAAGAAGTGATGAAACAGACCGCTCGGCGCTCAGCGCCGGGTTTCGGTCTCCAGTCGCTCGATGAAGTCGGCCAGCGGCATGCTGCCCAGATCCTCGCCGGAACGGGTACGCACAGAAACGGTCCCCGTTTCCTTCTCGCGGTCACCGACCACGAGCAGGTAAGGCACTTTCTGCATCGTATGCTCGCGGATTTTATAGCCGACTTTCTCGTTGCGCAAATCCGATTGTACCCGGAAACCTTTGTCGACAAGGGTTTGCGTCACTTGCCGGACATAGTCGGCCTGCGCATCGGTGATGTTGAACGCCACCGCCTGGATCGGGGCCAGCCAGGCCGGCAGCAGGCCGGCGTGGTGTTCGATCAGAATGCCGATGAAGCGCTCCATCGAGCCGACGATGGCCCGATGCAGCATCACCGGGTGCTTTTTCTGTGAGTGTTCGTCGACGTATTCCGCGTCCAGCCGCTCCGGCATCATGAAATCGACCTGCATGGTGCCTACCTGCCACGCGCGGCCGATGGAATCCTTCAGGTGGTACTCGATCTTGGGGGCGTAGAACGCACCCTCGCCTGGCAGTTCCTCCCATTCCACGCCGGCGGCGCGCAGCGCGCGGCGCAGCATTTCCTCGGTGCGGTCCCAGAATTCGTCGGAACCGATGCGCTTTTCCGGGCGCAACGCCAGCTTGATGGCCAGGTCGGTGAAGCCGAAATCGGCGTACACCTTCATCGCCTGCAGGTGGAACGCGGTGACTTCCGCCTCCACCTGGTCCGGCGTGCAGAAGATGTGGCCGTCGTCCTGGGTGAACGCACGCACGCGCATGATGCCGTGCAGCGCGCCGGACGGCTCGTTGCGGTGGCAGCCACCGAATTCGCCGTAGCGGATCGGCAGCTCGCGGTAGCTGTGCAGGCCGGTGTTGAACACCTGCACGTGGCCCGGGCAGTTCATCGGCTTCAGCGCGTAAGTGTGCTTCTCCGACTCGGTGAAGAACATGTTCTCGGCGTAGTTGTCCCAGTGGCCGGATTTCTTCCACAGCGACACGTCCAGCACCATCGGGCAGCGCACTTCCTGGTAGCCGCTCTTCTTGTAGACGCCGCGCATGTATTGCTCGACCTGCTGCCAGATCGCCCAGCCGTTCGGATGCCAGAACACCATGCCCGGGCTCTCTTCCTGCTGGTGGAACAGGTCGAGCTGCTTGCCGATCTTGCGATGGTCGCGTTTCTCGGCTTCTTCCAGCTGGAACAGGTACGCCTTCAGATCCTTGTCGTTGAGCCACGCGGTGCCGTAGATGCGGCTCAACATCGCGTTGTTCGAATCGCCGCGCCAGTACGCCCCGGCCACCTTCATCAGCTTGAAAGAATGCAGCTTGCCGGTGTTCGGCACATGCGGGCCGCGGCACAGGTCGGTGAACTCGCCCTGCGAATACAGCGACAGGTCCTCGTTGGCCGGGATGCCCTCGATGATTTCGGCCTTGTAGTTCTCGCCGAGGCCACGGAAGAACGCCACCGCCTCGTCGCGCGACTTCACGCTGCGCGTCACCGGCAATTGCTCGGCGACGATCTTGTGCATCTCCGCCTCGATTTTCGGCAGGTCGTCGGGAGTGAATGGACGCTCGTAGGCGAAGTCGTAGAAGAAGCCGTTGTCGATCACCGGACCGATCGTGACCTGCGCACCCGGAAACAGCCGCTGCACCGCCTGCCCCATCAGGTGCGCGGTGGAGTGACGCAGAATCTCCAACGCCTCGGGACTTTTTTCGGTGACGATCTGCAGGCTGGCGTCATGCTCGATCGGAAAGCTGGCATCGACCAGTTTGCCGTCGACCTTGCCGGCCAGCGTCGCCTTGGCCAGACCGGCGCCGATCGAGGCGGCCACGTCCTGCACGGTAACGGGGTGATCGAACGGCCGCTTGCTGCCGTCGGGTAGCGTGATCTCAATCATGGAAGGCGTTCTCTGAAAAGCAAAAAAGGGCATCCGCCCTTCTTCGACAAATACACAAGGCGTGGTGGACGTCAACAGGAGCAGCAGGTAGTTGCCATGTCGCACACTCGGCCGGCGCTGACGCTGGCCACCTTGTCTGGTGAAATGGCAGAGACGCTAGTTTAGCCGAAATCCGCTGTCAATCCTCGCCTTCACAGCGTCGTCTGCGCAGGCCAGCTATAGAATGGGCATGTCTTTCGAGGGTTCTTCATGCGCATTCTGGTTACCGGCACCGCCGGCTTCATCGGCGCCGCGCTGGCGCAACGTCTGCTGGCACGCGGCGACGTGATTCATGGCTTCGACAACCACAACGATTACTACGATCCGGCATTGAAGGAAGCGCGCCTGGCGCGCTTTGCCAACCATCCCCATTACACCCATCAGCGCGCAGACCTCGCGGATGCGGACGCGGTGGATCAGGCCTTCGCCGCATTCAAGCCAGAGCGCGTCGTGAACCTGGCCGCCCAGGCCGGCGTGCGCTACTCGATCCAGAACCCGCGGGCCTATGTACACAGCAACCTGGCGGGCTTCCTTAACGTGCTCGAGGGCTGCCGGCACCACAAGGTCGACCATCTCGTCTATGCATCGTCCAGCTCGGTCTACGGCGCCAACCGCAAGCTGCCATTCGCCGTCGAAGACGCGGTGGACCATCCGGTCAGCCTTTACGCCGCCAGCAAGAAGGCCAACGAACTGATGGCGCATACGTATAGCCATCTATACGGCTTGCCGACTACCGGCCTGCGCTTCTTCACCGTGTATGGCCCATGGGGTCGGCCAGACATGGCACCGATCCTGTTTGCCGATCGCATCAGCCGCGGCGAGCCCATCGACGTGTTCAACCATGGCAACCACAGCCGCGATTTCACCTATGTCGACGACATCGTCGAGGGCGTTGTACGCACGCTCGACCATCCGGCCGAACCCGAACCGGCGTACAACGCCGAGTTGCCGAATCCCGGCATGTCGAACGCGCCTTACCGCGTCTACAACATCGGCAACGACCAGCCGGTGCAGCTGATGCGCTTCATCGAATTGCTCGAGCAAAACCTCGGCCGCAGCGTTGAAAAGCGCCTGCTGCCGATGCAGCCCGGTGACGTACCCGACACCTGGGCAGATGTATCGGCGTTGCGTCGCGACGTGGGCTACGCGCCCGGTACGTCGATTGAAGATGGGGTCGCCCGCTTCGCCGAGTGGTATCGCGACTATTACCGTACGGCCTGATCCGGCACTTGCTGCCTTGCGGTGTTGAAATCCTCAAAAAGGTTTGGCGATCACCAGGTAGATCACTGCCAGCAGCACGAGCACCGGCAGTTCGTTGAGCCAGCGCAGTGCGCGAGACGATGGCAGGGCAAGGCCTTTTTCGCGGCGTTTGAGCAGACGTCCGCAGCCGATGAAGTAAGCCAACAGCACGGCGACAAGGGTGAGCTTGGCGTCGATCCAGTGCATGCCCGCCGTCACGTTCGGCAGTGCCCGGGGGAATAGCCGCCAGCCCTGCCACAACGCAAGCCCGAACACGAACGCGATGCCGAACATGTTGTGGCCGAACTTGTACAACCTCCGCCCCATCAGCTGCAGCCGCGCCTGCACGGGTGGCTCGTTGGCGGTCTCGGCCAGATTCACCAGGATTCGCGGCAGGTAGAACACCGTCGCCATCCAGGCAATGACGAACAGCAGGTGCAGCGATTTGATCAGCAGGTAGGTCATGGTCGAAGCGCGTGGCCGCTGCCATCCGCAGCGTGGCGATGATAGCGCGTGCCAATCGCTTCGATGGACGCACCGGCGCCGCAAAAGCCCTTCAATCCCGCGCCGGCCCGATCCGTTCCTAGCAACGCCTGCAGCAGACGTTCCTGCAAGCCGGCATCGAGCGGCGCGTCGTGGCGATCGGTCAGCTGGAAGAAATCCTCCACGCGCTCGCCGAAGGTGGCGATGCGCGCATCGTGCACGCGCACCCCGACCTGCAGCATGACCTGCGCTACCGCCGCCAGCAGGCCGGGGCGATCGGTACCGACCAGGGCGAGCTGGGTGCGGCCGCCCGCGGCATGGAAACTGATCTTCGGCGTCATCTGGAAATGCTTCTGATGCCGCGACATGCCACGCTTGCTCGGCTGCACGCCGCTGGACTGGCTCAGCGCACGCTGCAGCCGTTGCTGAAGTTCGTCCGCGCGCGCCGTGCCGACCGGCTGCTGGCTATCGGCATCCAGCAGCAGGAACGTGTCCAGCGCCATGCCGGTCGGCGAGCTGAGGATGCGCGACTCCATTACCGAGAAGCGCAGGCGGTCCAGCACGGCGGTTACGGTGGCGAACAGTCCGTCGCGATCGGGCGTATAGACGAATAGTTCGGTGCTGCCGCGCACTGACAACGGGTGCACCGCGACCAGCGGCAACGCGCCGTTGGCGCGCAGGATCGACGCGGTCTGCCAGGCAATCTGCTCCGGCCGGTGGCGCAGGAAACTGAGCTGCGGAAAATCCGACCACACGCGCATCACGTCGACTTCGGCGTGCCCTTCGTTCATGAGCAGCGCCAGCGCGTATTCGGAACATTCGCGCACCCGCACGCCGATGTCGCGCGGCAGCTCGACATCGCTGCGCAGCGCATAGCGGGTCGCCACGCACAGGTCGGACAGCAGCCGATCCTTCCAGCCGTTCCACAGGCGCGGGCTGGTGCCGATGATGTCGGCGATGGTCAGGAGATACAGCTGGCCGAGCCGCTCGCGGTCGCCCACCCGTTCCGCAAACTGGTGCACCACGTCGGGGTCGGTGATGTCCTGCCGTTGTGCGGTGGTGCTCATCAGCAGATGCCAGCGCACCAGCCAGGCGACCCGCTCGACGTCACCGGGCGGCAGGCCGAGACGCACGCAGAAGGCTCGCGCATCGCCTTCACCCAACACCGAGTGGTCGCCACCGCGGCCCTTGGCGATGTCATGGAACAGCGCCGCGAGCAGCAGCACTTCGGGCTTGGGCAGGGCGGCCCAGATTTCGCAGCCCAGCGCAAACTCGCGCTGGGCCGCCGGGTCGGCAAATCGCGCCATGTTGCGCAACACGCGCAAGGTATGTTCGTCGACCGTGTAGACGTGGAACAGGTCGTACTGCATGCGCCCGAACACCTTGCCGAACGCCGGCAGGATCGCCGCCAGCAAGCCGTGCCGGTTCATCCGCCACAACGCTTCCACCGCGGGTGCACCGCGGCGCAGCAACCGCAAAAAGGCTGCCAGCACACTGTCGTCATCGGCCAGCGCATCGCCGTGCACAGCGGTGGCCTGATGGATGCGCCGCATCGTGTCGGCCGTGAAACCCACCAGGCCGGGCTGATCCAGCCGGGTGATGAAGATTTCCACCAGCGCGGCAGGACGCTGCGTGAACAGTTGCGGATCGCGTGCGGCCAGGCGCGAGCCATAGCGCAGGAATTCGGTGCCGACCGCCACGGCCTCGCCCGGCGGTTCCAGCATTTCCACGAAGCGCTCGGCCACCTGGACGCCCAGCCGCTCGACCTGGCTGGCTGCGCGGTAATAGCCCTGCATGAACTGCTCGACGCCGAGGTTTTTTTCGTGCTCGTCCTCGAAGCCCAGTCGAGACGCAAGCGCACGCTGGTAGTCGAACAGCAGCCGCTCCTCGGGTCGGCCAGCCTCCAGGTGCAGTGCATAGCGATAACGGCGCAGTGTCGCTTCGGAGAGTTCCAGTGCGGCCAGTTCGGCCGGGTCCAGCAGCCCTTCGGCCACCATGCCGGCCAGGTCGTCGACATGCGCCAGCCGCCGCGCCATCCAGCGCAGCGAATCGAGAGTGCGCAGCCCGCCGGGGCCTTCCTTCAGGTTCGGCTCGAGGTTGTAGGCGGTGTCGTCGTAGCGGGCGTGCCGTGCATCGCGCTCGGCCAGCCGCGCCGCCAGGTAACGCGGCGGCGGCCACAAGTCAGGATCCTCCACGATGGCGCGAAGGCCGACGTCGAACGCCGGGTCGCCCGCCAACCGTCGCGCATCCAGCAGGCTGGTGAATACGCTGGCATCCTCGGCCGCCAGTGCGCGGCATTGCGCGGGATCGCGCACGGCGTGGCCTACCTTGAGGCCGATATCCCACAGCGTGGCAAAGAATTGTTCCAGCGCGCGCAACCGCGGCGGTTCGGACAGGCTTGCCAGCGCGAGCAGGTCGACATCGGAGTACGGGAACAGCAGGCCGCGGCCGAAACCGCCGACGGCGAACAGTGCGGTTCCACCGACCTCGCCCAGACAGGCCATCCACACATGGGCCACCACGCGGTCCACGGATTCGCCCCGACGCCGCGCCAAGGCGCTGGCGTCGACGCCGTTGCGAAACGCTGTGGCGAGTGCGCGATCGACGTCACCCAGCAATTGCCGCAAGGCGCGACGCGCTTCGGCGGACACGCCCGAACGCGGCACCGCCACCGGCAGGCGCGGCAACGGCGGCAAGGCGATGTGGCTGGTCGGCGACATGGCTGGGCGACTCCGAATGCGTCGAAGCCCTCGAAAGAACCGTCAGGCGTCCGGCCACGCCGTGAGTATCTCGAAGCCGTCGTCGGTCACCGCGATGGTGTGTTCCCACTGGGCCGACAGCGAATGATCCTTGGTCACCACAGTCCAGCCATCGGGCAGCTGGCGAGTCTGCGGCTTGCCGGCATTGATCATCGGCTCGATGGTGAACGTCATGCCTTTTTTCAGCTCCACGCCGGTACCGGGCCGGCCGTAGTGCAGCACCTGCGGCTCGTCGTGATAGACCTTGCCGATGCCGTGGCCGCAATATTCCTTCACCACGCTGAAACCGGCCGCCTCCGCATGCTGCTGGATGGCGTGACCGATGTCGCCCAGCGTCGCGCCCGGGCGCACCGCTTCGATGCCGCGCATCATCGCCTCGAACGTCGTATCGACCAGCCGCTTGGCCAGCACCGACGGCGTACCTACGATGTACATGCGGCTGGTATCGCCGTGCCAGCCATTCTTGATCACGGTGACGTCGAGATTGACGATGTCGCCATCCTTGAGCACCTTGCCCTCGTTCGGTATGCCGTGGCAGATCACATGGTTGACCGAGGTGCACAGTGTCTTGGGAAAGCCGTGATAGCCCACGTTGGCGGGCACCGCCTTCTGCACGTTGACGATGTGCTCGTACGCGCGCCGATCAAGTTCCTCGGTGGTGACCCCCGGCTTGACGTGATCCTTGAGCATCGCCAGCACTTCGGCCGCCAGCCTGCCGGCGACGCGCATGCCTTCGAGATCTTCGGGGGATTTCAGGGTAATGGCCATGCATTGCACTCTTGTAGCGGCAGAGGCCACCGGGCCCGGTCTGAACCCTCGCAACTTGCCGCGTTGCCGGCGCACCGGCTATAATCTGGGAGTTTTGCTGATCTGACGTGTCCGTTTTCGACGGCCCGCCAGCGCAAAGCGAACCGGGATTGTAACCCTCAGCGGTACAACACCCAAACCAACGCCACACACGCATCGGCACCGCCTTCGGGGTGCTGCGGCACGCCCGCCAGAGAAAACGGGCAAGCCGCGGTCGAAGCCGGGGATGCGTGGAGGTCCCAACCCCCCAGGCCTTTCAAAGGCCCATGCAAGGAGTTACACCCATGGCACAAGTCACCATGCGTCAGATGCTCGAAGCCGGCGTCCATTTCGGTCACCAGACCCGTTACTGGAACCCCAAGATGGCACCGTACATCTTCGGTGCGCGCGGCAAGATCCACATCATCAATCTCGAAAAGACCCTGCCGCTGTTCACCGACGCGATGAATTTCCTGTCGGCGCTGGCGCAGAAGCGTGGCACCGTGCTGTTCGTCGGCACCAAGCGCTCGGCTCGCGAGCCGTTGGCCGAAGAGGCCGCACGCGCCGGCATGCCGTTCGTCACCTCGCGCTGGCTCGGCGGCATGCTGACCAACTTCCGCACCGTGAAGCAGTCCGTTTCGCGCCTGAAGGAGCTGGAAGCGGCCGAGACCGATGGTTCGTTCGAGAAGCTGGTCAAGCACGAAGTGCTGGCCCGTCGCCGTGAGCGCGACAAGCTGCAGGCCTCGCTGGGCGGCATCAAGGACATGAACCGTCTGCCCGACGCGCTGTTCGTGATCGACATCGGCCACGAAGACATCGCCGTGCAGGAAGCCAAGAAGCTCGGCATCCCGGTGATCGCCGTGGTCGACACCAACTACAACCCGGAACTGGTCGACTACGCCATCCCCGGCAACGACGACGCGATCCGCGCGATCCAGCTGTACGCCCGCGCTGCCGCCGACTCGATCCTGGAAGGCAAGGCCGCCGCGCCGGCTGCCGCCCAGGGCGACGCGAACGACTTCGTCGAACTGGACGAGGAAGGCAACCCGGTCGCCAAGATCGATCGCAAGCCGGCCCCGCGCCGGGACGCCGCACCGCGCAAGAGCGCCCCGCGCCGTGAAGGTGGCCGCGACGCCGGCCGTGGTCCGCGCAACGACGGCGCGCCTGCCAAGTAAGTGCATCGGCGGCGGCCACGGCCGCCGTCGATCGCCCCGAGACAACCGCGCGGTGGCATGCCCTGCCACGGCGCATCACGCATTGGAGAACTACCGATGAGCAATATTTCCGCCCAACTGGTCAAGGATCTGCGCGAGCGGTCCGGCGCCGGCATGATGGAATGCAAGAAGGCGCTGGTCGAGAACAACGGCGACATCGAGACGGCGATGGAATGGCTGCGCAAGTCCGGTCTGGCCAAGGCCGACAAGAAAGCCAGCCGCATCGCGGCCGAAGGCCGCATCGTTGCCGCCCAGAAGGCCGGCAAGGCCGTGCTGGTGGAGATCAACTGCGAGACCGATTTCGTCGCCAAGGACGCCAGCTTCCTGAAGTTCACCGATACCGTCGCCGACGTGGCGCTGAATTCGGACGTGACCGATGTCGACGCGCTGAAGGCCACCGCCTATCCGGGCGCCGGCGATGTCGGCGAAGCCGCCAAGACCCTGATCGCCACCATCGGCGAGAAGATCGACGTGCGCCGCATGGCCGTGGTCAAGACCGACGGCACGATCGGCAACTACATCCACGGCGGCCGCATCGGCGTGCTGGTGGCGCTCAAGGGCGGCTCCGAGGAGCTGGCCAAGGGCATCGCCATGCATGTCGCCGCGATGAACCCGGCACACATCCGTGCCGAGGACGTCCCGGCCGAGTTCCTGGCCAAGGAAAAAGAGATCGCGCTGAGCCTGATGTCCGACAAGGAAAAGGCGAAGCCGGCCGAGATCCTGGAGAAGATCATCTCCGGCAAGGTCCACAAGATCGTGTCCGAAGTGACGCTGCTCGGCCAGCCCTACGTGCTGGACACCAACGTGACGGTGGCCGACGCGTTGAAGAAGGAAGGCGCCGACGTCATCTCGGTCGCCCGCCTGGCCGTTGGCGAAGGCATCGAGAAGGTCGAAGAGGATTTCGCCGCCGAAGTGATGAAGCAGGCTGGCCTGGCGTAACAGTCATCCCTGACTGGTAGACCGGCCATCCGTGGCCGGGGCTCCAGAAAAGCCATGCTAGGGAAAAGCCGCGGGAAACCGCGGCTTTTTTTGTGGCCGGTCGACGGGAATTCCCGCGAACAAAGTCCGCACCGATGGCCCGGACAACTCCCCGTCGCCTGTGGCAGACAGTACAATGCTCCTGTTTTGCCCCACACAATCCGGAGAACCCATGAGCGACCAGCCCAAGTACCGCCGCATCCTGCTCAAGCTCTCCGGCGAAGCACTGATGGGCGAGGCCGACTATGGCATCGACCCGAAGGTGATCGGCCGGCTCGCCGACGAGATCATCGAGGTGCAGAAAGCCGGCGTGCAGATCGGCATCGTGATCGGTGGCGGCAACATTTTCCGCGGAGCGGGCCTCGCCGCCGCCGGCATGGACCGGGTTACCGGCGACCACATGGGCATGCTGGCCACCGTGATGAATGCACTGGCGATGCAGGACGCGATCGAGAAGCGCGGCGGCTACGCGCGCGTCACCAGCGCAATCCAGATCCACGACGTGGCCGAGGATTACATCCGCCGGCGCGCGATCCGCCATATCGAGAAAGGCCGCATCGTGCTGTTCGCCGCCGGCACCGGCAATCCGTTTTTCACCACGGACTCGGCGGCCGCGCTGCGCGCCGTGGAAATCGGCGCCGACCTGCTGCTGAAGGCGACCAAGGTCGATGGCGTCTACACCGCCGATCCGGCCAAGGATCGCGACGCCACCCGTTACGACCGGCTCGGCTACGACGACGTGATCGAGCGCAAGCTGGCGGTGATGGACACGGCCGCGATCGCCCTCTGCCGGGACCAGAAGATGCCGCTGCGCATCTATGACATGACCGTCGCCGGCAACCTGATGCGGATCATGCAGGGCGAGCCGATCGGCACCCTGGTCGACGGCAACTGACGGCACCGCCAAGCCACCTCTCCGCCACTGCTATAATCGAACGTTGCTGATTCGCCGGGACACGCACATGCTCAATGACATCAAGAACGATGCCCAGACCCGCATGGGCAAGAGCATCGACTCGCTCAGGCACGACCTCACCCGCATCCGCACCGGACGCGCGAGTACCGCGCTGGTCGACAACATCAAGGTGCCCTACTACGGCGCCGACATGCCGCTGACCCAGGTCGCCTCGGTATCGCTGGCCGATGGCCGCACCATCCTCATCACGCCGTGGGAAAAAACCATGGTGGCGCCGATCGAGAAGGCGTTGATGGCTTCCGACCTGGGCATCACGCCGACCACCGCCGGCACGGTCATCCGCCTGAACATGCCGCCGCTCACCGAAGAGCGCCGCAGGGAACTGGCCAA
Source organism: uncultured Gammaproteobacteria bacterium (assembly GCA_963697555.1). Lineage (GTDB taxonomy): Bacteria > Pseudomonadota > Gammaproteobacteria > Xanthomonadales > Rhodanobacteraceae > Rhodanobacter. The sequence goes on from CAVOOK010000009.1 coordinate 58,092, forward strand.
GCAGGTCGGCCACGAAGGCGAGAACGCCAAGATCGCGATCCGCAACGTGCGCCGCGATGCCCTGCAGCAGGTCAAGGACCTGCTCAAGGAGAAGCTCATCACCGAGGATGAGGATCGCCGCGTCGATGACGAAATCCAGAAGCTCACCGATCGCGCGGTGAAGGACATCGACGCCGTGGTCAAGGCGAAGGAAGAGGAGTTGATGGCCCTTTGACAGTGAAGCCTTCGGAAGCCATCGCCGCGCACCCATTCGCGCTGCCCGTTGTGGCGAACCCGCATGGCACGTTTGCACTCTCTCCCCTTGGGGAGAGAGTTGGAGAGAGGGGCGTCAGCGCCACCTCGCTCCCCGAGGTATCGAGCAGGATGACCGCCAAACCTGAAGCCGCCCAGGTTCCGCGCCACATCGCGATCGTGATGGACGGCAACGGCCGCTGGGCGAAAGCTCGCCGTCGTCCGCGCAGCTTCGGCCACAACGCCGGACGCAAGGCGGTGCGCGAGGTGATCGAGGCCTGTCTGCGCGAAGGCGTCCGGGCGTTGACCCTGTTCGCGTTTTCCAGCGAAAACTGGCAGCGTCCGCAGGACGAAGTCGGCGCCTTGATGAGCCTGTTCGTGAAGGCGCTCGACAAGGAAGTGGAAGAGCTGCATGGCCACGGCGTGCGGCTGCGCTTCATCGGCCATCTGGCCGCATTCGACGAACCTCTGCGCGAGCGCATGCAGTCCGCGATGGATCGCACGGCCGGCAACGACGGGCTGCACGTGAACATCGCGGTGAGCTACGGCGGCCGCTGGGACATCGTGCAGGCCAGCCGGCAGGCGGCCATCGCGGTGTCGCGCGGCGAACTGCGCATCGAAGACATCGATGAAAGCCGGCTCGGCCGATGGATGAGCCTGGCCGATGTGCCGCCGCTGGACCTTTTCATCCGCACCGGTGGCGAGTGCCGCATCAGCAACTTCCTGTTGTGGCAGGTCGCTTACGCCGAACTGTATTTCACCGATACCTTGTGGCCCGATTTCGACCAGGCTTGCCTGCGCCGGGCCATCGATGACTACGCCAGCCGCGAGCGCCGTTACGGCCGGACCGGTGAGCAGATCGCCACCGCCTCCTGAGGATTCCCATGCTGCTTCAGCGCTTTCTCACCGCCCTGGTGCTCGCGCCCCTGGCAATCCTGATCATCCTGTTGCCGTCCACCGCGGTATTCGCGCTGATCGTCTCGGTGGCGTTCCTGGCCGCCTGGTGGGAATGGGCCCAGCTGAGCGGGCTGCACAACCGCGCCGCGCAGATCGGGCTGCTGGTGCTGGCTGCGGCGGTGTTCGCCTTGCTGTGGTGGTTGCACGGCAGCGCGGTCACCCCGCTGCTGCTGGCTGCCGGGGTCGCATGGTGGCTGCTGGCCTGCGTGTGGCTGCAACACTTCGCCTTCGGCGCGGCGCCCACCCGCGAAAATCGTGCGCTGAAGCTGCTCGCCGGTGCGTTCGTGATCTTCCCGGCATGGGTGGCATTGACCGTCATTCACGCCCAGCCGCACGGCCACTGGTGGACCCTGCTTGCGCTGGTCATCGTGTGGATGTCCGACATCGGCGCGTACTTCAGCGGCCGCACGTTCGGCAAGCGCAAGCTGGCGCCGCAGATCAGCCCCGGCAAAACCTGGGCCGGCGCCTACGGCGCGATGGTGGCCGGCGTGCTGGTGGCCGAAATCGGCGGCTGGTTGCTCGGCGTGCGCGGCGGTCAACTGGTCGCGCTGGCGTTGCTGGCGGCGATCACCGTGGCGATATCGATCGTCGGCGACCTGATCGAGAGCCTGATGAAACGGCATGCCCAGGTAAAGGATTCAGGCAGCATTTTCCCCGGCCATGGCGGCCTGATGGATCGACTGGACAGCGTGTTCGCCGCGCTGCCGGTATTTGCCGCCGGCACGCTGCTGCTGGGCCTCTAGACCATGATGAAGAACGTCGCCGTTCTGGGCGCCACCGGTTCGATCGGCGGCAGCACGCTTGACGTCATCGCGCGTCACCCCGATCGCTTCCGCGCCACCGTGCTGACCGCGCATCGCAATCTCGACGCGCTCGTTGCGCTATGCGTGCAGCATCGTCCGCAACTGGCGGTGATCGCCGATGCGGCGATGGAACGGGAGCTGTCGCGCCGACTCGCCGCGGCGGACGTGCGCTGCGACGTGGCCAGCGGTCATGCCGCCCTCACCGCCGCCGCGGCCAGCGACCTGTGCGATACCGTCGTCGCGGCAATCGTCGGCGCGGCCGGGCTCGAATCCACCCTGGCCGCGGCAAAAGCGGGCAAGCGTCTGTTGCTGGCCAACAAGGAATCGATCGTCATGGCCGGGTCGTTGCTGCTGGACGCGGTGGCTCATGGTGGCGGCGCGTTGATCCCGGTCGATTCCGAGCACAACGCATTGTTCCAGTGCCTGCCGCCGCAGTGCCTCCCTGGCCAGCAGCCGGCACCGCGCAAAGGTGGGGTACGCCGGCTCATCCTGACCGCGTCCGGCGGCCCCTTCCGCGGCCGCACGCGAGCGCAGCTGGCGGGCATCACGCCGGAACAGGCATGCAAACATCCGAACTGGGTGATGGGCCGCAAGATTTCGGTCGATTCGGCCACCTTGATGAACAAGGGACTGGAGGTGATCGAGGCGCACCACCTGTTCGGCGCACCGGCCGACGCGATCGACGTGGTGGTGCATCCGCAAAGCCTGATCCATTCGATGGTCGAGTACGACGACGGCTCGGTGCTGGCGCAGCTGGGCAATCCGGACATGCGTACCGCCATCGCCCACGCGCTGGCCTGGCCGGAGCGCGTGGAGGCCGGTGTCGCCCCGCTGGACCTGACGGCCTGTGCGCCGTTGCAGTTCGAATCACCGGACCTGCTGACCTTTCGCTGCCTGGCGCTGGCGTTCCAGGCCCTGCGCGAGGGAGGCGACGCCCCCGCCGTGCTGAACGCCGCCAACGAGATCGCGGTGGAGGCTTTCCTGGCTGGCACGTTGCCGTTCCTGTCGATTGCCGACGTGGTCGAGGCCGTCCTCGCGGAACTGCCGGCGCAAGCCGTGGTCGATGTTCAGTCCCTGTGTGAACGCGACCGCGTCGCCCGTGAAGCGGCCCGCCGCATCCTGCGCAATGCTTGCTGATATTCTTGCCTCGATGACTTTTCCGTACGGTACTTGATGACTCCCTTCTTCGGCTCGGTGTTCTGGTTGCTGGTCACGCTTGGCGTGCTGGTGACCTTCCATGAATTCGGCCACTACTGGGTCGCGCGCCGCTGTGGCGTCAAGGTGCTGCGCTTTTCGGTGGGTTTCGGCACGGCCCTGTGGAAACGCGTCGGTCGTGACGGCACCGAATACCAGATCGCCGCGATCCCACTAGGCGGTTACGTCAAGATGCTCGACGCGCGCGAGGGTGAGGTCGATCCCGCATTGCGCGACCAGGAATTCACCGGCAAGCCGGTGTGGCAGCGCATTGCCATTGTGGCGGCGGGGCCCGGCTTCAATCTCATCTTCACCCTGGCGGCGTTCTGGCTGATGTTCATGCTGGGCCGTCCGGACGTGGCGCCGGTGGTAACGGCGACCCCGCAAAGCATCGCGGCTCGTGCAGGCATCCAGGCCGGCGACCGCATTCTCGACATCGACGGCCGCCAGGTCAGCTCCTGGACCGACTCGATGGACGCGGTGGCCAACGCCTTGCTCGGGCGCGAGCCACTGCCGCTCACCGTGCGCGGCCGCGATGGTCACCCGCGCGAGCTGATCCTGCCGCTGAACGAATTGCCGGCGGGCCAGGACGTGGTGCAATACCTGGACAAGCTCGGCCTTCAGCTGGCGCCACCACCCGCCGTCGCCGCCACCGTGATGGCCGGCCAACCGGCCGCATTGGCGGGCATGCGCGGCGGCGATCGCATCGTCAGCGTCAACGGCAAACCGGTCAGCGATTTCGTCGCGTTCGGCAAACAGGTACAAGTCGATGCCGCCGTTTCGCCGCGGCTAACTGTCGTGGTGGAGCGGGCGGGCCGCACGCTGCCCCTGACCGTCGCAGCCAGATGGGAGTCGCTGGAAGGCCAGCCGCAGAAATGGGTGATGGGAGTGGGCGCGCCTGCGATCGAACCGGCCACCGTGCGCTATGGTCCGGTCAAGGCGCTGGTCGCCTCCTTCAGCACCACCTGGCGCAACACCACGCAGACCTTCGGCATGCTCGGCAAGATGCTCACCGGCGAAGCATCGACCCGCAATCTCTCCGGCGTCATAGGCATCGCGGAGGTTGCCAATCAGTCGGCCAGCATGGGGTTGCCGTGGTTCCTGCAATTCCTGGCGCTGGTGTCGCTGAGCCTGGCCATTCTCAACCTCCTGCCGATCCCGGTCCTGGATGGCGGACACCTGCTGTACTATCTTGTGGAGTTGATCAAAGGCAGTCCGGTCAGCGAACAGGCGATGATTGTCGGCCAGTACATCGGGTTGGCGTTGCTGTTCACGCTGATGGGGTTGGCGTTCTACAACGACATCCATCGCATGCTGCTGTCGTGACAGCAAGGCGCGCTGGCATGTCGGCCAGGTCAATCCTGCCGTGGATGGCAGACTCTCTTTCGAGGCAGGGCTCCACCCTGCCTCATGCGTTGATCGGAGCGGCCGCGATGGCCGCTTCATCGAAATAACCCAACGGAATCGACGATGAAGCGTATCGCCGCGCTGATCCTGCTTGCCTCCCTCTCCGCCAATGCGTTTGCGTTCGACCCGTTCGTGGTGTCCGACATCCGCATCGACGGCCTCAGCCGCATTTCCGCCGGCACGGTCTACAACTATCTGCCCGTGAACAAGGGTGACCGGCTGACCAGCGACGAGGCCCAGCAGGCCATCCGGGCGCTGTACCAGACCAAGTTCTTCAGCGACGTGGAGTTCGAGCGCGAGGGCAACATCCTGGTGATCAAGGTGGTCGAGCGGCCGTCCATCGCCAAGCTGACGCTGCGCGGCAACAAGGACATCAAGACCGACGACCTGAAGAAGGGCCTGAAGGAAATCGGCCTGACCGAGGGCGAGACCTTCGACCGGCTGGCGCTGGACAATGTGCAGCAGGAGCTGATCCGGCAGTACTACAACCGCGGCAAGTACAACGTGTCGGTCGATCCGCACGTGACCCAGCTGGACCGCAACCGCGTCGCGGTCGAGATCGAGATCCGCGAGGGCAAGGCGGCCAAGATCAAGGAACTGAACATCCTCGGCAACCACGCGTTCACCGACAAGCAGATCCGCGACGGCTTCGAATCGAACACCAGCAACTTCATGTCGTGGTATTCGAAGGACGACCAGTACTCGCGCGAGAAACTCTCCGGCGACCTGGAGAAGCTGCAGTCCTATTACATGGATCGCGGCTACGCCGATTTCGGCGTGGATTCCACCCAGGTGGCGATCGCGCCGGACAAGCGCGCGATGTACATCGACGCCAGCATCAAGGAAGGCGAGATCTACAAGGTCACCAGCGTCAAGCTGCTGGGTGAACTGATCCTGCCGGAGAAGACCATGCGCCAGCTGGTCTTCGTGAAAGAAGGCGAGACCTTCAATCGCGGCGCGATCGAGGAGAGCAGCAAGGCGATCAAGGCGGTGCTGGCCAACATCGGCTACGCCTACGCCAAGGTCACGCCGGTGCCCAAGCTGGACAAGGAAAAGCGCACCGTCGATCTCACCATGTACGTCGAGCCAGGGCAGCGCGTCTATGTGCGACGTGTGGTCTTCGAGGGCAATACCCGTACCGAGGACAACGTGATGCGCCGCGAGATGCGCCAGCTCGAAGGCTCCTGGTATTCGCAGGCCGCACTGGACCGTTCCAAGATCCGCCTGCAGAAGCTGGGCTATTTCAAGAAGGTCGACATCGACAAGAAGCTGGTCCCGGGTACGCAGGACAAGGTCGACGTCAGCGTCAAGGTGGAGGAGCAATCCGCCGGCAGCATGCAGTTCGGCATCGGCTATTCGCAGTACTCCGGCATCATCCTGAATGCCTCGGTGTCGCAGAACAACCTGTTCGGCACCGGCGACAGCTTCTCGATCAGCGGCGAGCGCAGCAGCTATCAGACCAACCTCGGCGTCAATTACTACAACCCCTACCTGACCGACAGCGGCATCGGCATCGGCTACAGCGCGTCGTATTCGAAGACCGACTACGGCAACACCGATTTCGCGAACTACGCAACGAGCGCCAAGAGCTTCTCGACCTACCTCGGCATACCGATCACCGAGACGGACGGCGTGCGCATCGGCATGGGCATCAGCAGCAACAAGGTCAACCTGTTCGAAGGCTACAGCCCGCAGATCCTGACCGATTACCAGAACCAGATCGGCAACAAGACGATCCATTCGTGGACCGGTACGCTGGGCTGGAACCACGACACCCGCAACGGCTACTGGGCACCGACCCGCGGCGGCCTGATCTCGGCCACCACCGACATCGCCCTGCCCGGCTCGACCGTGCAGTACTGGAAGCTCAGCACCGAGATCAATCACTACTGGCCGATCGGCAAGGGTTTCGTGCTGTATCTGGACGGCCAGGTCGGCTACGGCAAGACCTATGGCGGCAACGGCATCAGCGACGACGCTTTCGATGCGCTGAAGGCGGCGAGCGTGGCGGCCAATCCGAACCATGTGCTGACCGACATGCGCCAGGATTTCCCGTTCTGGCAGAACCTCTACGCCGGCGGCGTGCGCGACGTGCGCGGTTTCCAGGACAACACGCTGGGTCCGCGGGTGTGCATCGATGGCAGCGCTCCCGGTTCCAACGGCATGTGCAACGGCGGCGCATATTATTCGCAGCCGATCGGTGGCGCGTTCAAGGTACTCGGCACAGCGCAGGTGTATCTGCCGCTGCCGTTCCTGAAGGACGTGAACACCGCGCGCGTGTCGTGGTTCATGGACGTCGGCAACGTCTACAAGAACTACCAGGCCTTCAACGCGGCGGATCTGCGTGCATCCACCGGCCTGTCGCTGCAATGGCAGGCGCCGATCGGGCCGCTGATCATCAGCTTCGCGGTGCCGTTCCGTTCGTCCGCCGCCGACCGTCATTACGAAGAGCGCATCCAGTTCACGTTCGGCAGCCAGTTCTGAGGAACTCGCCATAACGGATCCGAGGAAAGCGCGGCGCTGCCGCGCTTTCTTTTGTCGGCCGGCCGCGCGGTGCAGCCCGTGACGCCAGCCCCTACAATGACCGGCAGTTCCGGAGCCACGCATGAGCGCAATCCACCACACCGTTGCCGAACTGGCTGATCGTTTCGGACTCAGCTTCCGTGGCGACGGCGCCCGCGTCATCGATGGTGTGGGTACCCTGGCGGGTGCCGGCCCCACCCAGCTGAGTTTTCTGTCCAACAGCAAATACACCACCCAGCTGGCCACGACGCGGGCGGGCGTGGTGGTGGTGCGCGAGGGAGACCTCGACGCCTGCCAGGGCACGGCATTGATCGCCCGCGATCCCTACGTCGCCTACGCGCGGATCGCCGCGCTGTTTGAACGATTGCCCGCCGCGCCGCCCGGCATTCATCCCAGCGCCGTGATCGAACCCGGCGCGCGCATCAGCGAAAGTGCCAGCATCGGCCCGTGCTGCGTGATCGGCCGTGGTGCCGTGATCGAAGACGGCGCGATCCTGGGACCGCATTGCATCATCGGCGAAGACTGCACGGTCGGCGCCCAGTCGCGGCTGGTGGCGCGGGTGACCCTGGTAACGCGGGTCACCCTGGGGCAGCGCGTGCTGGTGCATCCGGGCGCGGTGATCGGCTCGGATGGCTTCGGCCTCGCCTTCGACAAGGATCACTGGATCAAGCTGCCGCAACTCGGCGGAGTGCGCATAGGCGACGATTGCGAGATCGGCGCCAACACCACGATCGATCGCGGAGCGCTGGACGATACCGTGCTGGAAGAGGACGTGCGGCTGGACAACCAGATACAGATTGCGCACAACGTGCATGTCGGCGCGCACACCGCCATGGCCGGCTGTGCCGCGGTGGCCGGCAGCGCGAAGATCGGGCGTTATTGCATGATCGGCGGCAACGCCGGCGTGCTTGGCCATCTCGAACTGGCCGATCGGGTTACCATTACGGCCAAGAGCCTGGTCACGCATTCGATCCGCGAACCGGGCGAATATTCTTCCGGCGTGCCACTGCAGGACAACCGCCAGTGGCGCAAGAACGCCGCACGCTTCAAGCATCTGGACGAGTACGCGCGCCGACTGTCGGCGCTGGAGAAGGACAGCAACAATGAGTGAGAAAATCGGGACCCTGTCACTGCCGATCAACGTGGAGCAGATCCAGGAACTGCTGCCGCACCGCTATCCGTTCCTGCTGGTGGATCGCGTGATCGAAATCGTGCCCGACGTGAGCGTGGTCGCGATCAAGAACGTGACCATCAACGAGCCGTTCTTCCAGGGGCATTTTCCCGGCCATCCGGTGATGCCCGGCGTACTGATCGTCGAGGCCATGGCGCAGACCGCCGGACTGCTGACCCAAGTCAGCCGGCGCATGAAGGGCGACGCCGGCAGTCCGCTGTTCTATCTGGTCAAGGTCGACAATGCCCGGTTCAATGCCCCGGTCGTTCCGGGCGACCAGTTGCGGCTGGAGGTCAGCCTGAAGCGCCTGATGCGCGGCATGGGCCTGTTCGTGGCGCGCACCGTGGTCGACGGCAACGAAGTGGCGAGCTGCGAATTGATGTGCGCCGCGAGGGCCGACAAGTGACCGTGGCCGCACCGATCCATCCCACTGCGCTGATCGATTCGTCCGCCGTCATCGGCGCCAATGTCAGCATCGGCGCCTACAGCGTGATCGGCGCCGAGGTGGAAATCGGCGAGGGCACGGTGATCGGTCCGCACGTGGTGATCGAGGGGCCGACGAAGATCGGTCGCGACAACCGCATCACCCAGTTCGCCTCGCTCGGCGGCGCGCCGCAGGACAAGAAATTCGCCGGCGAACGCACCGAACTGGTGATCGGCGACCGCAACCTCATCCGCGAATTCGCCACGATCAACCGCGGCACCGGCGACGGCGGCGGCATCACCCGCATCGGCAACGACAACTGGGTGCTCGCCTACGTACACGTGGCCCACGACTGCCAGATCGGCAACAACGTGGTGTTTTCCAACTATTCGGCGCTGGCCGGCCACGTGGAGATCGGCGACTGGACGATCCTCTCGGGCTACTCCGGCGTGCATCAGTTCTGCAAGGTCGGCGCGCACGCCTTCATCGGCATGGGGTGCCTGGTGGGCCACGACGTGCCGCCGTTCGTGATGATGGCGAACGAGCAGCAGGGACGTCCACGCGGCATCAACAGCGAAGGTCTCAAGCGTCGCGGCTTCGACGCCACGCGCATCGCCGCGATCAAGCGCGCCTACCGCACCCTGTACATGGCGGGCCTGGCCTTGCCCGAGGCACGCGAAAAGCTCGCCGAGCAGGCGCGCGAAAGCGATGACGTGCGGGCCATGCTCGAATTTCTCGATCACAGCGAGAGGGCGCTCGCGCGCTAAGCGCCAGGCGCTTGTCGTGAAACCACACACGTAGCCTTGCTTCAGTTTTCGCAGGAGACGACATGCAAAACTTCGACGTCTCTGACGCAGTTCCCCTGATCGCCATCCTCGCCGGCGAAGACTCCGGCGACCAGCTCGGCGCCGATCTGATCGTCGCGCTGCGCCAGCATTTTCCCCGTGCGCGTTTCGTCGGCATCGGCGGCGCGCGCATGCAGCGCGAAGGTTTCGACTCCTGGTACGACATCCGTGAGCTGTCGCTGTTCGGTTTCAGCGAAGTGATCAGCCACCTGCCGCGGCTGCTGCGCTTGCGCAAGGCGCTGGTGGCGCGGCTGCTGCAGGCACGCCCCGCCGTGGTGATCGGCATCGACGCCCCCGATTTCAATCTGGGCGTGGAGCAGCGCCTGAAACAGGCCGGTCTGCTGACCGTGCACTACGTCAGCCCGTCGGTATGGGCATGGCGCGAGAAGCGCGCCGAGAAGATCGGCCGCAGCGCCAACCGCGTGCTGTGCCTGTTTCCCATGGAGCCCGCGATCTACGCAAAGCACGGCATCGATGCCCGCTTCGTCGGCCACCCATTGGCCGATCGATTCGCGCTGGTATCCGATCGCGTGGGCGCACGCGACGCCCTGCAGCTCCCGCAGCAGGCGCCGGTGCTGGCCGTGCTGCCCGGCAGCCGACCCGCCGAAGTAGCGCGGCTCGGACACATTTTCATCGACGCCGCGCGCCGCGTCGCCGCGGCCCTGCCGGGGCTGCGCATCGTGATCCCGGCCGCCAACCCGCAGGTGCATGCACGGCTCAAGGAACTGCTGGCTGGCCACGCGCACGATGAAACCGCACCACTGCTGCTGGACGGCCATGCGCACGAGGCGATGCTGGCCGCCGACGTCGTGCTGCTGGCCTCGGGCACGGCCACGCTGGAGGCGATGCTGGCCAAACGGCCGATGGTTGTGGGCTATCGCGTGGCGCCTTTGAGCTACCGGATCGCACGCGCCTTGAAGATGCTGAAGACGGACGTCTACTCCTTGCCCAACATTCTGGCGCGCGCCAGCGGCATGGGCGGTGCTCCGCTGGTGCCGGAGTTCATGCAGGACGAGTGCACCGCCGGCAACCTCGCGGACGCCACGCTCGCGCTGTTCCACGACAGCGAGCGACGGGGTGCGATCGTCGCCGCGTTCGAGCAGTTGCACCAGGGTTTGCGCAGCGGCCTGGAAGGGCGTGCCGGCGATCGCGCGGCGGCAGCGATCGCGGAACTGGTGGACGAGAAGCATGCCGATCACTAAGCCTCGTGCAAGCGCCCGCTCCGGGTCCGCGATCCTCTCCAATCGCGCAGCGATTTCGTCAGGCGCGCCATGGAAAGAGAAAGCCAGCACAGACGGCCTGCTCACGGCTGGCGTGGACGAGGCAGGTCGCGGGCCTTTGGCCGGTCCGCTGGCCGTGGCCGCGGTGATCCTCGATCCGCGCCGGCCGATCGACGGACTCGACGATTCCAAGAAACTCAGCGAAGCAAAGCGTGAAGCTTTGTACCCGATGATTGTCGAGCGCGCACTGGCGTACTGCATCGTGCTTATCGATGTGGACGAGATCGACCGCATCAATATTTTCCAGGCCACCATGGCTGGCATGAGCCGCGCCGTGGCCGGCCTCGCTTTGGTCGCACATGAAGCGCTGATCGATGGCAACCAGCTGCCCAAGGATCTGCCCTGCCGTGGCCGCGCGATCATCGGCGGCGACGCGCTGGAGCCGGCGATCAGCGCCGCCTCGATCCTGGCCAAGGTCAGCCGCGATCGCCTGATGGTGGGGATGGATGCGCTTCACCCCGGCTATGGTTTCGCCGTGCACAAAGGCTACGCCACGCCTGGTCACCTGAGCGCGCTTCAGCAACTCGGCCCCTGCGTGCAGCATCGCCGCAGCTTCGCGCCGGTGCGCCTGCTGCTGGACCAGGCTCGCCTGTTCTGATCGCAACCCTGCGGTGGACAACTGCGGCGTACCACGTGAATAGAAAAAATGCTCCGCATAGCCCATTCGTCTATGCAACTTTTTGGCGCAGGGGCGCATCATTCACTACAGGAATCCACGCAAGCATGGACGCGCCAGCAGCCCTGGCCTGTCCCCACCGGACCCGCCCGCCCCGCTGTCATTCGCGCACTCATCAGCGCCTTTCATCTGACCGCAGGAGTCGTGCCATGATGTTTCCGAACAGCGCTTTTTCACCGCCGCCGCCGCCGATGCCGGCGACCTTGCCAACGTCTGCTCATCGCGCACCCGGCGCGACAGACGGCAAGTTCTCGCTCCAGACCGATTACGATCTCCGACCGATGGCGGTGCCCAGTCTCGCTCACTACATGGCGGCCTTCGAAGAAGACGAACGTTTCCACGTTCATTGAGCCGCGGCTTGCGGGAAAACGGCGGCTCCATCGCCGGTCCCTAGGCGCCGTCGATACGTGCGCCAGCGCTTTCGCCGGTTCGCCCGCCTTGCTAGGCTGACGGTCCAGACAGGGGGATGGATGACGTGCGCCGAATCGGAGTTGCGCTACTCGGGCTGTTGCTGTGCTTCGCCGCCAACGCGGAAATGAAACCCGGCGACACGCCGCCGGACGCACTGGGCACAACCCAGGCCGGACAGGAAGTGAGCGTGTCGTCCCTGCACGGCAAGGTCGTGGTGATCAGTTTCTGGGCCACGTGGTGCGGCTACTGCATGAAAGAGATGCCGGTGCTCGCCAATCTGCAGGCGCTGGCTACCGAACGCGGCCTTCCGCTGCAAGTGGTATCCATCGATTCCGAGGAGCCCCGTGACGTCTTCGTGCGCAGCTCGCGCGTATTCAGAAGGACCCTGCCAGGCCTGTTGATCACCTGGGATCGCGATGGCGCCCTGGGCAAACCCTACGGCGCCGACAAGGGCATTCCGGTCATGGTGATGCTGCATCGCGACGGCAGTGTGGCGCACGTCCATGTTGGCTACGGCGAGGACATGCTCGACAGCCTCGTCGCCGAGATAAACGCCCTGCTCAAAGAGCCGCCGCCCACCTCGGCGGCGATCGCGGCCCACTGATTTCAGGGGCGCGGCCGGACTGCGCCGCGCTTTGCGCAAACCGTGCGGAAGTCAATCTTGCCGCTGCGCCGGGCGCCGGTTAGCCTGCATGGACTCAGCGCGTAAATCTGCATGACCGTCCGCTACACCCACCTCCACCTGCACAGCGAATATTCGCTGGTCGATTCGACCATCCGCATCAAGGCGCTGGTCGCTGCCTGCGTGCGCGACGGCATTCCGGCGGTGGCGCTGACCGACGACAGCAACATGTTCGCGCTGGTGAAGTTCTACAAGGCGTGCAGCGCCGCGGGCATCAAGCCGATCGGCGGGTGCGACCTGTGGATCAGCGCGCCGGACGATCCGCGCCCTTGGCGGCTGACCCTGCTGTGCCAGAACCGCGAGGGCTATCTCAATCTGTCGAGACTGGTGTCCCGCGCCTGGCAGGAAGGCCAGCACGGCGGCCGCGCACTGGTTGAAGCGGGCTGGTTGAGCGCCGACGCCAGTCACGGCCTGATCGCCCTGATCGGCCGCGATAGCGAAGTGGGCCGCATCGCGCAGAACCTGGGCAGCGATGCCGCGCTGGCCAGGTTGCGTCCGTTGCTGCGGCTGTTCCCCGACCGGCTGTACCTGGAGCTGACCCGCTGCGGCCGCGACGGCGAGGAGCACTGGAACACGGCCGCGCTGGCGCTGGCTGCTGAGCTGGTACTGCCGGTGGTCGCAAGCAACGACGTGCGCTTCCTCACCCAGGACGACTTCGCCGCACACGAGGCGCGCGTGTGCATCAACCAGGGCCGCGTGCTGGCCGACCCCAAACGTCCGCGCGAGTACAGCGACCAGCAATACCTGAAGACGCCCGACGAAATGGCCGCGTTGTTCGCCGACCTGCCCGAAGCGCTGGAAAACAGCGTCGAGCTGGCCAGGCGCTGCAACCTGGAACTGCAGTTCGGCAAATACTATCTGCCGGATTTCCCGGTGCCGGACGGGCACGACCTCAACAGCCACATACGCGACCTGTCGCGGCAGGGTTTGCGCGAACGGCTCGCCAACGCGCCACTGGCAGTCGGCCACACGCTCGCCGACTACGAGGCGCGGCTGGAACGCGAGCTCGATGTCATCGTCGAGATGGGCTTCCCGGGCTACTTCCTGATCGTGGCGGACTTCATCAACTGGGGCAAACAGAACGGCATCCCGGTCGGCCCCGGCCGCGGTTCCGGCGCCGGCTCGCTGGTCGCCTGGGCGCTGAAGATCACCGACCTCGATCCGCTGCAGTTCAACCTGCTGTTCGAGCGCTTCCTCAACCCCGAACGCGTGTCGATGCCCGACTTCGACATCGACTTCTGCATGGACCGCCGCGACGAGGTGATCGACTACGTCTCGCGCAAGTACGGCCGCGATCGCGTCAGCCAGATCATCACCTACGGCTCGATGGCGGCCAAGGCCGTGCTGCGCGACTCCGGCCGCGTGCTCAGCATGCCCTACGGCCAGGTCGACCGGCTGGCCAAGATGGTGCCGCCGCGCCCACTCGATCTCACGCTTTCCGATGCACTCGGCCGCTCGGAAAAGTCGAAGAAGGAGCCCGATCGCGTCGTCAGGGAGTTCTGCGAAACCTACGAGCAGGACGAAGACGCGCGCGCGCTGATCGACCTGGCGCTCAAACTTGAAAACCTCACCCGCAACGCCGGCAAGCACGCCGGCGGCGTGGTGATCGCGCCAACCCCGCTCACCGACTTCGCGCCGCTGTATTGCGAAGCCGGCGGCGGCGGCGTGGTGACCCAGTACGACAAGGACGACGTGGAAGCGGTCGGCCTGGTGAAGTTCGACTTCCTCGGGCTGCGCACGCTGACCATCATCGACTGGGCAGTGAAGGCGATCAACGCGCGCCGCGCGAAAACCGGCGAGGCACCGCTGGATATTTCGCAGCTGCCGCTGGACGATCCGAAGCCGTACGAGCTGCTGAAGAAAGCGCAGACCGTCGCCGTGTTCCAGCTCGAATCCTCCGGCATGCAGCGCATGCTGAAGGACGCGAAGCCCGACCGCTTCGAGGACATCATCGCGCTGGTAGCGCTGTACCGTCCCGGCCCGATGGATCTGATTCCCAGCTTCATCGCGCGCAAGCATGGCCGCGAGGACGTCGAGTATCCCGACCCGCGCGTCGAGCCGATCCTGCAGGAGACCTACGGCATCATGGTCTACCAGGAGCAGGTCATGCAGATGGCGCAGATCGTCGGCGGCTACTCGCTCGGCGGCGCCGACCTGCTGCGCCGCGCGATGGGCAAGAAAGACGCCGAGAAGATGGCCAAGGAGCGCGCCAAGTTCCGCGAGGGCGCGGCGAAGGACGGCCTGTCCGGCGACAAGGCCGACACCATCTTCGACCTGATGGAAAAATTCGCCGGCTACGGCTTCAACAAGTCGCACGCCGCCGCCTACGCGCTGGTCTCGTATCAGACCGCGTGGCTGAAGGCGCACTACCCTGCCGAGTTCATGGCCGCGACGATTTCCGCAGACATGGACAACACCGACAAGGTGGTGACCTTTCTCGACGAGTCGCGCGCACTCGGCATCACCGTGCAGCCGCCGGACGTCAACGCGTCGCAGTACATGTTCGTCGCGGTCGAACCCAGGGTGATCCAGTACGGCCTGGGCGCGATCAAGGGCGTCGGCCAGGGCGCATGCGAGGCGATCGTCGCGGAGCGTGTGCACGGCAAGTACACCGACCTCGCCGACTTCTGCCGCCGGGTCGATCCGACGCGCCTGAACCGGCGCGTGCTGGAAGCGCTGATCCTGTCCGGTGCGCTCGACACGCTGGCACCGAACCGCGCCAGCCTGATGAGGCAACTGCCCGACGCGATCAAGGCCGCCGAACAACACCTGCGCGACAAGCAGTCGGGCCAGAACGACATGTTCGGCGCGGCGACGGGTGCGCTGACCCCGGTGGTGAAGATCGACCTGCCGACGGTGGCGGAGTGGCCGCTGGAACAGCTGCTGCAGGGCGAACGCGACACGCTCGGCCATTATCTGTCTGGTCATCCCACCGACCCGTGGAGGGACGAGCTCGCGCAGCTATCCACCTGTCCGCTGGGCGAGATCGCCGACCGCTACCAGCCACCGAAGCCGCGCAAGAACGACGACGGCGACGCCAACCGTTTCCGCCGTGGCCCGGATACACCGTGGACGGTGGCCGGCATGGTCACCGCAGTGCGCAAGCGCGGCGACAGCGACGCCTTCGTGCGGCTGGAAGATGGCGGCGGCATCATCGAGGTGAGTTTCTTCGGCGAGCTGTACCAGCAGATCGCGCCGCTGCTCACCCGCGACCAGATGCTGGTCGTCGAAGGCGGCCTGCGCATCGACGATTTCTCCGGCGGCGGCTTCCAGCTGCGCGCACGCAGTGCGATGTCGCTGGCGGACGCCTGCCGCAAGCATGCGCGCCTGCTGCAGCTGAAATTGGACGGCATCGGCCCCGATTTCGTCAGCCAGCTGCAACATGCGCTGGCCGGCTATCGCGGCGGCCGCGCCAGCGTGACCCTGCACGGCTACCGCAACCGCAACGCGCAGGCCGACATCGAGCTGGGCGAGGCGTGGCGTGTCGACGCCATACCGGAGTTGCTACGCGCCGTGCGCGCCATGCCCGGGGTGCAGGCTGCGCGCCTGCGCATCGTCAAGCAGCAGGACTGAACCTGCCAGATAATTGTGGGAGCGGCTTCAGCCGCGATGCCTTTGATGTTTCCCCGACTGCAAAGTCAGAAGCATCGCGACTGAAGCCGCTCCCACCATAGCCGCGCTAGGCTTTCCTGCCCCGCTCCATCATGGCCTTCAGATCCGCGAACGGATTGCCGGTGGCCGGCGGCGCTTCCTCGACCGCCATCACCCCACCACGCACGTGATCGATATGCCGCGAATGCTCGTTGTCGTGGCAGTACACGCACAGCAACTCCCAGTTGCTGCCGTCGGCCGGGTTGAAGTCGTGATCGTGGTTGCGATGGTGGACCGTAAGCTCCTGCAGGTTCGCGCGGGTGAATTCACGCGCGCAGCGGCCGCAGATCCACGGATACATTTTCAGCGCGCGCTCGCGATAGCCCAGTTCGCGTTGCTCGGCGTTGCGCCGCGCCTCGGCCACGATGCGGTCGAGTTTGGCGTTGTCGATGGGCGGATTGATCGGCATGGTCGGCTCGGGTTGAAACGTGATGGAGCGGACGATAACGCAATCCGGCATGGCTTGGCCCGCGCCGCCCGTCCGTCCGCACCCATACGGCGGCGTTCTCGCGTTTTCCTGCGGGACGGTATACTGACCCGCTTCTGTGCCACGAAATGCAACGAATGAACCCCAACTTCCTCGATTTCGAACAACCCATCGCCGAACTGGACGCGAAGATCGAAGAGCTTCGCCACGCCAGCAATGGCCAGGCGTTCAATATCGACGAGGAAGTCGGCCGGCTCCGCGAGAAGCTGAAGCTCAAGACCAACGAGATCTTCCGCAACCTCAATTCGTGGCAGACGACCCAGCTGTCGCGCCATCCGGCGCGCCCGTACACGCTCGATTACATCGGCGTGATGTGCGAGGAGTTCCACGAGCTGGCCGGCGACCGCATGTATGCCGAAGACGCCGCCATCGTGGGCGGCCTCGGCCGCATCAGCGGCCGCCCGGTGGTGATCATCGGCCACCAGAAAGGCCGCAACACCAAGGACAAGGTGCGCCGCAACTTCGGTATGCCGCGACCCGAGGGTTACCGCAAGGCGCTGCGCCTGATGAAGATGGCCGAGCGCTTCGGCCTGCCGCTGCTGACCCTGATCGACACGCCGGGAGCCTACCCCGGCGTCGGCGCCGAAGAGCGCGGCCAGAGCGAGGCGATCGCGCGCAATCTGCTGGAAATGGCCGAGCTGAAAGTGCCCATCATCTGCACCGTGATCGGCGAAGGCGGCTCCGGCGGCGCGCTGGCGATCGGCGTCGGCGATCGCACGCTGATGCTGCAGTATTCGACCTATTCGGTGATCTCGCCCGAAGGCTGCGCCTCGATCCTGTGGAAGAGTCCAGACAAGGTGAAGGACGCCGCCGAGGCGCTGGGCATGACCGCACCGCGCCTGCTCGAACTGGGCCTGATCGACAAGCTGGTGCGCGAGCCGCTCGGCGGCGCCCACCGCAATCCGCGTTCGATGGCGGTGCGCCTGAAGGCCGTGCTGCTCAAGCAGCTCGACGAGCTGGAAGCCATGCCGCTGCCCGACTTGCTCGAACAACGCTACAAGCGCCTGCGCAGCTACGGCGCGTATCAGGAATAGCGTATCGCTTATGTCAGGTTGATCGCCCCGGGCAAGATGACCGCGGGTTGGAGGTCGGTGGGAAGCGAGTATCCCGTGTCAAGTTCGACCGGCCTCTTAGATCTCGTCAACGCAAGGAGCGTCCGTGAGCCGCCTGCCGCTTGCCACTTTGGTTATCTGGTTTTCATCGGCACTCGCCATGGCGCCGGCGCTGGCTGAACAAACGCCGATCACCTCGAAAGCGGGGCTGACCAGCTACCTGCAGAACTCTCGGCCAGGCACCTCGCCACTGGACGACTTGTCGCCAGGTGGACGTAAACGGTTCCTTGCACAACTGGAGTTCGGTAGCCACGGACTGCGATCCATTTCTTTGGAGGATCCGGAAAGCGAATTGACGCATCCACAGATCGTGCGGCTGCTCTCGCTGTTCGGCGCGGGAAAATATGCTGCTGATGGACTTACGCCTTCAGGGCAGGCCCGTCTCAAACGCGAACGCGAGCACGACGCCACAGCCAGGGGATGCGCTGTCGAGACTTGCGCGGAAAGTGAAGTGGAACGGCGCTATGACGAACTGGCCCTGCAGAAAGTCGATACTGCCATGCCGGACGCGGCGCGCTTCTCGCTTGCTGGTCAGCGCTACGACCACCTGTTCGGCAGTTACCAGACTTCTGATCGCCTGCGCTCGTTCAGCCATGCCGATCTGAGATTGCTCAAACGTGCCGTCGAAAATGCAGTGTCCTATGTGCCTAACCCGACGCATATCGCCCAGTTGCAGATGGATCTGGTCGAGATGCAACGACGGGGCATGGTGGAAGACAAGGACTATGCAAGGCTTCATCAGGCACTGATCGCCAGTCGCGATTTTGACGCCGCACACGCGCTGGTACGAACCCATCCCAACATGGGGGTCGACATCGTACCTGCCTTCCGCGGACCAGCATCAATGCCGGGAAAACAACCCACTGCGCTGACCGTGAACGCGCAGGACGGCACGATGGCCCGCCAAGCCTTCGACCTGTCCACGGCATTGCGCATCGTGGTGGTTGCCTCCTGCCACTTCTCGCGGGATGCCGCACGCGCGATCGAGGCCGACGCGCAACTGCGGCCCATTTTTGCCAGCGATGCAATCTGGCTTGCCAGCCAGAACGAATACTTCAGTTCCGTCACCGAATGGAATCGTGAGTTGCCGAACCAGCCGATCCATATAGCCTGGCAGGACAGCGAATGGTCGATGCTCGATAGCTGGGCGATGCCCACGTTCTATGTGTTCCGCAACGGCCGCCTGGTGAAGAAGTTCAGCGGCTGGCACGACGTCAAGACGTTGAAGCATTCTTTGCAAGAGGCACGTGTCCTGCGTTGAAATTCCGACATCCTCGACTCCGGTTGCAACCAGCCCCGGCAACAGCGCACGCGGGCGCGCTACCATCGTTATCCCGAACACTTGCGGGGAATCACCGTGGCCCACGACACCACCAAGCTCGCCGTACTGATCGACGCCGACAACGCACGGCCGGCGATCGTCGAAGGGTTGCTTGCGGAGATCGCCAAATACGGCACCGCGCACGTCAAGCGCATCTACGGCGACTGGACCAAGCCCGACCTCAACGGTTGGAAGGAAGTGCTGCTGCGCCTTTCGATCCAGCCCATCCAGCAGTTCCGCTACACCGTCGGCAAGAACGCCACCGATTCGGCGATGATCATCGACGCGATGGACCTGCTCTATGCCGAGCGTTTCGACGGCTTCTGCATCGTCTCCAGCGACAGCGACTTCACCCGGCTCGCCTCGCGCATCCGCGAGTCCGGGCTGACGGTCTACGGCTTCGGCGAGCGCAAGACGCCCGAGCCGTTTCGCACCGCCTGCGACAAGTTCATCTATACCGAAGTGCTCGCCGGCCCGTCGGCCAGCCCTGCCGAAACCGAAGCGGCGCCGAAGCAACGCTCGGCCAAGGAGCTGCGCGGCGACACCCACCTGATGAACCTGCTGCGCGGCGCCATCGAAGCCGCGTCGGACGACACCGGCTGGGCAAGCCTGGGGCCGATCGGCAGCATCATCAACAAGCAATCGCCCGACTTCGACTCGCGCAACTACGGCTACGCCAAGCTCAGCGGGCTGATCAAGGGCATCGGCCTGTTCGACACGGAAGAACGCCACATCGGCAACGGCAAACACATCTATGTGCGGCCCCGCGCCAGCAGGAAATGAACGATCCGCTGCAGCAGCATCTGCTTGCCGCGCTGGCCGCGGCACCGCCAGCCGCGTTGTGCGTGGCCTACAGCGGCGGCGCCGATTCCAGCGCACTGCTGCATGCGCTGGCGCAACTGCCCGCCGCTCGCGCCCTCGGCCTGCGCGCGCTTCATGTCGATCATGCCCTGCATGCCGACAGTGCACGGTGGGCTGAGCATTGCCGCCGCTTCTGCACCGCGCTTGCGCTGCCCTGCGAGATCCTGCGCGTGCACGTCGACCCCGGCAGGGGCGCCGGGCTGGAGGCTGCCGCGCGCGAGGCGCGGCATGCCGCACTGGCTGCGCAACTGCGCGAGGGTGAATGGCTGCTGCTCGGTCATCATCGCGATGACCAGGCCGAGACCGTGCTGCTGAAGCTGCTGCGCGGCGCCGGGCCCGACGCACTCGGTGGCATGCATGCGCTGCGCCCGTTCGGCCGCGGCCAGCTGTGGCGGCCCGTGCTGGGATGTTCGCGGAAGCAATTGCGCGACTATGTCGACGTGCATCGGCTGGACTTCATCGAGGATCCGTCCAACGCCGATACCCGGCTCGCCCGCAATCACCTGCGTCACGAGATCCTGCCGCGCTTGCAGCAGCACTGGCCACAGGCGGTGGATTCGATCCTGCACAGCGCCGCACTCAGCCGCGCGGCCGCCGACGCACTGCGAGTGTCGTGGATGACCGCCCTGGATCGGCTGCGGGATCCGCTCGACGGCAGCCTCGACGCCGAGGGTTGGCTCACCCTGGCGCCGGCATTGCGCGGGCCGCTGCTCGATCACTGGCTGCACGCGCGCGGCCTGCCGGCACCGACGACCGCCCAGCGCCGGCAGATCGAGTGTCAATGCGGCGCCCGCGCCGGCCGCACGCCATGCGTGCGCTGGCCCGGCGTTGAACTGCACATCTGGAAAGGCCGGCTATGGGCGCTGCCGCCCGAGCGGTCGATCGATCCCGACTGGTCGACGTCGTGGCAAGGCGAGCCCGTGGCGCTGCCCGATGGCGGCACGCTGGCCTTGGAGGCCAAGGACGTCCGCCTCGTCGCTCCGCTGCAGGTGCGATTGCGCCGCGGCGGCGAACGCATCAAGCCCGCGGGTGACGCGCACACCCGCGAACTGCGCGACCTGTTCCAGCAAGCCTTGTTGCCGCCGTGGCGGCGAGTGGCCTGCCCCCTGCTTTACGCCGGCGATGAACTGATTGCAGTGGCCGACCGTTGGATGAGCGAACGCGGAGCGGCGTTTTTTGCGTCGGCCGGCACGCGACCCCACTGGCAGCCGGCACGCTGAACCAGGCGACGCAAGATGCGCTTTTGCGCCTCACGCAGATTGATTCCCGGCGGCCGCTGCGTTAGCGTTGCGGGCCATGGCCAAGACCGCTCCCGCTACCGGCAAGACCCCGCCCATCGTCGACTTCGAACACTCCCTCGACGAGCTGGAGCAACTGGTCGCCAGGATGGAAGGCGGCGAGCTGAGCCTCGACGAATCACTGGCTTCGTTCGAGCGCGGCATCGGCCTGTTTCGTCATTGCCAGCAATCGCTGGAGCAGGCCGAGCTGCGCGTGCGCCTGCTGCTTGATCCCGATGCCCCCGACAGCGCGCAGCCGTTTGAACCCGAACTCTGAGCTTGGCACCGCCCTGCAAGCGTTGATCCTGCGTGCCGAACAGGCACTCGATCGCAGCCTGCCGCCGGCCGAACATTCACCCACCGAATTGCATCGCGCGATGCGCTACGCCGTGCTCGGCGGCGGCAAGCGGCTGCGTCCGTTGCTGGTGTACGCCACCGCGCACGCACTCGGCGAGGACGGTCCGCAACTGGACGCGGCCGCCTGCGCGGTGGAGCTTATCCACGCCTACTCGCTGGTGCACGATGACCTGCCCGCGATGGACGACGACGCACTGCGCCGCGGCCGCCCCACCTGCCACATCGTGTTCGGCGAGGCGATGGCGATCCTCGCCGGCGACGCGCTGCAGGCGCTGGCGTTCGCGCTTCTGGCCGAGCAGCCGGCCGACCACGCCGACGCGATCTCGCGCATGGCCATGCTGCGCGCGCTTGGCCGGGCCTGCGGCGCCGAGGGCATGGCAGGCGGTCAGGCACTCGACCTGGCCGCGGTCGGCTGCCCGCTGACGCTGGCCGAACTGGAACACATGCATGCATGCAAGACCGGCGCGCTGATCCGCGCCTCGGTGCGATTGGGCGGGCTCGCCGCCGATGCCGATTCGGGAATCCTGCAGTCGCTCGACGATTACGCCCATGCGGTCGGCCTGGCGTTCCAGGTCCGCGACGACATCCTCGACGTGCAGGGCGAGTCGGCGGTGATCGGCAAGACCGCCGGCAAGGACGCCGCCGCCGCCAAGCCCACCTTTCCCTCGATCATCGGGATCGAGGCCTCGTGTGCGCGCCTGCGCGAACTCACGGACATCGCCCTGACCGCCATCGCGCCGCTGGGTGCGGACGGCACACTGTTGAAGGAACTGGCGCTCTACGCGGCTCACCGGCGGTACTGACCATCGGCGCGGACTGGATCGCGCCACAAAAAAGGGCGGCTTGAGCCGCCCTTTTCACTACGCGAGGACGCCTGTCAGCTCACCAGTCGCAGCGTGAACGGATAACGGTACGTGGTGCCTTCGTTGGCCTTGATCGTGCCGATGATCACGAACACCAGCCAGCCGATCGCCAACACAGCCAGCACCAGAAACCCGATCAGGATGAAACACAGGATCCAGCCCACGATGGCGGCGATCGCCACGGTGATGTTGAAATTCAGCGCTTCCTTGCCCTGGTCGTTGACGAACGGCATGGTGTCTTTCTTGATCAGCCAGATCACCAGCGGCCCGATGATGCTGCCCAGCGGAATGATCACGCCGACCAGCGCCG
Source organism: uncultured Gammaproteobacteria bacterium (assembly GCA_963697555.1). Lineage (GTDB taxonomy): Bacteria > Pseudomonadota > Gammaproteobacteria > Xanthomonadales > Rhodanobacteraceae > Rhodanobacter. The sequence continues at coordinate 80,935 of CAVOOK010000009.1, forward strand.
ACAGATGCGCAAACATCGCCCACTGACGCTCCTCGGCGGAAGGGCCACCAACCACCGGCTCGCTCGGCGGGGGCGGAATGACGGACTCGGGTGGAACGCTCATGCGCATCTCCTTGAAGTCAGAACTTGCGACGCCGGCCGGCTGCCGGTTGTGCCGATGCTAGCAAGCCGCGCGTTACTTTGCCGCAGGAATCTGCGCTCATGTGGCGCAGGGATTTATTCCCCGGCCACCGTCATGCGCTCCAGCAGGATCGAGCCGCACAGGATGTGCGAACGCACGTCCACGTCGGTGCCCACTGCCACGATGCCGGCGAACATCTCGCGCAGGTTGGCCGCGATGGTGATGCCTTCCACCGGATAGGCGACCTGACCGTTTTCGACCCAGAAGCCGGATGCGCCACGCGAATAATCACCGGTGACGGTAGACACGCCCTGCCCCATCACCTCGGTCACCAGCAGGCCCGTGCCCATGCGCTTCAGCAAACCCTGGAAGTCGACCAGCGCGCGTTCCGCACTACCCGGCTCCACGATCAAGTTGTGGATGCCGCCGGCGTTGCCGGTCGATTCCAGCCCCAGCTTGCGCGCCGAATAGCTGCCCAGCACGTAGCGCGCCAGCACGCCGCCCTCGATCAACGCGCTGTCGCGCGTGGCCACGCCCTCCGCGTCGAAATTGGCTGAGCCCTGACCGCGCGCGAGGCGCGGGCGCTCGTTGATGTCGAGCCACGAGGGCATCACCGGCTTGCCCACGTGATCGAGCAGGAAGCTGGCCTGGCGATACAGCGCACCGCCACTGATCGCACCCAGCAGGTGGCCGATCAGGCCACGCGCAAGCTCCGGCACGAACAGCACCGGGCATTGCCGCGTCGACAGGCTGCGCGCGCCCATGCGTGCCAGCGTGCGCTCGGCGGCCTTGTCGCCCAGCGCCTTCGCACTCATGAAATCGCCGGCGGCGCGCACGCTGTCGTACCAGTAGTCGCGCTGCATGCCGTCCTCGTCGCCGGCGATGAGCGACAGCGACAGCGAGTGCCGCGTGCCGCGCTCGCGCCCGACAAAGCCGTGCGAATTGGCATAGACCGACAGCCCTTCGCCCATTTGCACGCCGGCGCCATCGGAGTTGCTGATGCCCGCGTGCGCACGGCCGGCCTCCTCGATGGCGATGCCCAGCTCGATCGCGCGCGCGGTATCGATGTCCCACGGATGCCACAGGTCCAGATCGGGGAACGCCGTCGCCATCCGCGCCGCATCGGCCAGGCCCGCTGCCGGATCGGCCTCGGTGAATCGCGCGATCGCACACGCCTGGTCAAGCGTGGCCTGGATCGAATCCGGATGCAGGTCGGCCGTGCTGGCCGAGCCCTTGCGCTGGCCGAAATACACAGTGAGCCCGAAGCCGCGGTCGCGGGTGTGTTCCACCGTTTCCACTTCGCCCAGGCGCACGTTCACGCTGAGCCCGCTATCGATGCTCGCCGCCACCTCGGCCTGGCTGGCGCCGGCGGCGCGGGCGCGGCGGATCACGTCCTCGGCGAGTTCGGCCAGGCGGTCGAGCTCCTGTTCGCTGCGGTCCTGGCTGATGACGACTTCGCTCACGTTGGGCTTTCCTGAAGGTTTGGCGGGCGGAACGGGTAGAATAAGCGGTTCGCGCCGCAGGCTCATCGACATGGGGCCGCGGCGGCGGAATGCAAAGAGCTGCGGAGAACGCCATGCAACCCACCGCCGGCATCTATCGTCACTACAAGGGTCAGCGTTATCGCGTGCTGGGCACGGCTCATCACAGCGAAACGCTGGAGCCGCTGGTGGTCTACCAGGCGCTCTACGGCGACTTCGGCCTGTGGGTACGCCCTGCCGCGATGTTCTGCGAAACCATCGAGCTGGATGGCGAACCGATCGCCCGCTTCGCGCTGGAGCAGGTTGAACCAAGCAGTGACGACGACACGCGCCGCTGATCCACATCCCCTATTGGAATCGAAACCGTGAGCCCGAGCCGCAGCCGCAACCAGAACGAACTCGACGAGGAAGACTACGGCCCCAGCCGCACCCAGCAGCGCCGCGAGGCACTCGCCGTGCTGGTATTGGCGCAGCAGCTGGTCGATCTGCAACCGAGCCGACTGGCCAAGCTGGCGCTGCCGGACGACGTGCGCCACGAGATCGACGTCACCCGCCGCACTCCTTCCCACGGCGCCAGGAAGCGCCAGCTCGCCTTCCTCGCCAAAGTCATGCGTCGCTACGGTGACGACGACTTCGCCGCCGTGCGCGCCGAACTCGGCGAGAACCGCGAAAAGCAGCGCCAGGAAACGGCCGCGATGCATCGCCTCGAAGCGATGCGCGATCGCCTGATCGCCGAGGACGAAAGCGCGCTGTCCGAATTGATCACGGAGCATCCACAGGTCGATCGCCAGCACCTGCGCTCACTGGTGCGGCAGGCGCGTATCGAGAAGGACACGCCGAACAAGCCGCCAAGGGCATATCGGGAGATCTTTCAGTTGTTGAAGGATCTGGCCAGGCCAGATGATTCGGCCGAGGGCTGAGGCCTATTCTCCAACGGACTGCAGACTCCGGTCGCCCTGAGCGTAGTGCGAAATCGAGGGGTTATTGCGTCGCTCGACGTTCGTTCGCCCCGAGCGTGATGTCACTTACCGCTGTAACGCCGACACTCCATCGGGGTAGACCGCCCTGAGCGCACGACTCATTGCAGGCATGAGCGTGGCAATGGCATCGGACAAGCCGTCACGCGTGTGATTGCTGGGGTAACGATTTTCGCTAAGCATGCTGAGGACTTTCACGTAGCCCAGTGGCGCGGGCTCATAGATGTTCATCTGATAGCGCATGGGCGACTCCATGTTGGCCTCGCCCTCGTAAACCTGATCAATCGACACAAAGGCTCCAGCCAGGGGGCCTTCACTCACAAACTTCTGATCTCCAGCTTGGCTGATGACGGACTTGAACGTTTGCATTAACCAGCCTCGGTAACTGGAGCTCGTCTCGGTCCACACATATAGCCCCTTCAACTCGCCAGGCCCGCCACCGGCGTACGTAGCGCGAATCACCAGAGACGGTCGACCCGGCCCACCATCAGGACTGGGTAGCATCTCCAGCTCTGCGCCATCGAGCGTCTGCAAGGGAAGCACTTTGCCATCAGGCAGGGTGGGACCACCGAACAATGCTGTGCAATCGATATGTGGACTTCTGACGTCGTGTTGCCTCTCAAAACACACTCGTACAGGTCGATTTCCAAATTCTGCATCTTCCCCGGCAGCTTGATAGATCTTCACCCGCAACGGGTGTGCGAGGTGAAAAAATGTCTGGAGTTCGATGTTTCTGACCAACTGTTCCTTGGGCGCTTCGGAGGTCGCAGAGGCCGCTGTGCCAGCAAAGCACGCCAAAGTCAGTGCCCCCAGGAGAAGGATGATTCTCATGACGACTTCTGCCTTGCCAAGTGAGTGTGCTCCCGAACATGTTACGCGGCACTGGGTTCGACAGAGCGACGGTTAGATGGAGTCGATATGGCTTTGAAGAGACAGCAGTTGGCTGCACTAAGAATACCAGGGTGAGCAATCTCGGCATCGAGTATGGCGCGACGGGACGGCGGTTCCTGTTCGCACACACAAGTGTCCGTGAAGGCTCTTACCCGAATGCACCAAGGGCGTCGAGCACAGGCGCAGTCAACCCAGGCGAGGAATATTCAACGAAGGGAGCTCAGCGCAGCGCCCACTCGGCGATGATCCGATGGATCGCATCCAACCCGTCAAACAGCGCCGCCGGCCCGGGCTGCAAAATGATCGGCGACTTGATCTCGTGCAGGTCGCCGTGGCGCACGGCGGGAATCGTGTCCCAGCCCGGGCGCGCCGCCACTTTCTCCGGACGGAAACGCTTGCCGCACCAGGAACCGAGGATGATGTCCGGTGCGCGCCGCACCACTTCATCGCCGTTCGGCAGGATGCGCTGCTTGGCCAGCGGTTCGCGCGCGAGTTCGGGGAAGCAGTCATCGCCGCCGGCAATGCCGATGATCTCGGCGACCCAGCGGATGCCGGTGATGATGGGTTCGTCCCACTCCTCGAAATACACCTTCGGCCGCCGCGGCAGCCTGGCGACGGCGGCGCGGACTTCGGCGATGTGCCGCTCGGCGCACTGCGCGAAGGCCTCGGCTTTCTGGTGCGCGCCGACCATCGCACCGAGCCGGCGAATATAGGCGAGGATGCCATCGACGCTGCGATGATTGCTGATCCACACCTCGACGCCGGCCTTGATCAGTTCACGCGCGATGTCGGCCTGGATATCGGAAAAACCGATCGCCAGGTCGGGTTCGAGTTTCAGGATTTCCCCGATCTTCGCGCTGGTGAAGGCGGAGACTTTCGGCTTCTCCTTGCGCGCCCGCGGCGGCCGCACGGTGAAGCCGGAGATGCCGACGATGCGCTGGTCCTCGCCGAGTGCATAAAGCACTTCGGTCGGCTCTTCGGTAAGGCAGACGATGCGTTGCGGGAAGTGATCGGGCACGACGTGATCGGACACGCGCTCAGTGCCCCAGCACGGTCACGGTGACCTTGCGCTGATGCGGGTCGAGCCGGTGTTCCCACAGGTAGACGCCTTGCCAGGTGCCCAGCAGCAATTTGCCGCCATGCACCGGCACGGTGAGGTTCACGCCGGTGAGGATGGAGCGGATGTGTGCGGGCATGTCGTCGGGACCTTCCGCATCGTGTTCGAACAACGGATCCCCATCAGGCACCACGCGGGCGAACCAGCGTTCCAGGTCGTCGCGCACGCTGGGGTCGGCGTTCTCGCCGAGCAGCAGCGAGCAACTGGTATGCGCGGTGAAGACATGGGCCAGACCGACCTGCACGTGGCTGCTGGCCACGGTATCGGCCACCCGGGCGGTGATGTCGCTGAAACCGCGGCCTCGCGTGTGCACGACGAAACCGCCTTGCGCCACATGCTCCGCGGGTAGCGGCCGGGTCACGGATACAGCAGCCGGCTGGTCCAGGTCTGGCCATGCCGGCTCCAGCGCACGCGCTCATGCAGGCGGAACTCGGCGCCGTACCAGAATTCCAGCATGTCCGGCTCCACCACATAGCCGCCCCAGTGCGGCGGCCGGGTCACGTCACGGCCTTCGAACTCGTGTTCGCAGCGCGCCACGCGCTGCTCGAACGTCTCGCGGTCGGGCAGCGTCTGCGACTGCAGCGAGGCCCACGCACCGATCTGGCTCTGGCGCGGACGGCTGGCGAAATAGGCGTCCGATTCCTCTTCCTGCAATTTGCGCGCGGCGCCTTCCACGCGCACCTGCACGCCGTTGCGCAGCTGTTTCCAGTGGAAGCACAGCGCGACCTGGGCGTGGGCTTCGAGCTGGCTGCCCTTGTCGCTCTGGTAGTTGGTATGGAAGCGGAAGCCGCGCTCGTCCACACCCTTGAGCAGCACGATGCGCGAAGCGACCCGGCCGGAGCTGTCCACGGTGGCCAGGTTCATCGCCGTCGGCTCGGGGTCGCCGCTGGTCTTGGCTTCGTCCAGCAGCCGCAGGAAAGTGTCCAGAATCTCGGATTTGAGCATGATGTTTGAAACTTTCCTTTTGCATCGTGGCCGACACGCGCCATCATGGCGCGGATGAACCCGACTGATGATAGTGCAATGCCCCACGTATCCTGTAACCCGGCCACAGCGCTGGCGGCGCTATTTCCCGCCAGCAAACGTGAACGCGGCGCATGCGTTCGCGGGGCATTGCGCAGCCGCTACCTGCCGGTGGCGGAAATCCCTCCCGGACCCGGAGTGTGCCGCGGATGACGTCCCACGCCGACATGCAGAACGAGGCCCTCGCCGGCCATCTGCTCGACCAGTACGCCGGGCGTATCGCACGTTCACGCAGGCCTTACATCCTGGGTCTGTCGGGCCTGCAGGGCAGCGGCAAGAGCACGCTGGCGCGGGTAATGAAAGCACAGGCCGAAGCGCGCGGCTGGGCCACCGAAGTGCTTTCGCTGGACGACTTCTACTACGCCCGCAGCGATCGGGAAGCGCTGGCCAAAGACGTGCACCCGTTGTTGCGCAGCCGCGGCGTACCCGGCACCCACGAGATCGAGCTGATGATGTCGGTGCTGGCCGCGCTGCCGCAGGCCTCGGACAAGCTGCCGGTCTCGCACCCGCGTTTCGACAAGGGTCGCGACACGCGCTTTTCGCCGTCGCGCTGGCCGCGCGTCACCCGGCCGCCGAAGCTGGTGATCGTGGAAGGCTGGGCGCTGGGCATTCGCCCACAGTTTCAGGCGGCACTGGCGCGGCCGGTCAACGAACTGGAAAGCAAGGAAGACCCCGATGGCAGCTGGCGCCACTGGGTCAACAAGCAGCTGCGCGGCTACCAGCCGTTGTGGCGCAAGTTCGATGCGCTGATCGTGCTGCAGGCGCCGAGCTGGGAAATCGTGCGCCGCTGGCGCGGCGAGCAGGAGCAGGATCTGCTGGCGCGCCACGCGCCACTGGCGATGGACGCGCCCGCGCTCGAACGATTCCTGGCGCACTTCGAGCGGCTCAGCCGCCATGCGCTGGCCACCTTGCCCGCACTGGCCGACACCTGCGTGGAGTACGACGACGATCGTCACGTGACCGGGCTCAGCCACGGCTGAAGTGAATCAAAGCCCGTGGCGCGGGAGCAGGCCGCATTGCGGGATCACCTCACGTTAGCGCTTCCACCTGGACTGCCGTGCCGTAGGCCAGCACTTCGGTGACACCCTGCCCCACCTCGTTGGCGTCGTAGCGCATTGCCACCACGCCATTCGCGCCCATCGCGGCGGCGTGCTGCAGCATCAGCTCGAACGCCTCCTCGCGCGCTTTCTCGCACAGCTCGGTGTAGATGGAAATATTGCCGCCGACGATGGTCTGCAAAGCGGCGCCCAAATTGCCGACCACGCTGCGCGAGCGCACGGTGATGCCGCGCACGATGCCGAACGAACGCACGATGCGGCAGCCGGGAATCTCGTTGGTGGTGCTGACCTGATGATGTGGAACGGTGCGTGTCATGCTGGTCTTCCTGTTGGATGGTTAGTTGTCGAGCAGCGCGGCATAGCCCTCACGCGCGTCCGGCCACTGCGGCGTCCAGCCGCTGTCGCGCAACCGTGCATTGCGCAATCGCTTGCTGCCCACGCCGGCTGGCGGCGCACCCTCGGCGGGCAAGGGCGCATCGATCAGGGCGGCCAGGAAATCGTACAGTTCGTCGAGCGGCATCGGCGTGTCGTCGACGCCGAGATAAAGCGGCAGCGGCGACTCCAGCTGCAGAACGTGCACGATCGCCGCGGCCGCATCGTCGACGTGGATCCGGTTCGCCCAGTGCGGCGTCTCGCGCGGCACGCGCAGCTGTCCCGCGCGCAGGCGTTCGATCAACTGCAACCGACCCGGGCCGTACAGGCCGGCCAGCCGCAGCACGGTCGACGGCAGCGACTGCTCGGCCAGCCACTGCTCGGCCTCTAGCAGCACGGCGCCGTTGAACCCGAGCGGCTCGGCCGGGGTGGCTTCATCGACCCAGTCACCGTCGTGTTCGCCATAGACGGCGCTGGAGGAGACGAACACGATCTGCGCCAGCTTGCGTCGATCGAGCGCACCAAGCAGATGGCGCAAGCCGTCCACGAAGATGGCGCGGTACGCCGCCTTGTCGCGCGTTTCCGGCGCGGGCAGGTAGACCAGCCGGGTGATCCCGGCAGGCAGTTCGCGCAGGCTGGCCGGGTCGGTCAGGTCACCACGCAGCCAATGGATGCCGTGCCCGTCGCGCGTCGTCGGCTGCCGGCGCAGCGCCCATACTTCGTCGCCGCGCTTGCGCAGGCATTGCGCCACGCGCTCGCCAAGATCGCCACAGCCAGCCAGCAGGATACGTTCGCTCACCCCTACCCTCCCGTCGATCAATTCGGGCCGATCGGCCCTGTTAGCATTTGCCCATGAACCCGTCGCACAACCTGTTCCTCATCGGCCCCACCGGCGCCGGCAAGACGTCGATCGGGCGAAGGCTTGCGGCGCATTATGGCCTGAGCTTCATCGATCTCGACCAGGAGATCGAGCGACACTGCGGAGTCGACGTGAACACGGTGTTCGAGATCGAAGGCGAGGCCGGTTTTCGCCAGCGCGAAGGCGCGCTGCTGGACGAGTGCAGCCAGCGCTCCGGCGTGCTGCTGGCCACCGGCGCGGGCGTGGTGCTGGCGGCGCACAACCGCCAGCATCTGCGCGAGCGCGGCTACGTGGTGTGGCTGCAGACCACGATCGAACAGCAACTGGAACGACTGGAACGCGATCACCGCCGCCCGCTGCTGGCGGTGCCCGACCGCCACGAACGGCTGCAGGCGATGGCGCAGGTGCGCGCGCCGCTTTACCGCGACCTCGCCGATCTTGCGGTGCCAGGCGAACACGGCAGCGTCGCCGCCGCCAGCGGCCGCTGCATCGCACTCATCGACCACCACTGGCGGCGCCCCGGCGCAGCGCCCAGGCAGACGGCATGAATGAGCCCGCATTCCAGACGATCACCGTCGCCCTCGGCCAGCGCAGCTACCCGGTATGGATCGGCGCCGGCCTGCTCGGCGAGCACGCACGCTGGCGTGCCGCGCTGCGCGGCCGCCATGCACTCGTGGTCAGCAACACCACGGTGGCGCCGCTGTACTTGCGGCGCATCGAGGCAGGGCTCGAAGGCCTGCACTGGTCGTCCTTCCTGCTTGACGACGGCGAAGCACACAAGACATTCGCCAACGTCGGCCGCGCACTTGACGTGCTCGGCCAGCTCGGCGCCACCCGCGACGCCTGCGTGATCGCGCTGGGCGGCGGCGTGGTCGGCGACCTGGCGGGTTTTAGTGCGGCGTGCTGGATGCGCGGCATCGACTTCATCCAGATGCCGACCACCCTGCTGGCCATGGTCGATTCTTCGGTGGGAGGCAAGACCGGCGTCAACCTGCCAGTCGGCAAGAACCTCGCCGGCGCATTTCATCAGCCGCGTGCGGTGGTCGCCGACACCGACACCCTGGCCACCCTGCCGGATCGCGAGTACCGCGCCGGCCTCGCCGAGGTGGTCAAGGGCGCGGCGATCGGCGACCAGGCGTTCTTCGCCTGGCTGGAACAGCACGCCGATGCGCTGACCGCGCGCGACCCCGCCACCGTGCAGGAAGCGATTGCGCGCAAGGTTCAGTACAAGGCCGGCGTGGTGGCCCGCGATGAAACCGAACAGGGCGAGCGCGCCCTGCTCAACCTCGGACATACCTTCGGCCACGCGCTGGAAACCGCCGGCCACTACACCGCCCTGCTGCACGGCGAGGGCGTGGCGATCGGCATGCTGCTGGCCGCACAACTGTCCGAGCGGCTGGGCATGAGCGCGGCGGCGGACACGTCGCGATTGCGGCGTCTGCTGGAAAAACTCGGTCTTCCTTGCACCATTCCGCCGGGCATGGAAGCGCAGCAACTGCTCGCCCTGATGCGCCTGGACAAGAAGAACACGGCCGGCGTTTTGCGGCTGATCCTCTGGCGTGGCGTGGGTCGCGCCGAGATCGTCGGCGGTGTGGCCGAAGCCGACGTACTGGCGACGCTGCAGGCTGCCACCAGCGCGCCGTAAGGCGCCGCTCACGGCTGCGACGTCAGCGCCCTCGCTACGCGGCCGTCTGCCTTCTAGAATGCTGGGGTTTGCGGCGTGCCGCACTGTCCATCCGGAATCCATGCGCCTCTATCTGCAAACCGTGCCCGGCAGCACCGAGGCACCACGCTACGTCCAGATCACGCTGGAGCAGGATCTGCTCGGCGGCTGGACGCTGTATCGCGAATCCGGCACCCAGGGCGGGCGCGCGACCATGAAGCGCGAGCAATTCCTGGAGCGCGACGAGGCGGTCAGCGCGTTTGAAAAAGCGCGCGATGCCCAGCTCAAGCGCGGTTTCCGCCTGATGTTTGCCCAGGGCCTCGAAGGCCCCTACGGACGTTGAAATGACCGAGTTGAAGAACGACCGTTTCCTGCGCGCACTGCGCCGGGAAGCCACCGACACCACGCCGATCTGGGTGATGCGCCAGGCAGGCCGCTACCTGCCGGAATACCGCGCCACCCGCGAGCGCGCCGGCAGCTTCATGGGCCTGGCGCAGAACCCCGAGTTCGCCTGCGAAGTCACCCTGCAGCCGCTGGAGCGCTTCGAGCTCGGACGCGGCGATCCTGTTTTCCGACATCCTCACCATTCCCGACGCGATGGGCCTGGGCCTCTCGTTCGCCCAAGGCGAAGGCCCCCAGTTCGCGCACCCGGTACGCACGGCCGCCGATATCGCGAAGCTCGCCGTGCCGGACATGGATGGCGAACTGCGCTACGTGATGGACGCGCTGCGCCTGATCCGCCGTGAACTGCACGGCCGCGTGCCGCTGATCGGTTTCTCCGGCAGCCCGTGGACGCTGGCCTGCTACATGGTCGAAGGCCAGGGCTCGAAGGATTTCGCCACGCTCAAGGCGATGTGCTGGAACGAGCCGAAGCTCGCGCATCAACTGCTCGACACGCTGGCGCAGGCGGTGGCGCACTACCTGATCGCCCAGGCCGCCGCCGGCGCGCAGGCGCTGATGATCTTCGACACCTGGGGCGGCCTGCTCGGCCCGGCGTCGTTCCGGGAATTCTCGCTGCGCTACATGACGCGCATCGTCGATGCGCTGAAAGCCGATCCGCACGCCCGCGATCTCCCGGTCGTGTTGTTCTCCAAGGGCGCCGGCCAGCACCTGGCGGAGATGGCCGACACCGGCTGCGCCGCCCTCGGCGTCGACTGGACGATGGACCTCGCCGCCGCGCGCCTCGCCGTCGCCGGCAAGGTCGCGCTGCAAGGCAACCTCGATCCCGCGGTGATGCGCGCCAATCCCGACGTGATCCGCCGCGAGGCGCGCACCGTGCTCGACAGCTACGGCAACCATCCGGGCCATGTGTTCAACCTCGGCCACGGCATCACGCCGGAAGTCGACCCTGAGCATGTGAAGGTGCTGGTCGACGAGGTGCACGGTTACGGTCGCGAGCTGCGCACGCGCTGAGCCGGCGGCGAGGAGTTCACTGGCCATCGCCGCACGCGTGACGTAGCCTGCGCCGGGTATTCCCACGAGGAGCCGCGTGATGACCATGACCCGCGCAACCCAAGCCCGCCTCGTCCGCTGGGCCTGCCTGATCCTGCTGTGCCTGCCCGCCCTGGCACTGGCCGGCGAACCGCTGACCCTGCACACCGCCGACGGCGTGGCCGTGTACGGCACGCTCAGCCAGGCGCAGCCGCACGGACGCAGCATAGCCCTGCTGTTCCACCAGGCCGAGGCGAACCGGCACGAATACGACAGCGTGCTGCCGGCGCTGCAGAAGCTGGGCTTCGACACGCTGGCGATCGATCAGCGCTCCGGCGGCAACCTGTTCGGCGGCCACAACGAAACCGTGGCGAAGCTCGGCGCATCGGCGGATTACCTTGCTGCGCTGCCCGATCTCGAGGCCGCCCTGGCCTGGGCGCGCGCGCAGCACTACGCGCGCATCGTCGCGGTGGGCAGTTCGTACAGTTCATCGCTGCTGATCATGCTGGCCGCGGAACATCCGCTGGGACTGAGCGCCATCGCCAGCTTCTCGCCCGGCGAATATTTCGACGACAAGAACCTGGTCAAGCGCGCGGCCGCCAGGGTGACCCTGCCGTTCTACATCACCACCGACCCGAAAGAGGTCGGCGACGTGGCCGAGGTGTTGCGCGACGCGCACGGCGCCAGCATCGTGCACTACCAGCCCAAAGTCGGCGTGCACGGCGCCTCGACCCTGGTCGCGGCGCGCGATCCCGGCGGCTGGCAGGCGAACCTGGCGAGCTTCACCGCCTTCCTGCGCGGCCTGCCCGCGCCCGCCCGCTGATTCGCGCCAGCAGATCCCCAACGCGGAGCGCCCGATGGCCTGGCTCGTCAGCAAATATCTGATCACCGCCGCGGTGGTAGTGCTCGTGTCCGAAGCGGCCAAACGCAGCGACCGCCTCGGCGGCCTGCTCGCCGCGTTGCCGCTGGTCACCGTGCTGGCGCTGATCTGGCTGTACGTCGAACGCCAGCCGCAGGCGAAGATCGCCAACCACGCCTGGTACACGTTCTGGTACGTGGTGCCGACGCTGCCGATGTTCCTGGCCTTTCCGATGTTGCTGCCACGCCTCGGCTTCTGGCCGACCTTGCTGGCCTGCGTGGTGATCACCGTGGTGTGCTTCTGGCTGTTCGCGCTGCTGGTGCGGCGGTTCGGGATCGAATTGCTGTAGCCCGGATCACGGACGGCCCGCACGATCCAACCGAGGAGTGCCGACCGTGGGACAAAAAGATCCGGGCGCCGACCCGAAAGACCCACGCTTCAGCCAAAAAGACCCGGGCGCGGCTCTCTGAAGTCCCGAACGCCGGTGAAAAGGTCCCGCGACTGGGACTATTTGTCCCGCGCGCCGCGCAAAAAGAGTCGCGCCCGGGACTCATCGAGCCGCGCTTGACTCGAAAAGAGCGGCGGCTGGGACTCCAGAGAGCCGCGCCTGGGTCTTTCTGAGGGGCGAACGGGTCTTTCCGTGTGGCAGGCCATCGCCCCGCCGCTTGGGCCACGCGGCCCCTCCCCGTACAATTCCCGGTTCACGCCTCCAATCACGCGCGCGCCAACGGCGCGCCATCGCGAGCCCCCGATGGAAAAGAGTTTCGAACCCGCCCAGATCGAGTCGAAGTGGTACGAGCGCTGGGAAGCCAGCGGCGCGTTCCAGCCGTCAGGCCAGGGCGATCCGTACTGCATCCTGCTGCCGCCGCCGAACGTCACCGGCACGCTGCACATGGGTCATGCGTTCCAGCAGACCGTGATGGACATGCTGGTGCGCTACCAGCGCATGCGCGGCATGAACACGCTGTGGCAGGTGGGTACCGACCATGCGGGCATCGCCACGCAGAAGATCGTGGAGAACCAGCTCGCGGTCGAGGACCAGACGCGGCACGACCTGGGCCGCGACGCCTTCATCGAACGTGTGTGGAAGTGGAAGGAAGAATCCGGCTCCACCATCACCCACCAGATGCGCCGCATCGGTGCCGCGGCGGACTGGTCGCGCGAGCGCTTCACCATGGACGAGGGCTTGTCGGCCGCGGTGCGCAAGGTGTTCATCGACTGGTATCGCGCGGGGCTGATCTACCGCGGCAACCGGCTGGTGAACTGGGACCCGGTGCTGGGCACGGCGGTGTCCGACCTGGAAGTGAACAACGTGGAGCGCGACGGCCATATGTGGTCGATCCGCTACATGACGGCCGATGGCGCCGCGTCCCTGGTGGTGGCCACCACGCGTCCGGAAACCATGCTCGGCGACGTCGCCGTCGCGGTGCATCCGGACGACGAGCGTTACGCGCATCTGATCGGCCAGATGCTGCATCTGCCGCTGACCGGCCGGCAGATCCCGGTGATCGCCGACGATTACGTGGACAAGGAATTCGGCACGGGCGCGGTGAAAATCACCCCGGCGCATGACTTCAACGACTACGCGATCGGCCAGCGCCACCAGTTGGCGCCGATCACCATCTTCACGCTGGATGCGAAGGTCAACGACAACGCGCCGGAAAAATATCGCGGCCTTGATCGCTACGACGCGCGCAAGGCCGTGCTGGCCGACCTCGAAGCCTCCGGCCTGCTGGTCGAGACGAAGGCGCACAAGCTGCAGGTGCCGGTGAGCCAGCGTTCCGAGGCGGTGATCGAGCCGATGCTGACCGACCAGTGGTTCGTCGACCTGACGTCGGACGTCCAGAAGGATGGACGTCCAGGCGGCCGCAAGGCGATCACCGAGCCGGCGCTGGATGCCGTGCGCTCGGGCGAGATCAGGTTCGTGCCGGAGAACTGGAGCACCACGTACACCCAATGGCTGGACAACATCCAGGACTGGTGCATCAGCCGCCAGCTGTGGTGGGGCCATCGCATCCCCGCGTGGTACGACGAGGCCGGCAACATCTTCGTGGGCGAGGACGAGGCCGATGCGCGCGCCAGCGCCGCGACGGCACCGGTCGGTGCGTTGCGCCAGGACGAGGACGTGCTGGACACCTGGTTCAGTTCCGCGCTGTGGCCGTTCTCCACCCTGGGCTGGCCGGCCGATGGTCCGGTGAAGAACGAGCGCGGCGAAGTCGTGGCGAACTGGGAGCAGGACAAGATCTTCCTGCCCAGCGCGGTGCTGGTCACCGGCTTCGACATCATCTTCTTCTGGGTCGCGCGCATGGTGATGGCGACCAAGTACTTCACCGGCCGGATCCCGTTCCGCGAGGTCTACATCAACGCCATCGTGCGCGACGCGGAAGGCCAGAAGATGTCCAAGTCCAAGGGCAACACGCTGGACCCGCTGGACCTGATCGACGGCATCGCGCTGGAGCCACTGGTGGAGAAATCCACCCGCTCGCTGCTGATTCCGCAGGTGCGCGCCAAGGTCGAGAAGCGCATCCGCAAGGATTACCCCGACGGCATCCCGGCGATCGGCACCGACGCGCTGCGCTTCACCTTCGCCGCACTGGCCAGCTACAGCCGCACCATCAACTTCGACATCAAGCGCGCCGAAGGCTACAAGGCGTTCTGCAACAAGCTGTGGAATGCGGCGCGCTTCGTGTTGATGAACCTGCCGGAGGGCGAGATCGCTGCACCCGTTGGTGCACCTGTGACTGAAGCCGAGCGCTGGATCCTCACCCGCCTCAAGCAGACGCTGGGCGAAGTCGAGCAGCATTTCGTCAGCTACCGCTTCGATCATCTCGCGCAGGCGCTGTACGAGTTCACCTGGAACGAACTTTGCGACTGGTTCCTCGAACTGGCGAAGCCGGCCTTGAACGGTGAGGACGCTCTCGCTGCCGCATCGACGCGCCACACCTTGCTGGTGGTGCTGGAAAGCGTGCTGCGCGCGCTGCATCCGGTGATCCCGTTCATCACCGAGGAAATCTGGCAGTCGGTGGCGCCAAGACTCGGCCTGGGCGAGGACAGCCTGATGCAGCGGCCGTGGCCGCGGGCCGATGAGATCATTGCGGACGATGCGGCCACCGCCGAAATCGAATGGTTCAAGAACGTGCTGAGCGGCATCCGCAAGATCCGCTCGGAGATGAACATCTCCCCCGCCAGGACGATCCCGCTATTGCTCGCCGACGGCGACTCCGACGATCGCGCTCGCGTGGCGAAATTTGCCGCACAGATTGCGTTCCTCGCCCGCACCGAAACACCGCAGTGGATTGAAAGTGGGGCCGACGAACCCGCGGCGGCGGCTGCCGTGGTGGGCACGCTGCGCGTGCTGATCCCGCTCGCCGGCCTGATCGACCTCGGCGCCGAGAAGGACGCGTCTGGCCAAGGAAATCGCGCGCATCGAAGTCGAGATCAAGAAGTGCGAGGGCAAGCTCGGCAACGCCAACTTCGTTGCCAATGCGCCGGCCGAAGTCGTCGTCCAGGAACGTCAGCGCATCACTGACTGGAATGCCACGCTGACTGCTCTTCGCGAGCAGTCGCAGAAGCTGGGCTGACCGGCGCGTAGCTCGCCACCATCGTGCAGGAGCCCGCTCCTGCATGTCGGGCTACGACGGCAACACGTCCAGTGCCATCACGATCGCGTCTTCGCGTCCATCCCGCGCCGGGTAATAGCGCGGACGGCGGCCGATTTCGCAAAAGCCCACCGACTCGTACAGCGTCTTCGCCAGCGGATTCGAGGGCCGCACTTCCAGGAAGACGCGCTCCGCGCCATTCCAGCGCGCGATGTCCAGCAGCCGCCCCAGCAAATGACGGCCCAGCCCGCGCCCGCGAAAATCCGGCCCGATGCAGAGGTTCAGCACATGCGCCTCGCCGGCGCCCATCGAGAGGATGCCGTAGCCTGCGATGTCCTGGTCCACGCACAACACCCAGCATGGATGACCAGCCTGGACGCAGTCGCTGAAGATGCCGGCCGACCATGGGAAGTCGTAGGAGGCGTTTTCCATCGCGCTGACCGTGGCCAGGTCATCCGCGCGCATGCCGCGCACCTGGATCACCGGTTTGACGACCGCGGCCATGGCGGCTAGCTGCCCGCTGTGGCCAGCGCGCGGCGCAGACTGCGCAGGGCGCTCCACAGCCGCCGTTTGGCGCCGCCACTGGTCAGCACCAGCGCCGGTTCATCGGCCAGCACGATCTGCGCGCGATGCATGACCGCCGCCGGCAGCGTGCGCCCAAGCGCGTGTGCCTGGGCCTCGCCGAACACCAGATAGGCAGCCGCCTCGGGGACGTTCGCATCGAGCTGTCCGCCCTGCACGGTGACACGCGCCGCTCGGGCCAATGTCGCGCCGCACGCGTTGAACGCGCGACCAAGCAGGTCGAGCTCGCGCGTGCTGCAGCCCGCCGGCAAGACCACGACGCAAGCCACTCCTTCAGCGGAAACCGCGGCGGCCGAAGCAGGCTCGGCGGGGAATGCCGGCCGATTCGCGGGCACGCGGCGCACCCAGGGCGTTACGCCCAGCGCGCGCAGCACCCGATCGCGATGGCTGGCCGATACCTGCTGGCGCGGGCTGGCGTTCATGCCGCGCTGCGCCGCGCACGGCGCCGGTGGGTGGCGAGGCTCCAGATCGTCCAGACCGGCCCGGACAGCAGATAAAGCGTGAACCCGGCAAACAGCACGCGGGCGGTATCCAGGATCAGCAGCGCCAGCAACAACACGGCGCCGACCATCCACACGAATGGCACGCGCTGGCGATCGCCCATCGGCAACGACTTGAAGCTGAAATAGCGGAACCGGCTCACCATCAGCAAACCGACCACGATGGCGATCACCGGGGTGACGAAACAGAAATCGCTGCCGGCCAGGCCGGACTTGTCCACGCTCCATACGAACGACATGCACACCGCCGCCGCGGCCGGGCTGGCCAAGCCCTGAAAATAGCGCTTGTCGGCCACGCCGACCTGGGTGTTGAAGCGTGCCAGCCGCAGTGCGGCGCAAGCGGCATAGATGAATGCGGCAGCCCAGCCCAGCTTGGCCCACAGCGGACCGAAATCGCGCAGCGACGACAGCGACCACGAGTACATCACCAGCGCCGGGGCCAAGCCAAAGCTGACCAGGTCGGACAGCGAGTCATATTGGACGCCGAACTCGGTCTGGGTACCGGTCATGCGCGCCACCCGACCGTCCATGCCATCCAGCAGCGCGGCGATGAACACGGCCACCGCCGCCTCCGTGTAACGACCGCCCATGCTGGCGATGATGGCGTAGAAGCCCGCGAACATCGCGCCGGTGGTGAACAGGTTCGGCAACAGGTAAATGCCCCGGTGTCGGGGCCGCCGGACGGGCGTGGGCTCGCTCATGGATCAGGACCGTGACAGGATGCGCGCAGTGTAAACCATCGCTTGCTTGAGCCCGGACCGGGTGATAACAAGTGAACCTGTCTAAATCCCGTGAAATGGAGAACACCATGCATCGTTCGCTGATTGCCGTGGCGCTGTTGCTGCTGGCCCCGCTGGCCACCGCCCAGGTCTACAAATGGACCGACGCCAGCGGCACCGTGCATTACTCCGAAGCGCCGCCGGCACAGGGAACGAATTTCAAGCAGGTGAAGACCACCGGCACCGCGGCCCCGCTGGTCGCGCCGGCCAAGGCCGATGGCGAAGGCAGCGAGGGCCCGAGTGAACCGACTTCCGAGCCGTCCGCCCCGGTAGCCGACACTCCGGAAAACCGCAGCAAACTGTGCGAATCGCTGAAGGCCAATCTCGCCGCCCTGCAGGGCAGCGGCCCGGTGGTCATGCAGCAGAACGGCAAGGCCACGGCGCTGGACGGCGACCAGCGCAAGCAGCAGGTCGCTGCGGCGAAGGGGCAATACGACCAGTACTGCCAGGCCAAATAGTTAGCCGCTGCATGCGTCGACGGCAGCCATGGCCTGCTGCCGGCGCACCTCCAGCGACGGTGTCGGCGGCCCGCTACAATGGCCGTCTTCATTCAAGCTGGACACACCGCATGCGCCTCAGCCAATTTCATCTGGCCACCGTCAAGGAAGTCCCCGCCGACGCCGAAATCATCAGCCACCGGCTGATGCTGCGCGCCGGCATGATCCGCAAGCTCGCGTCCGGCCTGTACACCTGGAGTCCGCTGGGCCTGCGCGTCTTGCGCAAGGTGGAACAGATCGTGCGCGAGGAAATGGATCGAGCCGGTGCGATCGAAATGCTGATGCCGACCATCCAGCCCAGGGAACTGTGGGAAGAAAGCGGCCGCTGGGCGAAGTTCGGCCCCCAGCTGCTGAAGATGAAGGATCGCAAGGAGCAGGAGTTCTGTTACGCCCCCACTGCCGAAGAAGTTGTCACCGACTACGCCCGCAACGAACTGAAAAGCTACAAGCAGCTGCCGGTGAGCTTTTATCAGATCCAGACCAAGTTCCGCGATGAGATCCGTCCGCGTTTCGGCGTGATGCGCGCGCGCGAATTCCTGATGAAGGATGCCTATTCGTTTCACCTCACAGCGGAGTCGCTGGCTGAAACCTACGCGGCGATGTATCAGGCTTATGTGCGTATTTTCACCCGCCTCGGTTTGACCTTTCGCGCGGTGCAGGCCGATACCGGCGCCATTGGCGGCAACGCCAGTCACGAATTCCAGGTACTGGCCGATTCCGGCGAGGATGCGATCGCGTTTTCCGACGGCTCCGATTACGCCGCCAACCTGGAGAAGGCCGAGGCCCTGGCGCCGATCATCGCCCGCCCCGCTCCCGGCGCAGCGCTGCAACGCGTCGATACGCCGACACAGAAAACCATTGCCGATGTGGCCGGCTTTCTCGAGGTATCGCCGCAGCAATGCGTGAAGACGCTGCTGGTGCGCGGCCGTGATGGACTGGTGGCACTGTGCCTGCGGGGCGATCACGAGATCAATGAGGTCAAGGCCGGCAAGCTGGCCGAGCTGCCCGACCAGTCGGTGCTGGCCAGCGAGGAGGAAATCCGCGCCGTCACTGGTACCCGTCCCGGCTTCATCGGCCCGGTCGGATTGCCGGCGTCGATCCCCGTCATCGTGGACCGCGACGCCGCCGTGCTTGCCGACTTCGTCTGCGGCGGCAACGCCGACGGCAGCCATTGCACTGGCGCCAACTGGGATCGCGATGCACGCATCACCCGCGTTGCGGATTTGCGCAACGTGGTCGAGGGCGACCCGTCACCGGACGGCCACGGCGTTCTGCACATCGCGCGCGGCATCGAGGTCGGCCATGTGTTCCAGCTCGGCCAGAAATATGCCGAGGTGCTCAAGGCGAGCGTGGTCGACGAAAGCGGCAAGGCGCAGCTGATGACGATGGGCTGCTACGGCATCGGCATCAGCCGTATCGTCGCCGCCGCGATCGAGCAGCGCCATGACGACGCCGGCATCCTGTGGCCGGAGGCGATGGCGCCCTGGCGCGTGGCGGTATGCGTCATCAACCCGAAGAACCTGCCCGAGGTGAGCGCCGCCGCCGAGGCGCTGTACCAGTCGCTGGGCCAGCACGGCATCGAGGCGGTACTCGACGACCGCGGGCTGCGCCCGGGCGGCATGTTCGCCGACATGGAGCTGATCGGCATTCCGCATCGCGTGGTGGTCAGCGAACGCGGACTGGCGGGCGGTACGCTGGAATATCGCGCACGCGAGGAGAGCGAAAGCCGCGCACTCAGCCAGGACGAGTTGTTCGCCTTGCTGGATTGATTGCCGGCACATGATGCTGGATTAATCGGAAAGGCCGCTCGCGCGGCCGTTTCTTTGTCCGATTCGGGCGAATCCGAACGCGCTATTCGAATTCGGCGTAATGGCATTAATGGTGATCCGGCGAATGCGTTTCACCTGACGGTCTTAATCGCAGCCGCAATCGATAGAGCAGGCCCGCTTTACAATTATTCTGCAAATCAGCGAGAATCCCGACGGCAACGTGTTTTACGTGTCTGGCCTGCCTCGACAATAATCAGACCCCTGGCCGGACCGCTTATTGCCGACACTCACCCCCCGGGAGTCAAATCATGGCCGTCGATATCAAGAATCTCAATCACACCCAGCTCAACGACCTGATCAGCAAGGCACAGGTTCGCCAGAACGAGCTGCGCAAGGAAAAGGTCGTCAAACTGCGCGAGAAGATCCATGCGCTGCTCAAGGCCGAAGGTTATTCCTTTGAGGACATCTTCGGCGGCACGCGCGGCAAGGCCAAGCGCAGTACCGGCACCGTCGCTCCGAAATACCGCAACCCGTCCAATCCGGCGCAGACCTGGTCCGGGCGCGGCAAGCGCCCGCACTGGTTCAATGACGCGTTGAAGGCCGGCAAGAAGGAAAAGGATCTGGCCATCTGATTGCTGCCTGTTTCAAGCTGATTCAAGAAAAAACGCCGGCTTCGCGCCGGCGTTTTTTTGTTCTGCGTTTGCCTTGAATGGCGAGCAATGGATGGGAGAAGCAAGCTTTTCTCCCTCCCCTGCATGCAGGAGAGGGTTGGCTCTTCGCCGGGTCGAGGTTCGATCCCAATATCCATGAGTCGAAAAGCAGGCGCTTCTCCAATGTTGAGGCAACGTGGCCTCCCCGACCCAACCCTCCCCAAAGGGGGAGGAAGCAAAGGTGCCGGGCAGGTTCGTTATCCTGATAGATCGGAGCACATTGGAACTGACGCTTCGATGGTGCTTTTGTTTATAGGGACCTTCTTGGCGACACCAGCAGATCACCGAACATCAACCCGGCAACCAGCGATACCAGCAAGGTCAGCAGCAGCAATCCCGTATCCATGCCCAGTGACGTATCCCGTTCGAGCAGAAAGGACATGCTGCGAAAACCGACGCTGCCGGGCACCAGTAACAGAATGCCAGGCTCGCGAATGACCGCGCCCGGCCGGTGCGCGAAACGCGCATAGATATTGGCAAAGGCACCCAGCAGCAATCCGCCGAGGAATACGCCAAACGGTGCACCCGGCAACGAGCCGGAAATGGCACCGCCCCAGCGCGTGGCCAGATAACCCACGATGACGGCGATGATCACCACCGGCCAGTCGCGACGCGCGGCGCGGAACAGGATGGCGAATGCGATGGCTGCGACCAGCAGCGCCGGATAATCCGTCCACGACGGCAGCGCCGGCAGGGAAAAATCGCGCGCGGTAATACCCAGCGCGGCGCAAACCTGGGTGGCGGCGATGGTGCCGAAGGTCAGCTTGAGAAGCGTCGACATCGCGCCGCCCATGCGCGCCATGCCGGAGACCAGATGCTGGCTGGAGATTTCGCGCACCGCCGTGGTCAGCGACATGCCTGGTATCAGGATGATCAGGCTGGCCAGCACCACCGACTTGATCGCCAGCGGCACCACGAACGCGCTCACCACAATGGTCACCGCGGTGGCCACCAGTGCGCAGATCGCATCGCTGGCCACCGCCAGCCGCGGCCGACTGGCCGCCAGCAAAGTGATGCCGCCGATGATCACGCCGATCACGCCAGCCACCAGCAGATCCACCCACGAGCTGTGCAGGAACAGCGCCGCAATGCTGGCCGCGGACAGGCCATAACTGGCCAGCAGGCCGATCTTCTCGCGGCGCGTGTCGGGTTGGCCCAGCGCGCGCAGCAGGCGGAAGCCTTCGCGCAGATCCAGTTCGCCGGCGATCGCGCGATCGGCGATGTCGTCCGCCTCGCAAAGTCGCTGCAGGTTTACTTCGCCGGGCGCCAGCCGCATTACCTGCGTGGTCTGTGCCACGGCTTCCTCGCCCTGGGCCAGATCGGCGAAGGAAATGATGACGGCGGTGGGGCTGGACCATACGTCGGCCACCAAGCCCAGCCGCTGCGCCGCGCCTGCTACCGCCATCTCCAGCCGCGGCGCGGAGGTGCCGTACTGATGCAGCCGCCGCGCCAGTTCCAGCACAAACGCGATCCGGGTGGCCGCCGCCGTGGTGCCAAACTGCTGCTGGTCGATGGCACTGCCGGCACTCATGCCGCAGCGCGAACCTTCAACGTGGTGCCTTCCACGGCGACCACTTCCACCGTGCTGCCCAGCGGCATGTCCGGCCCGCTGACCAGCCACTGCCCATCACCCACGCGTGCCTTGCCGCGGCCGTTGACGATCGGCTCGACCAGCTCGTAGCGCTGGCCGATCATCTGCTCACCGCGGCGGTTCAAGCGCTCGTCACCGGGCGCGCGACGCTCCAGCCGCGGCCGCAGCCAACGCGCGTAACCCACGCAGAACGCCAACGCGAGCAGGCCGAACAGCACCGCCTGCGCGAGCATCCCCAACACAGGCACCGCCCACAGCACCACGCCCATCGCCGCCGCAGCCAGCCCGATCCACAAGAGAAAATAACCCGGCAGCAGCAGCTCGCCGGCGATCAGCAGCAGCGCCAGGATCCACCACAAATAGTGTGTTGCTATCTGTCCAAGCATGAAGGACTCCGTGTTGAGAAGCTCCCCTCTCCCATTCATGGGAGAGGGGCCGGGGGAGAGGGCAACGGCGCCGAGCAAAGCCGCTCTTCGACAGCTTGTCGAATTCGTTCCAGCACCATCTCCGTGCGATTTAGTACATCGTGATTCCAGAAGCGCAACACCGTCAGTCCTTGTGCTGCCAGCCACTGGTCGCGCTGGCGATCATAGGCGAGTTGATCATCATGTTGGCTGCCATCGACTTCGATGATCAAGCCATGTTCGAAGCAGATGAAGTCGACGATATATGGCCCCATCGTTTTTTGTCGTTTGAACTTCAAACCCATGAAGCGATGGGCGCGCAGGTGGTACCAGAGGCGTTGCTCGGCTGGCGTCTGTTCTGAACGCATGGCCTTGGCGTGGATGAGATGGTTCATGCCCTCTCCCTGGCTTCTTGCCCTCTCCCCCAACCCCTCTCCCGCAGGCGGGAGAGGGGCGCCCAAGATCAGCGCAGCGGCGGCTGGGCGATCGACTTCTGCTGCTGGCCCAACGACTCCTTGGCCAGCTCGGCGATGCCGGCCAGCGAGCCCAGGATGCCGGTGGCCTCGATCGGCAGCAGCAGCATTTTCTGATTCGGCGATTTGGCCATCTCTTTCAGCGCGTCGACGTAGTTGTTGGCGACGAAATAATTCAGCGCGTTGACGTTGCCGCCGGAGATCGCGTCGGACACCATCGTGGTGGCCTTGGCCTCGGCCTCGGCCGAGCGCTCGCGTGCTTCGGCGGTGCGAAACGCGGCCTCCTTCTCGCCCTCGGCGGCCAGGATCACCGACTGCTTCTCGCCTTCGGCCTTCAGGATCGCCGCCTGACGGAAGCCCTCGGCGTCGAGAATGTTGGCGCGCTTCTCACGCTCGGCCTTCATCTGCCGCGCCATCGCGTCGATCAGGTCGCGCGGCGGCGCGATGTCCTTGATCTCGATGCGGTTGACCTTGACGCCCCACGGATGGGTCGCCTCGTCGACCACCTTGAGCAGTTTCGCGTTGATCGCATCGCGCTGGCTGAGCGATTCGTCCAGGTCCATCGAGCCCAGCACGGTACGGATGTTGGTCATCACCAGCGCCAGCGAGGCCTGTTCCAGATTGGATACCTCGTAGGCGGCCTTCGAGGCGTCCAGCACCTGGTAGAACACCACGCCATCGACGCGCACCACCGCGTTGTCCTTGGTGATCACGTCCTGCGACGGCACGTCGAGCACCTGCTCCATCATGTTGATCTTGCGCCCGACCGCCTGATAGATCGGTATCAGGAAGTGCAGGCCCGGGCTGAGCGTGCGCGTGTACTTGCCGAACGTCTCCACCGTCCACTCGAACCCCTGCGGCACGATGCGCACCAGCTTGGCCACGCCGACCACCACGAAGAACACGATCACCAACGCAAGAAGCTGTCCCATGAATTACTCCATCCCCTGAGGAATCCGAAGTATAGGCGAGCAGGCGCCCACCGGCCGGCCGGGCATCGGGCGAAAGCAACATCCGGGCGGCCGGCCAGGCGGTGTTTGTGGCACAACGCCCCGAACCGCATCGACAGGACACCGGCAAGTGCGTGCCTGTTGCACCGTGGAAGGCGAAAAAAAAGGGTCGTCGTTTTGCCCCTTCTCAACACGCTGCCCCATGACGGCGCGGGCGCGTCCGCTCAACGGCGACGCAGTATCTTCGGGTTCGACGTACCCCAGACCGTGTACTGGTCGGCCAGGATGACGCCGGTGACCTGCTCGACTTCTGCCTGGGTGATTTCGGCATTGCCCTGCTTGCCGAACATCACGACCTCGTCGTCGTTCTGGACGCCGGGGATGTCGGTCACGTCGACCATCGTGGTGTTCATGGTGACGCTGCCCATCACCGGGGCCCGTTGCCCGCGGATCAGCATCGCACCCTTGTTGGAATACGCGCGCCGGTAGCCGTCCGAATAGCCCACTGGAATGTTGGCCAGCAGCGAATCACGCTTCAGCACGCAGGTGCGGTCGTAGCTCACCGTGTCACCGGCGGGATAGGCCTGGACCGAGGCCACCCGCGACTTGAACGACGCCACGTGCGCGAACGGCGGCTTGGGCGTGCCGCCGTAGCCGTACAGCGCACCGCCGGGACGCACCATGTCCAGGTGCGATTCGGGAATGTGCTGGACGGCGTAGGAATTGGCGGCATGCAGCAGCACGTCCTCGCGCCGCAATGCGGCATGGGCGAACATCCATGCGGTCTGCGCCTTGAAGGCGTCGACTCCCTGCAGGACGTCCGCGCGATCCTCGGTCGGAAAATGGGTCATCATGCCGATGATCTGCAGGCCCCTGATCTTCGCCAGCGCCTCGGCGTCCTGCCGGCCCTGCGCGGTCAACATCTCGATCCCGTTGCGGCTCATGCCCGCCGAGTTCAGTGCCAGGTGCACGCGCAACGTGCGACCGATCTTGCGCACACTGGCGCCCACGGCGCGTGCCTGCACCAGGTTGCCCAGCAATTCCTCGACGTTGTAGTGCAGCGCGTCGTGGATTTCATCCAGCGTGGCGGCACGCACGCGCATCAGGTGGCCCTTGTAGCCGCAGGCCCGCACCATGCGGGCTTCCTCGTTGCTCGCGATGCCGACATAGGGGATGCGCGCCTTGATGACGCTGGGCATCACCAGGTCGATGCCGACACCGTAGGCATCGGCCTTCATGATGGCGCAGACCTTGGGGTTGCCGACCAGGGCGGCCTGCACGCGCCAAAGGTTGTTCTCGAAAATCTCCGGATCGATCTCGATCCACGCATTAAACGTACCTGCCGCCTTGCGCTTCCCCGGCAAGCCGAGCAGAGGTGCGGCGCGCGCGTCGATGGCTACCGCCACGGCCGTCCCCGCAGTGGCCAGCAGGAATCGGCGGCGGTCGGGAGATGGGGGTGCAGGGTGACGCTCTGGCATGGCGTTCTCCGGTTGCCGCCGCGGGTGTCCCAGTGGCGGCGGCATGCAGGTCGCCGCAGGCGACCGTCGGTATCAATCGAACTTGCGTCTGGCTGGTGAACGAAGGATCGGGCTGGAGCAATTCTCTCGTGCGGAAATCGGGTTCAACGGGGCTCGGCGTTGGCGTCGTCCATGAACAGCCTGCCGATCGAGACCGCCAGGTCGAACGGCGTCGGATCGTTGCGGTTGCTCAGCACGACCACGGTCAGGTGCTGCTTCGGCCAGCGCACGATCGCGTTGCGAAAGCCGATGCTTTCGCCGGAGTGCCACAGCCGATCACCGGCGGCGCGCCACCCGAAGCCGTAGTACGTCGCCTCGGGCGTGATGGAAACCTGCACCTGGTGCCCGAACGCCAGTGCGCGCGACGCGTCGCTGAGCAGCCGGTCGTCGTACAGGGCGGCGTCCCAGCGCGCCATGTCGGCGATGTTCGAATAGATGCCGCCGTCGCCGAGCACCGCGCTGTACGCATTCTGGTCGGTGCGTGTCCAGCCGTCGCAGGCCTCGCTGTAACCCCAGGCCCGATGCGGCACGTCAGGCCCGCCGGCGACGTAGGCCAGGGTATTGTGCATGCCCAGTGGCTGAAAAATGCGCGTGCGCACGTAGTCCGGGAAGCTCATTCCAGATGCGCGCTCCGCCACCAGCGCCAGCAGCGCGTAGCCGCTGTTGCTGTAGCGGTACATGCTCCCAGGCGGGAAATACAGCCGATTTTCCTTTTTCAGCAGGGCCAGCACGCCGGCATCGCGGATCTGCCCTGCGTAGGGCTCCGGCATCAGGTCTTCGTAATTCAGCATGCCCGAGGTGTGGTCGAGCAGGTTGTGCAGGGTGATGCCGTCCGCCACCTTCGGCAGCGATGGCAGCCAGCGCTTGACTGGGTCGTCGATGGAGAGCTTCCCGTCCTGTGCCAGCAGCAGGACCGCCGCGGCGGTGAATTGCTTGGTCACCGATGCGAGCCGGTAGTCGGTCGCCGGGCCCGCCTCGGTGCCGCGCTCAAGGTCGGATCGCCCGTAGCCGCGGCTGACCACGGCCTTGCCATCCTTGATCACCAGCAGCGAGACCCCCGGCACGTCGCCGTCATAGGGCTGCACCAGGCGCTGGATCTCGGCCTGCCAGCCGGGCTGGTCGGGCGCCGTCACCGGCACGTCGTAGATGACGTCCGGCGTAGGTTCGGGATGCAGGGTGTAGTGCCACCACTCCATCGCGTAGTTGCGGAAACCCTGCGCTTCCATCGCGTCGCGCAGCAGGTGGCGGTTGGCTCGCTGTTCGCCACTGACTTCCGGCGTGTCTGTATGCGCGCGGGTTCCGAAAAAGTCGAAGCCGGTGCCCATGTCCAGCGGCTCGCAGCCGGCGTCGCGCGCGTCGCACTTCAGCACGGTCAGGTCGACGGTAGCGCCGCGGCTATGGCCCGAGACCGGCGCAATGTAATCGCCGAGCAGCTTCGACTTGCCCAGGTCCGGGTAATGCGCGGCCTTGGTGCGCTGGTCAGCGGGGTCGCTCGCCCAGCGCACGAAATGCGCCACGGCGCGCGCCGGCCGGTAGCAGTCGAACACGCGCAGGCGCATGTGGCGTTCGCGCAGCGCGGCGTCCACCCGGCCCAGTGCCTCGGTGGCTTCGCGTTTCAACCAGCAGCGCGGCGCCTGATAGCCGTTGATGGGCGAACCGACGAAGTTGTCGCTGCCGGCGTAGGCGATCGATTGCGAAATGTCCGGCACCAGGCTGCGAATGTCGACCATGCCGGCCTGCTCCATCGTGGCCGCAGCCGACACGCGCGGCGTTCCGCCGGTTTGCGCGAAGGCCGATACCGATGCTGATGCCATGCACACCACAAGCATCCGTGTGAGCCCCTTCATTCGGAAAACTCCGCATCGCTTGCGATCATGCGCGGCATGGGTTCGTGCAACGAAAATCAAATACAAGGCACGCCACAGGTATTGTCGGATTTGCACGGCAGCTCCCGGACACCACATTCGATACGAATGGACAATACCCATGCCGGCCTGGCCAGGCCCGGATTTCCGTACCGGCATTTTCCCCCTCTGACGCTGTGTATCACGGCCATTTCAAAAGCGTCAACGACATGCCGAAAAGGCGTCACGAGCCTTTCGAAGCGATTTTTTAGCGGGCAATGGTAGTCGCGCAACCGGCCATGGCAATGCGTCACCTGCCAGCGAAAGCATTACGAATCCGCTAGTTACTGCGGATCACCGACGGCGAATGCCGCAGCGAACAACATCCGGTTGTGGCGTGAAGCGTCGAGGTGCCACGGCGAAAATTCATAACCAGATGTTGGGACACCAGCAAATCATTTCATGGACGGCCGATGCTTTTCTGCGCGTTATGTGGACTCGCCGAAAACGTGTCGAGGAAAACCTGCCGGCAAACTCAAAATGTATTCCCGCTTTCGCGCACTGTTGTACGGAATCCGTGCGGCGAATACGAAGCCCGCATTTTCGCGGAAGCCCGTTGGCGGGCAACGCTTCTTGCTTCTGTGAATCACGATTACGGCACCAAAGCATCCTGGTCACGCCGGTTACTTCATAGCGGCACGGATTGTGGCAACCGCAGGCTGACCCGCAGGCCACCACCTTCACGGTTGTTCAGCAGCACGCGGCCGCCGTGCGCCTCGGTGATTTCGCGGGCCAGTGCCAGACCCAGGCCGGTGCCGGAGCGCTTGGTCGAATAGAACGGCAGCAACGCCTGCGCCAATACGGTTTCGCTCATGCCGGGGCCACGGTCGGCCACCTCGATGCGCAACTCGTTGCCCACCTCCAGAATCGACAGCGTGACGTCGTCTTCCACACTGCCCGATTCGTGCGCGTTCTTGATCAGGTTGATCAGCACCTGCTCGATCTGCACTGCATCGAACATCCCCGGCTGCTGCGGTGGCGGCGCGGCCAGTCGATAATGGCAATGCAGGGACAAGCCATCGAGGAAGCGCGCCCATTCGACGCTCGCGGTTCGCGGCGTGGGCAGCTTGGCAAAACTGGCGTAGCCGGCGATGAAACCATGCAGATGCATCGCGCGTTCGCTGATGGTGGCAAACACGTTGGGCAGGCGGTCGAGCTGTCCGCGCCGCGCCAGTTCGGCGCCGGAATGCGCCAGCGAGGAAATCGGCGCCAGCGAATTGTTGAGCTCGTGGCTGATCACGCGGATCACCCGCTTCCAGGTAGCCACTTCCTGCCGCGACAGCTCGCGTGTCATGCGCCGGAACAGTTGCAGTCGATGTGGCCGGCCCTGCAAACGGAACGCGCGTTGCGACAGGTGGAAGGTTTCCTCGCTGCCCTCCATTTCAACGCTGAGCAGCGCATCCTCGCCGCTTTCCACCGCCTTGCGCAGCGCTTCGGGCGCGTCGGCCAGCAGGGCGGCAAAATCCAGACCGACCAGGTTGCGGCCTTCGTTGAACAGGTGGCGCGAGGCGATGTTGGCGTAGGCAACGCGGCCGATCGAATCGGTCAGCACCAGCGCGACCGGCGTGTTCTGCACCACCGTGTCCAGCAGCAGTTCGCGTTGGACCAGATGCTGGCGCTGTTCGCGCAGGGTCTGGCCCAGCGCGTTGTGCATGCGGATCAGGTCGCCCAGTTCGTCACGCCGGTTGATCGCGATGGAGAAGCTGAAATCGCCATCGCGGTAGCTGGCCACCGCGCCTTCCAGCGCGCGCAGCAGACGGCTCACCGGCGCCATCGCCCGGCCGGCCAGCAGGAACGCCAGCGGCAACAGCACCAGCAGGCTGACCAGCAGGCCACCGTAAATGCCCAGCTGCATCGGCGCGCGTATGGTGACGGCCAGATCCTTGCGCAACCATTGCAGCAACTGCGGCAGCGGCCATTGCGTGATGCCGGCGTAGATCAACGCGCCGGTCAGGCTCGCCAGGGCCAGCAGCAAGGTCAGCCGCCCCTGCAGCGAGCTCAGGCGACGCCACATTGGCCGGCCTCCCGGTGTCGGCCAGCCCGCATCAATGGCGACATGTGGCATCCATCGGCGTTTGTGCGCAGTTCACTGGCGGGCGGCCGTTCTGCCAGGCGCGGTCGGTGCCCATCACGGCGGCCTTGTCGGTGGCGCCGGGCGGCGGCTGGTCCGCCGGGCCGGTCCGCTGGCGCTCCTTGAACTTGAACGGGCTGTGCGACGGCGTCGCTTCCACCGTCGCGTGGCCGCGAAAAGTGGCCGAACTGGCAGCCGCCGGATGCGCCGGCCAGCTATCGCTCTGGCTGGACGTGACGGGCGCCGTCTGCGCCAGGGCCGCCCCGGCGAGCAGCCATGTCGAAGCCATCAATACATGTCGAAAACGCATCGCGCACTCCTGCTGGATGGGGTACGGCCATCTTTGTACTGCACGCCCTCGACGGCAAGCCATGCGCCGCCGTGACGACTTCAGGCCGGCGTCGCCAGGCCGTAGCGTTCCATCCGCCGATACAGTGCCTGACGCGACAAACCCAGGTGCTGCGCGGCGCGACTGACTACGCCGTCGGCCTTGTGCAGGGCCGCCTCCACCGCCTCGCGGCTGGGCTCATCCAGATTGCGCGCCGCGGCGGCGCCAGTTGCGGCGTGCTGCGGCAGGTTGAGCAGATCGGGCGTGATCGGATTGCCGCCCGCCAGCAAGGCGGCGCGTTCGATCGCGTTCTTCAGTTCGCGAACATTGCCCGGCCACGGATACGTCAGCAGGGCCTCGCGCGCGGCATCGCCGAGCTCGGCACGGCCATCCAGGAAGAATTCGGCCAGCGGCAGAATGTCGTCGCTGCGTTCGGTCAGCGGCGGCAGGTTCACCTCGATCACGTTGAGGCGGTAATACAGATCCTCACGGAACGTGCCGGCGCGAATCATCGCCTTGAGGTCGGCATTGGTCGCACTCAATACACGCACCTTGACCTGGCGCGTGCGGCCGGAGCCGAGCCGCTCGAACTGCCCGGTTTCCAGCACCCGCAGCAATTTCATCTGACCGGGCAGCGGCAGGTTGCCGATCTCGTCGAGGAACAGCGTGCCACCATCGGCCAGCTCGAAGCGCCCTTCGCGCGCCTTGTTCGCGCCCGTATACGCGCCAGCGTCGGCGCCGAACAGCTCGGCCTCGATCAGCTCCCCGGGCAACGCTCCACAATTCACCGCGACAAAGGCGCCGCGCTTCACGGCCGAGTTCGCGTGCACGATCGCGGCGATGCGCTCCTTGCCGGTGCCGTTGGGGCCGGTGATCAGCACCGGCACGTCCGAGCGGGCGATCTGGCAGGCGAGGTCGAGCGTGCGCGCCATCGCCTCGGAGGCGAACACCAGCCCGTCGAGCTCGTACTTGCGCTGCAGCCCCTCGCGCCGCTGACGCCGCTCGCGCCGGCCGCGGTTGACCTCGCGGGTGGACTCGGACAGCTCCAGCAGGTTCTCCACCGTGGCCCGCAGCTTGTTGTCGTCCCACGGCTTGGCCAGGTAGTCGGCCGCGCCGGCCTTGACCAGCTCCACCGCGGTTTCCAGATGGGTCCACGCGGTGAGCAGGATCACCGGCAGATCCGGATGGCGCTCGCGGATCGCGCGGAACAGCGCCACGCCCTCCTCGCCCGAGGTGGTATCGGCGGTGAAGTTCATGTCCTGGATCACCACGTCCACCGCCTGGCGCTCCAGCGTCAGCAGCCCCTCGTCGGGCGTCAGCGCGGTCAGCGGGCGGATCTCGTGCAACGACAGTGCCAGCGAGAGCGCCTCGCCCACGGCCGGGTTGTCGTCGATGATCAGTACGGTTCGCATTTTTCTTCTGCACATGCGGCTATGGATGCCGCTCGGAGCTGAAAGGTTGCCATGACTATGGGCACGCGTATACCTCCAGCGGGGCAAATTGGGCAAGGCGCGGAACGGCTCGCCGTTCCAGCGTTACGGCACGGCCTAAACCGATCGCGTCGCCACCACCGGCGGCACCGCCGCCGCGCGCAGCGCCGGGCCGAGCACCGCCGACTGGCCCAGCAACCACAACGCCGACGCCCCGATCGGCAGATAGAACCATGGCAGCCGCGGCAGCTCGTAATGCGTCATCAGCACGAGGTTCAGCACGAAGGCCAGCAGCATGCCCAGCACGATGCCGCCGCCGACGATCAGGAAATTCTCGGTCTGGAAATAACGCAGGATGTCGCCACGAGTGGCGCCGATGGCGCGGCGAATACCGATGCTGCGCGTGCGCTGCTGCACCCAGAAATTCGCCAGCCCGGCGATGCCCAGCGCCGTGACGAACAGCAGCCCCAACCCGACGGCAACGAGCAGGCCGATCATGGTGGTGTCGCGCTGGAAGAAGCGCGCGCGCATTTCTGTATAGGGTTCCATCCGCTCCGGATTGACCAGCCGGTTCGGGCTCGCCGCCAGCAGCGCGGCGCGGCCTTCATGAAGAATTCGCGCGCGATCCTCCGGCGCACTGCGCAGCACATAGGTCACCCACGGGCGGTCCGGCTTCTGCGGCCAGATCATGCTGTCGCCGTCGACTGCCGGCGTGCGCAGGCTCGGGCGCAACAGCCGGTCCACCACGCCGACCACGCGGATCACCGCATCGTCCAGATAGATGGACTTGCCCAGCGGATCCTGACCCGGATAGAGGCGCTGCGCGAGCGCACGCGTAACGATCGCCACCGGCGGCTTGTGCGTGTTGCCGATCACGTAGTCGTCCAGCGTGAAGTCGCGCCCCGCCGTCAGGTGCAAGCCGAACGTGTCGATCAGGCCGGCGGTGCCGTCGTACATGCTCGGCTGCAGGCAGCCCGCGCCGGCGGCCGAACGCTGCTGCATGGCGCGCTTCATCGACGACGCATCTGGGCAGACGCCATACGACGAGTCGCTGCGGGACAGCGGCAGCGCGGAACTCACCGCCACCGCCGAGCGCACGCCGCGGATTGCCCGCAGCGCGGCCAGGTCGGTCGCCTGCCGCGCCTGCGGATTGTCGTCCCCGGCGAAACCGGAGCTGTGGATGATCGACAACTCGGCCTCGGCGATGCCGCTCGGCACGCTGACGCGCTCGATCCGCTGCGCGACCATGAACACCACGTTGCAGACGATGGCGCAGGTAAAAGCCACCTGCAACACCAGCAGGCTGGCGGTGAGCTTGTGCCGGCGCAAGGTGGAAAGGATGGGACGAAGCTGCATGGAGATCTCCTTGATCCTCATTGCGCCTTGAGTTGCAGGGCCGGCGTGACGCGACAGGCGCGCCATGCCGGCAGCAGGCCGGCCAATACGCTGGCGAACACGGCCAGCGCGAACGTGCCGGCGAGCATGACCGGATCCATCTGCGCAAGCCGCGCGTAGTCGTCCGGCCGATGCCGCACGCTCCAAAGGCCCAGCTGGGCGATGGCCAGGCCCAACATGCCGCCGGCCACGCCGATCAGCGCGGACTCGACACCGAGCTGCACGAAGATGTCGCGCCGCCGTGCGCCGAGCGCGCGACGCACGCTGATCTCGCCGCTGCGGCGCAGGAACTTCGCCAGCAGCAGGGCCACGATGTTCAGCATGCACACGAACAGGAAGCCCAGCGCCAGCCACAGCTGCAGCTGGACGTCGTCCGGCACCAGGTTCTGATGCGCGAGCCACGCCATCAGGCCATACAGCGTGGCGTTCGTCGGTGGCCGCTCGAATCGTCCCAGCGCCTTCTGCTGCGCGGAATAGTCGACCAGGTACTGCCGATAGGCGGCCACCTGCGCCGGTGTGTCGAGCTGCACCCAGAACTGCAGCCAGCTCATCGCCGCGCCGCGCATGCCGGACTGCGCCTGTTCGTCCTTGCCCCAGCCCGACTGGTTGCCATTGACCGGGAGATCCTTGTCCACCGCCACCGACAGCGGCAGGAAGAACGTGTCGGCGTCGTTGTACTGGCCGCCGGTGTTGTCGGCGTAGAACTGCGGGGCCGGCGCCCAGTCGGCGATCACACCGATCACGCGGTAGTCCCCATTACCGAGGTGCGCGGTCAGGCCCACGGCGTCGGCGCGGCCGAACAACTTGCGCGCCATCGTGTCGGAGAGCACCGCCACGGGCGCGGCGTTGACGTCGTCCGCCTCGCTCCAGCCGCCGCCGTACTCGAAGCGCATGCCGAACATCACGAAGATGTCCGCGGTGGCGTACCGACCGTTGGCGTAGAACGGCTGCAGCCCGGCCTGCGCGGGACGCACCAGCATGGTGCCGCCGGCCATCGCCGCCTGATGCGCGGCGCGCTTTGCCTTGAGCAGCGCCATCGCGTCCGGCCAGGTGAGGTTGTCGGCCGGATCGGGGCCACCGCCGCTCGCGTAGTCCAGCGGCAATGGATCGAGATGCGGCGTGTACAGATGCGCACTGCGGCCGGGCAACGGGTCGTCCGTCATCACATGCAGCACCGTGATCATCGTCATGCTGGCGCCGATGCCCAGACCGATCGCCAGCACCATCAGCGCGGTGAGGATCGGGCTGCGTCGCAGGCTGTGCAGTGCAAGGCCGAGGTAGTAGGCGAACATTCCATGTGCTCCAAGAGTTGGGAAACGCCCTCTCCCCCTGACGATGAAATCGTCGGGGAGAGGGCTCAAACCGAGCGCGTCGCCACGACCGGTGGTACCGCCGCCGCGCGCAACGCCGGGCCAAGCACTGCCAGCTGGCCCAGCAACCACAACGTCAACGCGCCGATCGGCAGGTAGGCCCACGGCAACCTCGGCAGCTCGTAATGCGTCATCAGCGCGAGGTTCAGCGCAAACGCCAGCAGCACGCCCAGCACGATGCCGCCGCTGACGATCAGGAAATTCTCGGTCTGGAAGTAGCGCAGGATGTCGCCGCGGGTGGCGCCGATGGCGCGGCGGATGCCGATCTGCCGGCGCCGCTGCTGTACCCAGAAATTCGCCAGGCCGGCGATACCCAGCGCGGTCACCAGCAGCATGGCTGTGCATACAAGCGACAGCAACCAGGCCAGCGAAGCGTCCTGGCGAAAGTAGTCGGCGCGCACATCGGCGTAGCTGCCCTGTGCATCGATCAGCATGTCGGGGTTGAGCTGCAGCAGCAGATCGGCGGCCTCGCGCAACACGCGATCGTGGTCCCGCGCGTCCACCCGCATCACGTACAGGGCGGACAGGAACGGCACCGGCTTGACCGCGAACATCGCCGCGTATTCCGGCACGAAATCCTTGCGCAGATAGCCGCGCACCAGCCGCTGGACCACGCCGACCACGGTGTAGCTGCGCGCCGGACTGCGCCATATCTTCTGACCGATCGGGTTCTGGCCCGGCCACAATTTGTCGGCGAGATCGCGGGTGACGATCACCGCCGGCGACAGCGGTTTCGTGGACGAATCCAGACCGTCGTATTCCGCGTCGTTGAAATCCCGCCCCTGCACGATCTTCACGCCGAGGGTATCCAGATAGCCTGGCGTGCCGGCGAACATGCCGACGCTCGGGCCGCGGATTTTCATGTCGGCGGTCAGCCACGGCCTGAAGTTGATCGACATGTTCTCCAGCGGCAGCGGAAACATCGCCACCGCCGACTGCACGCCGCCAAGGCCGCGCAGCGCGAGCAGGTTCCGCGTGACCAGCGGTGCGTTCGCCTCGTCGCCGACGCCGTCGTTGTGGATGTAGATCAGCTGGTCCTCGGCCAGGCCGGTGTCGATCTGCATCTGCTGCACGCGCTCACGGATGATGAAAGCGGCATTGCACAGGATGGCAAAGGCCACTGCGATTTCGACCACCACCAGCAGACACACCAGCTTGTGTCGCGGCAGTGCCGCCAGAACGTGACGTAGCTGCATGCGTGGGCCTCAGGTTGTCTTGAGCTGGAGGGCGGGCGCGATATGGCAGGCGCGCCATGCCGGCAGCAACCCCGCGCACAGGCTTGCCGCGATCGAGAGCGCGAACGTGACGACGAAGGTGGCAAGGTCCAGATGCGCGAGATCGGCGTAGTCCGCGGGGCTCTGGCGGATGCCCCACAACCCGAGCCAGGCCAGCAGCAAACCGAGCACGCCACCGGCCATGCCGACAGTCGCGGCTTCCACCAGGCACTGGAAGAACACCTGCCGGCGCGAGGCGCCCAGCGCACGGCGCACGCTGATGTCGGTGGTCCGCTGCAGGAACTTGGCCAGCAGCAGACCGGTCGTGTTCATCAGGCAGACCAGCAGGAAGCCGAAGGCGATCCACGCTTTCAGGCGCACGTCCGACGGCACCACGCCATTCTGGTCCAGCCACTGCATCACGTCGGGCAAGGCGATGCGCGGCGGCCCCGTGTAAGTGAAGCGCCCCTGCGCCTGCTGCTCGCGCGAATAGTTCGCGAGAAAATCGCGGTAAGCCGCGGGCCTTGGCCGGTGTGTCCAGTTCGACCCAGAAATTCAGCCACAGGCAGGGCTGGTTCTCCAGGTGCGTGTCGTCGGTGGTGCTGCCGAAGCACTCGAGGCTGTAGCCGGTGATCTCGAGGTCGGCCAGGTCGCGCGAGGTCAGGAAGGGAATGAAGATGTCGTCGCCCTGCCCGTAGCTCTCGCGGTCGAGGTCGTAGAAATGTGGCGCGGGTCGCCAGTCCTCGATGACGCCGACGACGAGAAATTCCCACTTGCCCACGCGGATCGGCTGGCCGATACCATCGCGACCGCGGAACAGTCGCTCGTAGGCACTACGCGACAGCACCGCGACTCTGGCCTTGCCGGTGTCGTCAGCCGATGTCCATGAGCTGCCATGAACGAACGACACGCCGAACATCGGGAAGAAATCCGCCGTCGTCGCCAGCGCGTGCAGGCTCATCGACCTCGCCCCAGCGTCCGTTCCCTTCGCCTTGACGTTGCCGCCCACCATGATCGCCTGGCGATCCGCGCGATGCGCCTGCCACAGGTTCATCGCGTCGACGTAGGTCAGCTGGCGGGGCAGTTCGTGCGGTTCCGGCGGTTTCGGATCGAGCTGCGGGTGGAACAGCGTGCTGCTGCGGCCGGGCAAGGGATCGCCGGACAGCAGATGGAACACCGTCAGCGTGGTCATGCTCGCGCCGATGCCCAGCCCGATCGCCAGCACCATCAGCCCGGTGAGCACCGGATTGCGTTTGAGACTGCGCAGCGCGAGATCAACGTAGTACCCAAACATTCCATGTGCCCCTAATTCAATGACCCTCGCCTGTCGCCCCCGGGGCATTCCCCCGGAGGCAGAAGGCATTAAGCATCACGCTGATCTTGTCGCCACCACTGGCGGCACCGCCGCCGCGCGCAGCGCCGGCCCCAGCACCGCCAGCTGGCCGAGCCCCCACAGCGCCAGCGCGCCGATCGGCAGGTAGTACAGCGGCAGGCGCGGCAGTTCGTAGTGCTGCATCAGCAACAGGTTCAGCGCATAGGCGAGGAGCATACCCAGCACGATGCCGGCGGTGACGATGAGGAAATTTTCGGTCTGGAAGTAGTGCAGGATGTCGCCGCGGGTAGCGCCAAGTGCACGACGCACGCCGATCTGCCGCCTTCGCTGTTGTACCCAGAAACTGGCGAGGCCGACGATGCCCAGCGCGGTGACCAGCAGCAACGAGACGATCACCCCGACCAGCATGCCGATCATCGCGCGGTCCTTCTGAAAGCCCTCGGCGCGAAGGTCGTCAAGGGACTTGCTGCCTTCCTGATCGAGCACTGCGTCCGGCGCGATCTTGCGCACCATGTCGCGCGCTTCGCGCAGCACGCGCGGCAGATCTTTCGGATCGGCGCGCAGCAAGTAGCTGCCGGAAAGGAAAACACCCGTCTGCGCCGGCACGAAGATCGACCAGTCCTTGCTGTCACCGGGCCAGCCACCGGGGTCCGGCCTGACCAGATGATCGATCACGCCGACCACGCGATACCGCAGGTCGCCGAGCCAGAACGTCTTGCCCAGAGGATCGGCTCTCGGCCACAAATGGTTGGCCAGCGTGCGGGTGATTTGCACGGATGCATTGTTGGGCATCAGTCCGGTGAAAGCCTGAAAGTCGTCCATTTGCGGGCCGCGACCCGCGACCAGTTTCACGCCCAGCGCCTTCAGGCTGCCCGGACCACCGACGTAGAACTCCACCACGCCGCCGAACTTCTGCCCAGCCTGGTCCAGCGTCATTCCCGCCGTGCCACGCCGTGCGCCGAAAGGTATGGAATTGAGCACGCTGACCGACTGCATGCCCGCGATGCCGCGGAAGCCGGCCAGCACGCGCGCGTTGAGATCGTTCGCCTGGGTGTCCTCGTAACCGGTCAACTGCACCGTCGCCAGCGCGGATTGATCCACGCCGCTGTCGAGATGGATCAGGGCAATGCGGTTGCTGATCAGGAAGCAGGCATTGCACAGAACCGCACAGGCCAGCGCGATCTCCAGCGCGATCAGCAACGTGGCCAGCCGATGGCGACGCAATGCTGCAAGTATGGGTTGAATCTGCATCGACGGGCTCCTTACAGGGTCTTCAACTGCAGGCCGAGCGGCAACCGGCTCGCGCGCAGTGCCGGCAGCACGCCGGCCAGCAGGCTGGCGGCGATGGCGAGCGCGAAGGTGAGCAGGAACATCGACGCATCCAGGCGCGCGAGGTCGGCGTATGGCACCGACTGCTGGCGCACCAGCCACAGACCGACCAAGGCCAGCAGCCAGCCGACGATGCCGCCGATCAACCCGACCATGCCGGCCTCCACCAGGCATTGCGCGAACACCGCGCCTCGCGTCGCACCCAGCGCACGGCGCACGCCGATTTCGCCGCCGCGGCGCAGGAATTTCGCCAGCAGCAGGCCGATGGTGTTGAACAGACAGATGGCCAGGAACGCAAACGCCAGCCAGGTCTGCAGGCGTACATCGCTGGGCACCACGCCCTCATAGTCGAGCCATTGCATCAGGCTGCGCAGGCGCGTGTTCTGCGGTCGCACGATACGACCGAGCACTTTCTGCTGGACCGCGTAGCCGTCCAGGAACTGTTTGTATGCG
The DNA here is from genome assembly GCA_963697555.1 of uncultured Gammaproteobacteria bacterium. Classification (GTDB taxonomy): domain Bacteria; phylum Pseudomonadota; class Gammaproteobacteria; order Xanthomonadales; family Rhodanobacteraceae; genus Rhodanobacter. The sequence goes on from CAVOOK010000009.1 coordinate 118,985, forward strand.
GCCACCTTGCTGCCGTCGTCCAGCTGCACCCACAGGCGCACCCACACGCAGGGCGAGTTCCGCAGGTGGCCGGGATGATCGGGCAGATGCCAGCAGGTGTACTGGCTGAAATTGCCGTCGTTGAGTTCGAGGCCGGTGAAGAATGGCGTGAACACGTCCTGCGTCTTGCTGTAGAGATCGGCGGTGTCGCCGTTGGCGTAGTGGGCACCGGCCACCATGTAGAACAACGGCGATGGTCGCCACGGCTTGAGCACGCCGATGATGCGTACATCGGTATCGCGCAGGCGCAGGGTGCGGCCCACGCTGTTGGCGCCGCCAAACAGTTTCTGGTTGAGGTCCGCCGAAATCACCGCGACGTGGGCGCGCCTGCTGTCGTCCTCCGCGGTCCAGCCGTTTCCGTACTGGAACGGCACGTCGAACATCGAAAAGAAATCCGCCGTGATCGAAGCCATCGCCGGCATCATCGCCGGCAGGTTGACGTCGGGTGCGAGCATGCGAACCGGGCTTTCGATGATCAGGGTCTGGCGGTCGGCGCGATGCGCGCTCCACAGGTCAACCGCCGACTGATAGTCGATCACGTCGTACGGCTCCTTCCGCTCGCCCGGAGTCGGATCCGGATCGAGCTGCGCATAGAACAGGTGGGCGCTGCGGGCCGGGATCGGATCGCCCGACAACAGCCGCATCACCGTCAGCGTGGTCATGCTGGCACCGATGCCGACGGCAATCGCAATCACCATCAGCGCGGTGAGCACCTTGTTGCGCCTGAGGCTGCGCAAGGCCAGATCAAGGTAATAGGCAAACATCTTTCAGGCTCCCATAACGAATTGCTTCACACCGACCTCGTCGCCACCACCGGTGGCACGGAGGCCGCTTTCTGCGCCGGTCCGAAGACCGACGCCTGGCCCAGCAGCCACAGCGACAGCGCGCCGCCCGGCAGGTAGTACCAGGGCATGCGCGACATTTCGTAGTGCTGCATCAGGTACAGATTGATGCCATAGGCCAGCCCCATGCCGACGACCACGCCGGCCGTGGTAAGCAGCAGATTCTCGGTCTGGAAGTACTGCATGATGTGGCCGCGCGTGGCGCCCACTGCACGGCGGATGCCGATCTGCCGGCGTCGCTGTCCGACCCAGAAGCTGGTCAGGCCGACGATGCCGAAAGCGGTCACCGCCAGCATCACCACGCATACCAGCACCAGCATCCAGGCCATCGAGCTCATGTCGGCGAAATACTTCTGCCGGATGTCCACGTAGGTCGTGCCCTTGGCGACCGCGGCGGGATTGAGCGCGGACAGTTTTTGCTCCGCCTCGCGCATGATGCGTTCGCGGTCCTGCGGCGCGCCGCGCACGATGTAGTTGCTCAGCGCGCCCTTGCTGCCGGCGGCGCTCATCGGGAAATACACGTCCTCGTACGACTTGGCCGTGTCCTGGGTGTAGACGTTGGGCCGCAGCACGTCGTCGATCACGCCGACCACGGTGTAGTAGAACGGTTTGGAATAGATCGTCTTGCCCAGCGCCGACTGTCCCGGCCAGAACCGTCCTGCCGCGCTCTGCGTCATCACCACCGCGTGGGTTTCAGGCAGCGGCGCGGTGTCGAACTTGCTGTCGGCGAACTCGTCCGCGTTGAAGAAACGTCCCTGCACCACGTGCAGGCCCAGCGCCTTGTCGCCGCCTTCGCCGACGAAATACAGCGATACGTTGACGTTCTTCTGCGTCGAGACGAGCTGCGAATCCGGACTCGTGCCGAAACTCCAGCCCCAGTTGTTGTGGCTGAGCGGCAGGCTGTTGGTGAAGCTTGCCTGCTGCACCCCGGCGATGCCGCGCAGCGCGGCAAGATTGCGCGGGATGTCGCTGCCGACGAGCTTGTCGTCGGTGCCGCGCAGGGACACGCTCACCAGGCCCTGCTCGTCGATCGCGTTGGGCAGATGGATGTCGCTGATGCGCTTGCTGATCATGAAGACGGCGTTGCACAACACGGCGCAGGCCAGCGCGATCTCCAGCACGATGAGGAGGGCGGGAATGCGGTGCTTGCGCAGGCTGGCGAGGATCGGACGAAATTCGATCGATCGGATTTCCATGATGACCTCAGGCAGCTTTCAGTTGGGGAGCCGGCGCCAGCACGCAGGCGCGCCAGGCCGGCAGGATGCCGGCGACCAGGCTGGCCACCAGGGCCACCACGAAGGTGAACGCGAACATCGACAGGTCCAGATGCGCGAGGCTGGCGTATTCCGCCGGCTGGTGGCGGATGCCCAACAGCCCCAGCTCGGCAAGGCCGAGGCCCAGCACGCCACCGGCCAACCCGACGATGCCGGCCTCGACCATGAACTGGCGTGAAGATCTCCTTGCGCGTGGCACCCAGCGCGCGGCGCACGCCGATCTCCTGCGAGCGGCGCAGGCACTTGGCCAGCAGCAGGCCGACCGTGTTGACCACGCAGATCAGCAGGAAGCCGAAGGCCAGGCCCGCCTGCAGGCGCACGTCGTCGGGCACCACCTGCTCCTGGCGCAGGTAGCCCATCAGGTCCAGCAGCGACGTCTCGGTGCGCTGGAACCGGCCCAGCGCCACCTGCTGTTTCACGTAACCGTCGAGGAACGACTTGTAGCCGGCCACCGCCTCGTCGCTGTCCAGTTGCACCCAGAAACCCAGCCACTCGCACGGCGCCGTTTCCAGGTGCTGGATATCCGGCACCGCGGCATAGCACTCCGTGTCCTGCGGACCCATCTCCATCGCGCGCGCCGTCTGCAGCGGCAGGAACACCGCGTCGCCGTCGCCGTAGCTGCGCCCGCCGAGGTTCTGCGAATAGAACCGCGGCTGCGGCGCCCACGGTTTGAGCACGCCGACGATGCGCAGGTCGTGGTCGCCGACGCGGATGACGCGGCCCACGCTGTCGGCGCCGCCGAACAGCTTGTCGTTGAGGAAGCCGGCGATCACGACCACCTGCGCCTTGCTTTCGTCGTCCGACGCCGACCAGCCGCCGCCGTACTGGAACGGCACGTCGAACATCGCGAAGAAATCCGCGGTGGTCATCACCGCATCGCTGAAAAACGGATGCGCGTTGGCCTGCTTCGGCATGATCTTGGCCTGGGTCAGCGCCATCGCCGCCTGATGCGTGCCGTGATGCGCCTGGAGCAGGTTCATCGCATCCGGATAGGTCATCAGCTCGTCCGGCTTGGTCTGCCCCGCGATGTAGCCGTCCTTCGCGTTCGGATCGATCTGCGGATAGAACAGCTGCGCGCTCTTCTGCGGCAACGGATCGCCGGACAGCAGCCGCAGCACCGTCAGCGTGGTGATCGTGGCGCCGATGCCCAGCGCCAGCGCCAGCACCATCAGCGTGGTGAGCACCTTGTTGCGCCTGAGGCTGCGCAGGGCCAGGTCGAGGTAGTAGGCGAACATTCCATGCCTCCGTTGCTATTAATGCCCTCTCCCGACGGGAGAGGGGTTGGGGTGAGGGTCCGGTCGGAGCGCAGCGTTACGCTCTGCCCGTACCCTCATCCGCCCTGCGGGCACCTTCTCCCAGAGGAAGAAGGGAAAACCTTGTCAAACCGACCGCGTCGCCACCACCGGCGGCACCGCCGCGGCACGCAACGCCGGGCCCAGCACAGCCGCCTGCCCTATCAGCCACAGCACGATCGCACCCACCGGGAAATAGACGGCTGGAAGTCTGGGCAATTCGTAGTGCAGCATCAGGAACAGGTTGATGCCGTAGGCCAGCACCATGCCGAGCACAATACCGATGGTGGCGAGCAGGAAGTTTTCGGTCTGGAAATAATTGAGGATGTTGCGCCGGGTCGCGCCCAGTGCGCGGCGCACGCCGATCTGGCGGCGCCGCTGCGCGACCCAGAAGCTGGCCAGGCCGACGATGCCGAGCGCGGTCACGACCAGCAGCGCAACGATCACGCCGACCAGGATGCCGGCCATCGCGCGGTCGTTCTGGAAGAAATCGCTGCGGATGTCGTCCAGGGTCTTTTTCTCGAGAACGATGCGGTGCGCGTCGGCCTTGCGCAGCTGCTTCGCCGCGGCCTCGAGCACGCTCTCGCGTTGTCCGGGCGCCGCGCGCAGCACATAGCGCGACGCGCTGGCGGCGCTCATCCGCAGCGGAAACACCATGGTCCACTGCGCCGCGTCGTCGCCCATGAACAGTGACGGCCGGATCAGCGCCTGCATCACGCCGATCACGCGCACCGACGTATCGCCGAGATAGATGTTCTTGCCCAGCGCGCTGTCCCCGGGCCACAAGCGTTCCGCCATCGCCTGCGTGATCACCACCGAACCCACCTTGCTCTGCAGGTTGGGATCGGCGCGCATGTCGTCGTAGTCCATGTACTCGTCGGCATTGAAATCGCGCCCCGCCACCAGCCGCGCGCCGTAGGTGCTGATCAGGCCTTCGCCCATGTACATGGTGGCGTTGAGCGTGGGCAGCTTCTGCGTCGGGTCGAGCTTGATGCTGGTGTTGGACGAGCTGTTGGTGAACGGCACCTGGTTCACCAGCGCTGCCGTGGTCACACCGGGAATCCGCCGCAGCAACGCAAGGTCCTCCTGCGCACGCGCCTTGGCATCGACCGGCTTGCCGATGCTGGCCACCTGGATCTGCACCAGCTCGTGCTCGACCACGCCACTGACCATCTCGCTGCGCTGCAGGCGCTGGCTGATCAGGAACACCGCATTGCAGACGATGGCGCACGTCAGCGCGATCTCCAGCACCAGCAGAAACGCGGGAATCTTGTGCCGGCGCAGGGTCGAGAAAATGGGGCGGATATCCATGTCAGTTGCTCTTCAATTGCAACGCAGGGGGAATCAGGCAGGCGCGCCAGGCCGGGAGCAAGCCCGCCAGCAGGCTGGCCACGACGGAAAACACGAACGTCGCCAGCAGCATCGGCAAGTCCAGATGCGCCAGCGCGGCGTAGTCCGAAGGTTGCCTGCGCACCAGCCACAGCCCGAGCAGCGCCAGCAGCAAGCCACCGACACCGCCGGCCAGGCCGACCGCCGCGGCCTCGACCAGCAGTTGCGCAAACAGCGAACGGCGCGACGCGCCCAGTGCGCGACGCACGCCGAGTTCGCCCGAGCGGCGCAGGAATTTGGCCAGCATCAGCCCGACCGTGTTGACCAGGCACACCAGCAGGAAGCCGAACGCCAGCCATACCTGCAGATGCACGTCGCTGGGCACCACCTTGTTGAAATCCAGCCAGCCCATCAGGTCGTGCAGGCGCACATTGGGCGGCCGCTGGAAACGGCCCAGCGCCTTCTGGTCGCTGGAATAGTTCAGCAGGAACTCCGGTACGCGGCGGCTTCGGCCGGCGTGTCCAGTTGCACCCAGAACTGCAGCCAGGTGCAGGTGGCGGTTTTCATGTTGTCGCTCGAACCCTTGTCCCAGCAATCGGTCGAGCCGTTGCGCGCGAATTTGAGATCCGTCGCCGTCGTCACCGGCACGAACACGCCCTCGTCGGAGGAGTAGCTGCCGGTATTGAGATCGTAGAAGTGCGGCGTCGGCCGCCAGCTGTCCAGCACGCCGACGATGCGGAACGCCACGTCGTCCATGCGCAACATCTGGCCGGTGCTGTCCTGGCCGCCGAACAGCTTGTCGTTGAGTTCGCGGGTAAGCACGGCCACGCGCGCGCTGGCTTCGTCGTCGGTCGCGTTCCAGCCGTGTCCGTAAAGGAACGGCACGTCGAACATCGGGAAGAAATCGGCGGAGGTGTAACGCGCGTCCTCGAAGAATGGATCGATGGAAGACTGCGCCGGCTGGATCGGCACCGCGCCGCCGGTCATCAACGCCTGATGGCGCGCGCGCCTGGCGTGCAGCAATGCCATGCCGTCGATCCAGCCGACCTGGGCCGGCGGATCGTCCTGCGGCTTGTAGCCGTCCATGTCCTGCGGATCCAGCTGCGGATAGAACAGCTTGCTGCTCTTGCCCGGCAACGGGTCGCCCGACAGCACATGCAGCACCGTCAGCGTGGTCATGCTGGCGCCGATGCCCAAGCGCGATCGCCAGCACCATCAGCGCAGTGAGCGCCTTGTTGCGCCTGAAGCTGCGCAGGGCCAGGTCGAGGTAATAGCCGAACATTGCGTCACTCCATGAAGTTCCAGCTTCCTCTACCCCTGACAGCTTCACCGTTGGGGAAGAGGGCGGGGTGAGGGGAAGGATTCGGTTTTCACGCGCAACCAACTACCTGGGCGCAAGTCCCCTCGCCCATCCCTCTCCCCCGACATCGCCGGAGAGAGGGCCTCAAACACGATCACGCCGCCCGCGTCGCCACCACCGGCGGCACGTTGGACGCGCGCCGCGCCGGCACGAACACCGCGCCCTGCCCCAGTGCCAGCACCATGACGATGCCGGCCAGCACATAGAGCACCGGCAGGCGGTCCATCTCGAAACTCTTCATGAGCAGCAGGTTGAGGCCGACCGCCAGCATCAATCCGATCACTGCGCCGATACCGGCGATCACCAGGTTCTCGATCTGGAAGTAATGCAGGATGTCGACCTTGCGCGCGCCCAGCGCGCGCCGCACGCCGATCTGGCGATGCCGCTGGCCGACCCAGAAACTGGTGAGGCCGACGATGCCGGCGGCGGTCACCGCGAGCAGGATCAGGCACACCACGCCCATCAGGATCGCCATGCCGACGTCGGCGCGATAGGCCTCGCCACGGATCTGCGCGAAGGAGCGGACGCTATCGTCGTCGAGCACGCGCAGAGGGTTGGTCTTGTACAGCGCCGGCGTCACCGCGTGCATCGCCGCCTCCATCCGGCCCGGCTTGGCGCGGATCGCGTAGCGCGCGAAATTCGCATCCAGCCGGACCGGCGCCAGGGTCGCATTCCACACGAAGGCATTGGTCCAGCTGCCCGTCCCGGGTACCTGCATGCGCTCGACCAGACCGACGATGGTGCTCGGCGTGGTCGAGCCATTGAGATAGATCACCTTGCCCAGCGCATCCCCTTTCGGGAACAGCTTGTCGCCGAGCGCCTTGGTAAGGATCACGATCGGCGGCTCGCTCTGGTCGCGAAAACCCTGATGCCGCACGTCGGCGACGGTGAAATTGCGACCGGCCACCAGGCGCAGGCCCAAGGTGGAGAGCGCCTGCTCGTCGGTGAAGTAGTAGGTGGTGCGGGTGCCGTTGAAACTGCCCTGGCGCGTGTCGCCGGGTTTGAGGTCGACCGCTCCGTTCCACGACGAATTGAGCAAGGGCAGCGAATTGATCGGCGCCACCGAGGCGACGTCAGGCAGGCCGCGCAGCGCCGCAAGGTCGGCCTGCTGCAGGCTGTCGAGCTTGTCCACGCTGCCCGGGTCGTCGCCGCTGGGTGCGCCCACCCATTGCTGGCTGACCAGGAACAGGTTGTTTTCGTCCAGGCCGGTCGGGCGGTTCACCCGTTCGATGCGCTGGCCGATGATGAACACCGCGTTGCAGACGATCGCCAGGGTCAGTGCGATCTGCAGTGCGATCAGCACCACGCCCGCCTTGTGCCGGCGCAACGCGGAAATCATGGGATGCAGGGTCATGGCGTTAATCCTCAATTGCTCTTGAGCTGCCACGCGGGTTGCACGCGTGAGGCACGGAAAGTGGGGTAGACCCCGGCCAGCGTGGTGGCGATCACGGCGACCAGCAGGGTGAGCGCGAGCAGCGAGAAATCCAGCCGCGCCAGCGAGGCGATGTCCTTGGGCAACACCCAGCTCACGCTGGCCACGCCCACGCCAGTCAACAGCAGGCCGAGCACGCCACCGGCCAGCCCGATCATGCCCGCCTCGGTGAGGAACTGCGCATAGATCGCGGCCCGTGGCGCGCCCAGCGCGCGACGCACGCCGATCTCGCTGCTGCGGCGCAGGAACTTCGCCAGCAGCAGCCCGGCGGTATTGACCAGGCAGACGATCAACAGGCCGAGCGCCACCAGCAGCGAGACCTTGGTGTCGCTCGGCACGACCTGCTCGTGATCGAGAAACTCCGGCACGTTGCGCAAGCGGTTGTTCGGCGCCCAGCTGAAGCGCCCGGCACTCTGCTGCTCCTTCGTGTAGCCATCCAGCCAGGAGCGATACGCGCTGACCGCGGCGGCGTCATCGAGCTGGACCATGTAGGCGAGCCAGATGCAGCTGGAGCGCTGCAGGCCGACGAAACCCGATTCGGCCGGCGTCTCGCTGCAATTGGTGTTGCCGTCGTTGGGAATGCCCATCGCGATGGCGCGTTCAAGGGGAATGAACACGTCTTCGACGCCGGTGGCGAAACCGCCGGTGTTGACCACGTCGTAGAAGCGCGGCTGCGGGTTCCAGTTGTTCAGCACGCCGACCACCCGGTAATCCTTGCCCTCGATGTTGAGCGAGCGGCCCACGCTGTTGTCGCCACCGAACAGCTTCTCGTTGAGCTTGTTGCTGATCACCACCACGGCAGCGCGCTGCGCGTCCTCGTCAGCGCCCCAGCCGCTGCCGTACAGGAACGGCACGTCGAGCATGGGAAAGAACTCGCTGTACACCGCGTGCCCGCCCACGTTGATCGGATGCTTGGTGGCATCGGCCGGCACCACCGAAGGCGATATCTGGTACATCGCCGACTGCAGCTTGCCGCGATGCGCCCGCATGAACGCCATCGCGTCGGTGTAGTCCAGCGCGTCCGGCGGCTCGTTGTCGGTGCTGTTGGGACCCCTGCCCTTCGGCCCCCACATATCGATCTGCGGCACGAACAGCTGCGACGATTTCCACGGGATCGGATCGCCCGACACGGCACGGAACACCGACCAGGTCGTCATCGACGCGGCCACGCCGAAACCGATCGCCAGCACCATCAGCGCGGTCAGGCCGGGACTGCGCCTGAGGCTGCGCAGGGCCAGTTCGAGGTAGTAGCTGAACATTCCTAGCACTCCCATGAGGTGGTCTCCTCACCCTGCGAAGCAGGGGAAGGTCGGGAGGGGGTGCTCTTCGCCGGAAGCCAAAAGCACCCCTCCCCAGCCCTCCCCTGCGCGCAGGGGAGGGAGAAAAAAATCACACCGAGCGCGTCGCCTCGACCGGCGACACCTGCGAGGCACGCAGCGCCGGCGCCAGCACCGCGCCCTGGCCCAGCAACAGCAACGCGACCACGCCGGCCAGCACATAGGCCAGCGACAACCGCGCCGTTTCGAACTGGGTCACCATCCACAGATTGATGCCGATCGCCAGCACCGCACCGACCAGCACGCCCGCGATGGCGATCAGCAGGTTCTCGGTGAGGAAATAATTGAGGATGTCACCGCGCGTCGCGCCCAGCGCGCGGCGCACGCCGATCTGCTTGCGCCGCTGGCCGACCCAGAAACTGGTCAGGCCCACGATGCCGGCAGCGGTGATCGCCAGCAGCACCAGGCTGATGATGCCCATCAGGATCGCCATGCCGCGGTCGGGCTCGTAGGCGCGCTGGCGCACCTGGGCGAACGTCATCACGCCGTCCTTGCGGTCGATGATGCGCATGCGGCTCTGCGCATACAGGGCCTTCGGCGCATCGCGCATCGCGGCGGCAAGCTGGCCCGGCCGCGCGCGCACCATGTAGTACGTGTAATCGTTCAACAGCCGTGCCGGCACCAGCACGGCGTTGTAGGCGTAGGGGCCGGCCCAGCTGCCGGTCATGTGCGCCTGCAGCGTATCGGTGATGCCGACGACGGTGGATGGCTTGCGCCCCATCGACACATAGATGGTCTTGCCCAGTGCCGAGCCATCCGGATACAGCCGCTGCGCCAGGTCCTTGCTGATGATCACCTGCGCGGCATGCATGGCGTCGCGAGGCTGCTGGGCACCGATTTCGCTGGCGGTGAAATTGCGCCCCGCGATCAGGTGCGTGCCAAGGGTCGCCAGGGTGTGGTCATCGGAAAAAAACATCGCCGCGTCGGTGGTCATCTTGACCTGGTCGGGCTGCAGCTTGATGAAATTGTCCCAGCCGGTGCCACGCAGCGGAAAACTGTTGGCGGGCGCCGCATCCTGCACGCTGCCGAGCTGGCGCAGGGCAATCAGGTCGGCCTGCATCTGCACGTCGATGCGCTGCGGATCGGACTTGTCGGCCCAGTCGCTGCGTATCACGAACAGGTCGGTTTCATCCACGCCGCTGGGGCGTGCCATGCGCGCCATGCGCTGCTGGATGATGAAGAGCGCGTTGCACACGATCGCCAGGGTCAACGCGATCTGCAGCGCAATCAGCACGGTGCCGGCCTTGTGGTGCCGCATCGCGGCGAGGATGGGTTTGATCTGCATGGTTCAGCCCTCCTCAGTTGGATTTCAGCTGCCACGCCGGCTGCACTTTCGCGGCGCGCCAGGTGGGATAGAAGGCAGCCAGGACGGTGGCCACGATCGCCACCAGCAAGGTCATCGCGACCAGCGACACATCGAGGTGCGCCAGCCGGGCGATCTGCGGCTCGAACAGCAGCCCGACGCCGAACATGCCCAGCGCCGTGAGCAGCAGGCCGAGTACACCGCCGGCCAGACCTACCGTTCCCGCCTCGATCAGGAACTGGCGATAGATCTCGCCGCGTGGTGCACCGAGCGCGCGCCGCACGCCGATCTCCGCCGCACGACGCATGAACTTGGCCAGCAGCAGGCCAATGGTGTTGACCAGGCAGATCACGAAGAAGCCCAGCGCCACCATCAGCGAGATGCGGCTTTCCGGCGGCACCACATGCATGTGGTCGAGCCAGTTGTTGACGTCGCGCACGCGCACGTTCGGTGCCCAGTGGAAGCGGCCTGCACGTTGCTGCTCGGCTGCGTAATGAGTGAGGAATTCGCGGTAGCCGGTCGCCGCGGCCTGATCAGGCAGCTCCACCCACACTGGCACCCACACACATTCGCCGTGCAACCAGGCGTCGCGGCCGCTGCCGAAATCCACGTCGCTGCCGCAGTTGTTGCGCCCCGCGGTATCCATCGCCACATCGACCGCACGGGTGAACGGCAGGTACAGCTGCACCGGATCGCCGAACTGGTTGCCGCTGAACACGTCGTAGAAGCGCGGCTGCGGGTCCCAATGGGCGGTCACGCCGACGATGCGGTACGTGTGCCGATCCATGGTGATCTCGCGGCCCACGCTGTCGACGCCGTTGAAGAGCTGCTGGTTGAGCTCGTGGCTGATCACGGCCACCGCGGCGCGACCTTCGTCGTCGCTCGCATGCCAGGGGCCGCCGTACTCGAACGGCACCTCGAACATGCTGAAGAAATCGGTGTTGGTGGCGTAGCCGTCTGCCATGAACGGAATGCTCTGGTTGCCTTCGGGCAGGATCGACGGCGCTACCTCGAACAGCAGTGTCTGGCGCTTGGCCTTGTGCGCCGCGACCAGCGCGGTGGCGTCGGTATAAGTGAGCGCCTCCGGCGGCTCGCCCTCGTCGTTGTATTGCGGGCCGCGGTTGTCGAGCAGCACCGTGTACAGCTGCGAGGACTTGCCGGGCATCGGATCGCCCGATACCGCGCGGAACACCGACCAGGTGATCATCGACGCCGCAACACCAAAGCCGATCGCCATCACCATCAACGCCGTCAGCGCCGGATTGCGGCGCAGGCTGCGCAGGCCAAGCTGGAAGTAATAGGCGAACATTGCTGCGGCAACTCTCCGGTGATGAGTGCGGCGCCCTCGGTGGTGCCGAGGGCGTTTTTGTCATGGGGCGCCTCGAGGCGCCGGGTTCAGGCGAGCGTGCCGGTGTGTTCCGCGTGCACGGTGTGGAAGCGCGGGTCTTCCGACAGGTCCACCACCTGGCCGTCGATGATGTGCACGTTGCGTTGTGCGCGTGCGGCGAGCTCCGGGTCATGCGTGACCATCACGATGGTCGCGCCTTCGCGGTGGATGTCTTCGAGCAGCTCGAGCACGCTGCGCGCCATCTGCGTGTCCAGGTTGCCGGTGGGCTCATCCGCCAGCAGCAGGCGCGGCGAGCCGGCCAGTGCACGGGCAATCGCCACACGCTGCTGCTGGCCGCCGGAGAGTTCGGCCGGGTAGTGCTTGGCGCGCGAGGCCAGGCCGACACGTTCGAGCGAATCCATGATCCGCTGCTTGCGCTCGGCCGCCTTCATGCCGCGATAGCGCAGCGGCACTTCGATGTTGTCGAACACGTTGAGGTCGGGGATCAGGTTGAACGCCTGGAAGATGAAGCCGATCTTCTCGTTGCGGATCTTCGAGCGCGCGTTGTCGTTGAGGTTGCTCACCTCGATGCCGTCCAGGTGGTACTCACCGCCGCTGAAGGTTTCCAGCAGGCCGGCAATGGTCAGGAAGGTGGTCTTGCCGGAGCCGGACGGACCGGTGACGGCGACGAACTCGCCCTCTTTCACGTCGATGTTGAAATCGCGCAGCGCGTAGGTTTCCACCACTTCGGTGCGGTAGACCTTGGACAGGTGGGTCATCTTCAGCATGGTTGTTCCTCGGTGGTGGTGATTTGGAGCCCCTCTCCCTGGAGAGGCGTTGGGGAGAGGGTCCGGCCCTTGCGTGGAATCCGCGCAAGCCCCGCACCCTCATCCGCCCTACGGGCACCTTCTCCCGGAGGGAGAAGGAATAAAGTCGTCAGTTGCTGATCGCGACGGTCGCCGCGCCCTTGAAGCTGTCGGTACCGGAGATCACGATGCGGTCGCCTTCCTTGAGGCCGTCGAGAATCTCCACCTTGTCGATGCTGGAGGCGCCCACGCGGATCGGTGTCTTGGTGGCGATGCCGTCGTGCACGAGGTAGGCATAGCTGCCGCCGGATTCGTCGACGAAAGAACCGCGCTGCACGGTCAGCACGTTGTCGCGCTTGTCCAGCAGCACGCGCACCGACAGGCGCTGGTTCTGGCGCAGCTGCTTCGGCGTCTCGCCATCGAAACGCAGCCGTGCCGCCACCTGGCCGTTGACCACTTCGGGCGATATCGCGCTGACCAGGCCCTTCCACACATGTCCGTTGCCGCTGATCTCGCCGGTCATGCCGATGCCGAGCGAGCGCGCAAAGCTTTCCGGCACCTGCATCTCCACCTGCAGGGCCGACAGGTCGATCACGCTGAGCAGCTGCGCATCCTTGGCCACGGTGGCGCGCTCGGCGATGAACAGCTGGCCGACCTGGCCGTCGACCGGCGACTTCACGTTGAGGTCGTCGACCTGGCGCTGCAGGTCCTTGACCATCAGCAGCTGGCGCTCGTGCGCGAGCTTCTTGGACTGGATGTCGAAGTTGAGGCTGGCGTTGTCCATGCCCAGATCGGCCTGCGCGTGCTGCAGGGTGATCTTCGCCTTCTGCAAGGTGTCCTTGGAACGGTCCACGTCCATGTTCGGCACGGCGCCCTTGGCGAACGCTTTCTGGTTGCGGTCGAGGTCGCGCTCGGCGGCCTGCAGGTCGATCCTGGCGTTGTCGAATGCCTTCTGCAGCTCGCCGCGCTTCTTGCGCGCGTCGATCTGCGCGCGCTGGTAATCCACTTCCATCGCGTCGGCGTTGCTCTGTTCCTGCGCCAACTTGTTGGTCAGCTCGGGGCTCACGATGGTCGCCAGCACCTGGCCGATTTTCACGGTGTCGCCGGCGTGCACCTGCAAGGTCACCGCACCGCCGGAGGTCGCGTACAGGGTGGGGCTGACTGCGGCGACGACCTTGCCCTCGGCCGCGATGTCGTTGACGAACTGGCCGCGCTCGACGGTGGCGAACGCCAGCCGTGAACTGCTGACCGATGCCGACGCCGAAAACAGCCGTCCGATGCCCGGCGCCAGCCAGGCCAGCAGCCCCAGCACGATCACGCCGGCACCAAGCAGGATCAGCTGGCGCTTGCGATTGGGTTTGACTTCGACCAGGCGGTCTTGTGCGGAAGTGTCGCGAATCATCTGTGCGTTCCTGACCGCGTACAGCGCGGTTGCATCGAGGTCGTTGCAATCCACGTGCCACTCGGCGACGGCGTGACAACCTCACGTCTTTCAATGACTTGTCGAGAACGATCACCGCCGCCAAAGTGTCCGCGGACACCACACGGACAACCGGACGAACACGCTTACGCCAATCACGGCTACCACCGCATAAACGCAAAGGCCCCGGTTCGCACCGGGGCCTTTTTGCCTCTGCATGCCGGGCGGGCGATCTCGCTAGAACTCCTGCTTGAAGCGGATGCCGATCGTGCGCGGTTGGTTGAAACCCGTGTAGACCTGACCATTCGGATATTGCGCAGCGACACCGTGTGCTCCACACACATCGACGCCACACTCGGTGTACTTGTACTGCGCCGCACGTTTGTCCAACGCATTGTTGACGTAAACGTCGGCCGACCAACTACCTCTTTGCACGCCGGCGGACAGATCGACCGAATTGTAGGCAGGCAGGTCGCCGAGCGTTGCACGCTCGCTCAGGCGCAAGTCGGTCGTGCGCCTGCCGACATGGACCAGCGCCGCCTGGACGAACGCGTCGTTGCTGCCCAGGTTGAAGCTGTAGTGCGCGATGAGATTGCCTTTGAACTTGGGCGTGATCGGCAGCTGCGTCCCCTTCGGTGCGAGCGGCCCGGTCACGACACTGCCATCCTGCGGGTTGATCGAGCCGGCCGGGCAATCCGTGATCGGACGACCGTTGGCATCGGTGAACCCGCAATAGTTGGCGCTCAGTTTGGCGCGATACACCGCAAACCCCGCGGTCAGCTGCAGGTTGTAAGTGGCCTGCCAGTTCAGTTGCGATTCCAGACCTTCGATACGCGCCGAGTTCGCGTTCTTGATTTCGGTCAGGCCGTTCGCGCCGAGGATCGGGAACTGGAAGTCGTTCCATGTCTCACGGAACACCGCGCCGTTGAACGACACCCGATTGTCCAGCCATGAAGTCTTCCAGCCGAGTTCTTCGTTGATCAGGAAATCGGCCTGATACGGCAACAAGGTGCCGCGCCGATTGACACCGCCGGGGCGGAAGCCCTCGGAGCGGGTGGCATAGATCATCTTGGTGTCGTTGATGTTCCACGTCAGGTTGTACTTGGTGAGGTTTCCGCTTTCCTTCACTCTTTTGTTGAAGTCGGAACACGGCGCACCCATGAACGGTTCGGGCGACACGCAGGCAGCCTCACCCTGACTCGACGAAAAACCTGCGGCGTAGCCGAAGTAGCCATACAGTTGATTGCTGGTGCGGTAATAACGCTCGCCGAACGTGCCGGTGAGTACGTCGGGAATGAAGTCCCAGGACAGTTCGCCGAACACGGCTTCGTCGCGGTCGTAGCGCATTTGTCGAGTCAGCCAGATCGTGTCTTTCCAGCCGGTGACGGACAGCGCGTCGGCCAGGCCATCGATCTGGTAATCCTGCAGGATGTCGTGCTTCTGCTTCTGCCAGAACACGCCCGCGACGAGGCGCAGCCGATCATCCGCCGGTGAGACAAGACGCAGCTCGTGACTATTGTTGGTGTAGCGATCGCGGTCGCTGATGTGCTGCGAGGGATTGACCAGTGCGCCGCTGTTGTCATAGAAGGACGCCCCGGAGCCGTACAAGGCGTCGTACCAGAACCCGTAATCGGTGTAGTCGGTCTGCTCTTCCTGATTGCGCTTGAGGTGCGAATAGGCATAGGTCAAATCGAAATTGCCGATCTTGCCCTGTACGGTCAGCGCGCCTTGCCACCAGCGGTCATTGACGCGTTCGGGATAGAAGTGGGTGACGGCCAGATCGCCAACGACGGGATCGCTGGCATAGTTGCCGTGCGAGATCGTCTGTTGTCCCATCAGCATCGGGGTGATCGACCAGTTGTCGTTGAGATCGACTTTCAGCGCGGCCCGCGCGCCGCTGGTATTGGCATCGTTGTAATTGTCCCGGGCATGTCCGACGCACTGCGACGCCGAGGATGGCGAGGTCCCGGTCGGCGTGCAATCCGGTGCATTGCTGATGGTGATGCCCGACGTGGGGAACGTGCGCGATCCGGCCTTGTTGTCGATGTAGCCGGCATCATGTTCGCGCCAGCCAACCAGACGGATCGCGGCACTCGGGTTGATCGGCAGATTGAGCATGCCTTCGGCCGTATAGCCGATGCCGCCGTGCGCAACCGTGTCCATGCCCAGGCTGTAACTGGCCGCGTAGCCGCTCGGATCGGGCTTGTTGGTGATGATGCGCAAGGCACCGGCTTCGGCACTGGCGCCATACAGGGTGCCCTGGGGACCGGCCAGCACCTCGATGCGGGCGATGTCATACATGTGGATGTCGAGCGGGCCCTGGATCGTGGTGACCGGCTGGTCGTCGAGGTAGACCCCCACGCTCGGCTGCGATCCGGAATGATTGGTGTTGCCGCCGCTGGCCACGCCGCGCATGTAGATGCTGGCGAAGCCGGGGCCGGTGGCGATGCCGCCGCCGCCCTGCTGGAAGGTGACGCTGGGCAGGTATTTCACGTAGTCGTTGAAGTTCTGCACGTGCAGCGCTTCGAGCTGGTCCGTCGCCAGCACGTCGATGCTGATGGGCACCTTCTGCAGGTTCTCGGTGCGCTTCTGCGCGGTCACGTTGACCACGCTCAGCGTCGTGGTTTTCGGTTTCGTTGCCGGTGTCGCGGGCGCCGTCCCTGCCTGCCCTGCTGCATCCTGTGCGAAAGCCGGCGCGGCCATGGCCAGGCAGATCGCTGCCGCCAGCGGCACCCTGGCCAATCGGACCCGTTGCGGCCCCGTGCCCTTCTTGAATCTGTTCGCGTGCATACGTCCTACCCTCCCAAGTCGACGACAGTCCATCTTGCAGCCATTACTCCAATGCCGGCACATCCGGGTAGCTCTCCAGCAGCGTCCCCAACGCCGATGCCAGAGGGCCCAACCATGTTTCGTAGTGACGCCAGTGATCAACGCCTTCGCGATAGATCGGCCGGCGCACCTGTTCCGAGCTGGCCGTGCGTACCGGTCGCGGATTCCGGAAAAACTGCAGGCACGATACCTCGAACGGCAGGCCGCAGTACTCGAGCAGCCGGCGCACTTCCCCTTCGGTGTCCTCGACCATGCGCTCGTACACCACGCGGTGTACCCGACCGGGCAGCACCGCATCGAAGTGCGCCATCAACGCCACGTAATCGCGGTAATAGCGCCCTATATCCTCGAGGTCGTAGCTGAAGCCCTGCCCGCGCGCGAAGTGCTGCTTGAACGCCGAGAAGCCGCAGGCCAGCGGATGCCGGCGCGCGTCGATGATCTTCGCGTTCGGCAACATCAGGTGGATCAGGCCGAGGTGCATGAAGTTGTTCGGCATCTTGTCGATGAAAAACGGCGCCATGGTCTTGCGCTGAATTCGGGTGTGCGCCAGGTAACGCTCGCCGAGCGCACGCAGTGCATCGGCATCGAGCGCCGCCAGCGCGCCGTGGTAAGGCATCGCCTCGTCGGCGTTGCCCTGCATGCGCAACAGGCGCGTGATCGAGGTGATCTCCGGCAGCTCCATCGTGCCTTCGACCTGGCTGTGGCTGGACAGGATCTGCTCGATCAACGTGGAGCCGGCACGCGGCAGCCCGACCACGAAGATCGGATCGTGCGCGGAACTGCCGGCGCCGGCGCGCGCGGCGAAGAAATCGCGCGTGTAGTGCTCGCGGATGTACTGCACCCGCGCGTGGGTATCGTCGGCGCTGTAGTGCACCTGCGCGCGGCGGATCGCATTGCCCTGCGCGTAATGCCGGAACGACGGCTCGTACTCGCCCGCGTCCTCCAGCGCCTTGCCGACGGCAAACTCGAGATGCAGGCGGTCGTCGTCGGCAAGATCCGCACGCGCCAGTTGCCCGCGCATCGCAGCCAGCTCGTCGGGGCTGAAGCGGAAGGTTTTCAGGTTGGCCAGGCTCCACCAGACTTCGCCGAACGACGGCTCGAGCTCCAGGCTGCGGCGATAGGCGGCGATGGCGCGCTCGGTGTGCCCGGCCGTCTTCAGCGCATGGCCGTAGCTGACCCACACTTTCGCGTTGCGCGGATAGTGTTCGAGCAAGTCGGCATAGATGTGGATGGCCGGTTCGTAGTCGCCGATCCGGCACAGCACCACCGCCTTGAGGTTGCGGTTGCCCATGTGTCCGGGCTCGGCGGCCAGCAGTTGCTCGATCTGCGCCAGCGCCTGTTCCGGCTGGTTGCTGCGATGCAGGACCAAAGCGTAATTCTGGCGCGCCTCCTGGAAACTTGGCGCCAGTTCCAGGCAGCGCTCGAGCAGATGCAGGGCGTCTTCGTTGCGACCCAGCCGCGCGGCGACCTCGGCCAACATGCGGATCGCCGCCACGTCGGTCGGCGCCTGCTTCAGGTGCGCGCGCAGCGCGGCCTCGGCCTCGGGGATGCGGTTCTCGACCAGGGCGACGGCCGCTCCCAGCAGGCGCGGATCGCGGATGGAATGACGCACATGGCTGGCGTATGCCGCATCCGCCGCCGCCTGTTCGCCGGCCGCCATCAGATGGTCGGCGAGCGCACGCCAGGCTTGAGGCAGGTCGGGCTTCAGCGCTACCGCACGTTGCAGCGCGTGGATCGCTTCGTGCCCGCGCCCGGCATGACCCAGGGCGAGCCCCAGATCTAGATGGATCGCGGCCCAGTTCGGCTGTGCCTGCGCCAGCGGAACGAGTATGTCGAGTGCGCCCTGCGCATCTCCCTGCTGCGAGCGCGCGGCGGCAACAAGCTGCAGCGCGGCCGGATGGCCGGGCGCCACCTGCAGGATTTCATCGAGTTGCTCGATCGCCAGCGCGGGCTCCCGCTCCAGCAGGCGCGCCGCGTGGGCCAGAGCCTGTTCCAGCGTGCCGGTAGCCGATTCAGCCGACCCACCCGTCATGGTCGATCACGCCATGACGATGCGATCGGCGCATGCGAATGAAATCTTGAGCGGCACAACCAGTGCACGGCGCGTTCCATGGGACGGCAGCAGCTCCTCGCGGGTATCGCCGCAATCTACAACCGAATCCGGCCGGTAGATAGGGGACATGGGAAACGTGCATGCGCGAGGCCGGGCGGTTGCCGCCGGTTCGGCCGAAGCGCTAGGCTGGATCGGCGAAGCCATGAAGGCGCGCAAAAGGTACGCGGACAGGGAAGCTCGAAAGCGTTCGCTCATCGCGCCACCCATCCGGGGACTGAAACTGTTCATGCACACCGACACCATGGCCGAGGACCTCGACCGCGCGCACGCTCTGCCCGCCCGCTACTACGCCGGGGATACGATGCTGGCGATGGAACAGCGCGCGGTATTCGCGCGCAGCTGGCAGCTCGTCGCCCACCACGGGCAGCTGGCCGAAGCCGGCGACCACGCTGTCGAACAGGTCGCCGGGGTGCCCATCCTGCTGGTCCGCGGTGCGGATGGCGTACTGCGCGCCTTCCCCAATGTCTGCCGCCATCGCGCGGGCCCGCTGGCGCTGTGCGACGGCAAGGGCGCGCGCGCGCTCCACTGCAAATACCACGGCTGGACCTACACGCTGGAAGGCCAGCTGCGCAGCGCGCCGGAGATGCAGGACGCCTGCGATTTCAAGGTCGAGGACATCCGCCTGCCGCCGCTGCGCGTGCACGAATGGCAGGGCCTGGTGTTCGTGGCGTTGAGCGATGAAGTGCCGCCGTTCGACGAGGTCTATGCCGGCATTGCCGAGCGCATCGCGCCGATCGACCTGTCCGCGATGCGCTACCTGCGCCGCGACAACTACGACATCGACTGCAACTGGAAGGTCTACGTCGACAACTATCTCGAGGGTTACCACCTGCCGCACGTGCATCCGGGCCTGTCCAGGGTGCTCGACTACCGCGCCTACGACACCGAGTTGTTCCCGTGGCATTCGCTGCAATCCTCGCCGCTGCGCGACAGCAGTGAGCTCTACGGCGACGGCCAGGCGTACTACTACTTCATCTACCCCAACGTGATGCTCAACATCATGCCCGGCCGGCTGCAGACCAACCGCATCCTGCCGCTGGGACCGGATCGCTGCCGCATCGTGTTCGACTATTACTACGCGCAGGACGCCGGCGCCCAGTCGCGCATCGCCGCCGACCAGGCCTTCAGCGACGAGGTGCAGAACGAGGACATCGCGATCTGCGAAGCGGTGCAGAAGGGACTGGCGTCCGGCTTTTACACTCCCGGCCGGTTGAATCCCAGGCGCGAGAGCGGCGTCTGGCATTTCCAGAACCTGCTGCGCGCGGCCTACGCCGGCCCCGCCGGCGAATCCGCATGAGCATGCGCCGCTCCTGCCCGCAGATTTCCCCGAACTGAACTCCAGGCAGAAGTCGACATGCGCAACGGCAACAAGATCGGCTTCTGGACGTGCACCGCGCTGGTCGTGGGCAACGTCATCGGCATGGGCATCTTCGTGCTGCCGGCGTCGCTGGCGCCGTTCGGATTCAATGCCCTGATCGGCTGGGTCATCGTGCTGGCTGGTTGCCTGGTGCTGGCGCGCGTGTTCTCGCACCTGGCGCGAGCCCTGCCCGACGTCGGCGGCCCGTACGGCTACATCCACCACACGCTGGGCGAACTGCCGGCATACATGGCGTTGTGGGCGTACTGGGTGTCGATGTGGCTCACCAATGCCGCGCTCGCCACCGGCGTGGTCGGCTACATGACGGTGGTGTTCCCGCCGCTGGGTGCGATGCAACCGGTGCTGTTCGCACTGTGCCTGCTGTGGTCGGTGGTGGTGGTCAACCTGTTCGGCGTGCGCACCGGCGGTGGCGTGCAGATCGTCACCACCGCGCTGAAGCTGTTGCCGATGCTGGCGATCGCGTTGCTCGGCGGCTGGTTGCTGCTCACCTCGCCGGCGAGCTATGCCGCGCAGCTGCCGACCACGCCAATCACCCTGACCGACGTGATGGCGGCGTCGACCATTGCCCTGTTCGCGATGCTCGGCATCGAGTCGGCCAGTGTACCGGCAGCGCGGGTGGACGACCCCGGGCGCACGATCCCGCGCTCGACCATGAGCGGCACCGTACTCACCGCGATCATCTACATCATCGTCTCCACCGTGCCGTTGCTGCTGATCCGACAGCAGGAGCTGGCCGAGGCCAGCGCACCGTTCGCGCTGCTTATGGACCGCTTCGCCGTCGCCGGTTCGGGGCGCTGGCTGGCGCTGTTCGTGGTGATCAGCGGACTGGGTGCGCTCAACGGCTGGACACTACTGGCCGGCGAGCTGACCCGCACGATGGCCGTCAACGGCGTGCTGCCGGCGGTGCTCGCGCGCAACAACCGTCGCGGCGCGCCGGTGGTTGCCTTGCTGGTGATCGGTGCGCTCGCCTCGGCCATGGTGGCGATGAGCTACAGCAAATCGCTGGTATCGGCATTCACCTTCCTCACCCGGGTGGTGACCGCCGCCAACCTGCCGCTCTACTTGTGCTGCGCGCTCGCGCTGATCGTGCTGTGGTGGCGGCGCAGCGCGACGTGCGCTACGCGCCGGGTGCTGCTGGTCGCCGTCACTTGCGTGGCGTTCGTGGTCTTCGCCTTCATCGGCATCGGCCATGAGCCGTTCCTGTATGCGCTGGGCCTGATCGCGGCAGGCTTGCCGCTGTATGCCGTCATGCGCCTGCGCCGCAAGGTCGCACCGTCCATCGAGGTCATTCCGGAATGAGGGATCCGCGCTACGACATCCTGTTCACCCCGCTCCAGATCGGTCCGGTGACGGCGAAGAACCGCTTCTTCCAGGTGCCGCACTGCAACGGCATGGGCCACGCGATGCCGCTGGCGCATGCGGCGATGCGCGAGATCAAGGCCGAGGGTGGCTGGGCGGTGGTCTCCACCGAGGAATGCGAGATCCACCCCAGCGGCGACCTCACGCCTTACGTCGAGGCACGGCTGTGGGACGACCGCGACATCCCCGCGCTGGCGCTGATGTGCGACAAGGTGCACGCGCACGGCGCGCTGGCTGCGCTGGAGCTGTCGCACAACGGCCCCACCGCGTCGAATCTGTATTCGCGCGAGGTGCTCCTGGCGCCGTCGCACCAGCCGTCCAAATACGGCTACCCGTCGCAGGCGCGCGCGATGACCCTGCACGACATCCGCGAGTACCGGCGCTGGCATCGCGAGGCGGCGATCCGCGGCAAGCGCGCGGGCATGGACATCATCTACGTCTACGCGGCGCATGACCTGTCGCTGGCGATGCATTTCCTGCAGCGCCGGCGCAACCAGCGCAGCGACGCCTACGGCGGCTCGCTGGAAAACCGCGTGCGGCTGCTGCGCGAAGTGCTGGAGGACACGAAGGACGCTGTCGGCGACACCTGCGCGGTGGCGCTGCGCTTCGCCACCGAGGAGTTGCTCGGCCCCGGCGGCGTGGAGCTGGCCGAGGCGAAGGACATCGTCGGCATGCTGGCCGAGCTGCCCGACCTGTGGGACGTGAACCTGGCCGCCTGGTACAACGACTCGGTGCCCTCGCGCTTCGCCGGCGAAGGCACGCAGGAACCGTTCATCGACTTCGTCAAGAAGACCACCAGCAAGCCGGTGGTGGGCGTGGGCCGCTTCACCTCGCCGGACACCATGGTGTCGCAGCTCAAGCGCGGCGTGCTGGACATGATCGGCTGCGCGCGCCCGTCGATCGCCGATCCGTTCCTGCCGAAGAAGATCGAGGAAGGCCGCATCGACGACATCCGCGAATGCATCGGCTGCAACATCTGCGTCTCCGGCGACATGACCATCTCGCCGATCCGCTGCACGCAGAACCCGACCATGGGCGAGGAGTGGCGCAAGGGCTGGCATCCGGAACGCATCGCGCCGAAGCGCTCGGCCAGTCGCGTGCTGGTGGTCGGTGCCGGACCGGCCGGACTGGAGGCCGCGCGCGCGCTGGGCCAGCGCGGCTACGAGGTGAGCCTGGCCGAGGCGCGCAGGGAGCTCGGCGGCCGCGTCACCCGCGAGGCGCGCCTGCCCGGCCTGGCCGAATGGGCGCGCGTGCGCGACTGGCGCGTCGGCCAGATCAACAAGCTCACGAATGTAGCCGTCTATCTGGATTCAACCCTGACCGCGCAGGACGTGCTCGACTTCGGTGCCGAACACGTGGTGCTGGCCACCGGCTGCCACTGGCGCCGCGATGGCTACGGCCGCAGCCATGGCTTCGCGATTCCCGACTTCATCAACAATCCGCGCGTGTTCACGCTCGACGATTTGATGGACGGGCGCCTGCCGGAAGGCCGCGTGGTGGTGTTCGACGACGACGGCTTCTACTACGGCAGCGTCGCCGCCGAGATGCTGCGCCTGCGCGGCTGCGAGGTGATCCACCTGACGCCCGACGACAGCATCGCGTCGTGGAGTCTGCACACGCTCGACTACCGGCATATCCGCAAGCGGATGACCGAACTCGGCATCGAGGCAGTGGTGTCGCACGACATCATCGGCTTCGACGGCACCACGCTGACCGTCGAGGACGTCTGGACCCACCGGCGCCGCGAGCTGGCGTGCGACGCGGTGGTCACGGTAACCGCCCGCGTGCCCGACGATGCGCTGTACCAGGAGCTGCTGCGGCGCGAGGCGGAATGGTCCGCCGCCGGCGTGCGGTCGCTGCGCTGCATCGGCGACGCCGAGGCGCCGGGGCTGATCGCCCACGCGGTCTACGCCGGCCATCGCTACGCCCGCGAACTGGAGGAACCGGCCTCCGGCGAGGTCGCGTTCAAGCGGCACTTCCACACCGCGGACGCCGACGACCTGTTGCGCAAGTCGCCGGCGTAGGAAACGCCGGTTCAGCCCGCCTCGACCACCTGCCGAATCCGCTGCGCGACCGACGCATCCAGCCGCGGCACCACGTCCAGCGCGTCCAGGTTCTGCTCCAGCTGCTCGCGCTTGCTGGCGCCAAGCATCACCGTGGAAACGTGCGGGTTGAGCAGGCACCAGGCGATCGCCAGTTGCGCCAGGCTGGTACCGAGCTCGGCAGCGATCGGCTGCAGTGCACGCACCTTGCCCAGGCGTTCGTCGCCGTGGCCTAGCACGCTTTCGCGCAGCCATTCGTAATCGGGCTGGGCCAGCCGCGAGTCGGCCGGCACGCCGTCGTTGTACTTGCCGCTGAGCAGGCCGGACGCCAGCGGCGACCAGATCGTGGTGCCCATGCCGTAGGCCTCGTACAGCGGCGCGTATTCCACCTCCACCCGTTCCCGGTGCAGCAGGTTGTACTGCGGCTGCTCCATCACCGGCGCGTAGAAATGGTTTTCGCGGGCGACGCGGTGCGCTTCGTGGATCGCCTCGGCCGGCCATTCGCTGGTGCCCCAGTACAGCACCTTGCCCTGGCGGATCAGCGTGTCCATCGCCGCCACGGTTTCCGCGATCGGCGTGTATCGGGATCCGGCCGATGGCAGAAATACAGGTCGAGATAGTCGACGCGCAGGCGCTGCAGCGCCTGGGTGCAGGCTTCCATCACGTGCTTGCGCGACAGTCCGCGCTGGGTCGGCAGCGGCTTGTCATACGCGCCGAAGAACACCTTGCTCGACACGCAATAGCTGTCGCGCGGAAAGCGCAGGTCGGCCAGCACGTCGCCCATCACCTGCTCGGCCACGCCGTTGTTGTAGGTCTCGGCGTTGTCGAAGTAGTTGACCCCGCGATCGTGCGCCAGCGCCAGCAACTCACGCGCCTGCGCGCGACCCACCTGCTTGCCGAAGGTCACCCAGGCGCCGAACGACAGCGCGGAAAGTTGCAGGCCGGAAGTACCGAGGCGACGGTATTGCATGGGAAGGCTCCTGGTGGACGGTCGGGACGAGTGCTTCGATTTTCGCACCACTGCTGCATCCGGTTTGTCGTTGCGCCGATGAGCCCTCATCAACCGAGGACGCGCAGCCCCAGCGCCAGCACGATCGCGGCAAAGATGCCGGCGATCACGTCATCGATCATCACGCCGAAGCCGCCCTTGACGCGCCGGTCGAGCCAGCGGATCGGCCACGGCTTCCATACGTCGAACAGGCGGAACAAGGCGAAACCGGCGACCAGCATCCACCACTGGAAACCGCGGGTCGGAAGCAGCGCGGAGAGCAGCAAGGGCAGCAGCGCAACCCACTGGCCGATGAATTCGTCCCACACCAGGCTGCGGTGGTCGTCCACGCCAAGCGCACGACCGGCCACGTTGCAGGCCCATACGCCCACGCCGAAACCGAGCAGCAACACGGCCAGATACAGCGGCAGCGGCAGCTCGCGCAGCAGTAGCCAGGGCAGCAACGCGGCCAGCGAACCGAACGTACCCTGCGCCACCGGCGTCAGCCCGGAGCCGAAACCGCAGGCCAGCCAGCCGGCCGGCGTGGCCAGCAGGGCGTGTCGCTGTTCGCCGCTCAGGTTCTTTTTTGCGCTCACGCGAAATGCTCCCAGCCTGCCCGATCCGTGGCCAGCCATTGGCCATCGGCGCCGCGCACGCGCACGCCGGCGCCTTCGACGATGCGGCCGATGCGCGTGGCGCCACAGCCGAGCCGCGCAAGATCGGCCTGCACGTCGGCCACCCGCTGCACCGGCACCGTGAAACACAGTTCGTAATCGTCGCCACCGCAGAGCGCAAACTGCGCTGCGCCGGCTTCGTCGTACAGCGCCATCAGCGCCGACGAACGCGGCAGCAAGGCAACATCGAGCTCCGCGCCCACGCCGCTGGCCACGCAGACGTGACCGAGGTCGGCCAGCAGGCCATCGGAAATATCGATGCAGGCATTCGCCTGCCCGCGCAAGGCGGCGCCTGCGGCCACTCGCGGTGTCGGACGGTTGAGCCGCCCGATCAGGAACTCGCGCAGGCCGGCGCGGGGATCGCCATCACGCAACGGCTGCTGTAGCGCATGCAAGCCAGCGGCAGCGTCGCCCAGCGTGCCGGTGACCAGCACCGCGTCGCCCACGCGTGCGCCGCTGCGCACGAGCGCCTTGCCCGGTGGCACGAAACCGTGCACGGCCACGCTGATGCTCAGCGGCCCCCGCGTGGTGTCGCCACCGACCAGCGCGAGCCGGTGCGATTGCGCGAGCTTCGCAAAGCCTTCGGCAAAACCCTCCACGAACGTCGCGTCGGCGTCAGGCAAGGTCAGCGCCAGCAGCGCCCACGCCGGGCTGGCGCCCATCGCCGCGAGATCGGAGAGATTCACCGCCAGCGCTTTCCAGCCGATGTCGGCGGCAGCGGTGCCACGCGGGAAATGCACGCCCTCGACCAGGGTGTCGATAGCCACGGCCAATTCCTGCCCGGTCGGCACTGCCAGTACGGCGGCGTCGTCACCGATGCCGAGGCGCACGTCGTCTCGCGGCTGCGCGGTGTGCCGACGAATCAGCTCAATCAGGTCGAATTCCATCAGCCGCTCTCCCCACCGACGTCCGCTAGCGGGCGAACACCAGCGTCGGGCTGTCGTGATAAGTCGCCGGCTGCCACAGCTGGTAGCCAGCCTTTTCGGCCACGCGGATCGACGCGTGGTTCTCGGGCGAGATGATGCAGACCATGCGACGGTCGGCAAAATGCTTGTGTCCCCATGCGCTGATCGCCGCCACCGCCTCGCTCGCATAGCCGTGGCCGTGTGCTTGCGGGGACAGCACCCAGCCGCACTCGAGCATGCCTTGCAGCGAGGGCTGAATCTCGCGCCGCAGGTCGGCGAATCCGATGTCGCCGATGTAGCGGCCGCTGCCTTTTTCCTCGACGGCCCAGTAGCCGTAGCCGAGCAGACCCCACATGCCGAGGTATTGCAGCAGGCGCTTCCATACTTCCTCGGCGGTGAACGGACGCCCGCCGATGTAGCGCACCACTTCGGGGTCGGACCATATCGCCAGGCATTCGGCATGGTCGTCTGCCCGGTGCGCGCGTAGCCGCAACCGCGGCGTCTCGATCGCCGGCACCCATCCGGTCGACGACGAGGCGACGCCGGCGGATGCCATCAGCCGCGCTTCTCGACGGCGCGCAATTCGCCCGCCAGTTTGTCGAGCACGCCGTTGACGTAGCTGTGGCCGTGATCGGCGCCGAAGCGCTTGGTGACTTCGATGGCCTCGTTGATCACTACCCGATACGGCACGTCCGGACGGAATTTCAGTTCATAAGCGGCGAGGCGCAAGGCGGCGCGCTCGATCGGATCGATCTGCGCCACTTCGCGGTCGATGTGCGGACGCAAGGCCTGGTCGAGTGCGTCGACGTTTTTCTCGACGCCATGCAACAGGTCCTCGAAATACTCGAGGTCGGCCACTTCCATGTCCTGCTCGTGGCGGAACTGCTCGATCACCGCATTCATGTGGCTGCCGCTCAGCTGCCACGCGTACAGCGCCTGCAAAGCGCGGCGGCGGGCACGCGAGCGCGCCTGCATGTCGAGCCCGTGCGCGTGCTGGCTCATCCCAGTTTCCCGTACAGGTTGACCATTTCCAGCGCGGCCATGGCGGCATCCGCGCCCTTGTTGCCGGCCTTGGTGCCCGAGCGCTCGATCGCCTGCTCGATGCTGTCGGTGGTGAGCACGCCGAACGCCACCGGCACGCCAGTATCGAGCGCGGCCTTCGCCAGACCCTTGGCGCACTCGCCGGCGACGAAATCGAAGTGCGGCGTGGAACCGCGGATCACCGCACCCAGCGCGATCACCGCGGCGTACTTGGCCGGAGTTCGCCAGCTTGTGCGCGGCCAGCGCGATCTCCCACGCGCCGGGCACGCGGACCAGATCGATCGCATCGTCCTGCACACCATGGCGTACCAGTGCGTCGCGCGCGCCAGCCACCAGTGGCTCGACGACGAAGCCGTTGAAACGACCGGCGACGATGGCAAAACGGCCGTTCGGCGTGGCGAAATCGCCTTCGATGATCTTCATAGATTGCTGTTCCTGTGGGCACTTGGCCCATGCTGACCGGCTATTTTACGGGTTTTCGGGCAGGCTGGCCGGCGCCGGTCGATCCAGATACGGATAGCCGGCGAAATCCAGTTGCGCCTGGCCGTCCACGACCTGAAGTCGCGCCGGTGTGCCGAAGGGCAAGGTGAGCTGCTTTGCGGCGTGACCATGTGGCATGCCATCGATCACCGGAATGCCGGCTACCGCGCGGATCTGCGCGAATGCCGCCGCCAGATCGTAGCCGTTGTCGCGCGCTCCCGGACGGCAATGGCTGAAGTCGCCCAGCACCAGCGCGCGCTGCCGGGCGAGCACGCCGGACAGGTGCAGCTGATACAGCAGGCGCTCGATGCGGAATGGTGGCTCGCCGACATCCTCGATGAACAGGATGCCGTCCTCGATCTGCGGGAAATACGGCGTACCCAGCAGGCTGCACAGCACGGCGAGGTTGCCTCCCCACAACGGGCCCTGCACGTCGACCTCGGCCCTCGCCGTGCTGGACCAGACGGCGCTGGATGCCCGCGACGTGATCGTGTTCCAGAAATGTCGCCAGGTGTAATCCGTGCAGGCTTCCGCGCCGAGGTCCGCCAGCAACGGACCGCTGAACGTGCACACGCCGCTCTTTGCATGCAACGCCAGCTGCAGCGCCGTGAAGTCGCTGTGCCCGACCAGCAGCGTCGACGCACCGGCCAGCCGCTCGCGCAGGGCGTCGTAGTGCAGGTGCGGCAGCAGTCGCGAGGCACCGTAGCCGCCGCGGGTCACCAGCGCCACATCCGGCAGCGTGCCCATGCTGGCCAGTGCGTTGATGTCGGCCGCGCGCTCGGCGTCGCTGCCGGCGAAACGCAAGTCGGCGCGCTCGAGCACGTCCAGCCCTTCCACCACGCATCCCGCCGCACGCAAGCGCTCCACGCCACGCGCCAGGGCGGCGGGATCGTGCGGGTAGCCGGAAGGGGCGATCAGGCGGATACGGGTTTCAGGCATGGGCTTGGTCGTTCGGGATGGTCGATTATGCGGTGACGGGACGGCGGCTGTACGGCGAAGCTCTGGCGGCGACAGGAAGATCGTCCGGCTGCGTGGGCGGCCTCAGCCACGCTGCTCCTGCGCGTGACGAAGAGCATCGCGGCTGAAGCCGCTCCCACAAGCAACCGTAGTCGGGGATCACACGTATTCGACGACCTCCAGCCCGAAACCGGCGAGGCCGACCAGCTTGCGTGGCGTACCGAGCACGCACAGCCGATGCACGCCCAGGTCCGCCAGAATCTGCGCGCCGAGGCCAAGCTGGCGCCATTCCTGCTGCTGCTCATCCTGCGGCGCCTGGGTGCCGGGCTGGCGCTGCAGGCGGGCCAGCAGCGCTTCGGGGGTGTCCTCGCCCGATAGCACCAGCAGCACGCCGCGATCCTCGTCGGCGATGCGGCGCAACGCCGAGGTCACGGTGAGCCCGAGGTCATCGCGCTGCAGATGCAGCACGTCGGACAGCGTGTTGCGCACATGCACGCGCGACAGCACCGGCGCACCGTCGTCGACCGTGCCGCGCACCAGCGCGAAATGCAGGCCGCGGCGGATCATGTCGCGATACGCATACAACCGGAACGTGCCGAACTCGGTCTGCACGTCTTCCTCGTGCACGCGCTGCACGGTTTTCTCGGTCTCCAGCCGGTAGCGGATCAGGTCGGCGATCGAGCCGATCTTGAGGCCGTGTTTCGCGGCGAAGATTTCCAGTTCCGGGCGGCGCGCCATCGAGCCGTCCTCGTGCAGCACTTCGATCAGCACCGCCGACGGCTCCAGCCCTGCCAGCGCGGCCAAGTCGCAGCCGGCCTCGGTGTGGCCAGCGCGGGTCAGCACGCCGCCCGGTTGCGCGGTAAGCGGAAAAATATGGCCGGGCTGCGCCAGATCCTGCGGCTTTGCATCGGCCTTCACCGCCACCTGGATCGTGCGCGCGCGGTCGTGCGCGGAGATGCCGGTGGTGACGCCTTCGGCCGCCTCGATCGAGACGGTGAAGTTGGTGTGGTACGACGAGGTGTTGTCGCTGACCATCGGGCGCAGGCCGAGCTGGCGCGTGCGTTGCTCGGTCAGCGTGACGCAGACCAGCCCGCGCGCCTCGCGCACCATGAAGTTGATGTCCTCGGCGCGCACCTTCTCGGCGGCCATGATCAGGTCGCCCTCGTTCTCGCGGTCTTCGTCGTCGAGGATCACCACCATGCGGCCGGCGCGGATGTCTTCGAGGATTTCGGGAATGGTGTTGAAAGGCATGGCTATGTTCCTTGAGGGAAGGATCTCCCTCCCCTGCTTGCAGGGGAGGGTTGGGGAGGGGTCGCTCTGATCTGGAGGTCAAAAGCCTTACCCCCTCCCAACCTCCCCCTGCAAAGCAGGGGGAGGGGCAAAAGTTCAGGCGAAGCCGTGCTGTCTCAGGAACGCCTCGTCCAGTCGAGGCGTCTCGCCACTGGAAAGCAATCGCTCGACGTAGCGAGCGATCACGTCCACCTCGATGTTCACCGCGTCGCCCACGCGTCGCGCGTGGAACGCGGTGTGCTCGACCGTATGCGGGATCAGGTTGACGCCAAAGCGGTGCCCGGCGACTTCGTTGACGGTGAGGCTGGTGCCATCGATGCACACCGAGCCTTTCGCGGCGATGTAGCGCGAGATCGTCGCCGGCACTTCGAATGTCCAGCGCTGCGAGCGTCCATCGGGGACGATCGAGACCACCTTGCCGAGACCGTCGACGTGGCCGGAGACCAGGTGACCGCCGAGGCGGTCGGCCAGGCGCAGCGCCTTTTCGAGGTTCACCGGGTCGCCGGCCTTCAGCTTGCCCAGCGAGGTGAGCGACAGGGTCTCGTTGGAAACGTCGGCACTGAAGCAACGCGGCTCCAGCGTGATCGCGGTGAGGCACACGCCGGACACGGCGATCGAATCGCCCAGCTGCACGTCGGCAAGGTCGAGGTCGGCGGTATCCACGGCCAGCCGCACGTCGCCGCCGCGCGGCTCGAGCCGTGCCACGCGGCCCACGCACTGGATGATGCCGGTAAACATCAGCGCGCCTCCGGCAGGAGGGGAATGTCTGCAATGCCCGGAATGGATTTCATGCGTCGTTTCCCGCGTCAGAAGCTGCGAAAAAGCGCTCCAAGGCATGAGGCAGGCGCACGCCGCATGGCGTCCACCCTGCCGTCTTCTCTTTATCCGGACTGTGAGGAAACTGTCGCCAGTTTCCAACCGTCGGCTCCGGCATCGGACCGGATCTGCTGACCTTCCGCTGTGACCGGAAGCGCTCGCGGGCTCGCCCCGAAGGGCCTACCGCCGGTGGGGAATTTCGCCCCGCCCTGAAGACGTCGTGTACTGCCGGCAACGCCGGCCGGGGGAGTCTACCACCTCCCCCGGCCGCGACCGCTGCGTCGACGGGAAACAGCGTTCCGTCCCGCGCACGATCGCGGTGATTCACCTCGTGGCTAAGGTCAGTTCGGTCGCAATCGCAGACGGATATCCTGGCCCAGCATGCGCTGGTCGACCATGCGCAATTGCCAGCGCCGGGCCATGTCGCTGAGCGCGGGAAGTTGCAGCAACGGACGCGCACTGTCGCCCAGGAGCAGGGGCGCGATGTAGAGCAACAGCTCGTCGACCAGGCCGGCGGCGAACAAGGCACCGCACAGGGTCGGGCCGGCTTCGACATGGAGTTCGTTGCAGCCGCGGCCGGCGAGCAGGGCAAGCGCCGCGCGCAGGTCCAGGCCGTCACCTTGCGTGGCCAGCGCGAGCCGCTCAACCCGTGCAAAGCGCTCGTCCGCGTACGGCGCCGCCGCGCCATGCAGCAGCAGGGTCGGCACCGAACCGTCCAGCACGTGGCTGCCGCACCGGCGTGCGCAACTGGCGATCGAGGATCACGCGCAGCGGTGGCGTGAACTCATCTTGCGGAAGCCGCACGGTGAGCCGCGGGTCGTCCGCCATCACCGTACCGCTGCCGCTCAGGATCGCCGAGCTGCGCGCGCGCCAGCGCTGCACGTCGGCACGCGCGGGCTCGCCGGTGATCCATTTCGATGCGCCATTGGCCAGTGCGGTATGGCCGTCCAGACTCATCGCCAGCTTCACCCGCACGAATGGACGGGAGCGCTCGATCCGGCTGAAGAAGCCGATGTTCAGCTCGCGCGCGGCATCGCGCATCAGGCCGACGTCGACGGCGATGCCGGCGGCACGCAACTTGGCCATGCCACGGCCGTCGACCTGCGGGAACGGATCCTCCGCCGCGATCACGACACGCGTCACTCCGGCGGCAATCAGCGCGTCCGCGCACGGAGGCGTGCGGCCGTGATGCGCGCACGGTTCCAGCGTGACGTAGGACGTGGCGCCACGCGCACGCGCGCCGGCTTCGCGCAACGCATGCACCTCGGCATGCGGCTCACCGGCACGCTGATGGAAGCCCGTGCCGACCACCTCGTCGCCATGGGCGATCACGCAACCCACGCGCGGGTTCGGCTGGGTCGTGTGCAGGCCACGTTCGGCCAGGCGCAAGGCATGCGCCATGTGTTCGTGATCGGATGCGCTGAAAAATGGCGGGGTCGCTGACATGCCGGACATTCTGGCAGATGCGCCCGTTGATCAGCTCTTCTTGCCGCGCTTGACCTCGGCTTCGCCGAGCAACGAAAGCTGCAGGCTTTCCAGACCCGGCAGGTCGCGCTCGAGCTTCTCGATCTCCTCGCGGAACGCCTGCACGTCCTCGAACTTGCGGTAGACCGAGGCGAAGCGCACGTAGGCGACCTGGTCGAGGTTCTTCAGCTCGCGCATCACCAGTTCGCCGAGCTGGCGCGACGGCACTTCGCGCTCGCCGCTGCGACGCAGGTCGTTGATGATGGCGCGCACGGAGGCGTCCACGTCATGGCTGGCCACCGGCCGCTTCTGCAGCGCGCGCTCGAAACTCACGCGCAATTTGCGTTCGTCGAACACCTCGCGCCGCTCGCCGCTCTTCACGATCGTCGGCAGCTTCAGCTCGGCCGTTTCGAACGTGTTGAAGCGCTCGCCGCACTGCGGGCATTCGCGCCGACGACGCACGGTGCTGCCGTCCTCGGTCAGGCGCGAGTCGATAACGCGGGTGTCTTCATGCTGGCAGAAGGGGCAATGCATCCTTCGCCAGTCAGCCGTAGACCGGGAATTTCTTGCACTGCGCCGTGACCGCGTCGCGCACTTTCGCGATCACCGTCTCGTCGCCGGGCGCATCCAGCACGTCGCAGATCCAGTTCGCCAGTTCGGTCACGTCCGCTTCCTGGTAGCCGCGGGTGGTGACGGCGGGCGTGCCGACGCGCAGGCCGGAGGTGACGAACGGCTTGCGCGGGTCGTTCGGCACGGCGTTCTTGTTGACCGTGATGTGCGCCTTGCCCAGCGCCTCTTCCGCCGCCTTGCCGGTGACGTCCTTGCCGATCATGTCGACCAGCATCAGGTGGTTCTCGGTGCCGCCGGAGACGATCTTGTAACCGCGCTCGATGAAGACCTTTGCCATCGCCTTGGCGTTCTTCACCACCTGGGTCTGGTAGACGGTGAAGGCAGGCTCCAGCGCTTCCTTGAACGCCACCGCCTTGGCCGCGATCACGTGCATCAGCGGGCCGCCCTGGATGCCGGGGAACACGATCGACTGCAGCTTCTTCTCGATCTCCTCGCCGGCCCCCTTGGCCACGATGATGCCGCCGCGCGGGCCGCGCAGGGTCTTGTGGGTGGTCGAGGTGACCACGTGCGCATGCGGCAGCGGGCTCGGGTACACGCCGGCGGCGACCAGGCCGGCGACGTGGGCCATGTCGACGAAGAAGATCGCGTCGACCGAATCGGCGATCCGGCGCATGCGCGCCCAGTCGACCACCTGCGAGTAGGCGCTGAAGCCGCCGACCAGCATCTTCGGCCGATGCTCGGTGGCCAGGCGCTGCACTTCGTCGTAATCGATCAGGCCGTTCTCGTCGACGCCGTACTGCACCGCGTTGAACAGCTTGCCCGAGATGTTGACCTTGGCGCCGTGGGTGAGGTGGCCGCCGTGCGCCAGCGACATGCCCAGGATGGTGTCGCCCGGCTGCAGCAGCGCCAGATACACCGCCTGGTTCGCTTGCGAGCCGGAATGCGGCTGCACGTTGGCATAGTCGCAGTCGAACAGCTGCTTCAGCCGCTCGATCGCCAGCTTCTCGGCCACGTCCACGTACTCGCAGCCGCCGTAGTAGCGCTTGCCCGGATAGCCCTCGGCGTACTTGTTGGTGAGCTTGGAGCCCTGCGCCTCCATCACCCGCGGGCTGGCGTAGTTCTCCGAGGCGATCAGCTCGACGTGATCTTCCTGGCGCTGGCCTTCATCGGCGATGGCCCTGGCCAGTTCGTCGTCGTAACCGGCAATCGTGCAGTCCTTGGGGAACATTCTGACCTCGTGAATTGGGCGGCGGGCAAGAGCGAAAGTGTAGCCCCGACGGGGATTTCCGGCCACCGGCGCAGGCTCTGGCGCGGTTCTTTGATATCGACTGACAGCGAGCCCGAGCTGTTCGCCACCTACAGCGCGCTGGCGGGCGATGCACGCGAAGTGGTGGGCGAGCATGTCGAGCACATGCTGGGCCAGATCGAGGCCATCATCGCCGCCGGCGTGAAAAGCGGCGATTTCCGCAAGCTCGATACCAACACCACGGCGCTGGCGATCTTCGACGCCACCTCGCGCTTCCCCTACCCGGGCATAGCGCATCTGTGGACAGGCGCCGGCGAGGCGGCCGCGTTTGCGCAATTGCTCGACCTGCTGCTGGATGGCCTGGCATTCGCGCCCAGCCGGCGGCGCAAGTCGTCCGGTTGAGGATGCGGCGGTTTCCCAAACGCCGCGGCGGCGCCGTGCAACCGCTATAATCCGGGGTTTATGCGGCACGCCCGCGATCGCCGCGACACATCTTCCCGGAGTCGACATGCAGTACATCTACACCATGAACGGGGTCAGCAAGATCGTCCCGCCGAAACGCCAGATCATCAAGGACATCTCGCTGTCCTTCTTCCCCGGCGCCAAGATCGGCCTGCTCGGTGTCAACGGCGCGGGCAAGTCCACCGTGCTGCGGATCATGGCTGGCGTGGATACCGACTTCCAGGGCGAGGCCCGCGCCAACCCCGGCACCAAGGTCGGCTATCTGGCGCAGGAGCCCGACCTGGATCCGGAAAAGACCGTGCGCGAAGTGGTCGAGGAAGGCGTCTCCGAGATTCTCGATGCGCAGAAGCGCCTCGAAGAGGTGTACACCGCCTATGCGGAAGAAGGCGCCGATTTCGACAAGCTCGCCAAGGAGCAGGAGCAGCTGGAAAACCTGCTGGCCGCCAACGACGCCCATGCGCTGGAACGCCAGCTCGAAGTGGCTGCCGACGCGCTGCGCCTGCCGCCGTGGGACGCCAAGGTCGGGCCGCTGTCCGGTGGCGAAAAGCGCCGTGTGGCACTGTGCCGTCTGCTGCTGTCCAAGCCCGACATGCTGCTGCTCGACGAACCGACCAACCATCTGGATGCGGAGTCGGTCGACTGGCTGGAGAAGTTCCTGCAGGACTACGCCGGCACCGTGGTGGCGGTGACCCATGACCGCTACTTCCTCGACAACGCCGCCGAATGGATCCTCGAGCTGGATCGCGGCCGCGGCATTCCGTGGAAGGGCAACTACACCGAGTGGCTGGAGCAGAAGGACGACCGCCTGCAAGCAGGAAGCCGCCAGGAGAAGTCGCGCCAGAAGGCGATCGAGAAGGAACTGGAATGGGTGCGCTCGGCGGCCAAGGGCCGCCAGTCCAAGGGCAAGGCCCGCCTGGCCCGCTTCGAGGAGCTGAACTCGGTCGATTACCAGCGCCGCAACGAAACCAACGAGATCTTCATCCCGCCGGGCGAACGCCTGGGCCAGGAAGTGATCGAGTTCAAGAACGTCAGCAAGTCGTTCGGCGACCGCTTGCTGATCGACGACCTGTCGTTCAAGGTGCCGCCAGGCGCGATCATTGGCGTAATCGGCCCGAACGGCGCGGGCAAATCCACCATGATGAAAATGATCATGGGCAAGGAGACGCCGGACTCGGGCGAAGTGAAGCTCGGCCACACCACCAAGCTTGCCTACGTCGACCAGTCGCGCGACGCGCTCGATCCGAAGAACAACGTGTGGCAGGAAGTGTCCGGCGGTTCGGACATCATCACCATCGGCAGCTTCGAGATCCAGTCGCGCGCCTACATCGGCCGCTTCAACTTCAAGGGCACCGACCAGCAGAAGATCGTCGGCAGCCTGTCCGGCGGCGAGCGTGGCCGCCTGCACATGGCCAAGACCCTGCTGCAGGGCGGCAACGTGCTGCTGCTCGACGAGCCGTCCAATGACCTCGACGTGGAAACCCTGCGCGCGCTGGAAGATGCGCTGCTGGAATTCCCCGGCTCGGCCATCGTGATCTCGCATGACCGCTGGTTCCTCGACCGCATCGCCACCCACATCATCGCGTTCGAAGGCGACTCGCACGTGGAGTTCTTCCCCGGCAACTACAACGAGTACGAGGCCGACAAGAAGCGTCGCCTCGGCGAGGAAGGTGCGCGGCCGCACCGCGTGAAGTACAAGAAGCTGGCCTGACGCTTTGCTCCCTCCCTGCTCGCAGGGGAGGGTTGGGGGCGCTCTTGATCTCAGGGTCAAAATCTTTACCCCCTCCCAACCTCCCCCTGCGTGCGGGGGGAGGAGCCACCATCGGCCCGACGGAGACCCCGATGCACTTCATGCAGTCACTGCGGCAAGCCTGGAAGAGCAACGATTCGCTGCTCTGCGTTGGCCTCGACCCGGAGCCGGCGAAGTTCCCCGCGCACCTGTGTGATGCGCCCGACGCGGTGTTCGAGTTCTGCCGCGCCATCGTCGATGCCACCGCCGACCTGGTCTGCGCGTTCAAGCCGCAGATCGCGCACTTCGCCGCACTGCGCGCCGAAGACGCACTGGAGCGGCTGATCGCGCACATCCACGCGAACCATCCGGGCATACCGGTGATCCTGGACGCCAAGCGCGGCGACATCGGCTCCACGGCGCAGCACTATGCCACCGAGGCATTCGAGCGCTATCGGGCCGATGCAGTCACGCTCAATCCCTACCTCGGCCGCGATTCGATCCAGCCGTTTCTCGATCGCGCCGACAAGGGCGTGATCCTGCTCTGCCGCACCTCCAACCCCGGCGGCGCGGACTTTCAGGCGCTCGATTGCGGCGGGCAGCCGCTCTACCTGCGCGTGGCCGAGACCATCGCGCGAGACTGGAACGCGAACGGCAATTGCGCCCTGGTCACCGGCGCCACCTGGCCGGAAGAACTGGGCATGGTGCGCGCCGTGGTCGGTGACATGCCGCTGCTGGTGCCCGGCATCGGTGCCCAGGGCGGCGACGTGGAAGCGGTGCTGCACCACGGTCGCACGGCCGATGGCACCGGCCTGATGATCAGCTCGTCACGGGCGATCCTCTACGCCCGCAGGGGAGAGGACTTCGCCGTGGCCGCACGCGCCGCCGCCAGCGAATTGCGCGACACCATCAATCGCCATCGGCACGACTGAGGTGTGATGTGCCGGCGCCGCCGACGCACCGCTTACACCGCGGCGGACTTGGCCGCGTGCTGCATCTTCGTTTTCAGATCGAGCGCATCGGCCGCATCGAGCAGGGCGCGCGCAAAGCTGCGCACTTCCGCCGGGCGCAAGGCATACCAGTTGCCGCTCTTGCCCACTTCGGCCACGTTGCGTCCCGCGCGGGACACGCAGTGCGGCCGAAAAATCACCATGCCGGTGAGCGACTCCGAGCTGATGTCGGCCGAGACGATTTGCATGTGTGTCTCATCTTCTTTCTTCACCGTATTTCTCCCGGGCGGAATTCCACCCCTGCCCCACTCTACGCCATCGCCTGTCATCCGACGTTTTCGCATGCGTCGGCATCTGCGTGATCATGAAAAGATCGGGCAGCCAGGTCGCAAGAACAGAAGCGCTGACGGCAGCGAGTCGCTACGCAACCATCAACCGCGCAGGCGACTCAATCGCTCACGTCGGCGGTCGGCTGACGTAGCCCGATGACAGCCGGTGCACGCAACAACCGCGCACGCAGCCAGCGTTCGCACGGCAGGGAAAGCCAGCGCTCAACCGCAGTGCCGAGCAGCCAGCACAACGGCAGCGTCAGCAGATACCAGAGAAAACCTAGCCGCAGGTCGCCGCCGGTGAACTTGTACAGACGCACCACCGCGAAGACCACGAACATGTGGGTGAGATAGATCTCGTAGCTGAGCCGTCCCCACGAACGCAACCAGCCCAGCGCCCGCCAGGGATACCAGTCGCCGCGCCGCTGGCGTTGCTCGCAGGCCAGCAGCAGGCACAGCGCGGAAAGCGCCAGCAACAACATGTAGCCGTCGCGCAGCAGGTGCCACATCTGCGCGCCGTCGATCGTCGCCGCCACCAGGCCGATCGCGCCGAGCCAGCCCAGCAGGGTCGTCGTGCGCGCCGGGATATCCGCGCGAACGCGCGGCCAGCAACGCCCCGAGCACGCCGATCGCGATCGCCGACATGCCCGGCAGATAGGCCTTCTCCTGCCAGATCTCGTTGCCGCGCAGGGCCGCATGCGTCCAAGGCATCGACAGCGCGAGCAAGGCCAGCAGCGACACCAGCATCCAGCGCCGCCGCGTCAACAGGCACACCAGCGGAAAGCCGATGTAGAACACTTCCTCGATCGACAGCGACCACAGCACGTCCCAGTTGCCCGGCAGGTAGCCGGTGCGCCCCTCGTACCAGTTCAGATGCAGGCCCACGACCGCCCAGATCGCCCCCGGCAACGACTGGCCTGGGCGGCTGATCGTGTAATCCGGCAGCGCCAGCAGATGCAGCACGGCGAGCACGGCCAGCAACGCCAGCAGGCACGGCACGATGCGGGCGAAGCGGCGCGCATAGAACGCGCGCAGGTCGATCCGTTCCAGGGCGCCCCAGCGTTGCAGCGCATTGCCGGCGATCAGGAAGCCGGAGATCACGAAGAACACGAACACCGCCTCGTAGCCGTTGTAGTTGAGCCGGCTGAGGAACCACGGCGGCAGCACGTCGGCCAGCGCAGTCTTCTTCAGCGGAATGCGCAGCCCGAGATGATTGAGGATGACGAACAGGATCGACAGGCCGCGCAGCAGGTCGATGCCGGGGTTGCGGGCTGCACCGCTGGCGCCGGTCGACGCCGGGAACTGCTTCATCGGAAAGGGTCCTCGGAACGAAAGGCGATGGTGGAACGCCGGCCCGCCGCCGGCAAGCACGCTCCGCTCAACCCGGCGGCTCGACCGCCCAGCGCGCCGCCACGAAGTCGATGAAGGCGCGGGTGCGCGCGGGCAGCTGCCGGCCCGGGGGCCACACGAGGTGCACTGACTGCGCCGGCAGTTGCCAGCCGTCCAGCACGGTTTCCAGCCGACCTTGGTCGAGCAGGCCGCGCACCGCCAATTGCGATGGCGAAACCGGAGGCAATCTGGACATGGGCATGCACTCGTTGCTGCGCGCCGAGATTCGGCCGTCTCCCGGCAGCTCGATCAAGGTGCCCGGCACCGCGCGGATCATGTCGCCATGAATTCGCCAGGCGCAGGCATCCACCAAGCGGACTGCAGCAATGCAACGGTCGCGAATTCACTCGTCGGCAACGGAATCCATATCCGGAAACAGCACGTCGGTATAGCCGAACTTGCTGAAGTCGGTGATGCGGGTGGGGTACAGGCGGCCGATAAGGTGATCGCACTCATGCTGCACCACGCGGGCGTGGAAGCCTTCGGCGGTGCGTTCGATGCGTGCGCCGTGCGGGTCAATGCCTTCGTAGCGGATCAGCGAATAACGGCTCACCGCGCCGCGCAAGCCGGGCACCGAAAGGCAGCCTTCCCAGCCTTCCTCCATGTCCTGCGAGAGCGGCGTGATCACCGGATTGAGCAGGATCGTGCGCGGCACCGCGGGTGCATCGGGATAGCGTTCGTTCTTGTCGAAGCCGAAGATCACCAGCTGCAGGTCCACGCCGATCTGCGGCGCGGCGAGGCCCACGCCATCCGCCGCGTGCATGGTCTCGAACATGTCGGCGATCAGCGCCTCGAGTTCCGCGCTGCCCAGCATCGCGGCGGGCACCAGCGGCGCGATGCGCAGCAGGCGGGGATCGCCCATTCTCAGTATTTCGCGGATCATGCATGCCTCGCGTTGGAACGCCGTTACCCGATGAGTTGTGGCCGAAGCAGCCTCGGCACAAGCGGTGAACGCAAGCGCATTCAGCCGCCGAAAACCTTCTTAAGCAGATCGCTGGTGCGCGCACCCGGGTTGTGGCGGATCGACTTCTCCTGATCGCCGATCTCGGTGAACAGGCCGTCCAGCGTCTTCGCCGTCACATAGTCGTCCAGATCCAGCGGGCTGCCGCCCTTGTCCGACTTGTGACCGCCAAGCGCACCCAGCGAGCCCAGCGCACCGCCGAGCGCGCCGCCACCGTTGCCGGCGGTGAACGACTTGTATTTCTGGGTGACGCCTACGCTGTCGGTGGCCTTGGCCACGATCGGATGGATGCGCGCGGTCAGCGCGTCGCCCGCCACACGGCGGAAGAAATCGGTGGCCGCGTGATCGCCGCCGGCGAGGATGCCGCGCGCATCGCTCAACGTCATCTTGCGGATCGCGTCGCCGAAGATCTGCGCCACCTGCGGCACGGCCTTTTCGGCAGCCCGGTTCATGCTCAGCTCGAACGCGTCGACCTTGGCGCCCTGCCCCAGGGTGCGGGCAAGCTTGCCGGCCTGCTCGAGCTTGCCCGGCAGCGGAATGCGCACCCTGGGGTTGTCCCAGAAACCGCCGTTGCGGCCAAGGCTGTTGATCGCGTTGGTGGTGCCCTTGGCCAGAGCTTCCTTGAGACCGGAAGCGATGTCGCTATTGGGCAGGTTGCTGCCGAGCGAGGCATTGGAGCCGTGCGTCGACGACTTGACCTTGTTCAACAGGTCCTTGAACTGGCCGGAACCGGCGGCGGCCACCGGCAACGTGGCTACAACCAGGGCAAGGCCCACCAGGCGATGGCGAAAAGACATACGCATGACGAACTCCTCGGGTCTCGGCGGGGCAGCCAGTGTATCCCTGCGCGGAACCCACGCCGGCGGCGGCCTATTCGACCAATGGCTAATGCCGTGTGGCCAGTTTCGGGATTGACCACCGCCATCGACGGTACGACTCTTGCGGCATCGCGGAGGAGAACGCCCATGCAAGCCGTCATCCCGAAGCCCAGTCCGGCCAGCAAGATCATGTGGGTCGCCATCGCCATCATCGGCGCGTTCTGCCTGGGCGTGGTGGCGCTGCGACGGGGGGAGCCGATCAACGCGATCTGGCTGGTCGCCGCGTCGATCGCCATCTTCGTGATCGGCTACCGGTTTTACGGCAAGTTCGTCGAACACTCCGTGCTGCAACTCGACCCCACCCGCGCGCCGCCCTCGGTGCTGCGCAACGACGGGCTCGATTACGTGCCCACCGACAAGTGGGTGGTGTTCGGCCACCATTTCGCCGCCATCGCCGGCGCCGGACCGCTGGTTGGTCCGGTACTTGCCGCGCAGATGGGCTACCTGCCCGGCACGATCTGGATCCTGTTCGGCGTGGTGTTCGCCGGTGCGGTGCAGGACTTCATGATCCTCGGGCTTTCGCTGCGCCGCGACGCGCGCTCGCTAGGGCACATGCTGCGCGAGGAACTGGGCCCCGTACCCGGCATCGTGGCGATGATCGGCGTGCTGGTGCTGATGATGATCGTGCTGGCGGTGCTCGCGCTGGTGGTGGTCAAGGCGCTCACGCACAGCCCCTGGGGCACCTTCACGGTAGCCGCCACGATTCCGATCGCGCTGCTGATGGGCGGCTACCTTCGCTGGTTCCGGCCGGGGCGGATCCTCGAGGTGTCGATCATCGGCCTGGTGCTGCTGCTGGTTTCCATCTGGCTGGGCCGCTACGTGGCCGAATCAGCCACGCTGACGCCGCTGTTCGACTTCGACGCCAAGGCGCTGGCCTGGTGGCTGATCGCCTACGGTTTTTGCGCTTCGGTGCTGCCGGTGTGGCTGCTGCTGGCGCCGCGCGATTACCTGTCCACCTTCCTCAAGATCGGCACCATCGCGCTGCTGGCGCTGGCGATCTTCCTGTCCGCACCGATGCTGCAGATGCCCGCGGTCACGAAGTTCATCGACGGTACCGGCCCGGTTTTCGCCGGCAACCTGTTCCCGTTCCTGTTCATCACCATCGCCTGCGGCGCGGTATCGGGCTGGCATTCGATCATCGCCTCCGGCACCACGCCCAAGCTGCTCGCCAACGAAGGCCAGGCGCGCATGGTCGGTTACGGCGGCATGCTGATGGAAGCGTTCGTCGCAATCATGGCCCTGGTCGCCGCCGCGTCGCTGCACCCGGGCGTGTACTTTGCGATGAACGCGCCGGGCGCGATCATCGGCACCACCGTGCAGGATGCAGCCACCACGATCAGCCAGTGGGGTTTCGTGGTGACGCCTGACGAATTGATCCAGACGGCCAAGAACATCGGCGAGAACAGCATCCTCAGCCGTGCCGGCGGTGCGCCGACGCTGGCGGTAGGCATGGCCCAGCTGCTGCACAACATCCTCCCCGGAGGCGGCATGATGGCGTTCTGGTACCACTACGCGATCCTGTTCGAGGCGCTGTTCATCCTCACCACGGTGGACGCCGGCACCCG
Organism: uncultured Gammaproteobacteria bacterium; assembly: GCA_963697555.1. Classification (GTDB taxonomy): domain Bacteria; phylum Pseudomonadota; class Gammaproteobacteria; order Xanthomonadales; family Rhodanobacteraceae; genus Rhodanobacter. The sequence goes on from CAVOOK010000009.1 coordinate 161,158, forward strand.
CGTCGGCCGCTTCATGATCCAGGAGATCGCCGGGCTGATCCACAAGCCGCTGCAGGAGACCGAATCGTGGACTGGCAACCTGCTGGCCACCGCGATCTGCGTGTTCATCTGGGGCTACTTCCTGTACCAGGGCGCGGTCGATCCGCTCGGCGGCATCAATACGCTGTGGCCGTTGTTCGGCATCGCCAACCAGATGCTGGCCGCGATAGCGCTGATGCTGGCCACCGTGGTGGTGGTCAAGCTGAAACGCGAGCGGTATGTGCTGGTGCCAGGCGTTCCCGCGCTGTGGCTGATCATCTGCACGCTGACCGCCGGCTATCAGAAACTCAGCGGTCCGATCAGCTTCACCGCCGCCGCCAACAAGTATTCGGCCGCGATGCAGCAGGGCCAGCTGCTGGCGCCGGCGAAGACGGCAGCGGAGATGCAGCGCATCGTCACCAACAACTACGTCGACATGGCACTCACCGGATTGTTCATGCTGCTGATCGTGGCGATGGTGCTGTTCTGCGTGCGCGCCCTGATCAAGGCCTGGCAGACCAACCATCCGACGGCGCACGAGGAACCGTACGTCGCCTTGAGCAGCGTCACTCCCTGAGGGCCCGCCCATGAACATGCCGATGCAAGTTCTGAACTCGCTCAAGCCCGGCTGGAGATGGGCGGTGCAAACCGCCCGTCTCTGCTGCGGCGTTCCCGACTACGACGCCTACGTGAAACACCTGCGCGAACACCACCCCGAGCGCGACGTACCCGACTACAAGACGTTCTTCCGCGAGCGCCAGGTGGCGCGCTACAAGGGCGGCGGCGGGCGCTGTTGCTGAGCAAGCGCCCTTCATCCCTTCTTTCTTGTGTCATCGCCGCGAAGGCAGGGATCGCTGCTCATTGCGCTATGGGAAACGGATCCGGCCTTCGCCGGGGCGACCTGGCAATCGATGAGGGCCAACCTGCTCCGCACTTTCGATCCTGCACCCGGCTGTCCGTAAGAACCTGTCATTGCGCCAGCTCGAAGCGCGTTACGCGCTTGACCGGGTCGGCCTCGACGAGAGTTACCTTTACTTCGGCGCCGAGCGGAAGAGCGGACGCACCGGATACGCCCGCCTCGATAGCCGGGTCCCGCACGATGACGATGCCGCGGGCCGGATCGCCATGGGCGACCTCGACAATCGCACCGTCAAAGGTCTCGCCCACGCGCGGTGCCAGCACGGCAGCTTCGGCAAGGTCGAGCACGGCTTTTTCGTACTGGCGCGCGCGCTGGGCGGAAGCCTGCATGGTGGCGGGCAGGCCCGGCAAGGCGTCGAGTGCCCAGGCGGGCACTGGCTGCTGCGCGCACAACGCCACGCAGACTTCGCCGGTGTAACGATCGACCAGCCGGCGCAAGGGCGCGGTGACGTGGGTGTATTCGGCGGCGATCGCCGATTGCATGGGCTGCGCCGGCAACGCACCGTTGAACGCCACGTAGCCGGCGCCACGCAGCACCGAGGTGCAGGCGGTGAGCATCGCCACGTGCGTGTCTTTCGAAGCATCGAGCGAACGGACGAAATCGGCATATCCCATGGCCGTCGGCCAGTCGATGGCGAGCGCCCTGGCGGTCAGGCGCAGCCGCGCGATATCGCGTGGATCGGGCTCGGGCAAAGTGCGCAACAGGCCGACTTTTGCCTGCACCATCAGCTGCGCCGCGGCCATGCCGGTGAGCAGGGAGATCTGTTCGTTCCAGTCCTCCACGGCCAGCCGCGCGCGAAACGCCAATGACCAGCGGCCGTCGACCACCTCGACCTCCTGTTCCGGCAGCGGCAGGCTGACGCCACCGCGGGCCTGCTCGCGCTGCTTGCGCCGCTCCCCGATCTCGCGCAGCACGTCCCACATCGGGCCGGCCGTGCCGGCGTCGATGTGCCGCTGCACGCCGGCGTAGTCGAGCTTGGCGCGGCTGCTGACGCGGGCGCGCCGCACGTCGATCCCGGCTATCTCGCCGGTGGCATCCAGCGCGATCGTCCACAGCAGGGCCGGGCGCATCTGGCCAGGCAGCAGCGAGGTGGCGTTTTCGGAGAGGACTTTCGGATGCAGCGGGATCTTGGCGTCGGCGCCATACAACGTCTCGCCGCGGCGGTTCGCTTCCAGATCGACCGGATCGCCGGCGCTGACGAACGCGGCTACATCGGCAATCGCGTAGTACACGCGATGGCCATCACCATTGCGTTCCACGTACAGCGCCTGATCCAGGTCCATCGACTCAGGCGGATCGATCGTGACCAGCGGAATGTCGGTCCGGTCCAGTGTCGGCAACCGCGGCCGCGCGGCAGCAAGGGCGGCGGCGGCCTCGACTTCCGGGGGAAAGGCCAGCGGCAGTTTCAATTCACTCTGGATGTCGCGCATGCCACGCACAAGTACCGGGTCGTCGGGGATCTGGATGTGCAATCGGCGGGTGGTAGTCGGCAAGTGCTTCCCCTGTCGTGGTGGCGAGTCTGAAAAATATACATGGCTCACCGGGGGCTTCCACGCTCATCGCCCAGGGTGTAGAAACGGCGGCGAGACCTCCGCCACCGCACCGAATCCCCATGACTGACACGCCCCTGCTGATTCGTCTGGCCGAAGACGACGACGATTTCATCCTTGCACTGGTGCCGCGTTTCGTGGATTTCACGCTGCCGCCCTGGCGGCGGCGCCATGAATGCATCGAGGGCATCCGCAACGATTTGCTGCGGCATCTGGAGGATCAGCCGGCCAACAGTTATCTGTTCGTGGCCGAGGACGCCGATGGCGAACGGGTCGGCTTCATCCACCTGCAGCGCACCGCGGATTTCTTCACCGGCCGCAGCAACTGCCATATCTCCGACGTGGCAGTGGCGCCGAAACACGAAGGCAGCGGCGTCGGCAAGGCACTGCTGGTACACGCCGAAGCGTGGGCGCGCGAGCATCACTGCCAGCTGGTGACGTTGGCCGTGTTTCCCGGCAACGATCGCGCCCGTGCGCTTTACGAAGCGGCCGGATATGCACCGGATCTGCTGCGGCTGGCCAAGCCCGTGCATTGAAAATCCGCCGCGCGAATTTTTGCCCGGAAACGAAGAAGCCGCCCGAGGGCGGCTTCTTCGCGATCATGAGAGTGAAGGCACGATCAGTTGGTGACGCCACCGGCGATCGCTTCGGCCTGCTCGCGCTCGTCCAGGCGCTGGGCCAGGCGATCGATGTTGGCCAGCGACAGCAGGTGCGCGTAGACCCAGCCCAGCACACCTTCGCGCAGGAGCTCGTGGGTCACTTTCTCGTCCAGCGCGCGCAGCTTCTCCTCGCTGACCACGAACAGGCCATTGAGATTGATCGCCGTGCCTTCCTTGCCGTCCTTGCCGTCTTTCTGCAGGCGGACGTTGCGCGGTTCCAGCAGGTCATGCTTGAGCAGCTGCTCCATGAACCACCGCGTGCGCGCGACGTTCTGCTGGAACTCGCCCAGGAAACCGACCGCCTTGGTCAGCATTTCGCTGTCGGTGCCGTCTTCCAGGAACAGGCGCTCGCCCTCGCTGTTGTTGAAGCCTTCGTAGTTTTGGTCAAGGAACACCGTGAAGTCGTCGCCTTCCTGCTCCGCAGGCTTTTCGGCGAGCACGAACGGATAGCGGCGCACGAAGGCGGGCATGTAGGTGTTCGGCGCCCACTGGCCCTCCGCGTCGACGAACAGGTTTTCGTTCTGGCGCAAGCCCAGCAGGGCTACCGGACCGGAGCTTGCGATGTCGGCGCCAGCGAAAACGATCAGCAAATCGCGCGCCGCGACGCCGAACTCCACGCCGGTCAGCGGCACGGAATGCGCGTTCATCGCGAACTTCACGTTCGGCACGCCCTTCAGGCGCAGGTCCTTGTGTTCGGCGCGGTTGAGCGGCACCGGGTGCTCGTAGAAAAGAACTTCAGCCACGTTACTTACCTCTGCCCCCGCCGTGCCGGGTCACCACCTGAGCGCCCCTACCAAACCCGGCGTCGGGTCTGTGTTGACTGGCAATCATATCAGCGCTTCCGCGCGGCGGCGACTGCCCTGCCGCGACGCCCTGCCGCATCCGCATGCGAATTGCAACGAAATTGTTCTATGCTGGCCCGAATCAAGCATTCCGCGTTATTGAAACGCTCTCGAAGCCCTGGCTGAAGGACGATTGCATGCTGATGGAAGTGCCAACTCCGGCCGACCTCAACGCGACCCGCGTGTTGTCGCTGGACGCTGCCGGCCGCATCCTCGACTGGATCAGCTGGCAGGACGCGGTCTGCCTGTACGTCCGCGATGCCGTCGCCTGGACGCTGGGCGATCCCTGCCTCACCGTGCATGGCGGCCACAATCGCCTGCTCGGGGCGCAGAGCCATATCGATCTGCATCCGATCATTGCCAGCACCGGACATTGCCGCGAACACGCGATCGATCCGGCGCCCGCACTCACCAACACCGCGCTGTTCGCCCGCGATCGCCACCTCTGCCTGTATTGCGGCGAGCACTTCAGCCGTGCCGAGCTGACACGCGATCACGTGCTGCCGATTTCGAAACACGGCAAGGACGAATGGGAGAACGTGGTCAGCGCCTGCCTCGCCTGCAACCTGCGCAAGAGCAACCGCACGCCGCAGCAGGCGAACATGCCGTTGCTTGCGGTGCCGTATCGTCCGAGCTGGGTCGAGCATCTGATCCTGTCCAACCGCAACATCCTGGCCGACCAGATGGAGTTCCTGGTCAGCCGGTTGCCGCGCCAGCGCCGCGGCGAACGGCTCGGACCCGCGGTCATCGCCTAATCGCCGGTCTTCTCCTTGTTTTCGGCGACCTCATGGTTCTCGCCGTTCCTGGTGGCCTCGCGGTTCCGCTTCAACTCGCGGTCGATCTCCTTGACCTCCTCGCAGGCTTCTTCGGCAACCTCTTCCTGGCCGGCTTTTTCGCCTGGCGAGGCCTGCGCGTCCTCCTTGCGGCTGGCCAGCTTGCGGTAGTTTTCGCGAATGCGTTCCAGCGTTTCCTCATCCACGTCTTCGAGGTCCAGCAGGCTGTTGTGCGCCGCGGTCGAGCGGATCAGCTCGTCCAACTTGATCTGCAGCGCGGCGCTGTCGCGGTTCTGGCTGTTCTGGATCAAGAACACCATCAGGAACGTGATGATGGTGGTGCCGGTGTTGATGACCAGTTGCCAGGTATCGCCGAAGTGGAACAGCGGGCCGGTCGCGGCCCACACCAGGACGACCAGGACCGCCAGCAGGAAGGCCCCCGGTCGTCCGGTGTTGCGCGACGTCACTTCGGCGAAATGGCGAAAGTGCTGTGAAAGTGTGGCCATGACTGGCTTCCCGGTTAGTCCCAACCCAGCATGCAGCGCCGCTCGTATGCTGAATGTGCACGCGAACTGCCGCGAAAACGCCCAACCATTCAGGCTCGCTCCCTTGCTCAGCCTCGCCGCTGGGCCAACAATACGCAGATGAACGATCTTTCCCGCTTCCCCCACCTGGCCCCGATCGAGACACCGGCCGACCTTCGCCGCGTACCCGACGAAGATCTGCCTGCCGTGGCTGATGAACTGCGCCAATACCTGATCGAAGCCGTCGCCAGCTCCGGCGGTCATTTCGGCGCCGGCCTGGGCGTAGTGGAACTGACCGTAGCGCTGCACCACGAATTCGACACGCCGCACGACCGGCTGGTGTGGGATGTCGGCCACCAGTGTTACCCGCACAAGATCCTCACCGGCCGCCGCGACCGCATCACCACGATCAAGAAAAAAGACGGCCTGGCACCATTCCCGCGCCGCGAGGAAAGCGAGTACGACACCTTCGGCGTCGGCCACTCATCCACCTCGATCTCGGCTGCGCTGGGCATGGCGCTCGCCGCGCAGCGCAAGGGCGATCACCGCAAGATCGTCGCGGTGATCGGCGATGGTGCGATGACCGCCGGCATGGCATTCGAGGCACTCAACCACGGCGGCGACGCGGAGCCGGACATGCTGGTCGTGTTCAACGACAACGGCATGTCGATCAGCGAAAACGTGGGCGCGCTGACCAAAATGATGGCGCGCGCGATGGCCAGCCGCCGGCTCAACCAGCTGCGCGAGCGAGCCAAGCGCGCAATCCCGAAACAATCGTTTGCCGGCCGCTGGTTCAAGCGCTGGGAGGAACACGCCAAGGGCATGTTCGTGCCCTCGACCCTGTTCGAGGAACTCGGCTTCCATTACACCGGCCCGATCGACGGCCACAACATCCCGCAGTTGCTGCAGGCGCTGCGCACCGTCAAGGCCCTGCCCGGGCCGCAGCTGCTGCACGTGATCACCACGAAGGGCAAGGGCTACGCACCGGCCGAGCAGGCACAGATCGAATACCACGCGGTCGGTCCGTTCGATCCACAGGCCGGCCTGGTGAAGAAGAATGCGCCGGCCAAGCCGACCTATACCGATATCTTCGGCGACTGGCTGTGCGATCAGGCCGCGGCCGACGAGCGTCTGCTGGCGATCACTCCGGCCATGCGCGAAGGCTCCGGGCTGGTGCGTTATTCCAGGGAATATCCGCAGCGCTACTTCGACGTAGCGATCGCCGAGCAGCACGCGGTGACGCTGGCCGCGGGCATGGCGTGCGAGGGCGCGAAACCCGTCGTGGCGATCTACTCCACCTTCCTGCAGCGTGCCTACGACCAGGCGATCCATGACGTGGCGCTGCAGAACCTCGACGTTACATTTGCGATCGATCGCGCCGGCGTGGTTGGGCCGGATGGCGCCACGCACTCGGGCAGCTTCGATCTCAGTTTCCTGCGCTGCCTGCCGAACATGCTGATCATGGCGCCGGCGGACGAGAACGAGTGCCGCATGATGCTGAGCACCGGTTTCCAGTATCAGGGTCCAGCGGCGGTACGTTATCCGCGCGGCTCCGGTCCCGGCGCTGCGATCCACCAGGAGCTCGACACGCTGCCGATCGGCAAGGCCGAATTGCGCCGGCGCGGCCATGGGTTGGCCCTGCTCAGCTTCGGCGCGATGCTGGCGCCGGCCGCCACCATCGCCGCCGAAGTGGACGCCACACTGGTCAACATGCGCTTCGTCAAACCATTGGACGAGGCGATGCTCGTGGAGCTGGCGAAGACCCACGACGCGTTCGTCACCCTCGAAGACAACGCCATCGCCGGCGGCGCCGGCTCGGCGGTGGCCGAGTGCATGGCTGCGCACGGCATCACCTTGCCCATGCTTCACCTCGGCCTTCCAGACGTCTATCTGGAGCACGGCAGCCGCGAGGAAGTGCTGAGCATGGCCGGTCTCGACCTGCCCGGCATCCGCAACGCGATCCATGCGCGTTTTCCTCAATTGCAAGCCGCCAGCGTGGCCAGCGCCGGTTGACGCCAGAAATCCGGACGCACGTCAAAGCGACTGGACGGCGGCGAAACTCAATCTCTAACGTGCGCTTCCGATGAAGAGGCAACCCGCCCGCCGCTGACACGGTCGCGCCGCTCCAGATCGCGCACGGTGAATACCTCGGCATAGCCCGCCTCGCGCAGCAGCTGGCGTGCGGCGTCGCCCTGGTTCCAGCCATGCTCGAACAGCAGCCATCCGCCCGGCTGCAGATGCTCGGGCGCTTCACGGACGATGCGGCGGATGTCGTCGAGGCCATCGGCCCCCGACGCCAGGGCGCCGGCCGGCTCGAAGCGCAGATCGCCCTGCCCCAGGTGCGGATCGGCGGCTTCGATGTACGGCGGGTTGGAGACGATCAGCTCGAAGCGGCGACCTGCAAGTGGCGCCAGCCAGTCGCCCTGCATGAAAGCGACATTGGCGATGCCGTGACGCTGCGCGTTGCGTTGTGCGACGGCGAGCGCATCGGCGCTGGCGTCGGTGGCGACCATCCTCGCGCCCGGACGCTCGCGCGCAATCGCCAGGGCGATCGCGCCGCTGCCGGTGCCGAGGTCGGCCACGTCGCAGGCCGCATCGACCGGCAGGCGCTGCAATGCCTGTTCGACCAGCAGCTCGGTCTCCGGGCGCGGTATCAGCGTGGCCGGCGTCACTTCCAGATCCAGCGACCAGAAGCCGCGCCGGCCGGTGATGTAGGCCAGCGGTTCGCCGGCGGCGCGGCGATCGACCAACGCGGCATAAGCCGTCTGGACGTCCATCTCCAGCACGTCATCCGCATGCGTGTACAACCAGCTGCCCGGCCGTTGCATGATGTGCAGCAACAGCAGCTCGGCATCGACGCGTTCGCCGAGCCGAGCGGTTGCCGCCGCCAGCATGCCGCGCACGTCAGGCATGCGGCGGCTCCGCGATGGACGGCGGCAACTGTGGCGGCGTTACGCCGGGTCTCGGCTCGCGCTTGCGCCAGTAACCGCCGTGCGTCCAGGCATCGAAGCCCCAGCGCAGCCAGCCGATCAGCGCGTTCGCCAACCACAACGCCCATGCCAGCATGGCCAGCTTGTAGACCCACAGCGAAACGCTGAGCACGCCACCGCCCGGCAATGCGTTGGCGCTCTGGTCGGCGAACCAGCGCAGGTTCCAGGCGCTGGAATCGTTGCCGGCCACGTGCATGTCCGGCAGGCCGAGCAAGCCCTTCGGCACCGCGCTGATCAGCACGATCAGGGCCAGCAGCGTGAGTGCGGCCAGACCGAACTGCAGCAGGTTGAATTTCGTCGCCGTCAGCCGCTCGGCCGGCAACCCGCGTGCACGCAGGCCGAGCAGTATCAGCCACAGCACGACCAGCGCATAGGCACTCCAGGCGAATGCGGAGAAGCCCAGGCCGAGCAGCAGCCAGTGATGGAAACGCAGCGGCGTGGGTGCATACCGTGCCAGCAACCACGCCGCCAGCAGCAACACGATCAACTGCGACCAGTACAGCACCGCCGGCCCCGTCGTCGGCCCCCACGTCCACAACACCCAGCGATCCTGCGGCAGCTGCAATGCGAGGCTGATGTTCGCCACTGGCGCATGCAGGGCGAACGTCGGCGTATGCGTGCGTGCGGCGACGCCGTGGGGTTCGCGCACGCGCAAGGCGTAGTCGTGCGTGCCGGGCAGCAGCGGCAGACTGAGCCTGCCATCGCGCACGGCAAGATTGATCGGCTGGTTGTCACGCTGCGCCTCGAGCAGTTCGGCACCCGCCGGAAGATCGATCGCGTGCTCGCCGCCGCGCGTGCTGCGCGCGCGCAGATCCAGCGTCGTTTCCGTGACGCGCTCACCCACCGCGCTGGTCGCACGAACGGCATCAATGGCCAGGCTGTCGCCCGCCACTGCTGCCGGCTGATTGAACGCAAGCTGCAAAGTCTCGCCGGGCAGCGGCTGGTAGAGCAGGCCGTCATGGCCGATGCTGGCCGGCACGCCCTTCGCGTCGACATGCCACATCGGCGCCGCATGGATTTCCCACACCTCGGCACGTTCGCCGAGGGCAGGCGCCTTCAGCGCCAGTTGCGTGGTGCGATCGAGTCGGCTGGTCCAGCTCACGCTGCCACTGTTCGCATTGAAGGTGACGCTGATGCGGCCGTCCTTGGCCACCACATCGTCACCCAGCGGATGTTCGCCCGGCAGCAAGGGCAGCGTGGTACTGAAGCCGCCCTGCTCGGGCGCGATACGCTCGACCGTATTCACGACCGTCCAGTCCAGGCCGAGAACGAGGCTGCGCGTCAACCGCACGTACGGCGGAAAACTTTGCGCGACCGGCAGGCTCTTGCCATCACCGGCGGTCCGCATCCGGTGCAGCGCGAGGCTGTCGCCCAGCGCATGGCCGTTGTCGACGCCATCCAGAGCCCAGCCCTGGCCGGTGAACGTGACGCGCTGCGGGCGCTGTGCAAAACGCAGGCTGACGCTGTCCGTGTCGCCGATGCGGTAGCGCAGGCTGATCCGGTGCACGCCGCGATCCAGTCGAACCAGCAATTGCTCACCAGTGCGCGTGAGCGGCGCATCGGCGTGGCCATCCACGCCAACGGCGAGCAGCTGCAAACCGTCATCGGCCTGCGGCAGCGGCAGCGCGACGGGCGCGCCGATGTGCGCTTCCAGTTCGACGTCGAGAGCTTCGCCAGTGGCCTGCAACTGCGCCTGCGCCAGATCGGCGCAGGCCGGCGCGCATTTGGGTGCCTCGGTCAGGCGGCTGCGCAGCTGATCGAGCAACTGCTGGTTCGGCAGGCTTTGCGCATTCGCCCCATGCGGCAGAAGTGCAAAAGCCAGCAGCGCGGCACCCGCCACGCGACCGCCACGCCAGCCGGTCCAGCGTGCGCGCCATGGCAGCAGCAACGTCGTCACCAGCTTCGCCAGCAACACGCCCAGCAGCGCCACCATCGCCACACGAAGCAGCCGTACCAGCCACGCGGGTGCGATCACCAGCCGGGTGCTCTGATCCGCCGTCACCGGGCCCGACCAGCTCAGCCGATAGTTGTTGCCCTGATCCCACTGCGGCATACCGGTGCCGGCCTGGATGACGTTACTGGTGTCCATTTGCTTGCTCGGAAACCCGCGCCCGCGTGCCAACAGGAACGCTGACAAGTTTTCTGCCGTCCCAGCAACGCGCCTGTCGACACGTGCGGCATCCATCTGCTGCAAGGACGCAGCCGACACGGAAGGTGCATCCTGTTCGACCCCGGGCGCCGATGGCTCGGACGGCGGCGCGGGCGGCGCAGGAGGCGGTGGCGGCGCCTGCACCGCGTTCTGCGACACTTCTTCGACCGGAGACGGGGGCGCGAAGCGCGCCGATACCATGCGCCCCGGATCGCCACCCTCCAGCTGCGGATGCAACGCGTACTGCAGCTGCGCGGCCGCGAAGGGCAGCGTCCACAGCACGGCCAGTGCGAAAACGATCACGGCGCCGATGCGCGCGGAGGAACGCAGGCGACCTTCGGGAAGCGCGCGCAGCAATAGCGCCAGCGCGAGCGTCACGGCGAGGGTCCACAACGGCGCGGCATTCTCGTGCTGGGCAAGCGCGAGGTAGCCCGCAGCGAGCAAGGCCCACGGCCAGCCGAGCAGACGCCCGGCCAGCAGCGCGATCAGGGCCACCACGAACACGTCGAGAAGGCTCCATTGCCCGATCCATGAATCGGGTGAACGATCGGCGCCCGCCGCGCCAAGCAGGCGGTAACCGGAAGGCAGATGCAAGGTGGCCTGGATGCTCTCGAGCGGCAGCTGCCAGCCCGCGCTGGGGATGGCACCACCATGGGCAGGAACACGCAGGCCGGCATTGAGGTCGATCTGCTGATCGCGCAATTCGACGCCGCTGCGATCGTTGGCGCCCTTGGTGATCAGCAACGGCTCGCCCGCCTGCGCGGCACGCTGCAGCTGCCATGGCGCCGCCACGTCAAGCCGCTGGTGATGACGCAGGTCGCCGGCGAGATGGTCGGCAACACTGAGGCCCGCGCCGCTGAAATCCAGCCACAGTTCGCGCTGCAGATGCAGCTGGTCGCCCTTGCCGCCCTCGTCGCCGCGCGTGCCCTGCTCGATCGCAAGACCAGCGTTGTCGTCCAGCGCATAGGCCGGCAGATCGCCCCAGTCGGACGGTACGCCAGCCTGCGCCGCGTCGGTGGGGTTGCCTTCCACGCGCGTGCTGCGCAAGGTCGGGTCGTCGGCGTAGCTCCAGATTTCCTGCCGCGGCCACGGTGCGGCGGGCAGCTTCAGCGCAACCTTGCTCATCGGCGCGACGCTGCGCGCTGTCAACGTGACGGTCCATTGTCCCGGCCGCAGCTGCACGCGCAGCCGCCCGTCGTTTTCCAGCCGGGCCGGCAGCTCGCCGGACAGCGCCGTCGCCACAAAACCCGCGGGCAGTGCCGGGCCCAGCAACTGCTCGCGCGCCGTGCCGGTGACGTTGAACTGCAACCGCGTTTCGAGCGTGGCCGGGAGGCCGTCTTCGAGACGACGATGGACGCGCAGCGAGAGCGCGTCGGCTGCGCGCTGCGCGGCGGCGGCTTCGCCGAGCGTGAGCTGATCGCCGTTGCGTTCGACGCGCGTAACCGCCGCTCCGTCGACGCTCAGCGCAATCAATCCAATCGTCGCCGGCACCCGCAACCGCGCCGGTCGCGATGTCCACGGCAGCGTGCCGCTCAACTGATGATCGCCCGGCATCAGCCACAGCATCGGCACACCGGCCCGCTGCAACACCGTTGCCGGCTGCTTGTCGACGTCGACCTGTTGCGGCCAGTTGCGCCCGTCACCGGGCAACGCGATCCAGCCGGGCGCATCCACATGCACGCCGAGACTGAAGCGGCCGCCATCCTTCGTTGCATCGAGCGCAAGGCGGCCCGGCCACGCGCATTGGTAACTGCCCTCGCCCGGCATCTGGTTGGCGATGAAGGGGCAGCCATGCCGCGGCACGTCATGCAGCACCCAGCCCTGCCAGTCGCGCAGGGGCGCCGGCACGTCCTGCGCCGGCAATGGCGTGGCGAACAGCAGCCACAGGCTCAGCATCCCGAGGCCCAGCAAACCTGGCGATCGACGAAACATGCATTTCTCCCTGTATGCCCGTGGGGCCGGCACAGTGTAGGTGCAACGCGACGGCCATACAGCGCCGTCACATCGTGTCGGGACGCGCGTATGCGAACCCGAACCTTTCATGCAACGCAGCGGCCGGGACAAAGGGGTCGAATGAACGTCGCCGCCGCAAACTCCGGCCAAAAAAAACCGGGCATTGCTGCCCGGCGTTTGTCGTCTAAAGATAGAGCCGTTGGATCAATGCATGATCGCGGCCGGATCCTGCTTCGCCTTCAGCGCGCTGCACAGCTGGATCGATTCGCCGGTCTGCGCCAGGCCACGGCCGATGCCGGCGGCATCTTTCTCGCGTGGCTTGAAGAACGCCTGCAGGCGGTCGTACTCCGCGGTGGAACAACCGCCACCGCCAGCGAGCGCCGGCAGGCGGCCACCGGAGAAGCTGCCGGTGCGGGCCAAGATCTGCTTGTAGTGCGCGTTGAACCACGTCCACGTCGCATCGCGCTGTGCCTGGGTGTCGCGGTTGCCGCCCAGCAGCATGCGCATCTCGCCGACCTTGACCGTGTCGGTCAACGCGAAGTTGCGCACCTGCTCGGCCAGTGCCGGATCCTCTACGCTCGCCAGGCCACCGAGGATGCCGTTGCGCAGGGCCGGGTCGCTGGTCTTGGGCAGTTCGGCCATCAATGTGTCGACCGCGCTTTTGCCGTGTTCCTGCACCGCCACGCCCAGCGCGTCGCCGAGCAGGTCGGGATCGGCGGCGGCCAGGTTCAGATGGCCATCCGCTTTCGACTTCAGCGCGGCCTCACCCTGCTTGAGCAGGGCCGCACGCACCTCGGGCAGCTTGAAGTCGAACGCCAGCGAACTGGCCAGGCTGCTGCGCATCAGCGAATCGTCTTCCGGCTCGCCTGCCTTGCGCTGGTAGCCGAGCTGCTCCAGCCGCGGCAGGTAGGCCGCCTTGGCCCAGTCGGCCAGGCGCGCACGCTGGGCGTCGGTGACGGCGATGCGATGGTAGAGACCGCTGACCATGTCCAGCGGCGCAGTGGCCACTTCGCGGATCTTGGAGCCGGTCAGCGGCTGCAACGCCGCCAACACCTGGCCGGCATCGAGATCGCCATGACGGAAGCTGGCGCCGATCGCGTCGGCGTAGGCGAGCTGTTCGGCATCGCCGAGCTTGCCGATCTGCCCGATCAGTGCGGCCAGTTCCGCCTTGTCGAGGCTGAAGCGGTAATAGCCGCTGGCGTTCGCGTTCGGCATGATCCAGGTCGGGTTGCTGGCGTCCGCCAGCACCATCGAGCCGGTCGCCTTGTCGAGCATTTCGCAGGCCACCTTGCTGCCGCCCGCGGTGCCGTAGCGCACGCATACCGGCACGCCCCAGATGCGCTGCGCATTGCCGCTGCTGCCGAGCGGCAGGTAGCGGCTCTGGCTGAGCTGCAGCACCGTCTGGCCGTTTTTCTGTTCCAGCTTCGTCGCCACGTACGGCACGCCGGACTGGTCGAGGAAGCTCTTGAACGCATGCTTGAACGTATCGCCCTTGTCGGCCGCGGTGGCGATCGCCGAGACCAGGTCATCGGCGGTGGCGTTGCCGTACTTCTGGCTCTGGATGTAGGCGCGCATGCCCTTCTGGTAGGTCTTCTCGCCCACGTAGTTCTCGAACATGCCGATGACGCTGGCGCCCTTCTGGTAGGTGATGCCGTCGAACGCGGTCATGATGTCGCCGTTGCCGGTGATCGGCTGGCGGATGCTGCGCGCGCTGACCAGGCTGTCGTTGTTCATCGCGCCCTGGCCACCGCGCACGCGGTCGAGGTCGGCGCGGTATTCCGGATGCACTTGCATCGTCACCTTCTGCTGCATCCAGGTGGCGAACGCCTCGTTGAGCCAGATGTCGTTCCACCATTCGGTGGTCACCGTGTCACCGGTCCACTGGTGCGCCAGTTCGTGCGCGTTGACGTTGAACGAACCCTGCACGTTGCGCGCCGGGGAATCCTTGTCGAGCAGCAGCAGCCAGTCGCGGAAGGTCACCAGGCCCGGGTTCTCCATCGCGCCGGCCTCGAAGTCCGGCGCCGCCAGCAGATCGAGCTTGCCGAACGGATAGCCGAAGCCGTAATAGTTCTCCAGTGCATGGATGATGCTCGGCGTCTCGCCCAGCACGTGCTCCATGCGGTGGCCTTCGCCCTTGGCGGCGATGCCGCGCAGCTTGAGCGGTTCGGCGCGGTACGCGTCAGGCGAGATGTCGGGTCCGTCGACGATGTCCCACGGACCGACCGCGAACGCGACCAGGTAAGTCGGCAGTGGCAACGTCTGCGCGAAGGTCACCGTCTTCCAGCCCTTGCCGGCCGGCTGCTCCTTCACCTGTTTGGTGTTCGCCACCACGTTTTCGTGATCGGGCACGGTGATGGAAATATCGAACGGCGTCTTGAAGCCCGGTTCGTCGAAACCGGGGAAGGCGAAGCGCGCGCTGATCGGCTCCATCTGCGTCATCGCGTACGGCTGGCCCTTCGCGGTGACCTTGTACAGGCCCTGCAGCTGCGCGTTGAGCGGCGCGGTGTATTCGAGCTTCAGGGTCAGCTGCTGTGGCTGCAGCGTGCTGCCGAAATCCAACCGCACCACGCCGGCCTTGGGATCCACGCTGACGTACTTGCCGGCATGCGACTTGCCGGCGGCGTCGGTGATGGTCACCTTCGACACCTTCAACTCGGCGCCGTCGAGCCACAGGTGATCGGAGGTCTGGGTCAGCTTGACCTTGATCGTGGTGGTGCCGGAAAAGTCCTGCTGCGCCGGATCGACCTTGAACGCCAACTGGTACGACTGCGGCACGGCCCAGCCTGGCAACCGGCCTTGCGGCGCCTGATCGGCGGTGGCGGCGAACGCCGCACCACAGCACGAGGCGAGTGCGGTGAGCAGAAGGGGGCGAACAAGACGGCGCATGGCGTATCCCTGTGGCGGGTGGAGGACTCTCAACGCTAGAGCCGGGATGACTTTCGACCCAGTGCCATAAGGCACGGGCGACCGCGTGTACCGCCGGCCCCGCTTGTATTGCCCGGGTTGATTGTTACCATCCCCACCATAGTGAATACCTATTGCAAGGTGACTGATGAATCTGCGCGATCTCCAGTACCTGGTCGCCCTTGCCGAGCACCGGCATTTCGGTCGTGCCGCCGAGGCCTGCTTCGTCAGCCAGCCCACCCTTTCCACCCAGATCAAGAAACTTGAGGACGAGCTGGGTGTGCCGCTGGTCGAGCGCACGCCGCGCAAGGTGCTGCTGACCGAGGTGGGTCGCGACATCGCCAATCGCGCGCGCGACGTGCTCAACGAGATCGAGCAGATCCGGGGCGTGGCCCGGCGCACGCTCGATCCGGAGTCGGGCACGGTGCGGCTGGGCATTTTTCCGACGCTGGGACCGTACCTGCTGCCGCATGTCTTGCCGCTGGTACGTGCGGCATTTCCGCGGCTTGAGCTGCTGCTGGTCGAGGAAAAGACCGAGACCGTGCTGCGCCTGCTGCGCGAGGGCAAGCTGGATGCCGGCATCCTCGCGTTGCCGTTGCATGAGGACAGCCTGCACAGCGAGTTCCTGTTCGAGGAGCCTTTCCTGCTGGCCGTCTCCGCTGACCATCCATTGGCGCAGCGGCAAGGCCAGTTGAAATTGGCCGACCTGTCTAACCAGAACCTGCTGCTGCTGGAAGACGGCCATTGCCTGCGCGATCAGGCGCTGGAGGTTTGCCATATGGCCGGCGCCGGCGAGCACAGCGGTTTCCGCGCGACCAGCCTGGAAACCCTGCGGCAAATGGTCGCCGCGAACGTCGGCATCACCCTGCTGCCGGTCACCGCGGTGAAGCCGCCCGTGGCGCCGGTGGAAAATCTTCACCTGATCGAATTCAAGGGACACCCGCCGAGCCGGCGCGTTGCCATGGTCTGGCGCAAGAGTTCGGCGATGGATGCATTCCTGCAGCGCCTCGCCGATGTGTTCCGGCAACTGCCCGCCGACGTGCTGGACCCGCATACCGCCGCCAGCCCGGCGACGATTTCCCGCTGAACATGCGCAAGCTGCTGATCAGCGCGGTTCTGTTGCTGGTGGTGATCGGCGCGATGTCGCACTGGCGGCATCGGCCGCTGCATCCGCCGCCTGGCGTACTCGCTGCCGATGCGCCGGAACAAGTCGACCTCGAGCATGGCGCCCAGCTGCAGCGCGGCGACGTCACGCTCTCCACGCGTGCGCACTTCGACATCACCGCGCGCGTATTGTCGCGCAAGGACTATGGCTGGAGCACCGATGGCGATCTCGTGCCCGAGGACCTCGCCATGGGCTGGGGCCGCATGTCCGACACCGGCGTGCTGGCAAAGATCGACATCAGCCAGTCCGGGCGCTTCTACTACTGGCATGTGAACGAGTTCCCGATCCCGCGTCGCGAGATCGAGACGTCCAGCGCGAACATGCACATGATCCCGGCCGATCCCGGCGTGAAACGCCAGCTGGAGCAGGTGCGCCAGGGACAGGTCATCCACATCGAGGGCTTTCTGGTCGATGCCAGCCGCGGCGACGGCTGGCACTGGAAGACCTCGATGACGCGCGACGATACCGGCGCGGGCGCCTGCGAGCTGGTGTACGTGGAGAGCATCGGCGTGGTGGCGCCATGAACGGCCTACGCCACTTCCCGCGACGTGCGGTGTGCTCAGTAACGCAGCAGGCTGTGCAACGGCTTGTCGCCGGTCCAGCGTTGCCGTCCTCCTAGTCCCGGCAGCTCGATGACCACGCTGGCGCCGAGCAGTTCGGCGTGCAGTTGCTCGACCAGCAGGCGCGCCGCGGCCAGTGTGCCGCCGGTGGCCAGCACGTCGTCAATCAGCAGCACCCGTTCGCCAGGCTTCAACGCATCGCGTTGCACCTGCAGGCGATCGCTGCCGTATTCCAGCTGATAGTCCACCGTCACCACCGGCGGTGGCAGCTTGCCGGGTTTGCGCAGCGGCACGAAGCCCGCGGCCAGTTTCTGCGCCAGCGCCGCGCCGAAGATGAAGCCTCTCGCCTCGATGCCGCACACCGCCTGCACGCCACGGTCTTGCCAAGGTTCCGCCAGTGCGTCGATGCAGTGGGCAAACGCGCGGGCATCGGCCAGCAGCGGCACCACGTCGCGGAATATCACGCCGGCGCTGGGGAAATCCGGCACGGCACGGATCAGTGCCGCGAATTCCTGCCAGGCCGGCGGCTCGATGCTCGTCATGTGCGATGGCCGTCCTGGCTCAGCAAGGTGAGGCCAGTGGATCGCCAGGGAGATCGTCTTCACGCATGGCCAGACGTGCCTCGCCGAGCCTCGCCTCGACGGCGCTGACGATGCCGCGTGCGGTGGCCATGCTCGATTCGGGCACCATCACCGCGATGTAATCCATCGCCGGCAGCTGGCCGACCGCGCCGGTGAGGTATTCGCCGGCGATGAACGCCGGGATGTCCTCCGCCTCCAGCGCATCCTTCACCAGATGGGCATCGAACAGGTTTTCCGCGCGATAGACGATGTGCATGGGCTGCACGCTAACCCGCGCGGCTCGACGGGGCAAGGCATCACCGCTGCCTGCGCCCCATGGCGACGACAAGGTAAACTGGGATGTTCCCGCTACCGTCTGCGAGCCCTGCCCGATGTCGACCGACCATCCCGCCATTGCACCTGCCACTGCGTCGCCTCCCATGCAACCGGCGCATCAGGATTTCATCCGGCAGATCGTGCGCGACGACCTGGCCTCGGGCAAGCACCATGCGGTCCACACACGCTTCCCACCCGAACCGAACGGCTACCTGCACATCGGCCACGCCAAGGCAATCTGCCTGAGCTTCGGCATCGCCGCCGAATTCAACGGCTGGTGCAACCTGCGCCTGGACGACACCAACCCCGGCAAGGAAGACCCCGAATTCGTCGAAGGCATCAAGGACGACGTGCGCTGGCTCGGCTTCGAATGGCATGAGCTGCGGCACGCGTCGGATTATTTCGAGGTGTTCTACCGCTGCGCGCTGAAGCTGATCGAGGACGGCGTGGCCTACGTCGACGATCTCGACGCCGAACAGATGCGCGAATACCGCGGCACGCTGACCCAGGGCGGCCGCAACTCGCCACACCGCGAGCGCAGCGTGGAGGAAAACCTTGACCTGTTCCGCCGCATGCGCGCAGGCGAGTTCGCCGACGGCAGCAGGACGCTGCGCGCGAAGATCGACATGGCCGCCGGCAACATCAACATGCGCGACCCGGCGATCTACCGCATCCGCAAGATCGCGCACCAGAACACCGGCGACGCGTGGCCGATCTACCCGATGTACGACTACGCGCACTGCCTGTCCGACGCGCTGGAAGGCATCACGCATTCGCTGTGCACGCTGGAGTTCGAGGATCACCGGCCGCTGTACGACTGGTTCGTCGACAAGGTCGACCTGCCGAACCACCCCGAGCTGTGGCAGCCACTGCTCGACGCCGGCCTGCCGACGGTTCCGGCCAAGCCGCGGCAGATCGAGTTCTCGCGGCTCAACCTCAGCTACTGCATCACCAGCAAGCGCAAGCTGGCGCAGCTGGTCAACGAGAATTTTGTGGATGGCTGGGACGACCCGCGCATGAATACGCTGCGCGGCCTGCGCCGGCGCGGCTTCACGCCGGCCGGCCTGCGCCTGCTGATCGACCGCGTGGGCGTGAGCAAGCAGAACAGCGTAATCGACTACGCGATCCTGGAAGGCTGCATCCGCGAAGATCTGGACGCCACGGCCGCGCGCCGCATGGCGGTGCTGGATCCACTGAAGCTGGTGTTGACCAATCTGCCTGAAGGTCACGAAGAAGCGCTGACCTTCGCCAACCATCCCAAGGACGACAGCTTCGGCACGCGCCACGTGCCGTTCTCCCGCGAGCTGTGGATCGAACGGGAGGATTTTGCCGAGGTGCCGCCGAAGGGTTTCCATCGCCTGAAGCCGGACGGCGAGGTGCGTCTGCGTGGCGTCGGCATCATCAAGTGCGAACGGGTCATCAAGGACGCCGACGGCAAGCTGACCGAACTGCACGGCACACTCGATCCGGAAACCCGTCACGGCATGCCCGGCGCCGACCGCAAGGTGAAAGGCACCATCCACTGGGTCAGCGCGAAGCATGCCGTCGCCGCCGAGGTGCGCATCTACGATCGCTTGTTTGATGTGGCTGCGCCGGACAGCGAAGAGGACGGCAAGAGCTGGCTGGAACACATCGATGCGCAGGCCAAGCGCGTGGTGCAGGCGTGGTTGGAACCCGCCGCGGCCTGCGTCGAGGCGGAGCAGCGCTTCCAGTTCGAACGGCTGGGTTACTTCGTGGCCGACCGCGTCGACCACCGTGCCGAAGCACCCGTGTTCAACCGCACCGTCACGTTGCGCGACACCTGGACCAGGCAGGCTGGCCAGTAGCCGGTCCGCGCCACCCACGGAGCTAATGCATGCTGCCGCTGCAAATTCATCTGACTCTGCCGCCGTGGATCGGCGACGTTGCCGACAGCAACCGGCGTTACCAGACCGACGAGGAACGGGTCGGGCTGGCGATCGAACTGTCGCAACAAAATGTCGAACGCGGCAGTGGCGGCCCGTTCGGCGCCGCCGTGTTCAACAGCCACAGCGGACGACTGGTCGCCGTCGGCGTGAATCGCGTGGTGCCGCAGAGCTGCTCGGTGGCGCATGCCGAAATGATGGCGATCATGATCGCGCAGGCGCGCCTGAGCCGGCATCGGTTGAACGAGGACGGCGGCCATTACGTGCTGGCCACCAGTTCGCAGCCGTGCTGCCAGTGCTACGGCGCCAGCGTCTGGGCTGGCTTCGATGAGCTGCTGATCGGTGCCCGTGGCGAAGACGTCGAGGAGCTCACCGATTTCGATGAAGGTCCGCTGCCGACCGACTGGATCGGCGAGCTGGAACGCCGCCAGATCACCGTGCGCCGCGACATCCTGCGGGATCAGGCGCGCAGCGTGCTGACGGTCTACGGCGCCAGCGGCCCAACCTATTGAGCCGCTGGCGCGCCGCGCTGCCGCTGGTGCTGCTGATACTGGCAGGCATCGTCTTGTTCGGCTCCGGTTCGCTCGATCAGCTGAGCCCCCGTCAGCTGGTCATGCACCAGATCGAACTGCACGCGCAGATCGTCGCGCATCCTTGGCTGAGCCGGCTGGCCTACATCGGCCTGCTGACGCTGACCGTCTGCACCGGCATTCCCGGCACCATCGTGGTGATACTTGCCGGCGGCTTCGCATTCGGAGCGTTCGACGCCACGATTTCTTCGTCGATCGGACTGACCCTGGGTTCGCTCATCCTGTATCTCGCCAGCCGTTACGCGTTCGGCGCAGGCAGCCGCCAACCGCCCGCCCTGGTGGCGCGACTGCGCCACGGTTTCGAACGGCATCCGGTCAGCTACACCTTGTTCCTGCGTTTTGTACCGGTGGTGCCGTTTGGCGCGGTGACCGTGGCACTGGCCTGGCTGCGCTGCCCGTTGTGGCTGTTCTTGGGCGCCAGCTGGCTCGGCGGCACCATCACGCTGATCTTCGAAACCTCGATCGGCGCCGGGCTGGGCGATGCAATGAGCCAGAGCGACAGTTTCGGCATGGGCCTGTTCATGCACCGCGACGTGCTGCTGCCGCTGGGCGCCATCGCGTTACTGGCGCTGCTGCCCCTGTTGATCGGCCGCCTTACCCGTCGCTACCGGCAGACCGGTAACCGCTCCGAGCGATAAAAAAAAGAGCGCCCGGTGGGCGCTCTGGAAAAACTGGTGGGTCGTCCGGGATTCGAACCCGGGACCAATAGATTAAAAGTCTACTGCTCTACCAACTGAGCTAACGACCCATCAAGCAAGCGGACAATTTTACGGGCTGGGCGACAGCGGCACAAGCAATCGCATCCATGGAACTCAGACGTATCGCGTGGGATCGACCAGGCCGGCCTCGCGAAAACCCTGCGCGCGCAGTCGGCAGGCATCGCAGTGACCGCACGCGCGACCGTCGTCATCGGCCTGGTAGCAGCTGACCGTGGCTGAAAAATCCACGCCAAGACGCTGGCCTTCGCGGGCGATGTCGGCCTTGCTCATGCGCATCAGCGGCGCATGCACGCGTATGCCAGCGCCTTCGACGCCGGCTTTGGTGGCGACGTTCGCCAGGACCTCGAACGCTTCGATGAAGGCTGGCCTGCAGTCCGGGTAGCCGGAGTAGTCGACCGCGTTGACCCCGCACCATATGTCGCTGGAACCGAGCACCTCGGCCCAGCCCAGCGCGATCGACAGCATGATCGTGTTGCGCGCCGGCACGTACGTCACGGGAATGTCATTGCTGTCGGTGGTATCGAGCGGCACGTCGATATCGGCCGTCAACGCCGAGCCGCCGATGCTGCGCAGATCGATCCCGACGGTCTTGTGCTCCACCGCGCCGAGCATGCGCGAGACCCGGTCGGACGCCGCCAGTTCCGAGTTGTGGCGCTGGCCGTAGGCCACGCTCAACGCGTGCACCTGATAGCCCTGCTCGCGCGCCAGCGCGATCGTGACGGCGGAATCCATGCCGCCGGAAACCAGTACGACAGCCTTGCGCAACGTATCTTTGGACATGAGTTATTCCACACAGAAGTGACCGGTCACCGGCCGCAAGCGCCACCGGCAACACAGGCCGGCGCGCGGATTGATTTGTCGTTCGCGGCGACGTTGGCCAGCGGAGATTCCGTAGATGCCAGCGACGGCGCTCTTCGATCCCGAGCTCCGGGATGGAGATATCCGTTACCTTCCGGCCGCGTCGTTCCACAGCAGTTTGTGCAGTTGCAGCTGGAACCGCACCGGCAAGCGATCGTCGATGATCCATTCGGCCAGTTCGCGCGGCTCCACAGCGCCATGCACCGGCGAGAACAGCACCATGCAGCGGTCCGCCAGCTTGTGTGCGCCCAGCATCTCGCGGGCCCATTCGTAGTCGCCGCGGCTGGCGATCACGATCTTGATCTGGTCGTGCGGCAGCAGGTGATCGAGGTTCGACCACAGGTTGCGCCTGCTTTCACCCGAGTCGGGAGCCTTCAGATCCATCACCTTGCGCACGCGTGGATCCACGGCGGAAACGTCCAGCGCACCGGAGGTTTCCAGCGACACTTCGTAACCGGCGTCGCACAATTTCTGCAGCAGGATCAGGCAACGCTTCTGCGCCAGCGGTTCGCCGCCGGTGACGCAGACGTGGTGGGCGCCGTGCGATGCCACCTCGGCCAGGATGTCATCGATCGTGTGCCAGTCACCGCCATGAAAGGAATACTCGGTATCGCACCACACGCAGCGCAAGGGACAGCCGGTGAGCCGCACGAACACGGTGCGCCAGCCGATTGCATCAGCCTCGCCCTGGATCGAGTGGAATATCTCGGTGATGCGCAGGCGGTCTGGCGACCGCTGCAGGCGTGGTGGACGCCACGCGTGCATCGTTGCCACTCATCGTTACGCGCTCAGTTGCCCGACTGCTGCAGGCGGCGCAGGCGTTCCTGGGCCAGGCTTGCGGCCTTGGAGCCCGGATACTGGCTGGTGACCTTGGTCAGCGTGGCCTTGGCCGCGTCGTTCTGCTTGAGCTCGAGCTGGCTGTAGCCGACCTTGAGCAGCGCGTCGGGCGCCTTGTCGCTCTGCGGGAACTGGCTGAGCAGCCGCTGGAACGATTCCAGCGCCACCGGATAATTGGTGGTGGCGTAGTACGACTCGCCCAGCCAGTACCAGGCGTTCGGCGCCAGCGGGTGATTCGGGTATTGCTGGATGAAAGCTGCGGAAACTGCGCGATGCCTCTACATAGTTGCCCGCGCGGATCGCCTTGAACGCCACGTCGTAGGCCGCCTGGGCTGCAGCCGGATCGGCGGCGCCGGCTGCACCTGGCTCATTCGGCGCGGGTTGCGCCGAGGTGCTGCCTGCTGCCGCCGTTGACGCAGCCGCGCTGCTGGCCGGCCCGGCAGGCTGCGCGGCTGGCGCGCTGGCTGCCACTGCTGCGCCGGTGCCGCCCGCATTGCCACCTTCAAGCCGCCCCAGACGAGCGTCGAGATCGCCATACTGGGCTTTGTTCTTGTCCTCGAGCGTCTGCATCTGATGCTGCAGTTCCTCGAGCTGACCTTGCAGTTGCTGCACCTGTGCCTGCAACTGCTGCATCTGGTTGACCATCCCGATACCGGACTGGTCCTTGTTCTGTGCCTGCTGTTCCAGTCGCGTGACACGGTCGGCGAGACTCAGCCGCGAGTCCTGCGCGAATGCCGGGAACGCGAACAGCATGGCGGACGCGATAGCGCCCGCCATGCTGACCCTGGCTGCAAAGCTGTTAGCCAGTCGCTTCATCTCTTACTGCGCCGTGTAGACGATCTCGACGCGACGGTTCTTGCCCCAGCAGTCCTCGTTGTGCTCGCGGCACACCGGCTTCTCTTTGCCGTAGCTGATCGTCTCGAGCTGGCCAGCCGAACCACCGGCTGCCTGCAGCGCGCTGGAAACGGCATTGCCGCGACGCTCGCCGAGACCCAGGTTGTACTCGCGCGTGCCGCGCTCGTCGGTGTTGCCTTCGAGACGGATGTGCGAGGTCGGACGGTCCTGCAGGTACTTGGCGTGGCACGCCATGATCTGCTGGAACTCCGGCTTGATTTCGGTCTTGTCGAAATCGAAGTACACGACGCGCTGACGCAGGCAGGCATCGGTATCGAGATCGGCGGGGGTGTACTTGCCATCCGACACAGGAGCCTGGGTCTGGGTGGTCTGCTCCGGAGTAGCCTGCGGCTTGACTTCCTGCTTCTTGGAGCAAGCGGCCGCGCCTACGCAAAGCAGGGCAACCAGGGCGACGCGAACGGTCTTATTCATGGTGACGTTCCTTAACGAGTTGAGTTCCGACAAACGATGACGATTGGGATTACGGGACAGCGACGCCGGTCGACCGGCTGTTATTTTGACACTTGAAAGAACGGCTGTGCGTACCTCTGCACGACCGTTCTGACTGGCGATGGACGCCGCCAGGCGCCACAACCGGAAACCGAAACGCGCCCACAGGCGCTGTTCGGGCCCGATCCATGGGCATCATGCTGCCGCACTCGCGCGCAGCAGCATGAAAACTCAGCGTTGCCGGTACGGACCCCAGGCAGGTTCACGCACATCGCCATCGGAAAGTACAAGGCGCTGGCGGACCAGACCGTCGGCTGACACGGCATACAACACGCCGCGACGTCCTTCGGTAGCGGCGTACAACAGCATGCTGGCATTCGGCGCAAAACTCGGGGATTCGTCGATCGGACCCGGCGAGAGGGGTCGCACCTGGTCACCCAGGCTGCGATCCATGACCACGATACGATACACGTTCCCGTTGCCCTGCACCATCGCGATCTGTTTGCCGTCGTAGCTCACCGAGGCCTCGGCGTTGTTCTGGCCCTGGAAGCTCACCCGCTGTGCCGAGCCGCCGCTGGCGGCAATCTGGTAGATCTGCGGCCGGCCGGAACGGTCGGAGGTGAAATAGATGCTCTGGCCATCCGGGGCCCATACCGGCTCGGTGTCGATCGACAGGCTGTTGGTCAACCGGGTTTCCTGGTGGCTGGCCAGGTCAAGCACGAACAGTTCCAGGTTGCCGACGTAGGACAAGCGCAACCGCCAGCTTGCTGCCGTCGGGCGACCAGGCAGGTGCGCCGTTGATGCCCTTGCGATGCGATTCCACCAGTTGACGCGAACCGGTGGTGATGTCCTGTACATAGATGTTCGAGTTGCCGCTCTCGAACGACACGTACGCGATCTTCTTGCCATCCGGCGACCACGACGGCGACAGCAGCGATTCCTTCGAACGGGCGACCACCTGCGGGTTGTAGCCGTCCGAATCGGCCACCAGCAGCGAATAAGTCGTGTTGTTGCCCAGTCCGACCGCGGTGATGTAGGCGATGCGGGTCCAGAACGCGCCGCGCACGCCGGTGATCTTCTCGTAGATCTGGTCCGCGATCTGGTGCGCCACGCCGCGCAGGTCGCCGGCGGGCACGGTGAACGCCTGCGCCAGCAGGCTCTGCTGCTTGTTGACATCCCACAACTCGTACTCGATGCGCAGCATGCCACCGCCGGCATCGCTGATGCGGCCCACGGTGATGTAGTCCTGCTTGAGCAGACGCCAGGTGGCGAACTTGATGTCCGCGCCCTTGGCCGGAAATTCCACGATGTCGCTCTTGGCCAGCGAACGGAATTTGCCGGAGCGGTTGAAATCGTTGCGGATCACGTCGGCGACGTCGGTCGACAACGGCGCACCGCCGGCCTGGGCGAATGGCACCACCACGATCGGGGTGGCGGTCTTCACGCCACCGACGATGTCGACATTCAACGCCTGGGCGGCGACGGGGCCGGCGAACAACGCCGCGACGGCCAGCAGGATGACGGCGAAGCTTGAGCTGAGTTTGCGCATGGGCTTGATCATTGCGGCCTGAAGGTGAAGGTAAGGTTGCGCTGGAATACGCTTTCAAAACCCTTGTACGGGAGAGTCTTGGTCCGCAGCACCGCATTTTCGACCGAACGCCGGCCAGCATCGTCATACGGGCAGCTCGAATCGACGGTGGCACTCATCACGTCACCGCCCGGCGATTGCACGATATGAACCTGACACGGAACCGCGGGTATGTTATCCGGACGTAGCCAGTTGGGCGTGACCGCATTCTGAATGGCCGCCGCATATTCGTCGGCGAGGCTGCTGTTCGCGCTGTTGTTGCCGGTCTGCCGCTGTGCCGCGGCGGGCAGATCGGGCTGGCCGTCGTCCTGCGCGTTCTTCAGGTCTTCCATCTGCTGTTTGGCCTGCCTGGCCTTGCTGTCCAGTTGCTTGGTCTGCGCCGAGGCGGCATCCATCTTGGCGAACAGCGCGTCGATCTTCTTTTTCTCTTCCTCTTTCTTCTTTGTCGCTTCCGCGTCCAGCTCGGCCTGGCGCTGACGTTCCTTCTCTTCCTGCACTTTCTTGGCGTCTTCCGCTTTCAGTGCCGCATCCTCGACCACGCGCTCCTGGTCGACGACGTCGACATGCTTGGGCGGCGGAGGCAAGGTCTTGACCACCGGCGTCTCGATCTGCGGCGGTGTCGGCGGCGGCACGGTTGGCGGGGGCGGGACCGTATTGGGGATCGGCTTGGTCTTCACGGCTTTCGGCGGCGGACTGCCGGTGGGACCGATCAGGGTCGCTTCGATGATCTGGCCTTGCAGCTCCAGCGGCTTCGAACAAGTGATGGGGTTCATCCACGCCGGCAGGTGCAGCGCCTCGAAGGCGCTCTCGTAGCTCGAGCACGGCAGGATCGCGAGAAACAGAAACCCCACGATGCCGATGTGCAGGACGGCGGAAAGTACAACCGCCTTCGGCGTCGCCCTACTTTCGTCCATTGGACGTGCTCTTGCCTTGCTCGGGCTGGCCCATCAGGCCCACCTTGGCGACACCGGCCTGCTGCAGGTCCGCCAGCACCTTGAACACGCCGCCGTAGGCGCCGCGCTCATCGCCGCCAACCAGCACGCTGACCTCGGGATTCTCGCGCACGAACGCGCCCACCTTCAGTTTGAGCGTGTCTTCGTCGACCAGTTCCTTCTTCGCCCCGCTCAGGGTCAGGTAGAGCTGGCCGTCCTGCAGTACGGAGACCAGGACGGGATCTTTCTTCTGCTGCAGCGACTTGGCGTTGGCCTGCGGCAGCTGCACGTCGACGCTGGAGTTCATCATCGGCGTGGTGACCATGAAGATGATCAGCAGCACCAGCATCACGTCGATGTACGGCACCACGTTGATTTCGGATTTGAGCTTGTAGCGCCGCTGGCGGCCGGAGGTTCGCATGGCTGCTCTCCGCTCAGGCGACGTCGTCGGTCTGGATCTGCCGCTGCAGCACGGAGGAAAATTCCTCCTGGAACACGTCGTAGCGCGAAGCGATACGCTCGACCTTGGTGGCATAACGGTTGTATGCCCATTGCGCCGGGATCGCCGCGAACAGGCCCATCGCCGTGGCGATCAGCGCCTCGGAGATGTGCGGCGCGACCACCGCGATGGTGACGTCCTTCATCTCGCCCAGGCCCTGGAACGCGCCCATGATGCCCCACACCGTGCCGAACAGACCGACATACGGACTGATCGAACCGACGTTGGCGAGGAACTCCAGATTGCGCTCGAGCAGGCCGATCTCGCGCGTGCCGGCCACCTGCATGGCGCGTTCGGAGCCTTCGATCACGCTGCGGGTATCGGAGGTCTTGCGCTGGCGCTGGCGCGCGAACTCGCGAAAGCCCGACTCGAAGATGTTCTCGATGCCACCGTTGCTGCCGCCCCGATTGCTCACCTCGCGGAACAGCTGGGCCAGATCGCCGCCGGACCAGAAGCGCTCCTCGAACGCCTCGGCGTCTTCCATCGCCGCCTTGGTCTGCGTGTACTTGCGGATGATGATCACCCAGGACAGGAACGAGAACACCAGCAGCACCAGCAGCACCAGCTGCACCGGCACGCTTGAATCCGCGATCAGCGTGAAAATGTTCAGTCCACCGTTCATTGCTTGAAGGTTCTCCGCCGTTCGCTTGGTTGTCTAAGGTGCAGATCTAGGGTGCAGGCTGCGGGATCAGATCAGCCGGAATCGGTGCCGGCCGCATGCGCTGCAGATCGACGCAGGCCACCCGCACGCTTGCGCGGATCAGGCAGCAGCCGTCGATCTTCGTGATCGTTTGGGTGAACAGGATACTGGCTGTTCGCCATTCTTTAACTTCCACCGTTACCGACAGTTCATCATCCAGCAGGGCTGGCCGGAGGAAATCGATGTGCATGTCGCGCACCATGAAGGCGAGCCCGGTGGCCTGCTTGAAAGCCATCTGGTCGACGCCGAGCGCGCGCATCCACTCGCTGCGGGCGCGCTCCATGAAACGCAGATAGCCGGCGTGATAGACCACGCCGCCGGCGTCGGTGTCTTCCCAGTAGACCCGCACCGGCCAGCTGAAAACGGGCTTCGGGGAAACCTCAGACATCGCCAAGGCCTGCATCGAACAGGTCGGCCGGTTGCGGCTGACGCGCCGGCGGCGCCAGCCCGAGATGGCGCCAGCCCTTGCTGCTGATCATGCGTCCGCGGGCCGTGCGGATCAGGTAGCCCTGCTGTATGAGGTAGGGCTCGACCACGTCCTCCAGCGTGCCGCGATCCTCGCTCAGCGCAGCGGCCAGCGACTCCACTCCGACCGGGCCGCCATCGAAGTTCTCGACGATCAGCGTAAGCAGACGCCGATCCAGCTCGTCGAAACCTTCAGGGTCGATCTTCAGCATGTCCAGCGCGGCCCGCGCCACCGGCAGCGTGATCTCGCCGCCGGCGCGCACTTCGGCGTAGTCGCGCACCCGGCGCAGCAGGCGGTTGGCTATGCGCGGCGTGCCGCGCGAGCGGCGGGCGATTTCCTGCGCACCCTCCGGCGCGCAGACGATGCCGAGGATTCTCGCGGCGCGGCGCACGATGGCGGTGAGCTCGTCAGCCGTGTAGAACTCCAGCCGCTGCACGATGCCGAAGCGGTCGCGCAACGGCGCCGTGAGCATGCCTGCGCGGGTGGTGGCGCCGATCAGGGTGAATGGCGGCAGGTCCAGCTTGATCGAGCGCGCGGCCGGGCCTTCGCCGATCATGATGTCGATCTGGAAATCCTCCATCGCCGGATACAGCACCTCTTCGACCACCGGCGACAACCGATGGATCTCGTCGACGAACAACACATCGTTGGCTTCGAGGTTGGTCAGCAGCGCGGCGAGGTCGCCGGCGCGTTCCAGCACCGGGCCGGACGTGGAGCGCAGGTTGACGCCAAGTTCGTTGGCAATCACGTGGCTCAGCGTGGTCTTGCCCAACCCCGGCGGGCCGAAGATCAGCACGTGATCCAGCGCCCCGCCCCGTTTCCTGGCCGCCTCGATGTAGATCGACAGCTGCTCTCGCACCGCCTGCTGACCGAGATACTCGGCCAGCCGCTTCGGACGGATGGTGGCTTCCAGCGCGTCGTCGTCGAACTGGGCGGCGGCGGTGATGATGCGGTGGTCGGTCATGCCGACATTATGGCGATTCGCGCATGGGAAAAGGAGCGCAATCGCGAGCGGAGCACGCTCCCCGGCGATCCATGCACGGATCGGGGAGACGTGACCCGTTCCAGGATCAGATCTCCACCTGCGCCCCCAGCTCGATCAGCCGGTTGCCCGGTATCTGGAAGAACGCGGTGGCCGGCATCGCATTGCGCGACAGGAACGCGAACAGCTTGTCGCGCCACAGCGCCATGCCGGGACGGCGGACGTCGGCCACGATGTTCTCGCGCGACAGGAAGAACGTGGTGTCCATCATGTCGAAGCCGAGGCCCTCGCGCGTGCATCGGGTCAGCGCCTGCGGGATGTTCGGGTCCTCGGCAAAACCGAAGCGCAGCTCCAGTCCGTAGAAGTTGTCGCCCATCGGGGTGATCCCGATGCGCTCCTCGGCGTCGGCCACCGGTATCTCCAGCGTCTCCACCGTCAGCAACACGTTGCGCTCGTGCAGCACCTTGTTGTGCTTGAGGTTGTGCAGCAACGCATGCGGCACGGCGTGCTGGTTCGCGGTGAGGAACACCGCCGTGCCCGGCACGCGCAGCGGCGGGTGTTCGGCGATGTTCTCGATGAACGGCGTCAGCGCCAGGCCACCCTGCTTGATCTCGCGCACCACCAGTTCGCGGCCGCGACGCCAGGTTGTCATGACGCTGAAGATCACCACGCCAAGCACCAGCGGGAACCAGCCGCCATGGGCGACCTTGAGCAGATTGGCGCTGAAGAACGACAGGTCGATGATCAGGAACAGCACGCCAACCACCACCACCGCGAGCCACGGCCAGTGCCAGCGCTTGCGCGCCACCACCAGGGCCAGCAGCGTGGTCATGGTCATCGTGCCGGTCACCGCGATGCCATAGGCCGCGCCCAGGTTGTCCGAGCTGCGGAACATCAGCACCGCCAGGATCACCAGCACCATCAGCATGCGGTTGACCCACGGCACGAAGATCTGCCCGGACATCTCGCGCGAGGTGTGCACCACCGCCATGCGTGGCGAATAGCCCAGCGACATCGCCTCGCGGGTCATCGAGAACGCGCCGGAGATCACGGCCTGCGAGGCGATCACCGCGGCGCAGGTCGACAACGCGATCATCGGGTACAGCAGCGACTCGGGCACCATCAGATAGAACGGGCTCTCGATCGCACGCGGATTGCCCAGCAGCAAGGCGCCCTGACCGAAGTAATTGAGCAGCAGCGACGGCAGCACGAAGCCGAACCACGCCACGCGGATGGGTTTTTTGCCGAAATGGCCCATATCCGCATACAGCGCCTCGGCACCGGTCAGCGCCAGCACCACGCCGCCGAGCGCGATGAACGAGGTATCGCCATGGGTGAGGAAAAAACGCACCGCATGCCAGGGGTTGATCGCGTACAGCACCTGCGGATTGGCCATGATCTGGCGCACGCCGAGTACCGCCAGCACCACGAACCACAACGTCATCACCGGCGCAAACGCCTTGCCGACCTTGTGCGTGCCATGGCGCTGCACGGCGAACATGCCCAGCAAGATCACCAGCGCGATCCACACCACGTACTTGCCCAGCCCGGGCGCGGCAACCTCCAGTCCTTCCACCGCGCCGAGCACCGAGATGGCGGGCGTGATCACGCCATCGCCGTAGAACAGCGACGCACCGAAAATGCCGATGCCCGCCAGCACCCAGCGCGCGCGGGCCGATCCGCTCATCGAGCGCTGCGCCAGCGCCATCAGCGCCATGATGCCGCCCTCGCCCTTGTTGTCCGCGCGCATCACGAAGGTGACGTATTTCAGCGACACCACGATGATCAGCGACCAGAACACCAGCGACAGCACACCGAGCACGGCCGACGGCGTCGGCGTCATACCGTGGGTGCCCAGGGTTTCCTTCATGGTGTACAGCGGGCTGGTGCCGATGTCGCCGAACACCACGCCGATCGCGCCCAGCGCCAGCGCCGTCAATCGGCGGCGGGCTTCCGAGGGCTGTTCGCCCTGCATGTTTTCCTGGCTCACGATCAGCTCCCAAGCGCCGCGCGCAATGCCTTGCGGATGATGGCCTCGGCATCGTCGCCGACGGTGGCGACCTTCTGCACCAGCCGGCTGACTTCGACCGGCTTGTAACCGAGCTGCTGCAGCGCCACGGAGGCTTCACCGGTTGCGTCCAGCGGCGCGCCGGCCGCGTGCATCGAACCGCCTGCCGGTCCGGAAAGGCCGTCGACGCGGTCGCGCAGTTCCACCACGATGCGCTCGGCGGTTTTCTTGCCGATGCCGGGAATCTTGGTCAATGCCACCACGTCTCCCGCGTGCACCAGCCGTGCAAAATGGTCGGTGGATACACCGGACAGGACCGCCAGCGCGATCTTCGCGCCGATGCCGCTGACCTTCAGCAGGTTGCGGAACAGCGTGCGTTCGCTCTCATGCAGGAAACCGTACAGCGTGACGCTGTCTTCCTTCACAGCATGATGGGTGAGCAGGATCACTTCCCTGCCGAGTCCCGGCAGGTCGTAGATGGTGGACATGGGTGCCTCGACTTCATAGCCGATGCCACCGACCTCCACCAGCAGCGATGGCGGCTGCTTGGAGACCAGGATGCCGCGCAGACGTCCGATCATCAGTCCTGTCTTCCCGTGATCATCAGCGTCGCTTTCGTGTCTGTGTTCACCGGCGTCGCCTCCAGGCCGTGCGCGGAATGCCGACGCGGGCCAGACTGGCCCGAGTGTGCGCATGGGTGACGGCAATCGCCAGCGCATCGGCGGCGTCGGCCTGCAGCGGCCCCTTGAGGCCGAGCAGCACGCCGATCATGTGTTGCACCTGGGTCTTGTCGCTGCGGCCGCTGCCGACGACGGACTGCTTCACTTCGGTTGCTGCGTATTCATGCACCGCGATTCCCCGACTGACCACCGCACAGATCGCGGCGCCTCGTGCCTGGCCCAGCTTCAGCGCCGAATCCGGATTGCGCGCCATGAACACGCGCTCGATACCGCATTCGACCGGCCGATGCGCGGCGATGATGTCACACAGCTCGTCAAAGATGCGTTTCAGGCGCAGCGGGAAAGTGGCCTCGCCGGCCACCACCAGCGCACCGTGAAAAACGTGCGTGAGCTTGCCGGCATCATCCACGTCGATGATGCCCACGCCGGTGCGCTGACTGCCCGGGTCGATACCTAGAATGCGGGTCATCTGCAGATGCGATGCGTGAGGCGGTGGCCTCGCGACTTATTCGGCGGCCTCGGGCGGCAGCATGGCGTTGTGGTAGATCTCATGCACGTCGTCGAGCTCTTCCAGCCAGTCGAGCAGATCGAGCAGCGTCTCCTGCGCCTCGGCGGGAATCGCCACGCGATTGGCCGGCCGCATCACCACGTCGGCACGCAACGGGATGAGGCCGGCACCCCGCAGGGCCTTCTGCACAGCCTCGAAGTTCTCGGGCGCGCACAGCACGCTGCTTTCGCCGGCCTCGTTGACCACGTCATCGGCGCCGGCATCCAGTGCCGCCTCGAGGATCTTCTCCTCCAGCGCGGCGTCGCCCGCCGAAGCGAACACCAGCTCGCCGCAGCGGCTGAACTGGAACGCCACCGAACCGCTGGTACCCAGATTGCCGCCATGCTTGGTCAGCGCGTGGCGCACGTCGGCCACTGTGCGCACCGGATTGTCGGTGACGCAGTCGATGAGCAGCGCGATGCCGGCCGGACCGTAGCCCTCGTAGCGCATCTCGTGCATGTCGGCACCGCCGTCGGCGCCAGAGCCGCGCTTGACCGCGCGATCGATGGTGTCGCGCGTCATGTTCGCCGCCAGCGCCTTGTCCACCGCCGCGCGCAGGCGCGGATTGAGCGCCGGATCGGCCATGCCGGAACGCGACGCCACGGTGATTTCGCGGATCAGCTTGGTGAACACCTTGGCGCGCTTGGCGTCCTCGGCGTTCTTGCGACCTTCGATGGACGGGCCTCTACCCATGACGATGCCTGCACTTGGATGAGCTGAACGAACCGGGAATTTTACCTGATTTCCGCCCGCGTGCCGGAATCCCGGCCTGAGGTGAAATAGCGCAGTTCGCGCCGCTCAATCGGCCTCGAAATGGCCTTGGCGCAGGAAGCGGGCAACGCGTTGGGCGACTTCGGCGGAAAACAGCAGGCCGGTATGGTTCACCTCGACCACGCAGTGGGCGGTCAGGCCGCTCAACCGGGTTTCCTCGACCGCCACGGTGCCGTCGTGCTCACCGGAAAAATGGCCGAGCATCGCGCCGAGGCCGAGTGGAGTGCAGCCGGCGATCATGCCGACTTCGCGACCGCCTTCCCAGCATTCGAAACCCTGCTCCAGCAATTCGCGGTTGTGTCCCAGCAGCACCTCCCCACCGCGGCCCCAGGCGGCGAACCCACGAGCAGCAGCGCTGCCTTTCAGCGGCGAACCCAGGCAGACGATGCGTCCCGGCGGCAGCTCGCCATCGAGGCAGGCACGCAGAGCCAGCAGACCGCCGAGACTATGACCGACCAGATGCACGGCATCGGCCTCTGTCGCGAGGGCAGTCATGCGCGCCTGCAGCCGATCGAGGATGCGTTGCTGGGTCGCCGCCACGCTGAGGTAGTCGAAGCGGTGCACCCGGAAGCCCGCCTCGATCAGCCGACGGTGCAGCATGGACAGCGCGAAGCCGCGCATCCACAGGCCGTGCAGCAGGATCACGTGCTCGCTCATGGCGTAACGCCGGAAGTCCGCACGGGCAGCCGCCGGATCAGCCGGCGGCCTCCTTGCCGGCGGCCACGCGCACGTGCAATTCCTTCAACTGCGCGTCGCTCACCATCGACGGCGCGTCGGTCATCAGATCCTGCGCGCTGGTGGTCTTGGGGAAGGCGATCACGTCGCGGATCGATTCCGTGCCCGCCATCAGCGCGGCGATGCGGTCGATGCCGAAGGCCAGTCCGCCATGCGGCGGTGCGCCGAATTTCAGCGCCTTCAACAGGAAGCCGAACTTCATCTCGGCCTCTTCCGCACCGATGCCGAGCAATTCGAACACCGTGCTCTGCATGTCCGGCCGGTGGATACGGATCGAACCGCCGCCGATCTCGTTGCCGTTCAACACCATGTCGTAGCCACGGCTCACCGCGTTGTGCGGATCGGCGCGCAGCTGCGCCGCATCGTCCACCTTCGGCGCGGTGAACGGATGATGCAGCGCGACGAAGCGCTGCGCCTCGGCGTCGTATTCGAACATCGGGAAGTCGGTGACCCACAGCGGCTTCCAGCTGTCCTCGACCAGGCCGCGATCCTTGCCGAGCTTGAGCCGCAGCGCACCCATGAAGTCGGTGACGGTCTTCCAGCTACCGGCGCCGAAGAACACGATGTCGCCGGTCTGCGCGCCGGTCGCCGTGAGCACGGCATTCAGCGCGGCGTCGTCGAGAAATTTCGCCACCGGCGAATTGATCCCCTCGCGCCCCTTGGCCAGATCCTCGACCTTCAACCAGGCGAGGCCCTTCGCTCCGTAGCGCGAGGCGTACTCGGTCAACCCGTCGATGTCCTTGCGCGACAGTGTGCTGCCACCGGGCACGCGCAGCGCGGCGACACGGCCATCGAGATCGTTGGCCGGCTCGGCGAATACCTTGAACTCGACGTGCTTCACCGCGTCGGCCACGTCGACCAGTTCCAGCGCGATGCGCAGGTCGGGCTTGTCCGAACCGAAGCGACGCATCGCCTCGGCCCAGGTCATGCGCGGGAAACACGGCATCGAGCTCGACGCCCTGCACTTCGCGGAACACGTGGCGGATGAGTTCCTCCACGAAGTCCTGCACGTCCTTCTCTTCGACGAAGGCAAACTCCAGGTCGAGCTGGGTGAACTCCGGCTGGCGATCGGCGCGCAGGTCCTCGTCGCGGAAGCAGCGCGCGATCTGGTAGTAGCGGTCGAAGCCGGCCACCATCAGGATCTGCTTGAACAGCTGCGGCGACTGCGGCAGCGCATAGAACTGACCCGGATGTACCCGGCTCGGCACCAGGTAATCGCGCGCGCCCTCGGGCGTGGCCTTGGTCAGGATCGGCGTCTCCACGTCCTGGAAGCCGCGCTCGTCGAGGTAGCGGCGCAGCGTCTGCACCAGCCGGATGCGCTTGCGCATCATCGCCTGCATCTCGGGGCGGCGCAGGTCGAGGTAGCGGTAGGTCATCCGCATGTCCTCGTTGGGATTCTCGTGCAGCGCGAAGGGCAGATCCCTCGCGGCGTTGAGGATCTCGACCTTGTCGGCCAACAATTCGATCGTGCCGGTTTTCAGCTTGTCGTTGACCGACACGCGCCGGCGGATCGCGCCGGTGACGCGCAGGCAGTACTCGTTGCCGATCTCGTTCGCCAGCGCGAAGGCAGCGGCGTTGTCGCGATCGATCACCACCTGGGCCAGGCCCTCGTGGTCACGCAGGTCGACGAAGGCGACATGGCTCTGCAGGCGAAGGGTATTGACCCAGCCGCACAAGGTGACCGTCTGGTCGATCAGCGACTCATCGATGAGGCCGCAGTAATGCGTGCGCATGCGCTTGAAACTCCGGGGTGGCCGCCAGGCGGCCGATTCAGATGGAAGAAAGCAGATGGAAAAGACCCGGAATCTTACCACCGCGATCCAGGCGGGCGGACCGGCGCGGCGCCGCGGAATGCTCCGCGGCAACCGGCCGGCAAGCCGTCACCAGCGCCGATCGATCACGAACTGAGCGCGGCAGCCGTGATTCACCCATACGCCCGCGCGATTCCAGCCCCAGCTGTAACCTTCGGTGCAGCGCGTGTCGGACATCTGGTTCACCAGTTGCACGTGGCCGCGCCGGCCGACATCAACCTCGCACATCTGGTAGCGCTTCTTGTTGCTGTCGCACTGCAGGCGGATCTGGCGATCCCAACCAGGGCCGGGACGCCAGCCACCGCGATCATCGCCGTGATAGCCAGCGCGGCCATCGCGATCATTCCAGCCCCGGCGAGCCTCCACGAACTGCCCGCGACAGCCCCGATCCACCCACAAGCCCTGCCGATCGACGCCCCAGCTCTGGCCGCGGATGCAGGCGCCCTTGGATTCCTGGCGCGCCAGCTCGGCATCGTTCCATGGCACCGCGCAGCGGTTGAACCGGCCATCGGTGGATTCGCAGCGAATCGCCGGTCCCGACTGTGCTTGCGCCGTCTGTGGCGCCGTCACCGAAAGCGTGGCCAGCAGACCGGCCACCGTACCCAGCAAAATGTTCCGTGATGCATGCATGGCCCGGCTCCATGAGTTGACACCGCGCGATCGCGGTGCTGAAACCGTACCCGAACCTTGCCCGCCACGGCCATGGCTCCGCGTGCGCGGCCAGCCGCCATTCAGTCGCTGCTGGCCGCCTTGCCGGCTGCAGCTGCCGGCGCCGACGGCGGCGCGGCGGCTGGCGCCGCTGGCGCGGGCGCGGCAGCGGGCTCCGGCTTGGCCTCGGCGCTCTGGCTTTCGGCCAGGTTGCGCTTCTTGTCGCCGTCCTTCTTGAAATCGGTTTCGTACCAGCCGCTGCCGGCCAGCCGGAACGATGGCGCGCTGACCATGCGCCGCAGATGGGGAGCATCGCAGGCCGGGCAGATTGATGGATCGGTATCGGACAATTTCTGCAGGCGGTCGAAGCGGTGGCCGCAGCTGCTGCATTCGAATTCGTAGATGGGCATGAAAACTCCAAGACAGTCCAGCCCGCGAAGGGTTGGCAGCTGGCCATTATCGGTCCGTCCGCGCCGGATTTCAACGTCCCATCAGTTGCGTTGCCTGCCTTGCGCCGCGGGGTCAGCCTGCGAATACCGTCAACGCCGGTCGAGGCGGCAGTGCCGTGCACGGTCAAGACCTTACGGAAAGCCACAACTATATAGCCGTCTATACGTCCATTGACGATGGCCGGATTCATCACTAGTCTGCAATTGCTGCGTTGCAACAGTCATTGACCAAGGAGAGTTCATTCATGAGCAAACGTCCCCATCCGATCGCGAGAGCCTGGCTTCCCGCGGCGATACTGCTTGCGCTGGCCGGCAATGCCTGGGCGCAGGACACCAGCGCGCCATCGCCGGCCAAGGCCCGGCAGCTGAGCGCGGTGATCGTCACCGGCACGCGCGCCGACAACCGCACCGAGAGCAGCTCGCTGACCCCGATCGACGTGGTATCGGCGAAGGTGCTGCAGCAGACCGGCACCAGTGAGCTGTCCACCGCGCTGGCGCGGATCATCCCGTCGCTGACCTTTCCGCGCCCGTCGGCCGCCGACACCGCCGATTCGCAGCGGCCCGCGCAACTGCGCGGACTCTCGCCGGATCAGGTGCTGGTGCTGGTCGATGGCAAGCGCTGGCATCCGGGCGCCATCATCCTCACCAACGGCGTGCTTGGGCGCGGTTCGCAGGCCGTCGATCTGAACACCATACCGATGGCGGCCATCGACCACATCGAGGTATTGCGCGACGGAGCATCCGCCCAATACGGCTCTGACGCGATCGCCGGCGTGATCAACGTAGTGCTGAAAAAGGGTGCCACGGGCGGCGATGTCGAGCTCAGCGGCGGCCAGTACTCCGCCGGCGACGGCCAGATCTGGCAGGGTTCGGCCAACTTCGGACTGCCGTTGAACAATGACAAGGGCTGGCTGCGCTTCAGCCTGCAGGAAGGGCACCAGAACATCACCAACCGCGCCGGGGTGGATCGCCGGCGCCCGCAGGACGGCGTGCGGCAGCGCTTCGGCGACCCCGCCGTGCGCGACCACAACCTCTTCTTGAACAGCCAGTACGACCTCAGCCCGGGCGTGCAGCTCTACGCATTCGGCCATTACGGCAAGCGCGACAGCACCTCGACGGCGTTCTTCCGCAGCGTGACCAACAGCAACTCCGTACCCGCGATCTACCCTGACGGCTACCTGCCGCTGGAGAACGCGAACGCCATCGACCAGTCGCTGGTGTTCGGCCTGCGCGGCAAGACCGACGGCGGCTGGCGCTGGGACATCAGTGGCAACTACGGCGGCAACCGCGTGTCGTACGGCACCCGGGACAGCGTCAATCGCGCCTTCCTCAACGATTTCGGCAGCAGTCCGACGCGTTTCCACGACGGCATCCTGCTGGCGAAGCAGCAGGCGTTCGACATCGACCTGGCGAAGGAGATGTCGGTAGGCTGGCTGCCCAATCCGGTCACCGTGGCATTCGGCGCCGAATACCTGCGGCAGAGCTACGAGATCCGGGCAGGCGACCTCGCCTCCTACTACACCGGCACCTCCGGCGTGTCCGGCGGCGCGCAGGGCTTCGGCGGCTACCAGCCGGCCAACGCCGGTTCGCACGCGCGTCACGACGTGGCCGAGTACCTGAGCCTGGAAACCAATCTCACCGATCGCCTGGGCACATCGCTGGCCGTGCGGCATGAGGACTACTCGGATTTCGGCACCACCACCTCCGGCTCGCTGGCCGGACGCTTCGACTTCACCGACCGCTTCGCCCTGCGCGCCAGCGCGTCAACCGGCTTTCGCGCGCCGTCGCTGGCGCAGCAGTTCTATTCGTACACGTCGTCGCTGTACTACGGCCCCGGCAATTCGCTGGGCCTGCCGCCGGACATCTACAACACCGGCCTGATCGCATCCACCAGTCCGATCGGACAGCTGCTGGGCGGACAGCCGCTGAAACCGGAGAAGTCGCGCAATTTCACTGCGGGGCTGGTCTGGAGTCCGCTCGATGCGCTCAACCTCAGTGTCGACCTCTACCAGATCACCATCGACGACCGCATCACGCTATCCAGCAACCTCGCCACCACGTCCAGCGCGGTACGCGACTACCTCGCCGCCAACGGCATCGCCAATACCAACTACAGCGGCATCGCCTATTTCACCAACGCCGTGAACACGCGCACACGCGGCATCGATTTCGTGGGCAGCTACCTGTTCGATTTCGCTGGCGCCGGCACCCTGCAAACCACGCTGAGCTACAACTACAACAAGAACAAGGTCACCGACGTCAAACCGAACCCGGCCATCCTCGACTCGCTGGGCCTGAACCTCAAGCGCATCGATCGCCGCGACCAGTACGGCCTGCTGGCCGACACCACGCCACGCAGCAAGCTGATCCTCAACGGACTGTACACGCTGGGCAACTGGAGCCTCAACGGCACGCTGACCCGCTACGACAAGTTCACCGCGTACAACTCGTCCACGCCCGCATTCGACCAGACCTACGGCAGCAAGTGGCTGCTCGATCTGGCGCTGGCCTACGACGTCGACCGCTGGACCTTCAGCCTCGGCGCGGACAACGTGTTCAACACCTACCCGGACAAAGCCTCCGCCGCGCTCAACAACGACAACAACGGCACCTTCCCCTACTCGGTCTTTTCGCCGTTCGGCTTCAACGGCGCGTATGTGTACGGCAAGGTGCGCTATCGCTGGTGAAGCCCGGGCTGACGCGTGAAGTGGCCGGCCATGAACCGGCACGCCACCAGCCAGTAACGACGAACGCCGGCCCCCGTGGCCGGCGTTTTTTCATCCTCGCCGCCACCTGTGTTTCCGGTTTCGGCCAGCCGCGGCGCCTGCCGCCACAACCTGACGGGTTGCGCCGACGCCGGCGCAGGCCTGCGCTGACAGTATCGGCCGCCCTGACGTGCAGTAATGCGCCGCCGTATCACTTGACAACGGCGAGTCCACACGTCAAGCATCCGCCCGTGCCAGCACACGATCCGCGCAGAGGGGGCTGCGGGGATCACGGCGACACGCGCGGCGGCACTCCCGACGCAACCGGGAGCGGGGCAAACCGGGGCAGCGTCGCACATCAACCGGAGGGGATATCCAATGAAACCTGTGAACCGTGCAACCGGCATTGGCGTGATGCTGGCCGTGGCTCTGGCCGCGAGCGGCGCCACGCTGGCCCGCGAAGCACCCACCATGACCGTCGCCGTGATCGACTTCACCAACCAGACCAGCTCCGCCAACTGGTGGAACGGCGACGTGGGCAATCAGCTCGCCGACGTGCTCAGCAACGAGTTGAGCGCGACCGGCGACTTCAAGGTGATCGAACGACAGAAGATCGACGCCGTGCTGGCCGAGCAGGATCTGGCCAGCTCGTATCGCATGCGTCCGGGCAGCAGCCCGCACACCGGCAACGTCACCGGCGCGCAATACCTGGTCACCGGCAGCGTCAGTGCGTATACCGAGGACACTTCCAACACCGGCGGCGGGCTCAATATCGCCGGTTTCCGGGTGGGCGGCGGCAAGTCCGAGGCGTACATCGCGATCGACCTGCGGGTGATCGATGCGGAGACATCCGAAGTGGTTTATTCGCGCACGGTCGAAGGGCGCAGCTCCAGCGGTGGCGTGAACCTGCGCGGCTACGTCAGCGGCGTCGGCGGCGATTTTGCGCATTCGAAGAAGACCCCCGCCAGCAAGGCGGTGCGTGCCGCGCTGATCGAGGCCACCGACTATCTCGATTGCGCCATGGTCAAGCGCGACGGTTGCGAGGCTCGCTACCAGCAGAAGGAGCAGCGCCGCCGCGACAGCGACAAGCAAGTGCTTGACCTCGACGGTTAGTTTTCACCGCCGACAGTTCCGGCAAGGCTGACGAAACGGCGCGATGCAAATCGCGCCGTTTCCACGTCAGGATTCATGCAGAGCCGGCACGCTAAGCCGCCCTGTCAGCACCTTGCCGGGGCAGATCAGTCTTGCTTGCGAAACACCAGATGCCCGCCTTCGTTCGCTACGCCGATGGTGTCGCCCGGCGCATAGCGTCCTTCCAGGATCTCACGCGCCAGCGGATTCTCCAGTTGCTGCTGGATCGCCCGCTTCAGCGGCCGCGCGCCGTACACCGGGTCGAAACCCACGTTGCCCAGCAAGGCCAGCGCCTCGTCGCTGACCTCCATCTTCAGCTGGCGCTCGCCCAGGCGCTTCTCCAGGTACTGCAACTGGATGCGCGCGATGGCGCGGATCTGCGTCTTGTCCAGCGGACGGAACACCACGATCTCGTCCAGCCGGTTGATGAACTCGGGCCGGAAGTGCGCCTGCACCACGCCCATCACCGACGCCTTCATCTGCGTGTACCGCTCCTCGGCATCGCCGCCGCTCTCCGCCGCATCCTGGATCATCTGCGAGCCCAGGTTGGAGGTCATCACGATCACCGTGTTGCGGAAGTCGACCGTGCGGCCCTGGCCGTCGGTGAGGCGGCCGTCGTCCAGCACCTGCAACAGGATGTTGAACACGTCCGGATGCGCCTTCTCCACCTCATCGAGCAGGATCACGCTGTACGGGCGGCGACGCACCGCCTCGGTGAGATAGCCGCCTTCCTCGTAGCCCACGTACCCGGGCGGTGCGCCGACCAGACGGCTCACCGAGTGCTTCTCCATGAACTCGCTCATGTCGATGCGCACCATCGCGTCGGTGGTATCGAACATGAACTCGGCCAGCGCCTTGCACAGCTCGGTCTTGCCCACTCCGGTAGGACCAAGGAACAGGAACGAGCCGTTGGGGCGGTTCGGGTCGGACAGACCCGCACGCGAACGCCGGATGGCGTCGGACACGGCATGTACCGCCTCGTCCTGGCCGACGACACGTGTGTGCAACGCGTCTTCCATCTTGAGCAGCTTGTCGCGCTCGCCCTCCAGCATCTTGCTGACCGGGATGCCGGTCCAGCGGCTGACCACCTCGGCGATTTCCTCGGCGGTCACGCGTGTCTGCACCAGCTGGAAATCCTGCGTTTCGGCAGCCTGCGCGGCAGCCAGCTGCTTTTCCAGTTCGGGCAGCTTGCCGTACTGGATCTCGCTCATCCTGGCGTAATCCTGCTGGCGCTGGGCGGCGTCCAGCTCCTGCCGCGCCTGCTCGATCTGCTCCTTCACCTTGGTCGTACCCTGCAGCGCGGCCTTCTCCGATTTCCAGATTTCGTTGAGGTCGGAGAACTCGCGCTCGAGCTTGCCGATGTCGGTTTCCAGATCGGCCAGGCGCTGCTTCGATTCGCTGTCCTTTTCCTTCTTGAGCATCTCGCGCTGGATCTTCAGCTGGATCAGCCGGCGTTCCAACCGGTCGAGCTCCTCCGGCTTGGAGTCGATTTCCATGCGGATGCGCGAGGCGGCCTCGTCCATCAGGTCGATCGCCTTGTCCGGCAACTGGCGGTCGGCGATGTAGCGGTGCGACAGCGTGGCCGCGGCGACGATCGCCGGGTCGGTGATCTCCACGCCGTGGTGCACGGCGTAGCGCTCCTTCAGCCCACGCAGGATCGCGATGGTGTCCTCGACACTGGGCTCGCCCACGAACACTTTCTGGAAGCGCCGCTCCAGCGCTG
Organism: uncultured Gammaproteobacteria bacterium; assembly: GCA_963697555.1. GTDB lineage: Bacteria > Pseudomonadota > Gammaproteobacteria > Xanthomonadales > Rhodanobacteraceae > Rhodanobacter. The sequence goes on from CAVOOK010000009.1 coordinate 203,687, forward strand.
CGTCCTTCTCGATGTACTTGCGGTACTCGTCCAGCGTGGTGGCGCCGATGCAGTGCAGTTCGCCGCGCGCCAGCGCGGGCTTCAGCATGTTGCCGGCGTCCATCGAGCCTTCGCCCTTGCCCGCGCCGACCATGGTGTGCAATTCGTCGATGAACAGGATCACCCGGCCTTCCTGCTTCGAAAGATCGCTGAGCACGGCCTTCAGCCGCTCCTCGAATTCGCCACGGAATTTCGCGCCGGCGATCAGCGCGCCCATGTCCAGCGCCAGCACGCGACGGTCGCGCAAGCCTTCGGGAACCTCGCCCTTGATGATGCGCTGGGCCAGTCCTTCCACGATCGCGGTCTTGCCCACGCCGGGCTCGCCGATCAGGACCGGGTTGTTCTTGGTGCGTCGCTGCAGCACCTGGATGGTGCGGCGGATCTCTTCGTCGCGGCCGATCACCGGGTCGAGCTTGTTGCGCTCGGCGCGCTCGGTGAGGTCGATGCAGTATTTCTCCAGTGCCTGGCGTTGTTCCTCGGCGTTCTCGCTCTGCACTTTCTCGCCGCCGCGCAGCTTCTCGATCGCCGCTTCGAGATTCGGCTTCGTCGCCCCGGCCGCTTTCAGCGCGGCACCCAGCTCGCCCTTGTCGTCCAGCGCCGCCAGCACGAACAGCTCGCTGGCGATGAACTGGTCGCCGCGCTGCTGCGCCAGCTTGTCGGTGAGGTTGAGCAGGCGGTTCAGGTCGTTGCCGAGATTGATGTTGCCTTCCTGGCCGCTGACCCGCGGCAGGCGCTCGAGCATGTCGTTGACGCGCTGGGTCAGCAGCGGCACGTTGACTTGGGCCTGGGTCAGCAGCGGCGCCGTCGAGCCACCCTGCTGGTTGAGCAGGGCGGCCATGACGTGAGCCGGTTCCAGCATGTTGTTGTCGCGGCCCACGGCCAGCGACTGCGCGTCGGCCAGCGCCTGCTGGAAACGCGAAGTGAGTTTGTCCATGCGCATCGTGTCGTCCCGCCTGAGGTTTTGCGTTGAGGAATGGGAACCGCCCCGCCACTGCAGCAAGGTGCGGCCGCTGTGTGACGAATCCAAGCTCATGCCGCGCGCAAAGACGATTTTCACATTCGGTTTGCTAGGGTGAGGAAGATGTCAACGGCCACTCCTGCTATTGCCAGCGCACCTCGCCACTCGCTGCCGCCGCCCCCTCTGCCCGATGCCGGCGCGCGCTGGGCGATCCTCCTCGACGTCGACGGCACCCTGCTCGATTTCGCCGATGACCCGCTTTCAGTCCGTCCCGGCGCCTCGCTGCTGACCCTGCTGCATGCGCTGCAGCAGGCGCTCGATGGTGCGCTGGCGCTGGTCAGTGGCCGCGAGCTGGCGGATCTCGATCGTCTGTTCGACGCCCCGCGCTGGGCGGCTGCCGGATTGCACGGATTGCAGTTGCGCCATGCCGACGGCAGTTGCAGGAACTTCGCGGTAGTCCCGGCGGACCAGGCACGCATGCGTGATGCCACGCACGCGCTGGCCCGGCGCTTCGACGGCGTGCAGCTGGAAGACAAACAGGTGGCGATCGCCCTGCATTGCCGCCGCGCGCCGGCGCAGTTGCCGGCCCTGCATGAAGCAGCGGCCGCCCTGATGGACCGTTTGCCCGGCTACGAACTGCAACCGGGCAACCTGGTGCTGGAGTTCAAGCCGGCCGGCATGGACAAGGGCCGCGCCGTGCTGGAGCTGCTGCAGCGCGCGCCGTTCGCCGGTCGTCTTCCTGTCTACCTGGGCGACGACCTGACCGATGAACACGCTTTCGCCAGCATCAACAGCCGGCATGGGCTCAGCGTGCGGATCGGCAGCCGCGAGCCCAGCCTGGCCCAATTCACCTTGCCTGGCCCCGCCGCCGCGGAAGCCTGGCTGTCCCGCGTACTGGACGCGCTGACGCACGGAGCCACTGCCCATGACGGATTCCCCGATGGAAAGCACACACACCGATAGCGCGCCCGAGGAGCGTGCGCCAACGGAAATTGCGCAGCGCGCCAGCCTTGAACTCGGCGTAATCGGCAACGGCAGCGTCGCCGCCCTGATCGACTGCCGGGCCCGCATCGTCTGGGGTTGCCTGCCGCGCTTCGATGCCGACGCCAGTTTCTGCGCCCTTCTTTCGCCCACCATCGACGGTGGCGACTGGGCGATCGAACTGGAAGACCTCGATCACACCGAACAGTTCTACCTGCTCAACACGGCAGTGCTGGTAACCCGGTTGTTCGATCATCAAGGCGGCGCCATCGAGATCACCGATTTCGCACCGCGATACCGCACCTATGGACGTCTATATCATCCGGAGATGCTGACCCGCCGGGTCGCCCCGATCAGCGGGTCGCCGCGGGTGCGCATACGGATGCGGCCGCTGTGCGATTACGGCGCGCGCGTGGCGCAGACCACGTCGGGCAGCAACCACATCCGCTACCTGCTCAGCGACGTGGTGCAGCGGCTGACCAGCGACATCGCCACACCGCTGATCGAGCGCGGCCTGCCCTTCGGTCTCGACCGGCCCGCGCATTTCGTGTTCGGCCCGGACGAAACGCTCAACGACAACGTCGCCGACTTCGTCCACCTGGCGCTGGAGCGCACGCTGGATTACTGGCGCGAATGGGTGCGCTACCTTTCGGTTCCCTACGAGTGGCAGGCCGCCGTGATCCGCGCGGCGATCACCCTGAAGCTGTGCCAGTACGAGGCCACCGGCGCGATCGTGGCAGCGTTGACCACCTCGATTCCCGAATCGGGCGGCACCGTGCGCAACTGGGATTACCGCTACTGCTGGCTGCGCGACGCTGCCTTCACCGTGCGCGCGCTCAACCGGCTGGGCGCCACACGCACGATGGAGGAGTACATCCGCTTCGCGTTCAACCTGGTTGCCAGCAAGGACCTCAGCGAGCTGGGCCCGGTGTTCGGCATCACCTTCGAAAGCGAACTGCCCGAGCGGCAGGTGGATACGCTCAAGGGCTATCGCGGAATGGGGCCTGTGCGCGTCGGCAACGACGCCTGGCGGCAGCGGCAGAACGACGTCTACGGCTCGGTCGTGCTTGCCTCGGCGCAACTTTTTTTCGATTGCCGGCTGGAACACCGCGGCGACGAGGTGACGTTTCGCCGACTCGAACGGATGGGCACGATGGCGCTGCGCATGGCCGAGCAGACCGATGCAGGCTTGTGGGAATACCGCGGTCGCGTCGCCGTTCACACCTATTCCGCGGCGATGTGCTGGGCCGCCTGCGACCGCCTGGCGCACATCGCCACCGAGCTGGGGCTGGATGAGCGCGCGCGCTACTGGCACGACGAGGCGGTGCAGTTGCATGCGCGCATCGAGGCACGGGCGTGGAACGCGCAGCTCGGCCACTTCGTCGACGCCTACGACGGCGAGCACCTCGACGCCAGCCTGTTGCTGCTGGCCGACATCGGCTTCGTCGAGGCGCGCGATCCACGCTTCATCGCCACCGTCGATGCGATCGGCGCCGCGCTGGGCCGCGGCGACTACATGTTCCGCTACATCGCGCCGGACGACTTCGGCGCGCCGGAAACGAGCTTCAACATCTGCACGTTCTGGTACATCGAGGCGCTCGCCGCCACTGGCCGCAAGGAACGGGCGCGGGCGATGTTCGAGCACATGCTGAAACAGCGCAACGCGCTTGGCCTGCTTTCCGAGGACATCGCGCCGGCCAGCGGCGAGCACTGGGGCAACTACCCGCAAACCTATTCCCTGGTCGGCCTGATCCAGGCCGCGATGCGGCTGTCGCGACGCTGGGAGGATGCCTTGTGAGGCGCAACGCCGGGCATCCGGATTGCGCAATCGAAGATCATCCGCGCGCTGCGCACCGCCTCAGGCTCCCCCGATGAGCCGCCTGATCGTGGTGTCCAATCGCGTCGCGCTGCCGCGCCAGACCGCCACCGGCGGACTGGCCTCGGCGCTGCAGGCGGCGCTGAACGAACGCGGTGGCCTGTGGTTCGGCTGGAGCGGAAAGCTCGCTGCCGAGACGGCGGCCGAGGTGCATCGGCTGCACGACGGCAAGGTCGACTACGCCACCATCGATCTGTCGCGTGCCGACCATGGGGATTTCTACACCGGCTTCGCCAATGGTGCGTTGTGGCCGATGCTGCACTACCGGCCTGACCTGGTCGATTACCAGCGCAGCCATCTGGACGGCTATCTGCGGGTCAACGAAATCTTTGCCCAGCACCTGCAGCAGCTCATCGGACCGGACGATGTCATCTGGGTGCACGACTACCACCTGATTCCGCTGGCCGCGATGCTGCGCAAACGCGGCGTGAGAAACCGCATCGGTTTCTTCCTGCATACGCCGCTGCCCGCCGCCGGCCTGCTGATCGCGCTGCCGAACCATCGCGATCTATTGGAAACGCTGGCCAGCTACGACCTTATCGGCGTGCACACCGCCCGTGACCTGCGCGCGCTGGAGGACTATTTCCTGCATGAAACCGGCGCCACGATGCGCCGCGACGGCCGGATGCGCACCCGCACCGGACGCCTGTTTCGCGCGGCGGCGTTTCCGATCAGCATCGATACCGACGGCATTGCCGCGATGGCGCGTGACTCCCTGGCGAACCGGGAAATCGGCCAGTTGCGCGATAGCCTGGAGGGTCGCCTGCTGATCATCGGCGTCGACCGGCTGGACTATTCCAAGGGGCTGCCGCAGCGCTTCCAGGCGTACGCGCGCCTCCTCGAACGCGAACCGGAGCTGCATCGGCGGATCACCTTCCTGCAGATCGCCCCGCCTTCGCGCGGCGCCGTGCTCGAGTACCGGCAGATCCGCCGCGAGCTCGAACGCAGCGCCGGTCACATCAACGGCAAGTACGCCGCGCCTGACTGGGCGCCGATCCGCTACATCAACAAATCGTTCCCGCACCGCTTGCTGACCGGTTACTACCGCTCCGCGCGGGTCGGCCTGGTGACCCCGCTGCGTGATGGCATGAATCTGGTCGCCAAAGAATACGTGGCCAGCCAGGATCCGAACGATCCCGGCGTACTGGTGCTGTCGCGTTTTGCCGGCGCCGCGCAGGAACTCACCGATGCGCTGCTGGTGAATCCGGCGGATACCGAGGAAGTCGCCGATGCGCTGCAGCGCGCACTCGACATGCCGCTGGCCGAACGCCGCGAGCGCTGGCACGCGATGATGGACGTGTTGCGGAAAAACGACATCACCGCCTGGCGCCTCGCGTTCCTGAAGGCGCTCGCCCGCTGAGGTGCTTACGCCAGCCAGATCAGGCTGGCGAAACGACCGCTGCGGGCGCCGTCGCGGCGATAGGAATAAAAACGCGGATCGGCGTGCGTATCAAACCCTCCGCCGTGAATGCGCGTAACGCCCGTTGATGCCAGCCGCTGTCGCGCCAACTCCGCCAGGTCGCATTGCCAGTGGCCGGGCCGGGTCGACGTGAAACAGGCCGCGGCGTTGGCGCTCCGCGCCATGAATGCAGCGCGCACTTCCTCACCGACCTCGTACGACGCCGCACCGATGCACGGACCCAGCCACGCCAGCAGGCGCGATGCCGGCGTCTGCAACTGTTGCATCGTGGCTTCGAGCACGCCGTCGGCCAGACCGCGCCAGCCGGCATGCGCCGCGGCGATCTCGCTGCCGTCATCGGCGCAGAACAACACCGGCAGGCAGTCGGCGGTGAGTATCGAAAGCACAGTGCCGCGGATATGCGATACCGCGGCATCCGCCTGCGGTTCGTCCATGCTGCGCAATGGACCGAGCTCGGCCACGCTTATGCCATGCACCTGACGCAGCCAGCGCGGCGCCGCCGGCAGGGCCAGCGCCTGCTGCAGTGCGCTGCGGTTGGCGTCGACCACATCCGCCGCATCGCCACTGCGCAGGCCCAGATTGAAACGATCGAACGGCGGCGCCGAGATGCCCGGCCCCTGGCGAGTGGTGACGGCCGCATGTACCTGCGGCGGCGCTGGCCAGTCGGGGAAGATCCAGGTCTCGGTCATCGTTTCAGGATCGGAAGTCGGGAGGGCAAGCCAAAAGCATCGCATACCTGCCGGCCCGGTTCCGACCCTTTACTCAATAGTGGTCCGAACCGTGCTCGGCCAGGTCCGCGCGCAAGGCCTCGATCAAGGCCAGTTGATCGGCCGGCCGCTCGGCACTGAACGACAGCGCCTCGCCGGTGGCCGGATGCAGGAACGACAGCTTCTCGGCATGCAGTGCCTGCCGGCGGAATCCGCGCAGCGTGGCGATCAGCTCCGCACTGGCACCCTTGGGCAGCTTGAGGCCGCCGCCGTACAGCGGGTCGCCGACGAGCGGATGGCCGACGTGCGCCAGGTGCACGCGGATCTGATGCGTGCGGCCGGTTTCCAGCTGGCACTGCAACAGGCTGTGCGCCCGGAAGCGTTCGCGCAGCCGGTAGTGGGTCACCGCGCGCTTGCCGTCTTCCTCGTCGCGCACCGCCTGGCGCAGGCGGTCGCCCATGCTGCGGCCGATCGGCTCATCGACCGTGCCGCCTGCCACCATCGTGCCCAGCACCACCGCTTCGTACTGACGCTCCACTTCGTGCCGCGACAGCAGGTCGACCAGCGCCGTGCAGGTCGGCAGGGTCTTCGCCACCACCATCAGGCCCGAGGTGTCCTTGTCCAGCCGGTGCACGATGCCGGCGCGCGGCAGCTCGGCCAGCTTCGGGTCGTGGTGCAGCAGGGCGTTCATCAGGGTGCCGGCGGGGTTGCCGGCGCCCGGGTGCACCACCAGCCCGGCCGGCTTGTTCAGCACCAGCAGGTGGTCGTCCTCATGCACGATGTCCAGTGCGATGGCTTCGGGCGCACTGGTCACCTCGGTTTCCAGTTCGACCTGCAGCAGCACCTGCTCGCCGCCGCGCAGCAGATGCCGCGGCGGCGCCTGCGCGCCGTCCAGGGTCACCGCGCCGGACTTGATCCAGCCGCTGAGCCGCGAGCGCGAGTAGTCCGGGAACATCTCGGCCAAAGCCTGGTCGAACCTGCGTCCTGCGGCGGCCAGCGGCACCTCGGCCGCATGCCGGATCGTGGTCATGGCGCGCTCCGCGGGCTGCAGCCGGTTTCGGCTATCATGCCTTTTCGTTCAAACATCCGAATTCATTCCTATGCGCCTATCAATGGGCTTGTCCAAGCTGCCGATGTTCCAATTGCCTGCCCTCAAGGTGCTTGCCGTGCTTGCGCTCGCCGTGTCGATGAGCGCCTGCTCGATGTTCAAGGCAAAACACGACACCATCGACAACATGCCGGTGGACGCGCTGTACAACAACGCGCACGCCTCGATGGAGAACGCCGACTACGCCGCCGCCAGCAAGGCCTACCAGCGCCTGATCGCGCGCTTCCCGTCGGGCGAGTACAACGAACAGGCGCAGCTCGATCTGGCCTACTCGCAGTACAAGGACAACCAGCCGGATGATGCCTTGTCGACCGTGAACCGCTTCATCAAGACCTATCCGACCAACAAACACGTCGATTATGCCTATTACCTGCGCGGCCTGATCAATTTCGATCGCACCAGCGGCGTGATCGAGCGCTTCATCGGCCGTGGCGGCTCCGAAGCGCGCCGCGACCAGGGCTACAACCTGCAGGCGTTCGACGACTTCTCCGAGCTGTCGCGCCGCTTCCCCGACAGCGCCTACACTGCCGATGCGCGCCAGCGCATGATCTACCTGCGCAACGTGCTGGCCCAGTTCGAGATCAACGTGGCCGAGTTCTACCTGCGCAACAAGGCCTACATCGCCGCGGCCGACCGTTCGCAATACGTGATCGAGCACTACCAGCAAGCGCCGCAGGCCGGCGACGCGTTGGCGATCCTCACCCGCAGCTACCTCTCGCTGGACCAGAAAGCGCTGGCCGACCAGGCCCGTCAGGTGCTCGCGCTGAACTACCCAAACCATCCGTACCTCAACGACCCCAAGTGGCCGCATGCGCCATCCACGCTGCGCAAGCTGGTGCCGTTTTCGGGGCATCATTGACCCCTGCTCTGCCCCTTGGCCCCGGGAAGTTCCGCGCGGCTTGACGAGGATCGAGATCAGGGCCGAGTGCTCACGCGATTCAAAAGGCCGGCTTCATCGCCGGTCTTTTTTGTGGGATTTCGCTAGCCCTTGAGACGTCCCGAGGGTAAGGAGCAAGGCCGGAGTCGATCGGCTTCGGCCAGCCTGTGACATCGTCCGCAATACGGCTCAGCGCCATCCGGAAGTGATCGGATAACGCCGCTCGCGGCCGAAGGCGCGGGTGGTGACGCGCGGGCCCGGCGCTGCCTGCCGGCGCTTGAACTCGTTCAGCAGCACCAGCCGCACGACGCGCTGCACAGTGGCGGCGTCGTGCCCTGCCGCCACGATGTCGGCCTGCGACTGCTCGCCCTCGATGAAACGTTCCAGGATGGCGTCCAGCTCGTCGTACGGCGGCAGCGAATCCTGGTCGGTCTGGTTGTCGCGCAATTCGGCCGACGGCGGGCGATCGATCACTTCCACCGGGATCGGGAATCGGCCATCGACCATCGGACCGCCTTCGACGAAGCGCACGCCCGGACTCCCGCTTCCCTCTGGCGGACTACCGACCCCATTGCGCCAGCGGGCCAGACGGTACACCACGGTCTTGTAGACATCCTTCAGCGGCGCGTAGGCACCGCACATGTCGCCATAAAGGGTGGCGTACCCCACGGCCATCTCGCTCTTGTTGCCGGTCGCCAGCAGCAGCCGGCCGTGCTTGTTGGACAGCGCCATCAGCATCACGCCGCGGGTGCGCGACTGCAGATTTTCCTCGGTCGTGTCGGTGCCCTTGCCGCCGAACGCCGGCGTCAGCGCCTGGATGAACGACTGGTACGTCGATTCGATGTCGATCACCCAGTAATCCACGCCCAGCGTTTCCGCCTGGGCGCGCGCACCGTCCAGCGACAGCTGCGAGGTGTAGCGGGTCGGCATCATGACCGCGGTCACGCGTTCCGCACCCAGCGCATCGACCGCCAGCGCCAGCGTCAGCGCCGAGTCGATGCCGCCGGACAGCCCCAGCAGCACGCCACCGAAACCGTTCTTGTCGATGTAGTCGCGGATACCGCGCACCAGCGCGGCATACAGCGTGGCTTCGATCGAGCTGTCGCTGGCCACCGGCCAATGATCCGCACGCAGCGTGCGGGTGGCCGGATCGAATTCCGCCCACAACAAGGCATCGACAAAGGCCGGCGCCCGCGCGGCCACCGAGCCATCGCCATTCACCAGGAGCGAGCCGCCGTCGTAAACCACTTCGTCCTGCCCGCCCACCATGTTGACGTAGGCGATGGCGCAGCCGGTTTCACGCGCGCGTGCGACCAGCACCGCTTCGCGATCGGCCTGCTTGGCCTCGTCCCATGGCGAGGCATTGATCACCAGCAGCAGTTCGGCGCCCGCCGCGGCAGCCTGCGCTGCCGGCTCCGGCTGCCACACGTCCTCGCAGATCAGCAGCCCGATGCGTACGTCGTTGACGAGCAGCGTGACCGTTGCATGGCCGGGGCGGAAATAGCGCTTGTCGTCGAACACGCCGTAGTTCGGCAACGCCTGCTTGTGCGCCGTGCATTCGACACGCCCGCCGCGCAGCACGCTGGCGCCGTTGTAGACCTCGCCCTCGCTGTGCGGATGGCCGATCACCGCGACAACGTCCCTGGCCGCTGCTGCCAGCAGGTCAAGTTCGCTGGCGCAAGCGGCGAGGAAGCTCGGCCGCAGCAGCAGATCTTCCGGTGGATAGCCGCTCAGGGCCAGCTCGGGAAAAGCGATCAATGCCGCGCCTCCGGCGCCGGCCTGCGCCATCAGCTCGCGCGCGCGCGCGGCATTGGCGGCTACGGCGCCAACCGGAAAATCGAACTGGGCCAGCGCTAAGCGGAATGGGCTAGTCATGAGGCGAGAGGTTGCTGGGGAGCGCCCATGATAGTGGGGCATGGCATCGGCGACACGACGCTCGCCCCCGAACAGTTTCAGCCGCTAGCGCAGGCTGGAGCGCCGCACCATCAGTTTCACCGGCAGCACTTCGCTGTCGACCGGTTCGCCGCGGATCAAGGCCAGCAAGCTGTCGACGAGGACCTCACCGGCCTGCCGGGTGTCCTGCAGCACGGTGGTGAGCGGCGGGTTGACGAAGCTGGCGGTGGCGATGTCGTCGAAGCCGACCAGTGCGACATCCTGCGGCACGCGCAGGCCGTGGTCGCTGAGCGCGCGCATGGCGCCGATCGCGATCAGGTCGCTGGCGGCGAATACCGCGTCGAACCCTGCTTCGCGGGTGATCAGCATGCGCATCGCCTCGTAGCCGGAATGCTCGGTGCTTTCGGCGTTCTGCTGCAGCGCCGGGTCGACCTCGACGCCCGCCTGGCGCAGGGCATCGACGTAACCGCGATAACGGCCGAAGAATTCCGGATAGTGGCTGGAGGCATCGCCGAGGAAGGCGATGCGGCGGCAGCCGCGTTCCAGCAGATGTTCGGCCACCGCGTGCCCGCCGCGGAAGTTGTCGCAGCCGATCGATACGCCCGGCTGGTCCGGCAGCACGGCGCCCCAGCGCACGAAACGGGTGCCCTGGGCCACCAGCTTTTCCAGCTTGTCGGTATACGCCAGATAGTCGCCGTAGCCGAGCAGGATCAACCCATCGGCCTTCTTGCTGTCGGCGAAGTCGGCGTGCCAGTCGTGCGAGAACTGCTGGAACGAGATCAGCAGGTCGTAGCCCTGCAGTGCGCAGGCGCGGGTGATCGAGCCGAGCATCGACAGGAAGAACGGGTTGATGTGCGATTCGTCGGCGGTCGGATCCTCGAAGAACAGCAGCGCCAGCGTGCCGGTGTGCATCCGGCGCAGGTTGGAGGCGTTCTTGTCGACCTTGTAGTTGAGCTGTTCGGCCGCGGCCTGGATGCGCCGCCGGGTTTCCTCATTGACCAGCGGGCTGCCGCGCAATGCGCGCGACACCGTGGCCTGGGACACCCCGGTCAGATGGGCGATGTCGATCGATGTGGCTTTTACCTTCATCCGTGGCTTGATCCGGGAGGTTCTGGTCGGACAGCGTGGCGCCGGCCGGCGGCTGGCCAAGCATCCCGAATCCTAACCGCTTTGCGCGGCGGCTGTCGTAAACGGCCCGACGCTGCCCGATGCAGCGGCAGTGCATCGGTGGCGCCATGCCGATGCCGGCAGGCGCGTGATGCATCGTCCTCATGCGCGCATGTCCTCCAGTTCCATGCCCTTGGTCTCGCGCACGCCGAACCATACGAACAGCAGCGAGGTCAGCGCGAACGCCGCGTAGAGCCCATAGGCGAAGGTCAGGCCCAGCTCGGCCAGCGCCGGGAAGGTGCTGGTGATCGCGAAGTTCGCCAGCCATTGCGCGGCAGCCGCTACCGCCAGCGCGGTGGCGCGGATCCGGTTCGGGAACATCTCGCCCAGCAACACCCACACCACCGGGCCCCAGCTGACGCCGAAGAACACCACGTACGCATTCGCCGCGACCAGGGCGACCATGCCGGTGGCGCCAGGCAGGCTCAACGTGGCGCCGCTGCCGGTCGCCTGCGAGAAGCACCACGCCATCATGCCCAGGGTGATCGCCATGCCGGCCGATCCGACCAGCAGCAAGGGCTTGCGCCCGATGCGGTCGACCAGGGCGATCGCCACCAGGGTCACCAGCACGTTGACGATCGAGGTGACCACGGTGATGGTGAACGAGTCGGCCTCGCTGAAGCCCACCGAATGCCACAAGGTGGACGAGTAGTAGAAGATCACGTTGATGCCCACGAACTGCTGGAACACCGACAGCAGGATGCCGATCCACACCACCGGCAGCAGGCCGACGGCCTTGCCGCGCAGGTCGCTCAGGCGCGGCTTGTGCTCCGAGCGCAGGCTGATTTCGATGTCCTTCAGTTTGCTGTCCAGCGCCGCTTCGTTGTGCATGTTCAGCACGTTGCGCAGCACCACGCGGGCTTCGTCCAGGCGGCCCTTGGCGACCAGGTGTCGCGGCGATTCGGGCACGCCCAGCACCAGGGTGCCGTAGATCAGCGCCGGCAGCGTCGCCACCAGGAACATCCAGCGCCATGCCGCCAGGCCCAACCACAGGGGTGCCGACGCGCCGCCGGCCACGCCGGCCAGCCACGCGTCGCTGAGCAGTGCAGCGAAGATGCCGAGCACGATCGCCAGTTGCTGCATCGACCCCAGCCGGCCGCGGATATACGCCGGCGAGACTTCGGCGATGTAGGTCGGCGCGATCACCGAGGCCACGCCGACGCCGATGCCGCCGACCAGCCGCCACACGATGAGGCTCCACACGCTGTAGGCCAGCCCTGAACCCAGCGCGGCGGCCACCAGCAGCACCGCCGCCACCTGCATGGTGCGCACGCGGCCGAAGCGGTTCGCCAGCATGCCGGCATACCACGCACCGAGCGCCGAACCGAGCAACGCGCAGGACACCGCAAAGCCGGTCTGCGCCGCGTCCAGCGTGAAGCCGCCACGGATGGCGTCGACCGCGCCGTTGATCACCGCCGTATCGAAACCGAACAGGAAGCCGCCCAGCGCCGCCGCCGCCGAGATCAGCACCACGCGCGCGGTAGCGCGTTGGCCCAGCCCATCACCTGTTGCGTCCACTGTGCTCATCGCGTCTCCCCCACGTCATGGCATCAAAGATTGCGTCCGAGTCTGCACTGCGGCTTTTGCACTGTCCGATTGAATACGTATGCACTCGACCCTGGCAAGTCGCGGGGTGCACCCGCGCGTATTCGACCGATCGTGCCGAGCCTACGCCGGCGCGTTGATCACCGCGAGGAAATCGCGCCCGTAACGCTTTAGCTTGGCCTCGCCGACACCGCTGATGGTGGCCAGCTCGTCCTCGTTCGCCGGCAGCGCGCGCAGCATCGCCAGCAAGGTGGCGTCGTGGAACACCACGTACGGCGGCACGCCCTGCTGTCTGGCCAACTGCGTACGCAAGGCGCGCAGTTCGTCCCACATGGTCTGCTCGTAGGCCTCGATGCCGAGACTGCCAGCCGGTGACCACCTTGCTGTCGCGGCGGCGACGGCTGCCGCGTTCGGGCCGGGCATCCTCGCGCAGCTTCACCGGTTTGCTGCCGCCGAGCACGGCGCGACTGGCGGCGGTAAGGCGCAAGGTGCCGTAGCCTTCGGCATCGGCTTCCAGCAGGCCGGCCGCGAGCAATTGGCGGAACACCGAGCGCCACTGCTTGTCGTCCATTTCCGCACCGATGCCGAACGTGCTGAGCTGATGATGATCGCAGGCTCAGCACGCGTTCGGTTTCCTCGCCGCGCAGCACGTCGATGACGTGGCCGGAGCCGAAGCGCTGGCCGGTGCGATACACCGCCGACAAGGCCTTTTGTGCGGGCACCGTGGCATCCCAGGTCTTCGGCGGCGCGACGCAGTTGTCGCAGTGGCCGCAAGGGCCCGGATAGGTCTCGCCGAACGTGCCCAGCAGCAGCTGGCGACGGCAATCGGTGGCCTCCGCATAGGCCAGCAGCGACTCCAGTTTCTGCCGTTCGACCCGCTTGCGCTCGTCGGCCGATTCGGACTGCGCGATCATCTGGCTCATCGTCACCACGTCGGACAGGCCGTAGATCATCCACGCCTCGGCGGTCAGGCCATCGCGGCCGGCACGGCCGGTTTCCTGGTAATAGCCTTCGATGCTGCGCGGCAGGTCCAGATGCGCCACGAAACGCACGTCGGGCTTGTCGATACCCATGCCGAAGGCGACCGTAGCCACCATCACCACGCCATCCTCGCGCAGGAAACGCTTCTGGTTTTTCGCACGCGTCGGCGCGTCGAGGCCGGCGTGGTACGGCAAGGCCTCGACACCCATCTCGGCCAGCCATTGCGCGGTGTCGTCGACCTTCTTGCGGCTGAGGCAGTACACGATGCCGGACTCGCCCTGGTGCCCCTGCAGGAATTCGGTGAGCTGGCGCTTCGCGTTGTGGCGCAGGCCGACCCGGTAGCCGATGTTCGGCCGATCGAAACTGGAGACGAACTGGCGCGCAGCCTGCAGCGACAGCCGCTCGACGATCTCGTCGCGCGTCCGCGGATCGGCAGTCGCGGTAAGCGCGATGCGCGGCACCTCGGGAAAGCGCTGGTGCAGGATCGCCAGCTCGCGGTATTCGGGGCGGAAATCGTGTCCCCATTGCGACACGCAATGCGCCTCGTCGATCGCGAACAGGGCCACTTCGGTGCGTTCCAGCTGACCCAGGAAGCGCTGGGTGAGCAGACGCTCCGGCGCCACGTAAAGCAGGTTCAGCTCGCCGGCCAGCAGTTGCCGCTCGACCTCGCGCTGTTCCTCGGCGCCAAGGCTGGAGTTGAGATACGCGGCGGACACGCCGGCCTCGCGCAAGGCGTCGACCTGGTCCTGCATCAGCGCAATCAACGGCGACACCACGATGCCGGTGCCCTGGCGCAGCAGGGCGGGAATCTGGTAGCACAGCGACTTGCCGCCGCCGGTCGGCATCAGCACCAGCGCATCGCCACCATCGTGCAGATGCTCGACGACGGCCTGTTGCTGGCCGCGGAAACTGGGATAACCGAAAACGCTTTGAAGCAGTTCGAGGGCGGAGGCATTCATCGGACGCATGCTAACAAATGGAGGAAACCGCTTCGCGAAGATGAGTGTGCGCCGGGCGCCGGAATGCATGTCGGCTGACGACGACAGGGCAGCTTGCCCTCTCCTCAATCCTCTCCCGCCGGCGGGAGAGGAGGCGAACGCGAGAAGCACGTCGCTTCATTGAAGCGGCGGCATGCCCCACAACGCGTGGTCGAGATCGCCGTCCAGCCCGAACCGCGACAGCGGCACGCGGCCGTTCTTCACCTCGACGCCTTCGGCCCGCAGCCGTCGCGACTGCTCGCGAAAACCGCGGCTGCCCGGCGGCATCGCGATGTGCCCGCTCGATCGCAGCACGCGGTACCACGGCAGCACCATGCCATCCGGCACCTCGCCCAGCAGCCGCCCGACCAGCCGAGCCCGCCCCGGCAGGCCGGCGCGCGCCGCGATGGCGCCGTAGCTGGCGACGCGGCCGGGCGGAATCGCCGCGATGGCAGCGTAGATGCGGGCGGCGATCTCAGGGTTCATGCGGATCCATTTTCACTGGATTCAATCGGGCTTGACGCGACGCAGGCAGGCAGTACGTGGCAGAGTAGCAGCGCCCCTCGCCAGCGGAAGCCGCAGCATGCGTCACTTCGAAGCCGTGCGTTCCCATATCGGCAGCCAGCACGAGCTGCGCCACAACGATCCCTACCTGATCAGTTTCGATCTGTAGCTGGCGCAGGACCGCTGCCAGGGCATCTACCTGGCGGAACTCGAGGACGAATCGGGGCGGCGCTACCTGCGCATATCCACGCCCGATCGGGCCGCTTGCCGGCACCGATCCCAACCGTTGCCTGCGCTTCAACTGGCAGCAGCGCACCGGCTTACCTGGCGGTCGCCGACCTGGACGGTTCGCCCTACCTGCACCTGTGCGAAAACCGCCCGTACGAATTTCTCGATACCGCCGAGCTGCAGCGCGTGGTGCGCGAACTGGGCGTGCTGGGCGACCAGCTGGAGCAGGTGATCGCCAGCGGCAGCGACTCGCTTTAGAAAAGCGACCCCTCAGAAAACCAGCCGGAACACCATCACCAGCCCGTAGGCCAGCAGCGCGGTGATCGGCAGGGTCAGGATCCACGCCCACACCATGCGTTCGACCACCGACCAGCGGATCGAGTTGAAGCGCTTGGCCGCGCCCACGCCCATGATCGAGGCGGACACGTTGTGCGTGGTCGACACCGGAATGCCGAACGCCGAAGCGCTGAGGATCACCAGCGCGGAACTCGTCTCGGCGGCGAACCCGTTGATCGGATGCAGCTTGACCATCTTGTGGCCCAGCGTCTTGATGATGCGCCAGCCGCCACCGGCGGTGCCCGCCGCCATGGTCAGCGCGGACACCACCTTCACCCACACCGGGATCGCAAAGCCGCCGGCCGGATTCTCGGCGATGCGCAGAAAGCCCAGCCACGCCGGCAACTGGTCGAACTGATGCGCCGCGGTGGCGCCGGCCAGCGCCAGCGCGATGATGCCCATGCTTTTTTGCGCGTCGTTCATGCCGTGCGCCACGCCCATCGCGCTGGCCGAGACGATCTGCGCCTTGCCGAAGAAGAAATTGACGAACGGCGTGCGCCCGAACCGGCGCGACCAGCCCTGCCGGTTCGCGAACCAGGCCAGCAACGCGTACAACGCGCCCATCAGCAGGAAGCTGATGATGAAACCCGCCGCCGGCGACAGCACCATCGGGATGATCACCTTGGGGATCACGCCGTGGCCTTTCAGCCAGCTGCCCTCCACCCAGATCACCGACGAGAAATTGTTGTCCGAGGCGGCCACCGCCGCGCCGACCAGCGAACCCACCAGCGCATGGCTGGAGCTGGACGGCAGGCCCAGCCACCAGGTGATCAGGTTCCACACGATCGCCGCCAGCAGCGCGCAGATCAGCAGTTGCGAGCTCATCTCGATCACGCCGGCATTGATCAGGCCCGAAGCGATCGTGGCTGCCACCGCGGTGCCCATGAAGGCGCCGATGAGGTTGGTGCCCGCCGCCAGCAGCACGGCCTGGCCGGGGGTCAGCACCTTGGTCGCCACCACGGTGGCAATCGAATTGGCGGTGTCGTGGAAGCCGTTGATGTAGGTGAAGACGAGCGCGATCACCACCACCGCGATGACGATGCTCATGCGCGTGCTCCGGCGTGTCGCGTACGTGGCGGCGGGAGCATCGCGCTCGGGCCATGCGGAATGCAGAGGATCACGGGCGACCGCCTCAGGAATTCTTGAGAACGATCGAGTAGACGATGTTGCCGACGTCGCGGCATTTGTCGATCGCCTTCTCGATCAGCTCGAACAGATCCTTGGCCAGCACGGCGCGCATCACGTCGCCGCCTTCGACATACAGCGTGCGGTAGGGCGCCAGCAGCATGCGGTCGCCCTCCGATTCCAGCGCCTGCAAACGATCCTGCAGCTTCTTCACCGGGTCGATGCGCAGGCCGCGGCGCAATTCGCCGATCATCTCGGCAACGACTTCGCTCGAGCGCTCCAGCACCCGCGCACGCTGGGCGAAATCCACGCCGGCCAGAATGCCGGCCACGATCTCGTAGCGTTCGGCAAACTTCTCGATGGTCTTGGGAATCTTGTACAGCGCGGAGTTCAGCGCCTCGATGTCCTCGCGGTCCAGCGCGGTGACGAAAGTGTTCACCAGCCCCTCGCTGATCTGCGCGGCCAGCTCCTTCTCGCGGGCACGGGTGGCGGTGAACGCGGCCATCACCGAACCCTCGCCGGGCTTGGTCAGCAACTCATGCAGCGCCTTGGCGCTTTCGTGGGCGGTGGCGGCGCTCTGTTCGAGCAGGCCATAGAACTTGTCGCCTTTGCCGAAGATCGTCTGCAGTGAAAACATGCGTGGCCATGCCTGGGAAAAGGGGATGACCGGAATGTTACAGGACTGCCGTGCTGCCCTGCATCATTGCCTGTCCGGCCCCGCCAGGCGTGAACCGGGCGCCTCGCTGCCCTTACACTGTACCCATGCGCCCTCCTCCATCAACACCGCGATGCTGACCGAAATCGCGCTCGTCCTCGTGCTGGCCCTGTGCAACGGCTTCTTCGCGCTATCGGAAATGGCGCTGGTGGTGTCGCGCAAGAGCCGCCTCAAGCAGATGGCCAGGAACAGCCGCAAGGCCGCGCTGGCGCTGCGCCACGCCGAAGCCCCCGAGCACTTCCTGTCCACCGTGCAGGTCGGCATCACTTTGGTGATGCTGATTACCGGTGCTGTCGCCGGCGATGCGCTGGGTGGCCATATCGCCGATGCCTTGCGTGGCGGCCATCTCGGCTGGCTGCTGCCTTACGCACGGATCATCGGGATCGTGCTGGGGTTCGTGCTGATCTCGTTCATCCAGATCGTGATCGGCGAGCTGGTGCCCAAGCGGCTGGCGTTGTCGGCACCGGAAAAGGTGTCGTCCTACGTGGCGATCCCGATGCTGGTGCTGTCGCGCATCACCGCGCCGTTCGTGTGGCTGCTCAACGTGTCCAGCAACTTGCTGCTGCGCCTGCTGCGGGTCAACCAGCACGGCCGCGGCGTGGTCACCGAGGATGAGATCCGCCTGCTGGTGGCCGAGAGCGCCGAACAGGGCGTACTCGATCCCGACGAGCACAACATGGTCAACCGCGTGCTGCGGCTGGGCGACCGCACGGTGGACAGCGTGATGACCCCGCGCATGCGCATCGCCTGGCTGGACACCGCCGGCACCCGCGAAGAAAACATCGACGTGCTGCGGCAGACGCCGTACTCGCGCTATCCGGTCTATCGCGGCGACGAGAGCGACGTGGTCGGCGTGGTCGAGGTCAAGCGCCTGCTGCACAGCTTCGCCGACGGCAAGCTGGAGTTGTTCGAGCACCTCTCCAAACCGCTGTTCGTGCCGGCTACCGCTCGCGCGCTGGATCTGCTGGAGGAATTCCGCGATGCCGAAACGCCGCTGGCGCTGGTGGTCGACGAGTACGGCGACATCGAAGGCGTGGTCACCGTCAACGACCTGCTCGCGGCGGTGGTCGGCGCCAGCCAGATCGGCCACGGCGGCGGCAACGAGGACAGCCCGATCATGCAGCGCGCCGACGGCAGCTGGCTGATCGACGGCAGCCTGTCCACCGACGATCTGCGCGAACTGCTGCAGATCAGCGAGTTGCCGGGCGAGGACGAACACGATTTCCGCACCGTCGCCGGCATGGTGATGACGGCGCTGGGCCACGTACCGCAGACCGGCGAAGTGTTCGCCTGGCTCGGCATCCGCTTCGAGGTGGTCGACCTCGACGGCGCGCGCATCGACAAGCTGCTGGTCACGCCGGCGCCGTCGATGGAACTGTCGGACGACGAGCAGTAGCGACGTCCTCCGTCGACCGGCGACGCGTATCGCCGCCGACGGCATTTCAATCGGCGCCGAAGGTCGGAATGCCGGCGTCGGGTGTTTTTCAGTCCCCGCCGATCGTCGGCCTATCCACGCCGGATTGTTTTCCAGTCCCGGCCGATGGCCGCGATATCCCGGCTGGCTATCGGACAGTCCCCGCCGATATCCGCCCCATCCCCGCCGACTGTTTTCCAGTCGGCGCCGAGCATCGGCCTGTCCCGATCGAATGGTTGCCAGTCCCCGCCGATACGCGCGGCATCCACGCCGAAGGTTTTTTCATCCCGGCCGACTGGATGCGCTATCGGCGCCGAGTGCTTTTCAATCCCCGCCGACAGCCGACGGCACACTCTCAGCCGCGCCCAATCCTTCCGCTGGCGATCGCCGCCATCCGCTGCGCATCGGCGAGGATGCCGTGCAGCACGCGCAACTCACGCTCATCCGGCTGCGCACGCTGGAACAGCTTGCGCAGGCGCAGCATGATCGTGGTGGGCTCGCGGCCCTTGTGGAACTCGATCTCGTCCAGCGTCTGCGCCAGGTGCACGTAGAACTGTTCCATGCGCGCCGCATCGGCCGGTGGTTCGTCATGCACGGGCGGCACGCGGCGCCGGTGTGTCGCCGAGCATCGCCACGCGCACTTCATACGCCATCACCTGCACCGCCTGCGACAGGTTGAGCGAGCTGAAATCGTCCACGCTGGGAATCCGCACCATCGCGTGGCAGCGCGCCAGTTCCTCGTTTTCCAGGCCGGTGCGCTCGTTGCCGAACACCAGCGCCACCTGCTCGCCACGCGCCGCGGCGGCCAGCGCCTGCTGCGCCGCTTCGCGCGGTGAAATTTCCGGCAGATTCACGCCGCGCCGGCGCGCCGACAGGCCCAGCGCCAGACTGCTGCCGGCGAGGCTGCCGACCAGCTCTTCATGAATCCCGGCATTCGCCAGCACGTCATCGGCGCCGGCCGCCAGGGCGCTGGCTTCGCGGTCGGGGAAACGCGCCGGCGTCACCAGTTCCAGGCGCTCGAAACCCATCGTGCGGATCGCCCGCGCCGCACTTCCGATATTGCCCGGATGCGAGGTGCGCACCAGCACGTAGCGGATGCGGGCGGCAAGGTCGTGGAGATCGGTCATGCGAGGGCGATGGGTTTGCGGCGGGAGCGGACAAGGATAGTGGACGCGGGGCGGCTTCGGCCTGCCTCTGCTAGAATCGCCGGCCGCAACCTACGCTCTCTTCCAAAGTCGAAACCCATGGCCAGACCACACGTCACGATCGCGGCGCGCGCCGCGCGTTCTGCAGGCAACGTGATCCTGCGCTACATGAACCGCATCGACGGCCTCAACATCGTCGAGAAGCAGCAGCTGGATTTCGTCTCCGAAGTCGACAAGCTGGCCGAGGCGGAAATCATCAAGGAATTGCGCCGCGCCTACCCCGACCACGCCATCCTCGCCGAGGAAAGCGGCGCCATCGGCAAGGGGCCGCTGACCTGGGTGATCGACCCGCTGGACGGCACCCACAACTACCTGCGCGGCATCCCGCACTTCAGCGTGTCGATCGCGCTGCTGGAAAAGGGCGTGCCGATCCACGCCGTTGTCTTCGACCCGCTGCGCGACGAGCTGTACACCGCCAGCAAGGGCGACGGCGCCTACCTCAACGACCGCCGCATGCGCGTGTCCAAGCGCGAGAACCTGGGCGGCGCGATGATCGCCACCGGCTTCCCGTTCCGCCAGCGCGAGCACCTGGTGCCGCAGCTGGACATGACCCGCGCCATCCTCGGCCAGGCCGAAGACATCCGCCGCTCCGGCTCCGCCGCGCTGGACCTGGCCTACGTCGCCGCCGGCCGCTACGACGGCTATTTCGAGATCGGCCTCAAAGCCTGGGACATGGCCGCCGGCGTGCTGCTGGTGCACGAAGCCGGCGGCCGCTACTGCGACTTCGCCGGTCGCGACGGCATCCCCGAAAGCGGCAACATCATCGCCGGCAACCTCAACGTGGCGAAGGCGATGGTCGATGCGATCGGCCAGCAGGCCACGCCGGGGTTGCTCAAGGCCTGACCTCTGGACAAGCGGTGAAGAAGGCGCCCCTGGGCGCCTTAGCGATCCACCGTCTGCGCGTTGCTGCGCAGACCGAAGCCGCCGGCGCCCTGTTCGGCGAAGCCGCCGCGATCGATGCGCGCGTATTCCACATCGACGAACGGCGTGACGTGGCTGCCGCCACGGCCGAAGTGCAGGCCGCTCTCGCCGTAGGCCACGTTGTAGTTGCCGGTGTACCGGGTTCCGCACGCCTTGCCCGCTGTCGCCCAACAGGATCTGCCGGCTGACGTCCTGCTGGAAACGGCCGAAGCCGACGCGGCCCTGCATGTACCGGTTGCCGTCGAGCCAACCCGCGTAAAGCATGCCCTCGGTGCTGCGGTTGTTGTCGTGATCGAAGCTCCGGTCCAGCCGCTGCTGGCCCCGGCTCTGGCCGAACGCGTAACCGGCCACGCCGGAGCGGCCGATCTGGCGATCGCTGCCGACCAGCCAGCCGTTCAACTGGAAGCCGACGCCGTTGAAGCCGGCGCGTGCCATGTCGCCGCCGACGCTGAGGTCGTGCGTCCACATGCCAAAGCCGGTGCCTTGGTCGAGCAGGTTGTCGAAGCGATCCGACAACGCGCGGCTGGATGCATCGATGGCCTCGAAGGTCATCGCCGCACTGGCCGCATGCAACTCGCCGGACAGGCTTTGCAGCGAGGCCTGCGCAGCCTGCAAGGTGGGCGCCTGCTGGAACTGGCCGGCGGCATGTACGAAGTCGCTCGATACGCCGGAGAGATTGCCGGCGGCGATCTTGCTGTCCAGTTGCCCGAGGGCGCCCTGCACGCGCTGCGCGCTGCCGAAGGAGGCCGGTGTGTAATGCACGCCATTGCCCGCGGCAGCCGTGGTCACGTTGAGGCCGGTGGTATCCAGCCACACGCTGTTCGCGTCGTAGTTGATGGTGGTTGCCGTGAACACCACGCCCGCGTCCTTGACCAGCTGGCCGAAGGTGCCGGTGACGCCTCCGCCGGCGGTGAGGACATTCGTGTGGATATTGCTTACATAGCCATTATTGACGCCAGTCACTTCCAACGTACCACCGTTGAGTGTGGCCGTACCGGCCACATCAAGCTTGCTGCCCAGGCTGACTGCCAATGTTCCCGTGACAGTCTGCGTGTAGCTACCGCCCACCGAGGAGTTACTATCCTGAACAACCACGCTACCGGCGTTGGATAGATTGCCAGTCACGCCGGGCAAACCAGTCGGGATAGCGTAAGTGCCGACGCCAGCGAGCACAGCGCCCGAGTTTACGGTGACGTTTCCGGGCAGTGCCTCCATCGTTTGCAACGTCCCGTGATTTACAGTTGTATCACCGGCGTAGGTATTGGTCTTCCAGAGAGTCAACGTGCCCAGCCCTTGCTTGGTCAGCGAACCAGTGCCGGAAATCACACTTTCAAAAGACGTCTCACCATCGAAATCAAATATCAGCTCCCCATTGTTGGTGACGTCAAAGTTGCGGATGTAAATCGAATCAAACTGGCCATTACCCAATTGCACGGCACCTCGTTCGATCGTAAGGTCAATGTACGAAGTGACGCCCATGCTCGCCAATGTCAGTGTCCCCGTACCAGCCTGCACCAGCGATGCGTTTTGCGACCCCATGTCAGGCCCTATGATTTGCCCGGTGTAGAGCACATCATCGCTGCGATCGAACACCAGCGTGCCCACACCATTGAACTGCACAACGCCTGAGCCAATTGAACCGTCGACGGCACCATTACCGACTTGCAATACGCCGCCGTTTATTTCTGTATGGGCACTCGCATCAAGATCATTATTGTCGATGATCCACGTACCATCCCCGGATTTGAACAACGCGCCTGCGAACGTGGTCTTGCCAGTGACTGCCTGCGAGTACAACTGCATCGTTCCTGCACCGCCATTCAATGTCAGGAACGAGGTGTCATTCGAGCCCATGAGCAGATCGCCCTGAATGGAACCACCAGCCGACAAGGTTGCACCGTTGTGTGACGTTTGAATCATCTGAACATTGCCGATAATCGTGCCCGCATTGTTCAGTGTCAGTCCGCCGTCCAATGTGGAATCGGTACTGTCTCCCGAGGCCACGAAAATGCTGCAAACACCCGCGCCTCCGCAATCCCCATCCGTTGCCCCCGTCGCCTCGATGGTAGACCCGGCCCCGTTGGTTACAGTGCCACCATGTTGCAGATAAATCGGCGTCAAGCTGCTGGTGATTGTGCCGCCTGCGGTATTTTCCACCGTGCCTTGTTCGCCCAATATCTGGATGGCCATCCCGCCCGGAGACCGAACGATGCTGTCAGCGCCGTCATTGGAGACAGTACCTCCATCACTGATCGTCACGCCAAAACTGCCTCCTTCGACGATGCCGCCACCGCTGTTTTCGACCTTGCCGCTGAAGGCGAACGCTACGGCAGAGCCGTTTCCTTCAATGCTGCCACCGTCGTGATTCAAGATCGTGGCGAGAGGGCCGGACCCTTTCACGCCGGTGCCCAGAGTTCCGCCAAGTACCCCGGCGTTATCCAGCGTCCCACCATTCAACACAATCTGGTTGGAAAGCGAGACACCACTGTCCACTTGCAGAATGTCGTCAGTTCAAGGCGTTGATTCGCCAGCCTCGCGCAGGAAGCTTCGCAAGAACGGCACCGTGATCCGCCGCTGTGCGGCCAGCGACGCCACATCGAGTCTGTCGAGCAGATCGAGCAACGCGCCGAGGTCACGCGCATAACGCGCGAACAGCCAGTCCAGCACGCTGTCGTCCAGTTCGATGCCGCGCGAGGCGGCCTGCGCCTTCAGTACCACGCGGCGTTCGTCGTCGTCGAGTGGCTTGAGTGCGAACTGGGTGCAGGCGCCGAGCCGCGAGCGCAGGTCGGGCAGTTCGATGCCGAGCTGGGTCGGCGTGGCATCGGCGGCGAACAGCAGGGCGCTGCCTTCGGCGCGGGCGCGGTTGTAGAGGTCGAACAGCGCGTGCTCCGCGTCGCGATCGCCGGCGATGGCGCCGAGATCGTCCAGCGCCAGCAGCTCGCTGCCGGCGACGCCGCGCAGGGCAGCCGCGTGATCGGACAGCGTTGCCAACGGCAGATATTGCACGCGCCGCCCCGCAGCGACTCGCCGCCTGGCACGCGGCCATCAGCAGATGACTGCGGCCACTGCCGCTGGCGCCGTGCAGGTAGATCCACGGCGCGCCGGGCTGCCAGCGCCAGCGCCTGCACCGCGGCCAGCGCGGCGGCATTGGCGCCGGCGTGGAAATGTTCGAAACGCTGGCGACGCGGCCAGCGCAGCGCCAGCGGCAACTGCGGAATCATGGTGCGGCCCGGTCGTCCGGCGGCGTCGGCGCGGCGTGGTCGCATCGACTTCGCCATCGCGGTGCACGGCCACCTCCACTTCGGCGATCACCGGATCGTCCGGCCCCTGCTCGTTGTACAGCTCGCTCAGCCGATAGCGCTCGAGCAGGTAGCGCAGCAGCACCATGATCACGGACGCCGCCGGCAGCGCCAGCAGCACGCCGAGGAAACCGAACAGGTAGCCGCCGGCCAGCACCGCGAAGATCACCGCCACCGGATGCAGGCCGATCTTGTCGCCGACCAGCTTGGGCACCAGCACGTAGCCTTCCAGCAACTGCCCGATCACGAACACGCCGCAGACCAGCAGCACGTGGGTCCAGTCGCCGTACTGCACCAGCGCGGCGATGATCGCGGCGACGAAGCCGATGATGAAACCCAGGTAGGGCACGAAGCTGAGCAGGCCGGCGACCATGCCGATCAACAACCCCACCGACAGCCCGACCAGTCCCAGCCCGGCACCGTAGAACACGCCCAGCGCCAGCATCACCAGCAACTGGCCGCGCACGAAGGCACCGAGGATCTTGTCCGATTCGTGCGCCAGATGCGCGATGGTCGGCTGGATCGAGCGTGGCAGCGTGCGGTCGATCGTGGCCACCAGGCGGTCCCAGTCGCGCAGCAGGTAGAACGCCACCACCGGAATCAGCACCAGGTTGGTCAGCCACATCGCGATGCCGAGGCCCGAGCGCGATACCTTGCCCAGCACCGCCGTGGCGACGCCGCCGATCGAGCCGATGTGTTCCTTGATCGCGGTCAGCAGGCGGTCGCTGTCGAACGTGTGCGGATCCAGATGCAGCCGCGCCTGCAGCCACGGCCACGCCACGTTCTGCGCCCAGTCGCCATAGCGCGGCAGGTTCTCGATGAGGTTTTCGACCTGCCGCGCAATCAGCGGGATCAGCAACAGCAGCACGCCGCACACCACGACCAGCAGCACCACGAAAACGATGGTGGCCGCCCAGGTCCGGTTCAGCCCGAGCCGCTCCAGCCGGTCGGCCAGCGGATCGCCCAGGTAGGCCAGCATGGCGGCCACCGCAAACGGCATCAGCACCGGCGCCAGCAGCCAGATCAGGTAAACGATGACCGCCGTGATGGCGAACAGCTGCCAGCGGCGTGAAGTATCAGAGGTCATGGGCGCGCTCATGAGAACGAATTCGACCGGCTCGGCCGATGACACCGGCGGCCGCCACGCGCACCGCGCCGTGTTGCCATCGGCATGGCGGCGGGAAACGGTTTCAATGCAACCAGCGCAGGTTGGCGTCGGCGCCGGCGTGGGGCTCGCCCTGCAGCAGCAGATGCCCGCCTGCGGCGAGGTTGGCGGCCAGTCCGGTCATCGGCAGCGAGGCCTTGACGTACAGCAGCACTGCGTCGTTCTCCGCGCCAAGGGTCGTTACCTGCCTGACCGAGGGATCCGCCTGCAACGTGGCCAGCAGGTTGGCGTAATCCATCGCCGAGGCCAGCCCGCTGATCCACAGCTTGCCTTCGCTGGGGCCCGCGCCGATCACGTTGAGCTGCTTGCCGATGCGGTCGACCATGCTGCCGCCCGCGTCGCCGAGCAAGGCGTCCTCGGTGGCGCCTTTGCCGCTCCAGCGCTGCGGCTGGCCGCCGGAAATCAGGGTCCAGTCCGCGCCGCCGTCGTGCAGCTTGCCAAGCAGCACCAGCCCGGTGTGGTACTGGCGATTGATGGCCGCCAGCGCGGACGGATCCGCCGCAGCGACCTTCGCCGTATCCGGCGGATTGGCAGCATCGGGATAGATCACGTTGGTGCCGCGCGCGGCCGCCGCCGCGGCCAGGCTCGCCAGCGCGGCCTGATCGAACAGGCCGCCATCGCCGCCCTGCACCAGCAGCAGGACCGGCGGCTTGATGCCCGCGCTGGCCACGCCCAGCTTCGACACCAGCCGACGCACCGACCCTGGCTCGAACTCGACGTCCAGGATCAGCCCGGTTGCGGCGCGCTGATACTGGAACTTCTGCACGATCGAACCGGCCTTGCCCAGCGCATCGCCATAGCCGGGGTTGCTGCGCAGATCCTGACCACCGGCCACCCTGCGTCAGCACTTGCCCTAGTGCGGTGGCGAAGGCCTGGTCGCGCTGGGCATCGCTGGTATCGGCCACCGGCACCACGACCGAATAGGGCGAACCGGACGCCTGGGCGTGCAGCGGCGGCAGCCAGGCAAAACCCAGCAGCAAGGTGACGATCAGCAAGCGGGACAGGCGCATGGGCTGGGCAATCTTCGAGAGAAACTCCCGGGAAGTCTGCCCAATCGCGCTGCCAGCGTCCATGATCGCGACCACGAGCACGCAGCGGTCGCGCCGGCATCAGCCCCGCATACTGCTAAACTTGCGCGTTTCATCCAGGCCGGTTTCCGCCATGTCAGACGCCCTCACCTACCGCGCCGCCGGCGTCGACATCGATGCGGGCAATGCGCTCGTCGAACGCATCAAGCCGCTGGTCAAGCGCACGGTTCGTCCCGAGGTGATGGGCGGTCTGGGCGGCTTCGGCGGTCTGTTCGACCTCAGCGGCCGCTACAAGGAGCCGGTGCTGGTCTCCGGCACCGACGGCGTCGGCACCAAGCTGAAGCTGGCGCAGATCCTGAACCGGCACGACACCATCGGCATCGACCTGGTCGGCATGTGCGTCAACGACGTGCTGGTGCAGGGGGCCGAGCCGCTGTTCTTCCTCGACTACTTCGCCACCGGCAAGCTGGACGTGGATACCGCGGTCGCGGTGGTCGGCGGCATCGCCAGGGGCTGCGAACTGGCCGGCTGCGCGCTGATCGGCGGCGAGACCGCCGAGATGCCGGACATGTATCCGCCGGGCGAATACGACCTGGCCGGCTTCACCGTCGGCGCGGTGGAGAAGTCGCAGATGTTGACCGGCGCCGCGATCGTCGCCGGCGACGTGGTGCTGGGCGTGGCTTCGAGCGGCCCGCATTCGAACGGCTATTCGCTGGTGCGCAAGATCCTCGAGCGCGCCGGCTGCACGGCCGATAACGGCGGGCTGGATCTGGACCTCGGCGGCGTGAAGCTGGCCGATGCGCTGATGGCGCCGACCACGATCTACGTCAAACCGATGCTGGAGTTGCTGAAGGACGGAACCGTGCACGGCATGGCCCACATCACCGGCGGCGGCTTGAAGGAAAACATCATCCGCGTGGTGCCCGACGGTCTCGGGCTCGCGCTGGATGCGTCCGCCATCGTGCTGCCGCCGGTGTTCGACTGGCTGATGCGCGAAGGCAACGTGGCGCGCGAGGAAATGTGGCGCACGTTCAACTGCGGCGTCGGCTTCACCGTGATCCTGCCGCAGGAGGCCGTGGCAGCCGCGTCGGCATTGCTGGCGAAGCATGGCCTGACCAGTTCGGTGATTGGCGAAGTAGTGCCGGCGCGGGGCGGTGAGCGCGTGCATATCGGCTAGGCATCGTGCCAACCGGCGTTGCGCCAACATCCGTTCACCCTGAGCGTAGCGCAGCGAAGTCGAGGGGCCTTCCGGCGGAACGATTCGGACCCTGCGGGTCTACGCTCAGGGCGAACGGCAGAAAAGCATCCATGTCATCTCTTCCCCGCATCGCCGTTCTAGCCTCCGGCCGCGGCAGCAATCTCGCCGCGCTGCTCGCCGCGCGCGAACGCGGCGAATTGCCGGTGGAGTTCGTGCTGGTCGCCAGCGACAAGACCGGTGCCGGCGCCCTGCGCCTGGCCGAGGCAACCGGCATTCCCACGCTCGCGCTCGATCCGCGCAGCTATCCCGACCGGCGCGCATTCGATCTGGACCTGTTCGCCCGCGTCGCCGCCAGCGGTGCCGACTGGCTGGTGTTGGCCGGCTTCATGCGCATCCTCGATGGCGAGGCGCTGGCGCCGTGGATCGGCCGGATGATCAACATCCATCCGTCCCTGTTGCCCAAATACCGCGGCTTGCATACGCATCGGCGCGCCCTTGAAGCAAACGATCTCGAACACGGCGCCAGCGTGCATTTCGTCACGGCTGAGCTGGACGGCGGGCCGGTGATCGCGCAGGCGCGTCTTCCCATTGAAGCCGGTGACGACGAACAGCAGCTCGCGCAACGGCTGCTGCCGCTGGAACACCGCTTGTTGCCCGCCGTACTGGGGCTCCTGGTCAGCCGGCGTCTGCAATGGCACGACCACGCGCCGCGCTTCGACGGGCAGCCCCTGCTCTGGCCGCTGACGCTTGGCGACGACGGTTTGTTGTCGGCGAAGTGATCCCCGGTTCAGCCCGCCAGCGGCAGACTCCGCGCATGACTATCCGAACCGTGTTTGCCCCCCTTCTCGCCCTGGGCCTGTTGCTGGGCGTGCAGGCCGCCGGTGCCACCACACCGACCGCCTTCACCGCCACCTACAACGTGTCGCAGGGTGGCGAACCGATGGGCGTCGCCACCGTCACGCTGCGCGCTGCAGACAACGGCGAATGGATTTACAGCAAGGACGTCAAGGGTACCGGCGGGCTGGCAGCGATGCTCGGCGCCAGCATGAGCGAGTCCTCGCGCTTCCGCTGGAAAGGCGATGTGCCCGAAGCGATCGGCTACGACTACCAGTTGCAGACAGGCATCAAGGACAAGCAGCGTCACCTGTCGGTCGATTGGGCGAACCATCGGGTGACCGTCGATGAAGGCAAGGGCCCGCAAACCTACGCGGCCAGCCCCGGAATGGTCGAGCGCAACACCACGGCGCTGGCGCTGGGTCTGGCACTGCGCGATGGCAAACAGCAGCTGACCTTGCCGGTCGCGGTGCGCCAGCAGGTGCAGAAGCAGAGCTTCAAGGTGACCGGCAAGGAGACCGTCAAGGTCCCCGCCGGCAGCTTCGACGCCGAGCGGGTCGAGCGCACCGACGCCGAGCGCGGCTTCAGCGCGTGGTACGTGCCGGCGCGTTATCCGTTGCCGGTCAAACTGTCGCAGCATGATGGCGGCGATCTGACCATGGAGTTGGTGAACTACAGGACCAACTGAGCTGCCCTGGGCTTGCCCATCAGCACAAACAAGCCCGGCAACCGCCGGGCCTTTTTATGCGGACTCCGCTCAATTCGGCAGGCGACGGATCTTCGCGCCGAGCACGCCGAGTTTTTCCTCGATGTTCTCGTAGCCGCGGTCGATGTGGTACACGCGATCGACGATCGTGTCGCCCTTGGCCACCAGTCCTGCCAGCACCAGGCAGGCCGAGGCGCGCAGGTCGGTGGCCATGATCGGTGCACCGCTCATCTGCGCCACGCCCTGCACGATCGCGGTATTGCCTTCGAGGCGGATGTCCGCGCCGAGCCGCTGCAATTCATGCGCGTGCATGAAGCGGTTCTCGAACACCGTCTCGGTGACCACGCCGGTGCCTTCGGCCACGCAGTTCAGCGCGGTGAACTGCGCCTGCATGTCCGTGGGGAACGCGGGATAGGGCGCGGTGCTGATGTTGACCGCCTTGGGTCGGCGCCCGCCCATGTCCAGCTCGATCCAGTCGTCGCCGGTGGAGATATGCGCGCCGGCTTCCTCCAGCTTGGCCAGCACGGCGTCCAGCGTGTTGGCACGGGCGTGGCGGGCACGCACCTTGCCGCCGGTCATGGCTGCACCCACCAGGAAGGTGCCTGTCTCAATGCGGTCGGGCAGCACTTCGTATTCGGCGCCGTGCAGGCGCTCGACGCCATGGATCACCATGGTCGAAGTGCCAGCCCCTTCGATCTGCGCCCCCATCGCGATCAGGCAATGCGCCAGATCGACTACTTCGGGCTCCTGCGCGGCGTTCTCGATTACCGTGGTGCCCTGCGCCAGGGTCGCGGCCATCATGATGTTCTCGGTACCGGTGACGGTCACCATGTCCATCATGATGCGCGCACCTTTGAGCCGGTTCGCCTTCGCCTTGATGTAGCCGTTTTCGACGGTGATCTCGGCGCCGAGTGCCTGCAGGCCGCGGATGTGCTGGTCCACCGGACGCGAGCCGATCGCGCAGCCACCCGGCAGCGACACCTCGGCCTGGCCGAAGCGCGCCACCAGCGGGCCTAGTACCAGGATCGAGGCGCGCATGGTGCGCACCAGGTCGTATGGCGCCACGCAGGTGCTGGTGGTGCGCGGATCGACGTGCATCTTCATGCGGTCGTCCAGCACCAGTTGCACGCCCATCTGGCCGAGCAGCTCGATGAAGGTGGTGACGTCGTGCAGGTGCGGCACGTTGCCGATGCTGACCGGTTCATCGGCCAGCAGGCAGCCCGCAAGAATCGGCAGCACGGCGTTCTTGGCGCCGGAAATGCCCACCTCGCCATGGAGCGGCGTGCCGCCACTGATCAGGATCTTGGCCATCGTTGTTCCTAAACTTGTGCGCGCCTCCATGAGCGCAAAGAAGAACCGGCATCCATGCCGGACTTTTCAATTCGAGCGGAGATCACCCTTGGCGCGCCGCAGCTTCCTCGGGTGTATGGGTTTTCAGCGCCAGCGCATGGATCGCGCCGCCCATCAGGTCGCCCAGCGTGGCGTATACCAGCCGGTGCCGCGCCAGCGGCAGCTTGCCGGCGAACTGGCTGGCCACCACCGTAGCCTCGAAATGCACGCCATCGGCGCCGCTGACTTCCGCCCGCGCGCCGGGCAGGCCATTTTCGATCATTGCCTGGATGCTGGCTGGGTCCATCGGTGTTCCATGCGGGAGTTTCAGTCGGCAGGAAGGCGGATTCCGCGTCGGCGGAATCCATTGCGCTGACTTATGACGTTAAAATGCTGACATGCCATGGTAATGGAAATCCGCTGGCGCAGAAATGACGGCGGTTCCGCATCACCACCGCCGGAACCTCTCGTCATGGCCACGGCGGCATCCGATCCACCCTCGCCCGAGCCTTCATGAACGCAAGCATCGCCCCGCCCGCTCCGATCGACCTGAACCCGGACGTCATCACCCGCAGCGCGCGCGCGGTGATCGCCACCGAAGCGGAAGCGGTGCACGCGCTGGAGTCGCGGATCGGGCCGGCGTTCGTCGAAGCCTGCCGGCTGATCCTGGCCTGCCGGGGCCGCGTCGTGGTAAGCGGCATGGGCAAGTCCGGCCACATCGGGCGCAAGATCGCCGCCACCCTGGCTTCCACCGGCACGCCGGCGTTTTTCGTGCACCCGGGCGAGGCCAGCCACGGCGACCTCGGCATGATCACGCCGCAGGATGTGGTGCTGGCCTTGTCTTATTCCGGCGAGACCGACGAACTGCTGCTGATCCTGCCGGTGATCAAGCGCCAGGGCATTCCACTGATCGCGATCACTGGCAAACCCGATTCCTCGCTGGCGACCGAGGCGGACGTGCATCTGGACGGCAGCATCTCCAGTGAAGCCTGTCCGCTGGGCCTGGCGCCCACCACCAGCACCACGGTCGCGCTGGTGCTGGGCGACGCGTTGGCAATCGCGTTGCTGGAAGCCCGCGGCTTCACCTCGGACGACTTCGCCCGTTCGCATCCCGCCGGCAGCCTGGGTCGCCGGCTGTTGCTGCACATCGCCGACGTGATGCACAAGGGCGACGACGTGCCGCGCGTGGCACCGGACGCCAGCCTCACCGCTGCCCTGGTCGAGATGACCCGCAAGCATCTGGGCATGACCGCCGTGGTCGACGCCGACGGTCGCTTGCTGGGGGTCTTTACCGACGGCGACCTGCGCCGCGCGCTGGACGACGATGGCGTCAACCTGCGCGGCGCCACCGTGGCCGAGCTGATGACCCGCGGCCCGAAGACAATCGCCGCCGACAAGCTGGCCGCCGAGGCGGCCCAGATGATGGAGAAGTACCAGATCCAGGCGCTGCTGGTGGTCGATGATGAACAGCGCGTGGTCGGTGCATTGAACATTCATGATCTGCTCCGCGCCCGCGTGGTCTGATTTGCCTTGGCAAATCAGAAAAATCAAACACGCCGCTCTTGACTTGGCTCCCCCAGAACATCATTAACCGTGCCCAACGATTACCCCGCCAATCTCACCGCTGACCTCCTCGCCCGCGCCGCCAAGATCCGGCTGGTGGCGTTCGACGTGGACGGCACCCTGACCGACGGACGCTTGTGGTACGGCGAGGACGGCCGCGAAACCAAGGTGTTCCATGTGCACGACGGGCTTGGCCTGAAGCGGCTGCAGGCCAATGGCATACAGGTGGCGCTGATCACCGCGAGGATCAGCCATCCGGTCGCCCTGCGCGCCGAGGAGCTGGACATCGCCCACGTCTACCAGGGCCAGGGTGACAAGCGTGCCTGCCTGCTGGAACTCATCGATGCCCTGCATCTGACGTCCGAGCAAGTCGCGTTCGTCGGCGACGACCTGCCCGACCTGCCACCCATGCGCCTCGCCGGGCTGGCCGTGGCAGTGGCCAACGCACACCCATGGGTCGCCGAACAGGCGCGCTGGCAGACCCGCCTGGGCGGTGGCATGGGCGCGGCGCGCGAGGTCTGCGACCTGATCCTGCACGCCCAGGGCAAAAGCGACGCCGAGCGGGAGCGCTGGCAGTGAACCTGCGCACCTATCTGCGCGACCGGCGCGTGCCGGCCGCGACGCTCGCCGTCGCGCTCGCCGCTGGCCTGGCCCAGTTGCTGCTGTGGTGGTTCGGACCGGCGCCGCCGACGCATGACTTCGTCGGTCCGCCGCGCTCGGGCTATACGCTGACCAACGCGCGGGTCACCGAATACAACGCCGAGGGCCAGCCCAGCTTCCACCTGCAGACGCCGCACCTGGAGCGTCGCGAGGGCGACGATTCGCTATACCTCAACGCGCCGACATTCCAGTTGCCGGCAAAGCAGCCGGGCGTGCCGGACTGGCAGGGCGAGTCGCTGTATGGCTGGGTCAACAAGGGCGGCACCCAGCTCAAGCTGCAGGGCCCGGTCAACATGCACCGGCCGGCGTTCGGCGAAGCCCCGGCCGCCGAGATCCATACCGCCGACGTCAGCGCGTGGCCGAAGGAAAACCGCCTGGAAACGGCGGCGCCGGCGCAGATGGTGCAAGGCGGCACTAGAATCAGCGGTATCGGCATGCGTGCCAACCTCAACGACAAACACCTGGAGCTGCTCGATGATGTCCATGCCACGTTCCCGCCGCGCCAGCACAAGCGCTAGGTTTGCGCTCGCCGCCGCGGTGCTGGGCCTGCTCGCGGCCGAGCCCGCGCTCGCCCGGAAAAGCGATCGCCAGCAGGAGATGCACGTCGCGGCCAAGAACTTCGACGGCTTCCAGAAGCCCAACAGCGTCAGCACTCTCACCGGCAACGTGGTGATCACCCAGGGCACGCTGAAGGCCACCGGCGCCCAGGCCAAGGTGTACTTCGACGGCGAAAGCCAGATCAGCCGCGTCGTCATCACCGGCAGCCCGGCCCATCTCGAGCAGCTGGACGAGAACAACAACCTGGTGCTCGGCGACGCCGCCACGCTGGACTATGACAACCTCAAGGGCATCGCCGTGCTCAGCGGCCACGCCTCGATCACGCAGAAGGGTCGCGGGGACGCCCATGGCGACAAGCTCACCTACAACACCGAAACCAGCGAAATGACCGGCGAGAGCGGCGGCGACGGCATGGTGCACATGACCTTCAAGCCCAAGGCCAAGCCCACCGAAACCGCTACGCCGGCGGCGCCGGCACCGAGCAGTTCGGCGCCCGCGCAGGAACAACACTAAAAAATGCTTTCCGCCGAAGGTCTGCAAAAAAGCTTCAAGTCGCGCCAGGTCGTCCGCGATTTCGGCTTCTCGATCCGCCAGGGCGAAGTGGTCGGCCTGCTCGGTCCCAACGGTGCCGGCAAGACCACCTGTTTCTACATGGTGGTGGGCCTGATCGACGCCGATGCCGGCATCATCAAGCTGGACAAACGGGACATCACCGGCCTGCCGATGCATGCGCGCGCCAAGCTGGGCATCGGCTACCTGCCGCAGGAAGCCTCGGTGTTCCGCCGGCTCAGCGTGGCCGACAACATCATGGCCGTGCTGGAATTGCGCGACGGCCTTACCGCGCAACAGCGCACTGCCGAACAGGAAAGCCTGCTGGATGAGCTGAAGATCGCGCACATTGCTGGACAGAAAGGCATCAGCCTCTCCGGCGGGGAACGCCGCCGGGTCGAGATTGCCCGCGCGCTGGCGGCGAAGCCTCGCTACATGCTGCTGGACGAACCCTTCGCTGGCGTCGACCCGATCTCGGTCGGCGAGATCCAACGCATCGTGCGTCACCTCAAGGAGCGCGGCATCGGCGTGTTGATCACTGATCACAACGTGCGCGAGACGCTGGGCATCTGCGATCGCGCCTATATCCTGAACGAGGGCGAGGTGCTCTCGCGCGGCACGCCGGCGCACATCCTCGCCGACGAACGGGTGCGCGAAGTCTATCTGGGGCGCGAGTTCCGCCTCTGAGTTATCTGCCGCGGTTTCCATCCGGCATGCCGAACGCCTATGGCTGCGCCTCCGGGCACGCGTTAGGATGGTCGCGATTCCTTTTGATACGGCTGGCATGAAACCCGCACTGCAGTTTCGCCTCCACCAGCAGCTGACCCTGACGCCGCAATTGCAGCAGGCGATCCGCCTGTTGCAGCTGTCGCAGCTGGAGCTGGAAGCGGAATTGCGGCAGATCGCCGAAAGCAATCCGCTGCTGGAATTCGCCGAGGAAGTCGAGGACGAAGAAGCCAGCGACGACGCCCAGGCCGAAAGCGAATATCCCAGCGCCGAAAGCGTGGCCGCCACGAGCACCAGCGAGAACGACAACGACGATGTCGGCGACTGGGCCGATGGCGGTGGGGTCGCCGAATCGCCGATCGACTTTTCCAGCAGCAGCGTCAGCAGTGCCGGATCACGCAGCGACGAGGATTTCGAGCCGCAGAACGCGGCGCCGGAAACCCTGCAGCAGCATCTGCTGTGGCAGCTCAACCTGGCTTCGTTCAACTCTCGCCAGCACCTGATCGCCACGGTGCTGATCGACGCGCTCAACACCGCCGGCTATCTGGCCGAAGGCATGGATGCGGTGCTGGCCGCGCTGCCCGCCGACCTCAACGTCACCATCGGGGAAATCGACGCGGTGCGCCGCCAGCTGCAGGGCTTCGACCCCGCTGGCGTGGGCAGCCTCGACCTGCGCGACTGCCTGCGCGTGCAGCTGGAACAGTTCGACCCCGCAACGCCGCAGCGCGAACTGGCACTGCGCATGGTCGACAGCGAACTGGAGCTGCTCGCACGCAATGACATCGCACGGCTGGCGCGGCGCCTGCGCGCCAGCGAAGACGACGTGGCGGCGGCCGCCGTGCTGATCCGCAGCCTTGACCCGCGGCCCGGCGCGGCGCTCGACGCCACGCCGGTGGAGTACGTCGCGCCGGACGTCTACGCCTTGCGCGACGGCAGCCGCTGGCGGGTCAGCCTGAACGCCGACGCCCAGCCCCGATTGGGTCTCAACCAGCATTACTGTGGCCTGATCGCCAAGGCGCGCGGCGAGGACGCCAGCTGGATGCGCGGTCAGTTGCAGGAGGCGCGCTGGCTGATCAAGAGCCTCGAATCGCGCGCCGAAACTTTGCTCAAGGTTGCCGACGCCATCGTGCGCAGGCAGAGTGCCTTCCTCGACTACGGCCCCGAAGCGATGCATCCGCTGGTGCTGCGCGAGGTGGCCGAAGAAGTGGGCATGCATGAGTCCACCATTTCGCGCGTCACCACCCGCAAATATCTGCACACCCCGCGCGGCACGTTCGAGCTGAAGTATTTCTTTTCCAGCGGCGTCTCCACCGAGGACGGCGGCAGCGCGTCAGCCACCGCGATCCAGGCGATGTTGCGCAAACTCATCGACGCCGAGGATGTGCGCAAACCGCTGTCCGACTTGGCCATTGCCGAGGAACTGCAACGCAAAGGCATACAGGTGGCTCGCCGCACCGTTGCCAAGTACAGGGAGGGGCTGCGCATTCCCACATCCAGCGAACGACAGCGCGCCAGCTGAGCGGTGAGGCAGGCGAACAGGGAACTTGCTTCTCGCCAAAACGTTCCCATACCAGACAGACAGGATGATTGACGATGTGCCGCCGCTTCGGCCACGGCACGTCCACCCGCCGCGAAAAGCGGCACTGCACCAGAGGAGGCGCCCCATGCAATTCCAACTCAGCGGCCAGCAGATTGAAGTCACCCCGGCCCTGCGCGAACACGCCACCGCCAAGCTCGACCGCCTCACCCGCCTCGACGACAAACTGATCAGCCTTGCGATCGTGCTGTCGGTCGACAAACTCCAGCAACGCGCCGAGGGCACGCTGGGCGTGATCGGCGCCACCCTGCACGCCGAGGCCACCGAGGTCGACATGTACGCCTCGATCGACGTGCTGTTCGACAAGCTGGTCAACCAGTTGCGCAAGCATCGCGAAAAAGTCAGCGACAAGCATCAACACGAGGCGCGCGAAGCGCGCCAGTACGGCTGATCCCTCCTGCGGCCCGCCTCGGCGGGCCGCTTCCGTTGGTACCTGGCCCCTCGGCATCCGTTCCTCTGCCATGGGCGCTGCCACGGCAAAGACACCTGATTCCCCAAGCTGGCACAATGGTTGTGCCGCCGCAGCCTGGCCCACCGGGCTTTCCATGCGGCGCAAAGGATCTTCGCTTGGACCGCATCAGCGCACGACAACTCTTCGACGGCGTCCACGAACGCATGGCCCTGCGCTGGGTATCCGGCATGCGCGGGGAATCGCGTGTGCTCGAACCGGGCGCGGCGCAGGCGCGGCGGCCTTCGCTGATCGGCTACCTCAACGTCATCTACCCGAACAAGGTTCAGATCATCGGTTCGGAGGAGCTCAACTACCTCGACGGACTGGATTCGCGCCAGCGCTGGGAAGTGATGCACAAGGTCGCCGCCTACCAGCCGGTGGCACTGATCGTGACCAAGGACCAGGCGGTGCCGGCGGACCTGCGCGAAGTCGCCGAGGAAACCAACACGCCGCTGTGGACCAGTCCCAAGCGCGGCCACGAATTGCTGACCTACCTGCAATATCACCTGGCGCGCATGCTGGCGGCGAAGACCACCCTGCATGGCGTTTTCCTGGAGGTGTTTTCGATCGGCGTGCTGATCACCGGCGAAGCCGGTTCGGGCAAGAGCGAGCTGGCGCTGGAGCTGATCAGCCGCGGCCACCGGCTGGTCGCCGACGACGCCACCGAATTCACCCTCATCGCGCCGGACGTGATCGATGGCAGCTGCCCCGAACTGCTGCAGGATCTGCTGGAAGTGCGTGGCCTGGGCGTGCTCAACGTGCGCGAGATGTTTGGCCATATGTCCGTCAAGACGTCCAAGTACCTGCGCCTGGTGATCCACCTCAAGCCCATGCGCGACGGCGAAGACATCGATGCGCTGACCCGCCTCACCGGCGACATCGGGCATCGCGAGATCTTCGACGTGCAGGTGCCGATGATCACCATTCCGGTCGCTTCCGGGCGCAACCTCTCGGTGCTGGTCGAGGCGGCCGTGCGCAGCCACGCGCTGAAGAGCAAGGGCATCGACCCGGCGCAGACTTTCATTGACCGGCAGGCGCATCAGCTGCGTCGTCTGCCTCCATGGTGACCGCATGAGCGACAACGGCAAACCCCAGAGCAACCCACCGGCCGACCCGCACGAAATCCACCTGATCGTGCTCACGGGCATGTCCGGCGGCGGCAAGACGGTGGCGCTGCGTGCGCTGGAAGACCTGGAGTTCTATTGCGTCGACAACCTGCCCTCGGTGTTGCTGCCGCAACTGGTCGATGCCGCCACCAGCGGCGACCGACGCGGGCGGCCACGACGCATCGCGGTCGGGGTGGACGTGCGCAACCGCGGTGCCGATTTCGCGCACATGCCGACCGTGCTTTCGGAACTGGCCGCGGCCGGCGTGCAGGTGCATCTGATTTTTCTCGATTGCCGCGACGAAGTACTCATCAAGCGCTATTCGGAAACGCGCCGCCGTCATCCGCTCGCCATCCGTGGTGTATCGCTGGCCGACGCGATCGTCGAGGAGCGCCGGCTGCTGCGCCCATTGATGGCCATCGCCGAAAAAGTGATCGATTCCAGCGAGCTCAACGTGCATCAGCTGCGCCGGCTGGTCGCCACCGGTTACGCGCAGGCAACCGAGGGGCTGACGTTGATGTTCCAGTCGTTCGCGTTCCGTCGCGGGCTGCCGCTGGACGCGGACTTCGTATTCGATGCGCGCTGCCTGCCCAATCCGCACTGGCAGCCGCACTTGCGGCCGCTGTCGGGCAAGGACGCGGCGGTGCGCGATTTCCTCGACGGCGAACCGCTGGTCGGCGAGTACTTCGTCGACACCGCGCGCTGGCTCGATGCCTGGCTGCCGCGCTTCGAGCAGGACGATCGCAGCTACGTGACCATCTCGATCGGCTGCACCGGCGGCAGGCACCGTTCGGTCTACCTGGTCGAGAAGCTTGCTGCGCACTATCGCGATCGCCGCGAGGGCGTGCTTACCTTCCACCGCGAGCTCGAATGATGACCATGCCGTCGCACCCATTCACCGCAGGCCGCCGCCCATGAGCGTCGGCGTATTGCTGATGACGCACGAGGCCGTCGGCAAGGCGTTGATCTCGGCCGCGCATCACGTGATGCCGAAACTGCCGTTGCGCGTGGCCGCGGTGGAAGTTCCACCGGAGTCCGACCCCGACGTGATGCGCACGCTCACCGCGCACCACGCGCGTGAACTGGACGAGGGCGACGGCGTGCTGATCCTGGCCGACCTCTACGGCGCCACGCCGTGCAACATCGGCTTGTCGCTCAGCGCTTTGGGCATTCATCTCCGCTGCGTCTCCGGCCTCAACCTGCCGATGTTGCTGCGCGTACTCAACTATGCGGAAAAACCGCTGGACGAACTGGCGGAAATCGCCGCCAGTGGCGGCCGCGGAGGAATCTTCATCGACCATGCCTGACGTCAATCATGCTTGAACAGGAAATCGTCATCACCAACAAGCTCGGCCTGCACGCGCGCGCTTCGGCCAAGCTGGTGCAGCTGGTACAGGGATTCAAGGCTACCGTGTGGCTGATCAGCAAGGGCCGCGAAATCAACGCGCAAAGCATCATGGGGGTGATGATGCTGGCCGCCGGCCTCGGCAGCACGCTGACCATCCGCGCCGAAGGCCCGGACGAGCAGGCCGCACTGGCTGCGGTGGCCGAACTGTTCGAACGCAAATTCGACGAAGGAGCGTGATTCACATGGGATTCGGGAACGGGAAATCGGAAATCGGTAAAAGCAGGACGCACGCGGCCTGGCATTCCATCGCCAGCTTCGCGGTGCCGGCTGCGCCCATTTCCACTCCCCGGTTCACCACTACTTTCTCCGCAAGGAGACATCCATGAGGCACGTGCTCAATGGCACGGTCGCCGCGCATGGCATGGCGCTCGGCCGCGCCCGGCTGGTTCAGCCCAGCCGCTACAGCGTCGACACCCGTCCGCTGGCGGACGACGAGATCGAGGAGCAGCTCGAACTGCTGCACCGCGCGCTGGACACAGCGCGGCAGGAACTGCGCGAGCTGCGCGGCAAGCTGCACGGCGCGCTGGCGCGCGAGGTCAACGAGTTCATCGATGCGCACAGCCTGCTGCTGGACGACCCCGAACTGCTGCGCGGCCTCGACGATCTGGTGCGCATCGGCCACTACCGCCCAGGCGCCGCTTTGAAAAAGCAGCGCGACCGTCTATCGGCGGTGTTCGAGGCGATGGATGATCCTTATCTGCGTAGCCGCAAGGAAGATGTCGAGCAAGTGATCAACCGGGTGATCTCCGCGCTGCAGCGGCAGACCAGCCCGGAGGAACGCAAGCTGGCCGCGCGCGTGGGCGAAATCCTGATCGCCGACACGGTCGCGCCGGCGGACATGGCGCAGCTGGCGGGCAACGGCCTGCTCGGCGTGGTGGCCAGTTCCGGCAGCGCGTATTCGCACAGCGCGATCCTGGCGCGCAGCCTCGGCCTGCCGATGCTGGTCGGTACCCGCGACGCGCTGTCGAACATCCATGACGATGACCTGATCCTGCTCGACGCCGAGCGCGGTGAGGCGGTGGTACATCCCACCGCACAGGACCTTTCGCGCTACCGCGCGTGGCAGCGTGAAGCGGTGATCGAGGGCCGCCGTCTCGCCAAGCTGGCCAATGCACCTACGCGCACCCGCGACGGCATCGACATCGGGCTGCTCGCCAATGCCGAGACCCCGGCCGACGTGGCGATGGCACGCGCGCGTGGCGCTGACGGCGTAGGCCTGTACCGCACGGAATTCCTGTTTCTCAAGCACAAGGGGCTGCCTTCCGAAGACGAGCAGTTCATCGCCTACCGCGACCTGGTGATGGGCATGGGCGGCCTGCCGGTGACCATCCGCACGCTGGACCTGGGTGCGGACAAGGCCGACGCTGCCGGCCTGGTGGTGCGCGGCGAGGACAACCCTGCGCTGGGCGTGCGCGGCGTGCGGCTTTCGCTGCGCTACCCGGCGGTGTTCACCACCCAGATCCGCGCGATCCTGCGCGCCGCCTGCTACGGTCCGATGCGCGTGCTGGTGCCGATGGTGACCCAGCCGGATGAGCTCATTGCAGTGCGCACGCTG
Source organism: uncultured Gammaproteobacteria bacterium (assembly GCA_963697555.1). Taxonomy (GTDB): domain Bacteria; phylum Pseudomonadota; class Gammaproteobacteria; order Xanthomonadales; family Rhodanobacteraceae; genus Rhodanobacter. Next base: position 244,396 of record CAVOOK010000009.1, read on the forward strand.
TTCAAGCTGGCGCGGCAGGATCTGAAACGCGAGAACATCGACCTGCCCGAAAAACTGCCGTTGGGCGCGATGATCGAAGTGCCCGCCGCGGCAATCAACGTGCGCGCGCTGCTCGAACACGCCGACTTCCTGGCGATCGGCACCAACGACCTGGCCCAGTACGTGCTCGCTGCCGACCGCGGCAACGATGCGCTGGAAAACATCTACAACCCGTTGCAACCGGCGCTGCTGCGGCTGCTGTCCCACGTGATCAGCGCCGGCCGCCGCGCAAAAAAGCCTGTCAGCCTGTGTGGCGAAATCGCCGGCGACGTGAACTTCACCGCCCTGCTGCTGGTGCTCGGTCTGTGCGAATTCAGCATGCACCCGGCCCAGATCCTGCAGGTTCGCGATCGGCTGGCCAGCCTGGATTACGCCCATCTGCGCCGCCACGCCGCGCAGTTGCTGCGCGCGCACACCCGTGAACAGGCCGAAGCACTGTTGAACGAACTCGTGGGCACGCCCGCGCCGCGCTGAGCCTCTCGCCCCGGCCCAGCCGGCCGCGTTCGCTTCATCCGCGATTCGTCACAAATTGTTTCGGCGCGCTTTACATCTGCCGGCGCACAGTCGCCGGCCAGGGGACAGCAGCTGCGTGCGCGTTCTTCGCCGCCCGAACGTCAGCACGACAACTCCGTGTATCTCACCGAACCGATCAACGGCTATGGGGTGTCACCATGAAAAGACCACTGTTTGCCGGACTGCTGGCGGGCTTGCTGGGGGCGTGCCTGCTGCCCTCGCTGGCCATCGCGCAAAGTGCTTTCGACGGTACCTGGAAGATCGACCTGAACACGGCGAAGATGCCGAAGAAACCGGATGTCATGCTGTTGCAGAACGGCATGTACCACTGCAAGACCTGCGTTCCGCCGATCAGCATCAAGGCGGATGGCATGGATCAGAAAGTCAGCGGCCATCCCTATTTCGACACGATGGCCATCCAGGTTGTCGACGATCACACGGTCAAGGAAACCGAGAAGAAGGCCGACAAGGTCGTCGCGAGTTCGACCACCACGGTCGCCGCCGACGGCAAGACCGCAAGCTTCGACTTCACCGACAGCAGCAACACCAATGCTGCGCCAGTGACCGGCAACGGCACCATGACGCGCGTGGCGAAAGGCCCGGCCGGATCACATGCCATTTCCGGTTCCTGGCGGACGACGACCATGAGCAACATGTCCGACAACGGGTTGACGATGACCTACAAGGTGGACGGCGACAACCTGAACATGAGCAGCCCCACCGGACAGTCGTACAGCGCAAAGATGGATGGCACCGACTCACCCTACAAGGGTGACCCGGGGACCACCAGCGTGTCGGTGAAGAAGCTCGGCAAGAGCATGCTGCAGGAAACCGACAAGCGCGATGGCAAGGTGATCAGCGTCGCGAAGATGGCCGTCGCAGCGGACGGCAAGAGCATGAAGATCACGGTCGATGACAAGCTGCACGGATCGAGCATGTCGTTCGTGGCGATGAAGCAGTAGATCCGCCACGCGGGCCAGGGATGGCCCGTCACGTGCGCCGCTCAGCGGCGCCGACTGCCGGAATGGGCGCTGTCCCTATCGGTGCCGTCCAGAAACGCATCCAGCAGCACGCCGCGATATTTCTGCCGGTGCAGCAGCAGCGAAAGCTTGCGCTGCAGGTCGAGGAACGGCGTCTTCAGCGCTCTCAGCCGGCCAGTCGCCAGCGCGTCGGTGACTGCCACCGCCGGCAGGCAGGCGATGCCCAGGCCGGCCACCACGGCCTGCTTGATCGCCTCGATCTGATCGAGTTCCAGCACGGTTTCACCGGGCGGCAGTTGCGCCAGCACGCGCTCGCTGGTGGCACGCGTGGCCGAACCGGGTTCGCGCAGTACCCAGCGCGCGCCGGCGAAATCCGCAGGCTTCAGGCCGCGCTTGCGCGCCAGCGGATGTTCCGGAGGCGCGCATACCACCAGCAAGTCGTCGCGCCATGGCCGCACCTCCAGCAGCGGATGCGCCACCGGGCCTTCGACGCAGCCGATGTCCAGGCTGTGATCGAGCATGCCCGCGGCGATCGCCTCGGTGTTTGCCACACGCAAGCGAATCGCCACCTGCGGATGCGCGCGCACGAACGCGCCGAGCAGTTCGCCCACCCGATAATTGCCGACCGTGTTGCTGGCGCCGATGCGCAATTCGCCGCTCAATGCCGCGCCTTCCTCGCGGCCGCGCCGGCCGAATTCGGCGTGCCGCTCCAGCAGCTCCTGCGCCAGCGGCAACAGCTCGCGTCCGCGCGCGTTGAGGCGCAGACGGCCGCGTTCGCGCGCGAACACCGGCGCATCGAGCTGCCGCTCCATCTCGGCCAGCGCCATGCTGGCCGCGGGCTGGGTCAGGTGCAGGCGTTCGGCTGCGGCACGCACGCTGCCGTGCAGCGCGACCTGCACGAACACCTCCAGCTGGCGCGGGCTGATATTGATCATCGGCCGATCTTATCAGCATGGCTTATGCATCCAATCACATATTCAAAATTTTCCTGATCGACCCGCAGCGGACAATGGCGCGACCGCCGGAGCCCACGCATGAACGCACCATCCATCCCAGCCACCTCATTTCTTCTGCGCCGACGTGCGCCCGGCCTGCTGCTGGCGGTCGGGATCGGCCTGCTGGCCTTGCTGCTGGGACGCTGGGCGCCGCTGATCGGCGGGCCGGTGATCGGCATCGTGCTGGGCATCGTGGTGCGCAACCTGCTGTCGCCGGGCGAGCGTTTCAATCCCGGCATCGCGTTTGCCGGCAAGAAGGTGCTGCAGTGGTCGATCATCGCGCTGGGCTTCGGGCTCAGCCTGAGCCAGGTCGCCAAGACGGGGCTCGAATCGCTGTCGGTCACCCTGGTGACGATGACCGTGGCCTTCCTTTCCGCCTGGCTGCTCGGCCGCTGGCTCGGCGTGCACGACAAGCTGATGATCCTCATCGGCGTGGGCACAGCGATCTGCGGTGGTTCGGCGATCGCCGCCGTCACCCCGATCATCCGCCCGGACGACCACGACACCGCGTTCGCGATCTCCACCATCTTTTTGTTCAACCTGGTCGCGGTACTGCTGTTCCCACTGCTCGGCCACCTGATGCACCTGAGCGACCTCGGTTTCGGCCTGTGGGCCGGCACGGCGATCAACGACACCTCGTCGGTGGTCGCCGCCGGCTACAGCTTCAGCAAGACCGCCGGCGACTACGCCACCATCGTCAAGCTGACCCGCGCCACCCTGATCATCCCGGTCTGCCTGATACTCGCCTTCGCCGTCGCCGCCCGCGAGAAGCGCAAGCAGGTACAAGCCGGCAGCGTCGGCCAGTTCCGCCTCGCCAGCATCTTCCCCTGGTTCATCCTGTGGTTTCTCGTCGCGTCCGCCATCCGCACCGCCGGCCTGATCCCTTTGGCCGTCCAGCCGTCCATCCACGTGCTGGCCGAATTCCTGATCATCGTGGCGCTCACCGCGATCGGCCTGTCCGCCAACCTGCGCAAGATGGCCGCCAGCGGCGCACGGCCGATCCTGCTGGGGCTGGGCGTGTGGATCGCGGTGGCAGTCAGCAGCTTGCTGGTGCAGCTGGTGATCGGGCGGCTGTGAGGGAAGCACGTCGCTGCGGCGGCAGAAGATACGGAGCAGTCGCTCTCCCGTCGCAGGCAATACGCTCGCCGCATGCACGAAAAGCCGCCCGCAGGCGGCCTGTTGAGTTGGCTGCGGGATCAGTTCACGTCCACTGCGTGATCTTGTTGCCCTGCCCATCGGTAAAGCTGCCACAAAGGATGATGATGAAGTCGATTAGCGTCCAGATACCGAAAAGACCCAGCGTGAACAGTTGCAGGATGCCGGTGCCGATCTTGCCCACATAGAAACGATGTACGCCAAAGCACCCCAGGAAGAAACACAACAGGAACGCGGGCAAAATGCGCTTGTCGCTCGCCGAAGCGGCATTGCCTTGTGGCGCTCCGCACTGCGGGCAGTGAGGCGCCGACCCGTGAATCTCTTTGCCACAGGCTCGGCAAAACACCATGCCCGAGCGTGTCCCACCTGTGTGTCCCACATCAAGCGGCGGCGGTGCACTCATTTCCCCTCCTTGGCGCCCCCCTGTGGACGCAGGGAGCAACAATACAGGCACGGGCGCTGCATCCGGTAGCCCTCGCACTCTTGCATGCCTCCAGAAAGCCCGTGTCTAGCTGCGAGCGCTCGGCTCAAGCCTTCCCCTGCTCCACCAGCGTCAACGCCACCTTGTCGCGCAGGTACACCGGCAACGCCAGCTCCGGTGCCTGCACGTGACCAGCCCGGAATTCGCGCAGCGCCAGCTCGGCGACATGCGCGGCCTGCGGATAGCGCATGCCGTCGGCCGAGTGCAGGGTGCCGGTGAGGCGCTGGCTCAGCACGGTGGCGTAGGTGGCCCAGCCGCTGCCGACCACCTGCCATGCATCAGCTTCCGGCAATAGCAGCGACTCGGCGGTGCAGATGCGTTCGTCGTCCAGCGCGATCAGGCCGCCGTTGTCGTCGCGGCGGTAGCAGGCGGCGTAGATCTCGCCCATGCGCGCGTCGATCACGGCGAGGATCGCGGTGTCCTCTTCCTCCGGCGCTTCCAGCGCCAGCGCGGCCAGCGAGGAAATGGTGATGACCGGCAGGTCCAGCGCCAGCGCCATGCCCTGCGCCAGCGAGACGGCCAGGCGCACGCCGGTGAACGCGCCGGGACCGCGGCCTACCGCGATCGCATCCAGCGCGTGACGGCCGATGCCAGCCTCGGCCAGCAGTTCGTCGGCCATCGGCAGCACCAGTTCGGTGTGCCGGCGCGGCGCGATTTCGCTGCGGGCGATCAGCTCGTCGCCGTGGATCAGGGCGACGGAACAGGCTTCGGTGGCGGTTTCGATCGCGAGCAGATTCATGATTTGTCCATGATAGCGGCTGGCGCCTCGCCCGACGTGGGCACGTACGCGTACCAGTCGATGCGGCGGGTCAGGTACATCATCAGCGCCACCATCGCCAGCAGCACCAGCGCGCCGATCAGCAATGCGTATTGCTCGGCCGCGATCAGACCCGTACAGCATCGCGTAGATCAGCCCCAGCACGCCGCCCAGCAGCAGGCCCGCACGTCGCGCGCGCAACACCGCCATGGCGTAGCCGCCCACCAGCACGACCACCGCGACGGCGGCCAGGGCATAGGCCAGACCGAAACCGATCTGCTCGGACAGCGCCAGCAGCACCACATAGAACGTGGCGAGCGCCGCGCCTACCAGCAGGTATTGCACCGGATGCACGCGCAGCCGTTTGAGTACTTCGAACAGGAAGAACGCCACGAAGGTCATCGCGATGAACAGCAGTCCGTACTTCCCCGCGCGCACGTTGCGCTGATACACGTCGACCGGCTGGTACAGCTGCACGCCGAAGGTCGATGCCTGCAAGGCGCTCTTCGCGTCGGCGTCGGCGTCGCTCCAGTGCTGGCCGTAACTGCGGTTGAGGTCGAGCAGGTGCCAGTGCGCGCTGAAGCCGGCGGCATCGATCTTGTGCTCCAGCGGCAAGGCGGCACCGATGAAGCTGGGGTCGCTCCAGGGCGCGTGCATCGTCACGTCGGTGCTGCGTGCCAGCGGCAGCAGCTGCAACGCCTCGGTGCCAGCCAGTTTCAGGCCGATCTGCACGTCGATCGGCTGGTCGCCCAGTGCATCCAGGTCGATCGGCACCACCACGTTCGGCCAGGTGCCGAGCCGATCGGCCGACGATTCGAAGCGTGCCGGCTGGCCGTTGATGTGCAGCTCGGTGATTTCCTGCAGGCCGCGCAGATCACCGACCGGCAGCCGCAACTCGGCCTTGCCGCCCTGCCACGACGCATCGCTGGCACGGCGATACTGGGCGATGTCCTGCGCCCGGAATTGCGCGCCGAGTTTCACCGTGGCGACAAACACCGGCGCGGCATAGATGCCGTAGCTGCGCGTGGTCACCGCCATCGCCACGTCCAGCTTCAGTGCGTCGGCCAGCATGCTCTCGCTGCCGGCGCGCCACTGCGGCGGCTGGTTCTGCGCCACCGTCACCTGTTGCAATGTGGGCACCACCAGCACCGGCCCGCCCAGCACCTGCTTGCCGCCCCAGCCCTGCGCGATCTGCGCGATCGCGCCCTCACGCAACTGCTGGCGCTCGCTGATCAGGCCGCGCACCTGCAACAGCGGTATCGTCATCAACAACGCCAGCACCCCGACGCCAAGTACCTTGGCGGTGACTGTCTGTGTCCACTTGCCCATAGCCCGCACTCCCTTGATCCGGAGCGTCGATCACATCAGCGACAGCGGCGTAGCAGCGGGCGAACACGGGCGAAACGCGGGCAGACGGGCGACCGTTGCCTGTCCACCCGCCGTGCCTGCCGTCGCGCTGAGTGATGGTGGGTGCTTGTCAGGCCGGGGTCTATTGCCCGACGCCGGGCCGGTTCCAGCGCTGGTCGTCCCGGGCCAGCCAGGCGAGGAAATCGGCGCGCATCGCCGTGCCCAGTTCGTGCCCGGTCGGATAGAGCTTCGTCGGGTGTTCGACGCCGAGGCGGTCGAGCCAGTCGCTGGCCCGCTGCGCCCAGCTCACCGGGAGTTTGTCGTCGTACGTGCCATGCGCGATGTAGCCGCGCAGCGTAGACAGACGTTGCGCGTCGGCGAGCTGCGGTTCGAGTTCCGGCAGGATCCGGCCGGCCAGGACGGCGAACGCGGCGACGCGTTCGGGCGCCGTCAACGCCACGCTGGCGCTGAGGATGCCGCCCTGGCTGAAGCCGGCGACGACGGTATGCGCCGCGTCGATGTCGTGCGCCTGCTGCAGTTGTCCGATGAAGTCGATCAAGCTGCGGCGGCTGGCATCGGCCTCGGCTTCCACGATCTGCGGACCGTTGCCGGTGAAGGCGACGCGGAACCAGCCGAACGCTTCCGGCCCCAGCGTGATCGGACCGCGCGGCAACACCACCAGCGTGTCGCTGCCGGCCTCGGCGCCGAGTGCGGCGAGGTTGCTCTCGTTGCCGCCCACGCCATGCAGCAACACCAGCAGCAACGCCGGCTTTTCCGGTGGCGGTTGCAGCGTGCGGAACGCCAGCGCAAAGGCGGGATCGACCGACAGCGGTGACAAAGTCTTCATGCTGCATGCTCCAGTGGGGTATGGGCCGAGTCCGGCAGGCCGAACGCGAACGAATCCATCGACAGCACGCCGTAGGTCATGCCGCCTTCGACCAGGCGCGCTGCGTCCGTGCCAAAGCTTGCCCCCGCGGCCACCAGCAGCGGCAGGTAGTGTTCCTCGGTCGGATGCGCGCGCTCGGCATGCGGCGCGCGACGACGGTAGTCGACCAGCGCCGCGATATCGCGCGTGGCCACCGCATCGCGAACCCAGTCGACGAATTCCTGCGCGTACTCCGGGTCGCGGATGTGCTGGCGGAATTCGTACAGGTTGTGGGTAAGACTGCCGGAACCGACCACCAGCACACCGCGCTCGCGCAGCGGCGCCAGCGTCTGGCCCAGTCGCAGCGCGCCGGCCGCATCGATGTCCTGCGGCAGCGACACCTGGAACGCCGGCATGTCGGCGTCCGGGAACAGGTAGCGCAGCGGCACCCACGCGCCGTGGTCGAGGCCGCGGCGCTCGTCGAGCGCCACCTCGAAGCCGGCCTGCGCGAGCAGACGCGCGGCGTCCTGCGCCAGATCCGGCGCGCCCGGTGCGGGGTACTGCAACTGGTACAGCGGCGGCGGGAAGCCGCCGAAGTCGTGGATCGTCTCCGGCGCGGCGCTGCTGCCGACGCGCACGCCCCGGGTCTGCCAATGCGGCGACACCACGAGCACGGCGGTGATGCCACGCAGCGCCTGGCCGATGGCACGCAGGTTCGGGCCCAGCTGGCCCGGCTCCAGTGCGAACATCGGCGAGCCGTGGGAGATGAAGATCGAGGGAGCGGTCATGGCGATTCCTGAAAATGGGCGGCGGGCGTATGTGCGCCCGCTGCATGGAACGGCACGTTGTGGTCAGGCGTTGCGGCGCTTGACCCACGCATGGTCGAGGCTGAGTGCACCGGCACCTTGCGCGGCGAGCATCAGGAAGCCGCCGGCCATCGCCACGTTCTTCCAGAAGTTGATCGCCTGCGCGGCGTCGCCGAGGTTGGCGTGGAACAGTGCGGCACTGGCGAGCGAGAACGCGGCGAGCGCCAACGCGATCCAGCGGGTGAACGCGCCGGTGAGGATGGCCACACCACCGCCGAGTTCCAGCGCGATCACCAGCGGCAGCAGGCCGCCCGGCAGGCCGGCGGATGCCATGTATTGCTGGGTGGCGGCGTAGCCGGCGATCTTGCCCCAGCCGGAAATGATGAAGATGAGCGAGAGCCCGACGCGGCCGAACAAGCTGAGTGAAGCGTTCATGGGAATTCCTTGGTGAAGTGGAGATGGTGATGGATGGCCGACGCGAGGCGCGTCAGGCCTTGTGGATCCAGGTCGGCGCGATCGACGTGCCGAGGCCGGCGCCGTAGCCGAGATAGATGTTCAGTGCGGCCAGCGGTTCGAGGTAGCGCGCGTTCTTCAGCGGGCCGGCATCGACCGGGGTGAAGCCGAGGCTTTCGATCAGCGCCTTCGCGGTCTGCTTCGCCCGTTCACTGTCGCCGGCGAAGAACGTGGGCGCCACCTGGCCATCGGCAAACTGCGGGCCGTCAGCCAGCACCTGCGCGAACAGCGTGTTGAACGCCTTGACCACCTCGGCTTCGGGCAGCGCCTTGGCGATCTCTTCGGCGGCCGAGGTGTCGTAACCGAGGGTCAGGCCCATGAAGTCGGCGGTCAGTGGATTGGTGATGTCGATGACGATCTTGCCCGCCAGCGAACCCAGCGAACGCAGCGCCGGCACCGCATCGGCGTAAGCGGTCGCAACGATGACCACATCCGAACCGGCCAGCGCGTCGGCGGGAGCTGCCGCCACGGCGCCAGGGTTCGCGGCGGCGAGGGCCTGCGCCTTGGCCGGATCGCGCGCGGTGATGCGCACGGCATGGCCGGCGCGGGTGAGTTGCTTGGCGAGCGCCGAGCCCATGTTGCCGGTGCCGATCAGGGTGATGTTCATGGAAGTCTCCGTCAGGGACCCGGGACATCCGGGCATGGGAGTTACTCTATTGGCCAAAGATATGTTGATAAACTGGCCTTGGATTGACTAACTGTCTCTCAAATAGAGCCAATAGGACGATGCCGTGGACAAATTCCAGGAAATGGCCAGCTTCGTCGCCGTTGTCGACGCCGGCAGCTTCGTGGGCGCGGCAGAGGCGATGGGGCTGTCGAAGGCGGCGGTGTCGCGGCATGTCGCCGAGCTCGAACAGCGCCTCGGTGCCCGCCTGCTGCACCGGACCACGCGGCGGCTGTCGCTGACCGACGACGGCCAGCTGTTCTTCGCCCGGGCGAAGGAGATGTTGGCCGCGGTCGACGAGGCGGAATCGGAAATCAGCTCGCGCAGCGGCGAGCCCAGCGGGCGGCTGCGCATCAACGCGCCACTCAGCTTCGGCGTATTGCACCTGGCCCCGCTGTGGCCACGCTTCGCGCAGCTGTATCCGAAGCTGTCGCTGGACATCGAGCTCAGCGATCGCGTGGTCGACCTGGTCGAGGAGGGTTACGACCTGGCCGTGCGCATCACCAACCTGCCCAGCTCGCAGTTGGTCAGCCGGCAACTCGCCACGACCCGCATGGTGGCGTGCGCGTCGCCAACGTATCTGGCGCTGCACGGCACGCCCGCGCACCCCGACGAACTGGCCAGGCACGAGGTCATCTCCTACAGCTATTTCGCCGCCAGGGACGAATGGAGCTTCACCGCACCCGACGACAGCTCCGTCACCGTGCGCACCCACGCCCGCATCCACGCCAACAACGGCGACACCTGCCGCGCCGCCGCGCTCGAGCACCAGGGCATCATCCTTCAACCGGATTTCATCGTCGCCGACGATCTGCGCCGCGGCGAGCTGGTCGAACTGCTGCCTGACTACCGCGCGATGACGCTGGGCATCCACGCGGTATATCCCTCGCGCAAGCACCTGCCGATCAAGACCCGCCGACTGGTCGACTTCCTCGTTGAGGCGTTCGCGCTGCCCCTCTGGAACACGTCGCACTGAGCGGGGGTGACCCGCGTGGTGGCTTGAAGTGGGATACCGCCAGCCGCCTGAATGTTGGTTTCCGGCCAGAAGCAGACGTCGCCGCGATGACTCACGAAGCTGTAAAGGTGTTTGTGGAGAAAGGGCGCCAAAGCATTCCTGAGGCAGACGTCCAAGTCATCATCGGGCCAGGTAGAAATCCATGGGAATAAGCTCGACGGCCCATCCGCCTTCTTCGCCCAGCGTGGCGGCCGGGTGCATGGATGCGATGCGCAGCGCCTCGTCACGGCTGTCCGCCTCGATGATGAACAGGCCGCCCACCACTTCCTTCGACTCGGTGTAAGGCCCATCGGTGACGTGCGTCTTGCCGCTGCGCGGGCGAAGCGTCCTCCAGTTGTCCAGATCGCCAAGCGACGCGGAAACCAGAACCTTGCCGGTAGCGCGCATCTTCTCGTCCAATGCCGGGCATTGGCTCACCAATTCCTTGACGTCGTCTGGCGCCATCGCGGCGAATTTTTCGGGGGTGAAGTAGGCCAGGCCGAGGTATTTCATGGGAGATCCTTTGGGTGGGGATGCACTGACGACGAAGCTGATGATCGGAAATCGACAATGCTCCGGGAGAGTTTGTAGCGGGGTCTCGGCCAGCCTGTCCGCTTTGGGTCAACAGCAGACCCCACCCTACCCTCAATAACACGGGCTAGTCGCCAGGCGCTGACCATTCTCTTCGGGGCTTTTCTAAATGCCTGCCGCGGTTTCTCATTGGGCCTCTTGCTCGGGCGCCCGATGTCTGCCGTGCGGGAATAGTGAGCTGTTTTTGATGCCGCGCCTTTTGCGCCAGCGTGGCCTGCGTAACTGCTACGACGTCAAGCGACCACAAACTGCTCCCGATAACTCGCCGGCTGCACACGCAAGCGCCGCAGAAATACTCGCCTCATGCGTTCTTCATCACCAAATCCGCATCGATAAGCAATCTGCTTGATGGGGATACGGCTTTCTTCGAGATGTCGACAGGCTGCTTCCAGACGAAGATCTTCGATCAGCTTGGCCGGAGTGCGCCCGTACCAGTCGACGAACTTCGGGCAAACGTACGAGGTGACATTCCCGTTTGCTCGGCGACGCGCTCGATGCGAAGGTCCTCGTCAAGGTGTTCGATGATCCAGCTATTCAGAGCTTCCAGCCGGGACTGAATGTTGCGTGCCCCAACACTCACCTGAGCTGCCAACGTATGGCTGAACTGTGCCTGGTTCCCAGGGCGATGCAGAAAGACAACGAGATCCTTGGCGACGGCAAGGCTGAGGCGCCGATCATGATCGGTCCCACCAGCGTCAGCGCGAGATCGATGCCAGCCGAGATACCGGCTGATGTCCAGATGTTTCCTCGCTCGACCCAGAACATCACTACCTGCCGCGCACGGATCGCTTCGGCGCACCGCTCGACTAGTGCGGTCGCCATCCATCAGGAAATCTCGAACAACCATGTTTCAGGCCGGTCATCCCCACACAAGGCATGGATCCAGCGAATCCGGAATCATTGAAGTGCAATGACGATCCCTGCTGGCAACGCGCCATCAGCAACCAGGTCACCTTGCGCGTGTTGACCGCTGTCGAGAGCAGGTGTGGAGCCACTGACCGAAGGTGGCTTTAAAGCACTCCCACCAACGTCCCCTGATGGAACACGATCACCCACTCGTCGCCATGGCGCCGCCAGATGGTGCTGCGGCGGCTCACCCGTTCGCCCTGCTCCAGGGTGTAGGTGAGCAGGTAGATGTCCGCGCTGAGTTCGCGGCAGTGAAAGTCGCGGGTTTTCCAGGTGTGTTCGGCGGGGTCGGGTGCGCGGTGTTCCAGCACGTCGAGGACGTGGGCGCGGCTGTAGCGGTGGCCGGAGGCGCCGATCTCCCAGAAATCCGCGGCGGCCATGCGTTCGAAGTCGGCGCGGGTGCTGCCGAACTCGGGGCGATGGAAAATCGGTTCGCGCCGGCGCAGGGCTTCCAGCACGGGTAGCAGTTCGGGCGGCGTGACCAGCTCGGGTTCGGCGGGATCGGGCATCCGCTCTCGGCCACTGTTCGATGTTCGGCTCACGGGATCGCTCCGCGGCGACGACGGTGTCGCTACCCTGGCGGTTGCCACAGTTCGATGCGAGTGCCTTCCGGATCCGTGATCCAGCCGAAACGACCGAACTCGCTCTGATCGACGCGCTCGTCCACCACGACGCCATCGGCGCGCAGTTGCGCCAGCAGCGCGTCGAGGTCGTCGACGCGGAAGTTGATCATGTACGACTGCGCGCCAGGCCCGAAGTAACCGGTGTCGGCGGCGAACGGCGACCACAGCGTGTAGCCGGGCCGCTGCTCGTTTTCGACGAAACGTGCCCCGCCCCATTCCTCGGCATCGAGGCCGAGATGCTTCGCGTACCACGCAGAAAGTGCAGCAGGATCGCGTGATTTGAAGAAGATGCCGCCGAGTCCGATCACCTTGGCCATGTGCCGCCTCCTCTAGTTCGCGGTAGCTTCCGCGGTTTCCGCATCATCGAAGAAAGCCTGCACATCCGCCAGCTCGCGCGTGCGCGGCATCGGCGGCAGGCTGGCGAGGAAGAGTCTGCCATAACCCTTGCCGGTCAGACGCGGGTCGCACAGCACCAGCACGCCGCGGTCGTGCACGTCGCGGATCAGGCGGCCGGCGCCCTGCTTCAGCGCGATCACCGCGCTGGGCACCTGCCAGCCCATGAACGGGTTGATGCCGGATTGTTCCAGCGCGGCGAGGCGCGCCATCAGCACCGGATCGTCGGGCGCGGCGAACGGCAGCTTGTCGATCACCACCACGCTGAGCGCCTCGCCGACCACGTCGACGCCTTCCCAGAAACTGGCCGCGCCGAGCAGCACGCCGTGGCCGCTGGCGCGGAAATCCTCCAGCAGTCGTGGACGCGGTGCGGTGCCCTGCACGAACAGCGGCCACGGCACCTTGTCCTGCAGCAGCTCGGCGGCGCGGCGCAATGCGCGATGCGAGGTGAACAGCAGGAAGGCGCGTCCGTTCGAGGCGTGCAACACCGGCAGCACGGTCTCGATCACCTGCTCGGTGTAGTCGCGGGCGTTGGGATCGGCCAGGCCGGATGGCAGGTAGCACAGAGCCTGGCTCGCGTAGTCGAACGGACTTTCCAGGCTCAGTGTCTGCGGATCGTCGAGGCCAAGCTGGCGCGCGAAGTGATCGAAGTTGCCGGCCACCGACAGCGTGGCCGAGGTGTGGATCCACGCCGCCTGGGTGCGTTCGCGCAGGCCGCGCATCGGCACCGCCAGATCCAGCGGCGTGGCGTACAGCGCGAAGCCGCGCGGGAAGGTTTCGTACCAGCGCACGTCCTGGTCGCCGTGCGATTCGACGATGCGGTCCAGCCGTTCGGCGAACAGCTCGGCGCGCTCGTGCAGGTTGGCGAACCCGCGCGAGCGCTCGGCCTGCGAGGCGAGCAGTTCGGCCAGCGTGGCCAGCAGTTCACGCAGGTCGTGCAGCGAGCTGCGCACGTCGGCGCGGTCCTCCAGCAGCTGGAACGCACCGCGCGACGGCAACGGTTCCATCGCCAGGCGCAGCTTGCGCAACGCATCCTGCAACGCCTCCACCGGCTCCAGCAGCAGGCCGATCGCGCCGGTGATGCCGGCGCATTCGGTCAGCGCATCCTGCGCCAGCTCGGTCAGCTGGCGCGCGCTGATGCTCTGCGAGAAGAACTGGCCGGCCAGCTCGGGGATCTGGTGCGCCTCGTCGAGGATGAACGCCGCGGCGCCCGGCAGGATCTCGCCGAAGCCCTCCTGCTTCAGCGCCAGGTCGGCGAACAGCAGATGATGGTTGACCACCACCACGTCCGCTTCCAGCGCCTCGCGGCGCGCCTTCACCACGTGGCAGTCGTCGAAGAACGGGCACTCCACGCCGAGGCAGTTTTCCGGCGTGGAGGTGACCCGCGGCCACAGCGGCGATTCCTCCGGCACCTCGGCCAGTTCCATGCGGTCGCCACGGCGCGTGCGCGCGGACCACGCGCGGATCGTCGCCAGCTGCGCGGCCTGGGCGCGCTCGAACGTGGCACCCTCGCGCACGGTCTGGTCGAGCCGGTACAGGCACAGGTAATTCGCGCGACCTTTCAGCAGCGCCGTCTTCAGCCGCGCGCCTAGCACCGAGCGCACCTTCGGCAGATCGCGGAAATACAGCTGGTCCTGCAGCGCCTTGGTGCCGGTGGAAATGATCACCTTCTCGCCGGACAGCAGCGCCGGCACCAGGTAGGCATAGGTCTTGCCGGTGCCGGTGCCGGCCTCGGCGATCAGCGTGTCGCGCCCGGCGATGGCGTGCTGCACCGCGCGCGCCATCACCTGCTGCGCGAGCCGCGGCGCGAAGTTCGGCAGCTCGCGCGCGAACGGACCGTCGGCACCGAGCAGGGCGCCGATGTCGTCGGACTCGGTGTCGTCGAGGTCGGTCATCCGCCAAGTATGGCGGAGCAGCAGCAGGCGGCGAAATCGCGATGGGAACCTCGGCCATCGCCGCCGCGTCCACTGGACGCATGCCACCATCGCCGCAGGAGAATCGACGTGAGACTGCTTGCACCCGCGCCAGCGCCCGCCCTCGACCTGGTCGACATCCATGGGCAGCCGATCATGATCAGCAGCCGTGGCCGACTCACCCTGCTGTCGTTCTTCCGCGACGCCGCCTGCCCGTTCTGCAATTTCCGCATCTACGAGCTGACCAACCAGCATGCGCAACTCGCCGCGCGCGGGCTCGACATCGTGGCCGTGTTCAGTGCATCGCAGGCGGAGGTGCTGCGCTTTGCCGGACATCGGCCGCGGCCGTTCCAGCTGGCGGCGGATCCCACCTCGGGTGCGCACGAGATGTACGGCATCGAACGTTCGCTGTGGCGCAAGCTGAAGGCGATCGCGACGCGCGTGCCGACCCTGCTCAAGGGCATGCGCCTGGTCGGCCTGGCCGGCCTCAACACCAGCAACCTGATGCCTGCCGATTTCCTCATCGACGAGCGCGGCCGCATCGTCGAGGCGTACTACGGCAGCGACGCCGGGTGACCGCATTCCGATGGAGCGCGTCGAGCAATTCCTGCGCACCGGGGTAAAGCGTGCCGCCTGACGACGCTCACTGGCAGTCGTCCCGGCGATGGTTCACCATGCCGGCACCACCGCGAGGGGAATGCATCATGACGACCGAACTGAGCATGCTGATGTGGAGCGTCGTGCTGGGGCTGCTGCAGATCGCGCTGGCCGCGATCTGCTCGGTCGGCCAGCGCGGACTGGGCTGGGCCGCGAGCGCGCGCGACGAGGTGAAGCCGCCACTCACCGGCATCGGCGGCCGGACTCGATCGCGCCCGCGCCAACTTCCTCGAAACCTTTCCGTTCTTTCTCGCCGTGGTGCTGGCCGCCCATCTGCTGCAACGACACGACGCCACCACGGTGCTCGGCGCCCAGCTCTATTTCTGGGCCAGGGTGGCCCACGTGCCGGTCTATGCCGCCGGCATCCCGTACCTGCGCACGCTGATCTGGGCGGTGAGCATCGTCGGCATCGTGATGCTGCTGGGAGCGTTGTTCTGAAGCGACTTGCTGGATCCGAGGGCGAGCCTGCAGCGGCAACCGGCCGCCGGCGCTCGCGATGGCGGTCGAACAGGCGCAACGATGTCGCCGTTGACCGAGGCGTTCGCAGTTCCGGGGCGGCTGCCACTGCGGTCGGCTTCGCTTGACCTTTTCGAGCGCACGGGACCCGACGAGCATGCTTCCCCGGGCCTGTGACTGCACGTTCTGCGAGAAACACGGCGCGGCCTACGTGTCGGATCCCGACGGGCGACTATCCATCGTGGCGTCGGGTGCAGACGCCCTGCGCCGGTATCGGCAGGGATCCGGTACGGCCGAGTTCCTGTTCTGCGATCGATGCGGCGTGCTGGTCGCGGTCATCTTCGACGACGGCATGCGCGTATACGGCGCCGTCAACGTACGAGCGCTGGAACGGCCGACGGACTTTGGCGCCGCGGTTCCGGCATCGCCGCAATCGCTGACGCCCGGCGAAAAAATCCAGCGATGGTCGCAACTGTGGATTCCGGATGTCGAACTGCTCACGTCCGGCAGCTGACAATCCACTCGATGCGGGCAGTTGCGTGCTTCGGCGTGGCTTTGCGTTGCCGCTGCCCGGCGGGGTGTGCATTACGGAGGGTTGCTGGACACCCGTTGCGCCGTCATCGCGGCGCGAGCGACGTGACGCCTGCGACCGGATCAGTAGCGCGGAATGCCCGCCTTGTGGCACTGCTGCACCCACTTTCGCGCCGTCTGCGCACCAGCCACGTCGCCAGCCTGCAGAGCGCATCTCGACGACGGTCTGCCAATTGCGCGCGCACAGCGGGCCGAGCCTGGGACCGATCGACCATGACTGGTGAGCGAGTTTTTCGGCGGCGCCGAAGTCGTGCAGGCGCACGGCGACTTCCGCGCGCTCCTGCAGCAGGTCGGGCGAATTCGGGCTGAGCCTGATCGCCTGGTCGAGCTTGCTGGCCGCATCGGCATACCTGCCCGCCTGCTCGTCATGTTGCGCGGCATCCTGCAGCGCGGTGACGCTGGGGTCGCGCAGCGGGTTGACGTCGATGATGGAATTCTCGCGATCGCCGGCGGCGCGGATCGCGGCCACCAGGTCGTAGCCCGGCACGGTCGGCTGCCTGGCCGTGTCGGGAGCGGTCGCGAAGAGGCCGCAACCGGCCAGCAGGCAGATCGCCAGCAGCAGCGGCAGCCAGGTGAAACCTCGGTACATGAAAAATCGCATGATCAATTCCTGATGGGCGCGGCCGCGGGCAGCGACGGCGCGCTGCCGGCGGCGGGCGGATTATCGCCGCTGAAGAGACCCTGCACGCCCTGCCAGAAGCAGCCTTCGGTATCGGCGGACAACGAGCCGGCGACGACGGGAAATTGCCGCGCGCCCGCGCACTGCGACTCGGTGCGCTTGCCGTCGGCCGGATTGATCCATGCCATCTCCAGCCCGTCACCGGGGGCGGCGGACAACGGCTGCGTGGGAAGTTTGGCGAACAGGTCGCGCCATGCGCGCAGCGCACCGGTGGCGCCGAACAGGCCGGTCGACTTGTTGTCGTCGCGACCCATCCAGAACACCGCCAGGTGCTGGCCGGTGTAGCCGGCGAACCAGCTGTCGCGGGTGTCGTTGCTGGTGCCGGTCTTGCCGGCGGCATGCAGCCACGCCAAGCCGGAATTGCCGATCGAACTGGCGGTGCCGTACACCGCCACCTGCTGCATCGCCCAGGTGGTCAGACGCACTGCCTGCTGGTATTCGCCGGGGCCGCTCTGCACCTGATAACGCTTGATGGTGCGGCCGTTGCCGTCGACCACGCCGCGCACGGCCACCAGCGGCAGGGCGTGACCATCGGCGGCGAAATACTGGTAAAGCTGCGCCAGCTGCAGCGGCGAGAGATCCAGTGCACCGATCAGCAGCGACGGGCTGGGATGCACGTCCGTGAGGCCGAACGACTGCAGGAACGACTGGATGCGCGGCAACCCCACCTGCAATCCCAGATGGATGGTGGCGAGGTTCCACGACTTGGCCAACGCATCGACCATCGGCAACTGGCCGTGGCTCTGGTTGTCGTCGTTTTGCGGAGTCCACAGGCTGCCGTCGGGCTGGCGCATGCTGATCGGGCTGTCGTCGAGCAGGCTGGCCAGGTTCCAGCGGTCCGGCTGGGTCAACGCCACCAGATAGACGAACGGCTTGATGGTCGAACCGATCGGCCGGCGCGCATCGAGCGCGCGGTTGAAGCCCTGGTCGCCGGGAATCTTGCTGCCCACCACGGCCAGCACGCTGCCGGTCTGCGCATTGGTCACCACGCCGGCCGCCTGCAGCGGATCGGCGCGCTTGCCGAGGCTTTTCATCGTCTCGGCGATCGCCTGCTCGGTGTACAGCTGCGCGGCCGGATCGAGCGTGGTGAAGATCGACAGGTTGCCGTCGCGCAAGGCCTGCTCGTCGAAGTCGGCAATGATCTGCGTGCGCACCAGCTGCATGAAGGCCGGGAAGCGGTTGTGCGGCAGCTGGCCATTGCTGACGATATCCAGCGGCGCGGCCTGCGCGGCGTTTTCCTGCGCCGCCGTGAGCAGGCCGGTGCTGGCGAATTCCTGCAGCACCAGATTGCGCCGGGTCAGCGCACGTTCCGGCGAACGGCGCGGGTCGTAATAGCTCGGTCCTTTCACCATGCCGACCAGCAGCGCGATCTCCTGCGGTCGCAGGTCCTGCAGCCGGCGCCCGAAGTAGAACTCGGACGCCGCCGCAAAACCGTGCACCGCCTGCCCGCCCTGCTGGCCGAGGAAGACGTCGTTGACGTACGCCTCCAGAATCCGCCCCTTGTCGTAATGCGCTTCCAGCAGCAGCGACATCAGCGCTTCGTTGATCTTGCGCGTGAAGTTCTGGTCGCGGCTGAGAAACAGGTTGCGCACCAGTTGCTGGGTCAGCGTGGAGCCGCCCTGCACGGTGTGGCCGGCGCGCAGGTTGGCGAACGCGGCGCGCGCGATGGCGCTGAAGTCGATGCCGATGTGATGCTTGAAATCGCGATCCTCGACCGCCTGCAGGCCGCTGAGCAGCAGCGGCGGCACATCGGCCAGATGCACGAAGCGACGCTCCTCCTGCGTCGCGCCGTACAGCGTGGCGATGCGCGCCGGATCCAGGTGCGCCAGCGCGATTTTCTTGCCGCTGTCGGCATCCTGCACCGACTGGACGACACCCTTGCCGAGGGTGACGCGGATGCGCTTGGGCAGCTCGCCGCCGTCGGGGCCGGCATAGCCGCGCGAGGTGATCGTGTAGCGCACGCCCTGCTTCATCCAGCTGCCGGCCACCTGGCCATGGCCGTCCTTGCTGTAGCCGGCAAAGGTCAGCTCAAGCTCCAGCGCGGCCGGCGTCATCGGCATGTCGGCGGCCAGCGGCAATGGCCGCGCGTAGACGCGCGTAGGCACGGCGAACACCAGATCGTTGAAGCGGTCCTGCACGCGCTTGTTCAGCACCAGCGTGTAGGGAAGCACGAAGCCGAACAGCAGGCCCATGCCGATCCAGAACGGAATGCGCAGCCAGGGCCAGCTCCGGCGCGCGAACGAACGAAGGCGAATCAAGAAGTCCAACGTGGGGGAATCCGGCGATCAAGTGGTTCGATCATAGGGCCTGCCACCCGGCGGGCATATGAACGCAGCGGGTGGTTTCATGGCGAAACGCGGGCAATCGGACCGCAGCGGTCCGGGTGGGAGCAACTTCAGTCACGATGCTCCCGATGCTTTTCCGCGCCGGGCGTCGCGACGGAAGGCGCTCCTGCGGTCAGCTCATCCGGGCGGCGTCCACATCGCGGATTCCGGCCGGAAGGGCCGTGGCCTGATACCGAGCAATCGCTGCAACTCGCCGTTGTCGGCCACCAGGTCGACGTGCAGGCGACTCAGCGGGCCGCGCAACGGCGGCAGCAAATACTGGCCCAGCCGCAACAGCCATGCCGGCAACGGCAGCGGCACGGTGCGGCATGCCAAGCTGCGACGCACCCGCGCAAACATCTCGCCGGCCGACAGACGTTCGCCACCGCCGATGGACAGGATGCATCCCGCCGAGCCCGGACAGTCGAGCGCGGCCAGCACCGCCTGCGCAATATCGTCCGCATGCACCGGTTGGCGCAGGCCATGAGCCGACGGCAGCGGAAACAACCGCAGGCGCATCGCGCGCCGCGCGACCGGGGTGAGGCTCTTGTCCAGGCCGGTGCCGTAGACCAGGGTCGGTCGAAACACGGTCCACGCACAGCCGTGGCGTGCACACGCCGCAGCCAGCGCGTCCTCACCATCGCGCAGCAGCTGCGAGAGGGCACGCTCGGCCGCCACGCGCGAATCGCGCTTGGTTTCCGCACTCATCGAACTGATGGCGATGACCCGCGGCGCATCGACCAGGTCGACGTGCGCCAGCCATTCGGCCAGATCCGGCAGAGGACCGAAACTGACGATCGCCGACACCGGCGGCAGCGGCGGCACAGCGGAGGGCAGCGCTCCCGGCAGCCACGTCACGCCGGCCAACGGCGGGCGCGGTGACCTGCTCACTGCCAGCACCGGCTCGCCGGTGGCGAGCAGGCGCGGCAGCAGGAAATGGCCGATCTGGCTGCTGCCACCAAACACCAGCACCGTCATGCGGTGCTCACCTGCGTCCCTGCAGCCGGGCGGTCAGGTCGATGACGCGAGGATGGTTCGGTGCCAGCTTGCGCGCGTGATCGAGCGACTGGCCGGCGCCGGCATAGTCGCCGCGCCCCAACTGCTGCTCGGCCTGGTCGAGCCAGGCGCTGGCCAGCCGGATGCCCATCGTAGTCTGCGCCGCGCCACCCGGTGCCAGTTCGGCCAGGTTCGCCAGCATGTCGTCGGCGCGCACCAGCTTGCCCGCGGCGAGCGCCTGGTTGAACTGCAGCTCCACCTGTCCGGGCAGCACCTGCAGCCCGCGCAAAGCCAATTCGTTGTTGCCGTCGATCGCCAGTGCGCTGCGATACAGGTCGTACGCGCTGTCGCCGGGCGGCAACATGATGTCGCCGTTCTTCGCGGCCAGCTGCGCGCGTTGCACCAGTTGCGCCACCGCCGCACTTTGCTGTGGCGACAGCACTACGGGCGCAGGCGGCGCCTCGTCCTGGTCCGCTGGCGCGGCAGCGGCCGGCTTCGTCGCGCTGCCGTCCAGGCGTGCACGGGCAGCGACGAGATCCGCCGATTTCGGCGCCAGCGTGGCCGCCTGGTCCAGCAGGTTGCGCGCCTGCGCCATGTCACCGGCGTCGATGGCGGCGTTCGCCTGCACGGTCATCGCCTGCGCCACCTTGCCCAGTCCCGCCCTCGCCTGGGCATTGTCCGGATCGAGTTTGAGCGCCGCCTGGAAATGCGCGAGCGCGGTGTCATCGCCGGCGCCGCCGATGCGGCCGTCGCGCAGGGCTTGCTGGCCCTGGTCGAGCGCCGCGTCCAGCGCGCTGTTGTCCTGCTTGCGGGTTTGCGCCTGCAATGCGCGCAACGCCGGCAACGCGCCGTTGTTTGGCTGCAGCGCGGCGAGCGTTTCGATGGTGCTGTCAGCCGCGGCCGTATCCTTCGCGTCGAGCGCCTTGCGCGCCTGCACGGCCAGCGCGTAACCGACCTGGTCGAGCCCGTGCGCGGCCACCGCATTGTCGGGATCGGCGCGCAGCACGCGCTGGTACAGCGCACCGGCGCCATCTGGGCCGTCCAGCTTGCCCGCCGCCAAGGCCTGCTGCGCCTGGTCGATCAGGTCGCCCGCGTGCACCTGCGCCGCGCGGGAACTGGCGATCGCACGATCGAGACGGTCGATGTCGCTGCCGCCGCCGAGCAGCTCGCGTGCCGTCGCCGCATGCTGCGTGGCCTGGTCGAAATGGCCCGCCTGCAGCGCCGCGTCGGCCTGCGCCAGTTCGGCGTGACCCACCTGCCGCAAGCCATCGCGGGCGCGATCATTGTCAGGCTCCAGCGCCACGGCGGCCTCGAACAATTCCCGCGCACTGGTTCCGTTCTGGCCGTCCAGACGGCCATCCTGCAGCGCCTGCTGCGCCTGCGCCAGCACCGTGTTGAAGTCGGTGCGCGGCAGCATGCCGCGCAGGCGGTTCTGGTTGAACCAGAGCGCGCCGCCCACCACGACCACCACTACCAGCACCAACGGAAGCAGCCAGCCGCGACGGCGACGGCGACGCGAGACGTAGCCGCCGTGCCCGCCACGCGAATGACGTGGCTCGACCGGCATCTGCGGCAGGTCGTCGGCGGGTGGCAGATGCAGCGTGTCCATGCCTTCGAGATCACCCAGGGTGGGCTCGGTACGGCGGGGAGGATTGGCGTCTTGCTGGTCTCGGCGTTCGCTCATGATCCGCGGCTGTGAATGCTGTCGCCACAGCTTAGCATCGGCCCGCGGGCGGCCTCGGGCATGCCGCCGGGGCATTGCGCGGTCGTTCAGCCGATGCCGACCCGCCTCACGTCGACCACGTTGGGCAACGCCAGCAATTTGGTGAGCAGGGTCGACAGTTGTTCGAAATCGCGCACGCGCAGGGTGAAGCGCATCTCCACTTCGCCGGTGTGCGCGAACTGCCGGCTGGACGAGGCGATGATGTGCGTGCCCGCGTTGCTGATGACGCTGGTGACGTCTTTCTGCAAGCCCTTGCGATCGTACCCGCGCAGCTCGATGTCGACCTCGTATGCCTGCGTCGCGGCGTTGCCCCAGCTCACCTCGATCACGCGGTCCGGGTCGCGCCGCAACAACCGCGCGAGACTGCCGCAATCAGCCCGATGCACGGACACGCCGCGGCCCCTGGTGATGAAACCGCGCACCGGATCGCCGGGCAAAGGCTGGCAGCAGCGCGCCAGCGTGGTCAGCAGGTTGCCGATGCCTTCGATGCTGAGCGCGCTGTGATCGAGCGTGACCGGCCGCGCCGCCGTCGGTGGCGGTGGAGGCGCCGGCGGCTGCGCGGCCTCCTGCACCACGCGGGCGATCTGGCCCGGCGTGATCTCGCCCAGGGCCAGTGCAATCAGCAGTTCGTCATGGGTCTGCAGGTGAAAATGCGCGGGCAACCTGGTGACGTCCGCGCCCGACAGTGCGAGGCGTTTCAGCTCGCGCTCGAACATCGCCCGCCCGACCGCAAGGTTCGCATCGTGGGCGATCCGGCGGAACCACGCGCGCACCTTGTCTTTCGCCCGCGCCGTGTTGAGGTAGCCATGATGCGGCGACAGCCAGTCGCGGCTGGGCTCGCCCAGCTTGGCCGTGAGGATCTCGACGCGGTCGCCGCTTTGCGGCTGGAACGTCAGCGGCACGATGCGGCCGTTGACCTTGGCGCCGCGGCAGCGATGACCGACTTCGGTGTGTATCAGGTAAGCGAAATCCAGCACGGTCGAACCGCGCGCGAGATCGAACACCTCGCCCTTCGGCGTCAGCAGGTAGACGCGATCCTCCAGCAGCTCGGTATGCAGATCCGCCGCCAGCCCGCTGTCGTCGCCGCGCGGCTCCAGCAGCTTGCGCATCCAGGCGATCTTCGCCTCGAACTCCGCGTCGGCGCTGCCGCCTTCCTTGTAGCGCCAGTGCGCCGCCACGCCCAGCTCGTTCGCGCGATGCATTTCGTGGGTGCGGATCTGCACCTCCAGCGTCTTGCCCTCCGGCCCCAGCACGGCCGTGTGCAGGGACTGGTAGCCGTTCGCCTTGGGCCGCGCGATGTAGTCGTCGAACTCGCCCGGCAGATGCGGCCAGCGCGCATGCACCACGCCGAGCGCGGCGTAGCAGTCGGTGATGCTGTCCACCAGCACGCGCACCGCGCGGATGTCGTACAGGTCGGAAAAATCCAGCGACTTGCGCTGCATCTTTTTCCAGATCGAATAGATGTGCTTGGGCCGGCCGGCGAGCTCGGCGTGGATGCCGGCGGCCTGCAGCGCGCGCTGCAGTTCGTCCAGCGACTCGCGGATGAAACTTTCGCGGTCGGCGCGCCGCTCGTCGAGCAGCCTGGCGATACGGCGATACGTGTCGGGCTGGAGGAAACGGAAGGCCAGATCCTCCAGCTCCCACTTCAACTGCCAGATGCCGAGCCGGTTGGCCAGCGGGGCATGGATGTCGCGGGTCAGCCGAGCCGAGCGCGGCGGCCTGCTCCGCCGGCAGTGACGCAGCGGCGCGCATCCGCGCCAGCTGTCGCGCCAGCAACACGAACACCACGCGCAGGTCGCGCACGATCGCCAGCAACAGCCGGCGCAGGCCTTCGGCCGCGCTCTCCGGCGCGCGTTGCGCGTGCAACGCCCATACCTGCTCGGCAGCCTGCTGCCCGCCGACCAGCCGCTGCAGCTCCGCCGGCAATGTCGTGGACTGCGCCTTCCAGAGTGCGGGATCGGCCCGCGCCAGTTCGAACCACAACGCCGCGGCCTGGGTCTGCGCATCGCAACCGAGCATGCCGAGCAGATCCAGCACGTCGCAGCACTCGGCCTCGGGAACGACGTGCGCCGCGCAGGCCTGCAGCGCATCGTCCAGCAACGGCGGCAGCGCGCCCGCACGGGCGCGCCATTGCTGCAGGTTGCGGGAGATAACGGGCGGGGCCATGCGAAGGTGTCCGGGTATGGACGTCCATGGTAACTGTAGTGCCGTTGCTTTCCCGGCAACCCGCGCGCCCTGCGCTCAGCCGAGCGCGGCCAGCGCCTTCGCCAGCCGCTTGGCCGACACCGGCTCGGCGGTCTTCAGTTCCTGCGCGAACAGCGACACGCGCCATTCCTCGATCAGCCAGCGCAGCTCGGCCAGGTCCGCCGCATTGGCGCCGGCAGCGCGGTGCTGCAGATAGGCACGCCAATACGGCATGACCTGCAGCATGCGCTGCTGGTCCTTCGCCGGATCCTGCCGCAGCCGCTCGCCGCGCAGGCGCATCGCCTTGAGATAGCGCGGGTAGTGCGCAAGTCGCGCCGTCGGCAGCTCGCGCAGGAAACCCGGCGTCAGCAAGGCATCGAACTGTTCGCGCAGGTCGTCGTAGCTGGCGCGCGCGAAACCCATCAGCGGCGGCTGCAGCCAGGGCTTGAGATCGGCCTGCGCATCGATGATCGGTTCGGCCAGCTTCAGGCGCTCGACGCCGGCGCCGAACAGCTCGCGCGAAAACTGCGTACGCAACTTCTCGAAGGCGCCGGCCGTGCGCGCTTCCGGATCATGCTGCTCGAGCAGATCGCCGAAGCCGCCTTCGAGCAAGTCTTCGCGCAAGCCGTCGACGCTGCCAAGCGGCGCGTATTTCAGCGCCAGCGCAGGGCCGATCGGCAGGCGCCGGCGCGCCTGCTTCGCATCGCCGGCCAGCGCGTTGCGCAGCAGCCGCACCACGCCTTGCCGATGTGCCGCGCGCGCCTCGTCGCCGCGCTCGAACACGCGCAGCGCCACCGTATCGCCAAGATCAACCAGGGCCGGGAATGCGATCAGGCCGCCGTCCGAACGCACCTGCGCGGGGATCGCCTCGAAATCCCAGCTGGCCACGTCCTCACGGGTCAGCTCGATATCGGTCTTGCGCGAGAACGCCTCGCGCGCCTGGCCTTCCCACTGCCCGCGCAACGCGGCGAGGTCGCGGCCGCTGGCCAGCGTCTTGCCACGCTCGTCGTGCAGGCGGTAGCGCATCAGGAAGTGCGGAGGCCATTCGACACCGGAAAATTCGCCGACACCGATGTCGACGCCGGTGGCGCGTTTCAGGAACGCGGCCAGCACTTTCGCCAGCGGCTCGTCACGCGGCGACTCGGCCTCGACGAAGGCGCGCGCGAAGTCCGGCGCCGGCACGAAGTTGCGGCGCAACGCCTTGGGCAGGCCGCGGATCAGCTCGGCCACCTTCTCGGCCAGCAGACCGGGTACCAGCCATTCGCAGCGCGCCGCCGGCAACGCGTTCAACATCGCCAGCGGCAGGTGCAAGGTAACGCCGTCGGCCTCGTCACCGGGCACGAAACGATATTCGAGCTGGTACCTTTGCGGTGGCTGCTCCTGCGCATCCTGCGCTGCGCGCGGCACTCGGCCATCCATGGCCATCGGGATTTCGAGAGCCGCGGGGAACGCCTTGGCGTCCAGCGCCGCGCCACCGACCATCACGTCGTCCAGCGACCAGCGCAGCGCCGCCTGTTCGGCTGGACGCGCCTTGCGATACCACGCGTCCAGGGCACGATTGCTGGCGATGTCTTCGGGCAGCTTGCCTTCGAAGAACGCGACCAGGTCGTCTTCATGCCGGATCAGACCTTCGCGACGCTGCCTCGCCTCGATGCCGAGCGCTTCTTCCAGCACGCGCTGGTTGGCGCGCACGAAGTCCGCGCGGCTGTCGATATCGCCACGCACCAGCGCCTCGCGCAGGAAGATCGCGTGGGCCAGTGCGGGATCCTGCTGCTGGAACGTGACCGGCCGCTTCTCCACCAGCACCAGGCCGAACAGGCTGACCTGCTCGTACGCCACCACGCAGCCGCGCTTCTTCGACCAGTGCGCGTCGCGGCAACTGGTGCGCAGAAGATGCACCGCCTGCTGTTCGATCCACAACGGCTCGACGCGCGCGTTGGTCATGCCCCACACGCGCCCGCCCACGTCGAGGATCTGCGCGGAGAAGATCCAGTTCGGCGGTGCCTTGGCCAAGGCCGAACCGGGGAATACATGGAACTTGCGTTCGCGCGTGCTCTGGTACACGCCTTTCTCGTCCTTGCGGCCCACCTGGGTGGGCAGGCCGGCGAGCAGGGAGCGGTGCACGGATTCAAAAAGACGCGCTGCGTCTTCTTCATCAAAAACCTGCCCTTCGCGTTCGCCTCCTCTCCCCCCTGGGGAGAGGATTGAGGAGAGGGGCCGGTGCTCGCCGGAAACTCCCATGCTCCCGCACCTTTTCCTAGATTTCGCGACGCCAGCCCGCGCAGTCTGACGCAGAGCCGTCCCCTCACCCCAACCCTCTCCCCGCGGGGGAGAGGGAGCCAAATTCCATCCCAGTTCCTGCACCACCAGCAGCAGCTGCCGGTGCAGCTCACGCCACTCGCGCATGCGCATGAAGCTGAGGAAATGCCGCGAGCACCAGTCGCGCAGCTTCGACTGGGTCAGCTCCTCGTGCGCGTCGTGATAGGCGCGCCACAGGTTCAGCACGCCGACGAAATCGGATTTCGGATCGGCGAACACCGCATGCGCGGCGTCGGCCTGCTGGCGTGCGTCCGAGGGACGCTCGCGCGGATCCTGGATGCTGAGGAACGACACGATGGTGAGCAGTTCGCGCAAGCTGTGCAGCTTCTCGCCCTCGACCAGCATGCGCGCCAGCTGCACGTCGATCGGCAACCGCGCCAGCGTGCGGCCGATCGCGGTGAGCTTGCGCGCGTCGTCGATCGCCGAAATCTCGGCGAGGCGGCGATAGCCGTCGGCCACCACGCGCGGGTCCGGCGCTTCCAGGAACGGAAACGCCTCCACGTCGCCCAGCTGCAGCGCCAGCATGCGCAGGATCACGTTGGCCAGCGACGAGCGCAGCAATTCGGGATCGGTGAACGCGGCACGGCTGGCAAAGTCGGCCTCGTCGTACAGGCGATAGCAGATGCCGGGCCCCACACGCCCGCAGCGGCCCTTGCGCTGGTCGGCGGCGGCCTGCGAGACCGGTTCGACGTGCAACCGTTCGAGCTGGCTGCGCTGGCTGTAGCGCTTCACCCGCGCGGTGCCGGTATCGATCACGTAGCGGATGCGCGGCACCGTCAGCGAGGTTTCGGCCACGTTGGTCGCCAGCACCACCCGACGCTTGATGCCGGGTTTGAACACGCGGTCCTGGTCGCCGGCGGAGAGCCGCGCGTACAGCGGCATGATTTCCGTCTCGCGATACTGCCGGCGCGACAGCAGCTGGTGCGCGTCGCGGATCTCGCGCTCGCCGGGCAGGAAGATCAGCACGTCGCCACGCGGGTCGGCATGGCTGATTTCGTCGAGCACGGCGGCGATATGTTCGGCGCTGCCCTGCTGCATGTCCTGCCGCGAAGCTCTTTGTGGAAGCGGCTTCAGCCGCGATGCGGCCTCCGTCGCGGCTGAAGCCGCTCCCGCGGGTATCGCGGCGTCGACCGGTCGCCAGCGCAGCTCGACCGGATACGCACGCCCTTCCACCTCGACCACCGGCGCGCCGTTGAAATGTTCGGCGAAGCGCGCGGTGTCGATCGTGGCCGAGGTGACGATGATCTTCAGCTCCGGTCGCTTCGCCGCCAGCTGCTTCAGATAGCCGAGCAGAAAGTCGATGTTGAGGCTGCGCTCATGCGCCTCGTCGATGATGATGGTGTCGTACGCGCCGAGCCACGGATCGCCCTGCGTCTCGGCGAGCAGGATGCCGTCGGTCATGAACTTGATCAGGCTGCGCTCGGACACCTGGTCGTTGAAGCGCACCTGGAAGCCCACGATGTCGCCGACCTGGGTGCCCAGTTCCTCCGCCACCCGACGCGCCACCGAGCGCGCGGCGAGCCGGCGCGGCTGGGTGCAGCCGATCATGCCCGCCTCGCCGCGACCGGCGGCCAGGCACAGCTTGGGCAGCTGGGTGGTCTTGCCCGAGCCGGTCTCGCCGGCGATCACCACCACCTGGTGCGCGCGGATCAGCTCGACGATGTCTTCGCCGCGCGCGCTGATCGGCAGCGATGCGTCGAGGCGGATGACTGGCTTCGCCGCGACGCGTGCCCGGCGCTGTGCCGCCGAACGCTCGATGTCCGCACGCAGCGTCGCCAGCTTGTTCTCGTCGGGCCGGCGCGACAGCGTGCGCCAGCGACCCAGCAGGCGGCCGAAATCGCGGCTGGAAACCGTATCCAGTTGCCTGCGCAGATGGCGCAGTCCGGGATCGGCGGAGGGGTCGGGGATGCGGGTGTCGTTCATCTGACCGCACATGATAGCCGCTGACACCTCAGCAACTGGGGGCCGCAATCGCCCAACGGCTGGTCAACCGGGTGATAGTCACCAGCTATCGACCGCATCGGCAGGATTCATTTCCAAGCCATCGGCCGAGCGGCTACTGTCTATTCATCGCAACCCGAGAGGAGCAGCACATGGCCATTTCCATCGGTATCGCCAGGAAGGATCGCGAAGCGGTCGCCAAGCATCTGTCCAAGCTGCTGGCCGACACTTATTCGCTGTATCTGAAGACGCACAGCTTCCACTGGAACATCACCGGCCCGCAGTTCAACAGCCTGCATCTGATGTTCGAGACCCAGTACAACGAACTGTGGCTGGCTGCCGACGAAGTGGCCGAGCGCATCCGCACGCTGGACGTATTCGCGCCCGGTTCCTACAGCCAGTTCGGCAAGCTCACCTCGATCAAGGAGGAGGCCGGTGTGCCGGAGTGGAAGGAGATGGTGAGCCAGCTGGTCGAAGGCCACGAGATCGCCGCCCATACCGCCCGCGGCACCATCAAGGCCGCCGATGCAGCGGGCGACGAAGGCACTGCCGACATGGTCACCGGGCGGCTGAAGGAACACGAGAAAACGGCGTGGATGCTGCGCTCGCTGCTGCGCTGAGTCGCCTGCGTCAACAAGAAAACCCGGCTTCGCGCCGGGTTCTTCCCCATGGCCACGCAGTTACGCACGGTATTTGTTCGCAAGCCGACGCTTGAGCCTGCCGATGCTCACGCAGCTTGCAAGTTCGCTGGCGGCAATACATAGCGCCGATTGAAATAGGCCCAGCTCGGCTACAGCGCGCGCGTCAGAGCCAGCTTGTCCAGGAACGGTCAGTCCGGGGCGAGGTTCTCGCCACCCACCTCATGATGGAATTGCTTGGCTGATTGTCCGGGCCGCAGCAACGGCATTGGCCACGCTGTAGAGCGAGTTCAGCGGCAGCGCGTTGACCATGCCGTCGTCGCTAAAAGCTACCAGCGAAGCGTTGAGCGGCCGATGCCAAACGTGCCGCGCGGCCAGAAACCGCAGCGCGAATGCTGTCGCGGTCACCACGGCGCACAGCCACAACTTCATCCGCGCATCGGCCGGGCGACGACCGCAAGCGCCGCAAGAGCCGTGGCAGCGACAATATCCGCCAGAAGCTGTTGATTCAGCCTTTTGGCGCCGGGGCCACATCCTTGACCAGCCTTTTCAATATGTAATAGGGGCCGGTGACATTCGCGCCCCCGTCGATCGAGTCCAGCAATACATTCTGGGAATCGAATCGTGACCAGCGCGGAAGATCCGGAATCATTTCAGCCGGCTCCCTATCCATTCGATAGCCGATTCCTTCGAGACGACGCATCAAGTCTGTCCGACTTATCGAGTTGCTTTCGATCAACACAGACGACACCCACGTCGCCCGCCAATGACCAAGGATGCCGAAAACCCCTCCAATCACCAGTCCATGCATGGTCAACCTGTCGGTCAAAAAAAACTGCAGTACGGCAAAAATGGCCGCCAGCAACGCGTAAAACAGCATCTTCCACGTATCTTCAAGCTGTCGCCACAAACCGCATCTACGAACTTTCATGGAAAAGCGCCCGTCTTTGACCAGCAGGTAGCCGGCGGTTGCCGCCGGCTACCCGAAAACCTTTACATCATCTTGGAGAGCTGGGACCCGGCATAGGCACCCAGAGCCGCTCCAATGCCCGCACCGATCGCGGCGCCAACCGGGCCACCAAAGCCCAGGCCGATTAAGGCACCTTCCTCAGCCCCCGCCTCCGAACCGAGGTAGCCACCCATTCCCGCTCCGAAATCGGCCATCAACTCGCCGCCGGACACCACCGTGAGTTCACTCATCATGAGATTGCGCATCTCGTCTTCCCCTACAAAATGCCGGGTTTCAGGGCCAACCCGGACTCGGCCTCTTCGAATTGCTTTCGAAGTACTTATGAGCGATGAATCAACTTGACTTCGCTCCTGTCTTGACCCCCGAACTGGACATGTCACGTGATACCTTTTGACAGCACATCACGTCCAAATGGCGAGGATTTAATATTGAATATGACCGGACAATTTTATCGATGGCTGAACGAAACCCATAAAATCGCTCTGAATGATTCCATTTCGCGGAACTTCCGAAACCCAATTTTGGTAAAAGCGAAGTCACGATATTTCTGTGTCCTTCAACTTCTTTACAATATCCCATTGAGATAAAATGGCCCCAAGTGATGACAATCCTAAAGCGTCAATCAGAAAACTGCCCCGCTGAGTACCCATGGATAAAATAGCTATTCCGTATATAAAAATGCATACAAGGACCAAGAGCGCCTGGAGTTTGATTTTTTTCATTTTCCATCTTCAATAACGGTGAGCGTGGCAAGACTCACGTCTTGCCACGCGGCGACATAGTGCATGCAAATGGTTATTTTCCAGAATCTGCTGGCTCCGACGGTCGACTTGATATCGCGCCTTCCTCGGTATCCAGCTCACAAACCTTGGCTGCTTTGTTTCCGCCCAAAACAATTGCCTTTCCCATACTGGCCACTGTCTCAGGTCTATGCGCAATCACGATTCTCGTGATATTTATTCTTTGCACCGCCATATTAACTAGTCGCTCACGCTCCACGTCCAGATGACTGGTCGCCTCATCCAGCACCAGCAGCTTCGGTCGACGATATAGCGCCCTCGCCAGAATCACCCGCTGCTTCTGCCCGCCTGACAAGCTCGAGCCCATATCTCCTACCCAGCTCTGATAACCCATCGGCATTGCCGCAATATCGTCGTGAATGGCTGCGAGTCGCGCGGCGGCCTCGACCCTCACCGGCGTTGCTTCGGGATCGAAGAAGCCGATGTTGTCGGAGGCGGAGCCCGCAAAAAGCTGGTCGTCCTGCATCACCGCACCGGTCCACTGGCGATAGCTGTCCAATCCCAGCTTGCGGATGTCGATACCACCGAAACGCACTTCACCCTCGGTCGGCTCCAGCAGCCCGAGCACGATTTTCGCCAAGGTGCTCTTGCCGCAACCGCTAGGGCCGACGATGGCTACCGACTCGCCGGCTTCGATGCGCAGACTGCAATCCTTGAGAATCCACGGTTCTCCTTCGGCATAACGAAAGCTGACATTGCGCAGTTCGACGCTGGCTTCAGGGATCGGGCCATTCCACGCAGAGCCGGCCATCTTCTCCGGCGAGGTCAGCGCGATATCCGCCACCCGCTCCACGTGCAGTTTCAGCATGCTGAAGTCCACCCATTTGTCGATCAGGCCAGCCGCACGATTGGTGAACTGGTCGGCGTAGGCGATGAAGGCGATCAGCATGCCGGCGGAGAACTTGTTCTTCAGCGCCAACGTGGCAGCGATCCAGATCATCGCCACGCGACCGATGCCGAACAACAATTGGTTGGTGAGGGTGAAAGCGATGCCGAGCCTCTGGATGCCGATGTCGCGGTTTGCGGTCGACACGGTGGCATTGGCGTAGCGCGACAATCGCTCGCCCTGCTTGTTGGCAAGTTTGATCGGCATCGCGCCGCGAATGGACTCCAGCAGCTCGCTCTGCTGCCGCGCCGCATAGACGATCTGCTCTTCGTTCGCGCGGCGTAGCGGGTTAAATAACGCCCAGCGGATCAATCCGTAGGCAACGAACAAACTGACCACCAGCACGGTGAGCCAGATGCTGTAGAACGCCATCACCACCAAGGTAGCCGTCGACATCAATCCATCCAGCAGCGAGCCGATGAACTGGGTAGTAAGCGTGCGCTGGATAGTCTGGATGGAGCCGAAGCGCGACACCACGTCGCCGACATGCCGCTTCTCGAACCAGTCGAGCGGTAGTTGCATCAGATGGCCGAACAGGTTGCTGGCCCACTGCACGTTGAGCGTGGCGCCCAGCCAGGTGACTGCCCATGAGCGTGCTGCGGTGACCAGCGCCGAGAACACCGTGATGCCGATGAAGCCCAGACCGAGCAGGCTCAACAAATCGTGGTCGGCCGAGACCATGACCTGATCCAGCACCCATTGCAGATAGAACGGTGCGGCCAGTGCGAAGACCTCCAACGCCAGCGCCAGCAACAGGATCTGTGCAAGCGCCGGCACCAGGCCGCGCACGCGGCCGGTGAGCGCGCGTAGCGACACCGCTTGGCGTTGGCGCACCGGCGCGAAATCCGCCGACCGAGCGAGTTCCAACGCAACGCCAGTGAAATGTTCGGAGACTTCCTTCCAGCTCAGTTTGCGCAGGCCGCGTGCGGGATCGTGGATTGCGATGTGGCGTTTGCCGACTCGCTTCAGCACCACGAAATGGTTGAGATCCCAATGCAGCAGGCACGGCATCTTGAGCTGGCGCAAGTCGTCCATATCCAGCTTGAGCGGTCGGCAGAGGAAGCCGAGCTGGCCCGCCATTGCCATTACCCGCGCCAGGGTGGTGCCCTTGAGCGAGGTGGAGAAACGCCGCCGCAACCCGGCCAGATCGACATCGTGACCGTGGTAGCTGGCGACCATCGCCAGACAGGCCAAGCCACATTCGGCGGCTTCGGTCTGCAGCATCATCGGCAGGCTGCGCGACCAGCCGAATTGAAGCGCCGCATGATGGCCACGTACAGTTTTGGCAGTCTGCTTGAGTGACGTTCCGTCAGCCATGCGCCGCGTCTCCAGCCAGATGGTGAACCATGCCGTACAGCGGCTCGAACACCCATTCGATCAGGCGACGCCGTTCCATCAGAACGTCAGCTTCCAGTGCCATGCCCGGCTTGACCGCCTCCTGCTTGCCATAGGCCAGCACGTGCTGGCTGTCCAGTTTGACCTGGATGCGGTACAGCGGCTCCTGCTGCTGCAACTGCTGTCCCATCAGCGCCGCGATGTCCGGCGGGCTGAGCGCGCTACGCGAGATATCAGTGACCTCGCCGTACTGCTGGCCGAATTTCTGGTAGGGATATGCCTGATAGCGCAGCACCACCCGACTACCCGGCTCGATGAAACCGATTGCGCGGCTCGGCACCAGCAACTGTGCCTGCAAGCTTGAACCGGACGGCAGTATTGACAGCAACGGCTGGCCGACGCTGACCATCTGCCCTTCCTTCAAAAGCACCGTGGAAACCACGCCATCGCGCGGCGCGCGCAGCACTACCGCGCGCTGCATTTCGTTCTGCGCTATCGACTGGGTCAGAGAGGCAAGTTGCCGCTCTGTGTCGTTGCGCTTGCTCACGTCATCCAGCGGCAACTGGGCCAGTTGCTGCTGGGTGGCATTGAGTTGCTGACGGGCATCAAGTTGCTGGCGCCTCAGCGTCTTGTACTGCGCCTGCGCATCCAACACGGAGGCTTCTTGCTGCTGGATCTGCACCGCCGAAACATAGCCTTTGGCGGCGAGCGGCTGGACCCGTGCCAGCAACTGCTGGTTGCTGGTCACCTGCCTCTGCTGGATCGCCAGCTGCCCGGCGATCTGGGCCAGCTGCGAACGCAGCAGCGCGGCTTTGGTCCGGAACGCATCGGCCTGCTGTTCCGACAATTGCTTCTGGTTGAGCAAATCGGCCAGCAGGCGGGAACGCTGAATATCCAGTTGTTGCCCGACCAGTGCATGGGTGTCGCCAAGCGCAGCGCTGTCCTGTTCGCTGGAGAGCTTGAGCAACACGTCGCCAGTCTTGACGACCTGACCGTCACGTACCTGCACGCGGGCAACCGTACCGGCGTTAGGCGCAGCGATATTTAGCAAGCCCGCGCTAGGCACCAGCTGCCCGAGTACGGTTTCGCGACGAGTGTAGTGACCGAAAAAGAGAAATAGCAGGACGGCCGCAGCCAGCGTCAGCGTCAGTGCGGTCAGCAGCCAGCGTGACAGTGGCGCGGCCACGATGATCGAGCCCAGCCATTCCCCACTCCGCGCATCCACGACTTCTTGTCTGAACAACGGCGTCCCTGCCACAAGCTACTCCCCAGTCGCTTGACGATCTCTGCGCCGGGTTAAGATGCCGGGCAGACGGCTTTATACTCAGGCTGAGTAGGTAAATCAACAGGGTGAGGATATGCAGGCGACCCTAGAGTTGTTCGAACGATACAAATTGCGCCTCGGCGCGCACGCCGACAGTGCCGGCGCGGTGGCGCTCGGCGTGAAAAGTCAGACTGTGAGCAACTGGCGCACACGCGGCAGCCAGGCCGAGCCGTGGCTGATCGAGAAGATGTGCAACGCGCTCGGCACTGATACCGCCGAGTGGTTGCTGCGGGTGCAGATGGAGCAGGCACCCAGCGCCTCGAACAAGCTGGTATGGCGCCGCGTCGGGGAACGACTGGGTTACAAGGTCACTGGCATCGGCGTGTTGCTGGTTTCCAGCGTCGCCTCCCTTGAAGGATGCTTCACGCAGTCAGCGGTCGTCCTCGACGAGCCGTTGATGCAGGTTGTGCGCATGTGTGCCCAGATGGCGGAAGGGTTGCTGCCTGGTTGAGCTTGTGGTGGTGGAGCAGCTTTCTCCATGAAAACCGAACGCGTGCACCATCCCCCCCCACAAATCACCCCGCGGCTGAGCTTGTGCTGACCGGTAGCGACGATCTTCATTGAGCCCGGCGCCCCGCATTGGTTAAGCTTCCCAGGCTCTACCGCCTGTTGCGCAGGCTTTCGTCGGGAATTTTTTTGAGCGCCTCCGCAACAAAGCTCAACAGTCGGTATCCGCTGTTCACGGCGATCGTGCTTGCCCTGATCGTGGCCGCGATGAATATCGGCTTGTGGTGGTGGAGCAACCTGCCGCACGGTCCGGACGACTGGCACGGCAAGATCGGTGGCTTCGCGTTCTCGCCGTTCCAGCGCTACCAGGATCCGATCAAGCAGGATTATCCCAGTGACGAAGAGGTCGACCGCGATCTCAAACTCGTCGCCAGATACTCCGACCGCATCCGCACCTATTCGATGCAGGTCAACCCGCAAACGTACCGGCTGGCCGCCAAGGACGGGCTGGAGGTGATGGCCGGCGCCGAGATCAGCCGGCGCATGGAGAACAATGAAAAGGAGATCGACACGCTCATCGCGATGGCGCGTCGCTATCCGGACACGATCAAGCGGGTGATCGTGGGCAACGAGGTGCTGTTCCGCAACGACCTAACGCCGGAACAGATGATGGTCTACCTCGACCGCGTGCGCGCCGCCGTGCGCCAGCCGGTGTCCATCGCCGAACCGGAATACATCTGGTTGAAGTATCCCGAGCTGGCCGACCACGTCGACTTCGTCACCATCCACATCTTCCCCTTCTGGAACGGCATTCCGGTCGCCAACGGCGTGGCGCTGAATGCTGCGCTGGGTTCGTACCAGACGCTGCAGCAGCGGTTTCCCTACAAGCACATCGTGGTCGGCGAAATCGGCTGGCCGTCCAACGGCGACCGCCACGAGCACGCCGATCCATCGGTATCGAACGAGGCGATCTTCATCCGCGAATGGTTGATCGCAGCGCAACAGCGCAACATCGACTACTACCTGATGGAAGCGTTCGACCAGCCGTGGAAGGAGCAGCTGTCCGGCCGCACCGAGGCGTACTGGGGCCTGTTCAACGCCGATCGCCAGCCGAAGTTTCCGTTCACCGGCCCGGTGACCGAGGACACCGGCTGGCCGTGGAAGGCGCTGGCCGCAAGCCTGCTGGCGCTGCTGCCGATGATCTTCTTCGCGCGCCGTTTCAGCCGTTTCAAGCTGATGGGCCGGCTGTTCTTCTGCATGCTGATCCAGCTGGCGTGCGGGCTGATCACCTGGTCGGCCACGCTGCCGTTCAACTTCTATCTCAGCTGGATCGACTGGACCATGCTGGTGCTGTTGTTCCCGGCACAGATCGCGATCCTGGCAATCCTGCTGATCAACGGCTTCGAGTTCACCGAGGTGTTGTGGCGGCGCGAGTGGGTGCGCCATGCCGGCATGCTCACGCCCGACCCGCCCGAGAAACAGCCGTTCGTGTCGATCCACCTGGCCTGCTACAACGAGCCGCCGGAGATGGTGATCATCACGCTGGACTCGCTCGCGGCCCTCGACTACGCCAACTTCGAAGTGCTGGTGATCGACAACAACACCAAGGACCCGGCCGTGTGGAAGCCGGTGCAGGAGTACTGCGAGAAACTCGGCAAGCGCTTCCGCTTCTTCCACCTGGAACCGTGGCCCGGCTACAAGGCCGGCGCGCTGAACTTCGGCCTGAAGGAAACCGATCCGCAGGCCGACGTGGTGGCGGTGATCGACGCCGACTACGAGGTGCGCGCCGACTGGCTGGCCACCCTCACCGGCTACTTCCATGACCCCAAAGTGGCAGTGGTGCAGTGCCCGCAGGCGCACCGCGAGTTCGAGCACAACACGTTCCGCCGGATGACGGCGTGGGAATACGACGGCTTCTTCCGCATCGGCATGCATCATCGCAACGAGCGCAACGCGATCATCCAGCACGGCACCATGACGATGGTCCGGCGCACCGCGCTGGAAGGCACCGGCGGCTGGTCGGAGTGGACGATCTGCGAGGACGCCGAGCTGGGCCTGCGCCTGATGCATTCCGGCTACGACCTGGTCTACGTCGACGAGCTGATGGGCAAGGGGCTGACCCCGGCCGACTTCAAGGCGTACAAGAGCCAGCGCTACCGCTGGGCGTTCGGCGCGATGCAGATCCTCAAGGGCCGCTGGAACTGGATGACCCAGGCCGGGCCGCTGTCGGCCGGCCAGCGCTTCCACTTCCTCACCGGCTGGTTCAGCTGGTTCGCCGACGCGCTGCACCTGATCTTTACCTTGATGGCGCTGTTCTGGACCGCCGGCATGGTGGCGTACCCGCAATACTTCAGCCTGCCGATGCAGCTGTTCCTGATCCCGGTGATCGGCTTCTTCTTCGCCAAGGCGATCTTCGGCATCGTGCTGTACCGCGCCCGCGTGCCGTGCAGCTGGTACGACACGCTGATGGCCTCGCTGGCCAGCATGGGCCTGTCGCACGCGATCGCCCGCGGCATCCTGCACGGGCTGACCCGCGAGAAGACCTCGTTCGTGGTCACCGCGAAAAGCCGGCGCCTGGGCGGCAGCAACTTCGCCGCGTTCGCGCCGGTGCGCGAAGAAGGGCTGATGGCGATCGCGCTTGCGCTGTGCATCGTTGGCATGGCGTTGAGCTACGGCACGCACTACATCGAAGGCACCTTGTGGATGTTCATCCTCGCTGCGCAATCGATCCCATACGTCTCGGCGGTTATCGGCGCGTGGATCGCGCACAAGGCGGGCGACAAGGCAGGTTGATCGCGCACGGCGCAGCCAACTCGCGCTGCGCCACGACTTCGTATCAAGGAAGCCCTGATGGCACGGATTCGATGGTTCCAGAGTCGGGAGAGCTTCAGCGCGGCGGCCGAAGGACTGCAGGAAGCTATTTCGCAAAAGGATGCGCTCATCGCCGGAGCAGCCTGCGTCAACGGCCATTGCCCGGTATGCGATCGACCCACCGTGTTCGAGGTCAACACCGGTGCGATGTTCGCCGACCGGCCGAATCTTCGCGAGGGCCTGCGTTGCGCGCACTGCAAGCTGACGGCGCGCCAGCGCCTGATCCTGCTGGCGATGCGGCAGGAAGTGGGCCATCTTCCCGCTCCCCTGCACGGCGCCATCCTTGAACAGACGACGCGTCTTTATCGCGTGGCCCACGCACGGTGGCGCTGGCTGGCCGGTTCGGAGTATCTCGGCGACGGCCACCTCAGCGGGAGACGCTACTGGTGGTCGACCCATTGGTGGCGCTGGCGACATACGCGGCACGAATCAATCACCGCGTTTTCCCACCCCTCGCATTCACTCAGCCTGCTCGTGCACAGCGAGGTGCTCGAACATGTCTATGACACCCGGCAGGCACTGCTGGAATGCGCCCGCGTCTTGCGCAAGGGCGGCGTGATGCTGTTCACCGCGCCTTTTTTCGCGGATCGAGATCGCTCCGTGTTGCGCGGGCGCCCGCAGGGCAGCGGTCAGATCGAACATCTCGAAGCACCTGAGTATCATGCCGACGGGATGGCGCGCGGCGGCATCTATACGTTCCACAATTTCGGCTGGGACTTTTTCGATCTGCTCCGCGAATCAGGCTACGAACGCGTCGAAATCGGCCTGTGTCATGCTCCCGACGAAGGCCTGACCTCGGCCGATCCGGCCGGAGAACAGTCATGGCGCATGCTGCCACTGCTGTTTCGTGCGGTGAAATGATCCAACCCTCCGCAGCTTTGATGCCTTGCCAACATCGGGCACGCTAACCTTGCCCCCGTGACAGTCACTGCCTTGGCACAGTCATGACTTGAATCGACCGGAGACGGGACCCGCCACATGCGCAGCCCCCACCGATGCCAGAACTTCGCACGCCGGGTTGTCGCCACCTGTTCGCTGCTGCTGCCACTGCTGGCCCATGCCGGCGTGCAGCTGATCGTGGACGGCGTCGCCGATCCGCTGAAGGCAGCGGTGATATCGGGTGTCGAGCTGTCGCAATACGCCAAGCGTGACGCCAGCGACGCCCAGGTGCGCAGGCTGTACGGGCGGGCGCCCGATCAGGTGAAGTCGTCACTGGAGCCCTACGGCTACTACGAGGCCACGGTCACCGGCGATCTGCAGCAAGTGGGCAAGGACTGGCAGGTGACACTGCACGTGATGCCGGGCGAGCCGGTGAAAGTGACGGCGGTCGACGTGCAACTGGACAAGTCCGCCGCCGCCATCGCGCCGATCCGGCGCGCGCAGCGCGCGATCGAACGCCTGAAAGGCAACACGCTCGACCATGGTGTCTACGACAACGCGCGCGATGCGCTGAGCGCACAACTCACCGCGAATGGCTTCCTCGATGCGCGCCTGCTCACCCATCGGGTCGAGGTGACGCGTGCCAACCCCAGCGCCGCGATCAAGCTGGCCTGGCAGGCCGGTCCGCGCTATCGCTACGGCCGGGTGCGCTTCGAGGGTTCCCAATTCAACGACGGCTTTCTCGATCGCTACGTGCCGTTCAAGTCGGGCGACTATTTCTCGCAGGACCAGTTGCTGGAGCTGCAGCAGGCGCTGAACGGCGCGGATTATTTCGCCGTGGTCAACGTGCTGCCGGACGTGGACGAGGCGAAGGGTGGCGTGGTCGACGTCACCGTGCAGCTGGCGCCGGCCAAACGCACGATCTACACCGGCGGGCCGTTCATCGGCACCGATACCGGCTTCGGCGTGCGCGGCGGCGTGGAGCGGCGCTGGGTCAACCGGCGCGGACACAAGTGGAAGAACGAACTGGTGCTGGCGCAGCGGCTGAAGACGCTGTCCACGCTGTACTCGATCCCGATGCCGGGCGACAACCAGCGCAGCTTCAACTTCGGCGCGAACTTCCGCGATGCGAACACCACCACCTCGCAATCGCGCACGCTCGAGCTGGTCGGCAACGAAACGCGCCAATGGCACGGCTGGATACGCACCGTGGGCGTGCATGCGCTGTCCGGCACGTTCACCGTCGGCAAGCGCGGCAACGAGCCGGACAGTACGCCGGGCATCGAACACGGCCGCAGCACGCTGGTGTTCGCGGAGGCATCGCTGTCGCGCAAGCAGGCCGACAACCTCAACTTCGCCCGGCGCGGCTGGTCGATCAACCTGGCCGCGCGCAGCACCGCCGGCACGCTGCTGTCCGATGCCAGTTTCAGCGAGATCACCGCCGACGCGAAATGGATCCGCGCGTTCGGCGCGAAGCAGCGCAACCGGCTGATCCTGCGCGGCAGCGCCGGCTACACCTGGACCAACGACTTCTCCGCGCTGCCGCCGCAACTGCGCTTCTTCGCCGGCGGCGACCGTTCGGTGCGCGGCTACGGCTACCAGTCGATCGGCCCGCGCAACAGCGACGACCGCGTCATCGGCGGCACCAGCCTGCTGGTGGCCAGCACCGAAATCGAACACTACTTCACGCGCAACTGGGGCATGGCGGCGTTCGTCGACACCGGCAACGCATTCAGCGGGATCGATTATCGGCCCAAGATCGGCGCGGGCCTCGGCGTGCGCTGGCTGTCGCCGGTGGGCATGATCCGCGTCGATCTCGGCACGCCGATCCACGACGACCGCGCGCACGGCATCGAGCTGCATCTGGTGATCGGGCCGGATTTCTGATGATGACCACGACGACCGCCACCGTTGTCCCTCCGCGTCGCCGCCGCTGGTTGCGCAGGCTGGTCGCCGCGCTGCTGCTGATCCTGCTGCTGCTCGCCGTCACGGCGGGCTGGCTGCTCGGCACCGGCTCCGGCCTGCGCTTCGTGCTGGCACGGGTGCAGGCGGCCACCGGTGGCGCAGTGCACGTGCAGCAGGCGCGGGGTCGCCTGATCGGGCCACTGGATCTGACCGGCGTACGTTACGACGACGGCAAGGGCACCGTGGCGAAGATGGCGAAGGCGCACCTGGACTTGCGCTTCTGGCCCCTGCTGGCCAGGCGCGTGCATGTCGTCGCGCTGGATGCCGACGGCGTCGAGGTGACGCTGCCCGCTCCCGCGCCGGACGAGTCGCCGCGTTCCGGCAGTGTCTCGCTGCAGCCGCCGGTCGAGCTGATCCTCGACCGCGTCCACGTCGGCACGGTGAAGGTGACCCGGGACGGTCAACCGCTGTTTGCCTCCAGCCAGCTCGACCTCGCCGGCAGCTGGACGCATCGCGGCATCGAGCTCAGCCGGCTGGCGCTCACGGCGCCGGACGGCCACGTCGACCTCGCCGGCACGCTGGCGATCGGCACGAATTACCAGGGCGACAGCCACGCCAGTTTTGCGTGGAAGGTCGACGATATTCACTACGCCGGCACCCTCGCGGCGCGCAGCGACGGCAGGCAGGCGCACCTCGACCTCAAGCTCAGCGCGCCGGCCGTCGCGCAGCTGCAGCTGGGCGTGACCCAGAGCGGCGACTACGCCTGGACCGGCAAACTCGATGCGCCGCGTTTCGATCCGAAGCCCCTGCTTGGCGACAGTTCGCTGAAGGCGCTGGCGATCGCCGTGCAAGGCCATGGCGACCGCTACGGCGGCACGCTCGATGGCCGGCTCGACCTCAACGATTACCAGCTGCTGCTGCAGCCGCTGAGCGCGCAATTCAGCCATGACTTCAACACGCTGACCCTGCAGCAGCTCGGCCTCGGCTCGCCGCAGATCAAGGGCAGCATCGCCGCCAGCGGTGTCGTGCAACTCGATGCGAAACCGCTCAGTGCACGGCTCGACATCCGCTGGGACGATCTGCTGCTGCCGCAGGATCTGGCCGGACAGGTGCTGGCCAGTCACGGCCAGCTCAAGGCCAGTGGCACCGCCGACAACTACCACGCTGAAGGCGATGTCCAGATCGGACCACCGGGCAAGCTGGCGAAGCTGACCGTGGATCTCGACGGCACCGCGCAGCGGATCACCCTGCATGCGCTGGCCCTGAAGCAGCCGCAGGGCGACGTGCAGGCCAGCGGCACGCTGACCCTGCAGCCGGCTTTCGCCTGGCAGGCCGAAGCCAGCGCCCACCGGTTCGATCCCGGCCAGCTGTTCGCGGGCTGGAACGGCGCACTGGATTTCGATATCGCCAGCAGCGGCACACTGCCGAAGGACGGCCCGGACGCCACGCTGGAGATCCGCCAGCTGGGCGGCAAACTGCGCGACCGCTCGGTCGGCGGCAACGGCAGGTTGCACCTGTCGCCGAACGAGGTCGTCGATGGACGGCTCGAACTGGCCTCTGGCGGCAGCACGGTGAAGCTCGACGCCCGCCCCGGCGCCGAGAACGACGCGGAGCTGCAGGTAGCCGTCGCCTCGCTGGGCGACTGGCTGCCGAATGCTTCCGGACGTCTGGACGGCCATTTCGCCATCCGCGGCCGGCAGCCGAAACTCAGCGTCAACGGTCAGCTGCGCGGACAGGCGCTGGTGTGGCGGCAATTCAGGGCGGACGCGCTGCAGCTGATCGTCGGGGTACCCGACATCAGCCAACCTGCCGGCAAGCTGGACCTGCAAACCGGCAATGCTTATCTGCAAGGCCTGGTTTTCCAGCACATCCACCTGCTTGCCGAAGGTAGCAAAGGCGACCATCGGCTGAGCGTGGACGCGCGCGGCACCCAGCTGTCCGGCGCCCTGGCGCTGCACGGTTCGCTCAAGGGCTCGGCCTGGGCAGGCACGCTTGGCATGCTCGATTTGCAGCCGCAGGGCATGCCCGGCTGGCGCCTGCAGCAGCCGGCGCAGTTGAGCTACAACGACGGCGCGATGAGCCTGTCCGAACTCTGCCTCAGCGCGGGCGATCCGCAACTGTGCGTCACCGCGAGGCAAGACAAGGCCGGCAACCTCGACGCCGGCTACCGGCTGCATGCTCTGCCGCTGGCGCTTCTGCTGAACGCGGCCGGCGACGCCGACCTGCCGATGCGCGCCGACGGCACGCTGGAAGGCAATGGCACCTTGCGCCGCAGCGCGGCCGGTGCGTTGAGCGGCAATGCATCGATCAGTTCCGCCCAGGGCAGCATCACCTATACCGATCGCGCCGACGCGCCGCTGCTGCGCTACGACCAGCTGCGCCTGAATGCCGAACTCACGCCGGCCAACCAGCGCGTCGAGCTGCAC
Source organism: uncultured Gammaproteobacteria bacterium (assembly GCA_963697555.1). Classification (GTDB taxonomy): domain Bacteria; phylum Pseudomonadota; class Gammaproteobacteria; order Xanthomonadales; family Rhodanobacteraceae; genus Rhodanobacter. The sequence continues at coordinate 287,282 of CAVOOK010000009.1, forward strand.
AGCGGCCTGGATGACGGCGGCCGTCTGGACGGCCAGATCACGATGAGCGGCGCCCAGCAGTCGCTTGGCGGCCAGCTGGACCTGAGGCTGAACAACCTCGCTTTCATCGAGCTGTTGAGCAGCGAGGTGGCCAACGTCAGGGGCGGACTCAACGGCAATTTCCGCTTCGGCGGCACGCTGAAGCAGCCAGCGATCACCGGCCAGGCCAACCTAAGCGATTTCGCGGCCGAGGTGCCGACGGCCGGACTCAAGCTGGTCAAGGGCCGGCTCAGCGTCAGCACCACCGATGCCAGGCAGTTCTTCGTGAACGGCAGCGTGGAATCCGGCAAGGGCACACTGGCGATCAGCGGCAGCGCCGGCCTCGGCGCCAGTGCACAGACCGCCATCACGCTCAAGGGCAGCCAGTTCACCGCCGCCGACATTCCCGCCGCCAAAGTGGTGATCTCGCCCGACCTGATCATCAGACAGAACGCCAAGGGCATCGACATCGGCGGCGGCCTCACCATCGACAGCGCCGACGTGAATGCCGACAAGCTGCCCGGCGCAGGCGCCACCCAGGCTTCCTCCGATGTCGTGGTCGTCGATCAGAAACAGCAGGAGCAGGCCGCCAGCAAGCTGCCGATCAGTGCGCTGGTCAAGGTGGATCTCGGGAACAAGACGCACGTCGTCGGCATGGGCCTCGACGGCCGCGTGACCGGCCTGCTGACGGTCAGCGAACGCCCCGGCCGCGCCACCACCGGCCAGGGCCAGCTCGCGGTCGACGGCACTTACCAGGCGTACGGCCAGAACCTGCAGATCCAGCGCGGCCAGCTGCTGTTCGCCAGCACGCCGATCGACAACCCGGGCCTGAACATCCGCGCGGTGCGCAAGCTCAACCCGAACGCCACCATCGACGAAGGCCAGGAGGTCGGCCTGCTGGTTTCCGGCACCGCGCAGCGCCCTATCCTCACCGTGTTTTCCAACCCGGTGATGGAGCAGTCCGACGCGCTGTCCTACCTGATCACCGGCAAGCCGTTGTCCGAAGTGAAGGGCGGCGAAGGCAACATGGTCAGTGCAGCAGCGCAGGCGCTTGGTTCGGCCGGCGGCGACCTGCTGGCCAAGCGTATCGGCTCCAGACTCGGCGTCGACGACATCGGCGTCTCCAGCAACGAGGCGCTCGGCGGCAGCTCGGCATTCACCGTGGGCAAGTACCTCTCGCCGCGGCTGTACCTCAGCTACGGCGTCGGGCTGTTCGAACCTGGCGAAGTCATTACCCTGCGCTACCGCTTCAGCAAGCGCTGGAATTTCGAGGCCCAGCAGGCCACCGAGTTCAGCCGCGCCAGCTTCAACTACCGCTACGAAAAATAAGCGCTGTCGTCATCGTTTCGTGATGGCCGTGGCGGCAAGCTGATTCTCAGGCGATGACATACCGAAGCGCCGCGACGGCGGGGACAGCCGCTCCTCGACTCTCAGAAACAACGCGCGGAACACCATTCGTAGATGGTGGTGACATAGCGCACTCCGGCACGTTCGCCGACCAGCCAGCGTGTGACCGGTGCATCGCATCGTGCACCGCAGCGCTGAGGAGATTGTTCTGATGAACAGCAAGCCTTGGACACGCAAAGCCATGGGCGGCTTGTTCTGCGCCGGCACGGTGATCCTGGTCGGCTGCAACAGCCAACCGCCACCCGCAACGCCGGCGAATTCGGCGACTTCCGCCGCTCCGGCCGCAGCTTCCACCGCACCAGCCGCTTCGGTGTACGCCCCGCCGAGCGCCGACCAGCTTTACCAGATGGTCGCGCCGATCGCGCTGTTTCCCGACAAACTGGTCGCGCAGGTGCTGGCCGGTTCCACGTACCCCGAGCAAATCACCGCCGCTGACGGCGTCGTGGCGCAAAATCCGAACCTGCAAGGCGCCTCGCTGCAGACCGCGATCGCCCAGCAACCCTGGGATGCCAGCGTGAAGGGGCTTACCGCCTTTCCCTCGGTGCTGGATCAGATGGCGAAGAACATCGACTGGACCACCGCGCTGGGCGACGCCTACGTCAACGACCCCACCGACGTCATGAATGCGATCCAGGTGATGCGCCAACGCGCATCGAAACACGGCAACCTGCGCAGCTCGCCGCAGCAGCGCGTCACCACGCTGCCCGAGCAGGCGCCGACAACCCGCTATGCGAACAACGGCGATAACGGTTACCCCGTTTATTCCGGATCACCCGTCGTGCCGCCACCGGACGACATCTACCAGATCGCTTCATCACAGCCCGACACCGTGTATGTGCCGCGGTATGACTCGCAATCCGTCTACGGCGATGAAGTTCCGCCCTACCCCGGTTACACCTATCAGCGCCCGCGCGAGTACAGCGGTGGCCAGGTTGCGGCGGTGAGCGCGGTGACGTTCGGCGCCGGCGTACTGGTCGGCGCGCTGTTTGAACACCAGCATGATCGCAGCCGTGATCGCCCGGACTATGGCTACCAGAGCTGGGGCATGAACTGGGGTGGCCGCGGCCCCGGCGGCGGTGAGGGCAACAACAACGGCGGTTGGCAGCGGCCGGCAGTGGTGCACAACGACACCACCTACGTGTCACGCTCCACCACGGTGGTTAATCGTTACGTCACCAACAACATCAACAACAGCCGCAACGTCACCCAGAACAACAACACGATCAATAGCAACAATCAGCGCATCGCCAGCCGCAGCCCTGCCAATGCACCGCGCGGAGCGATGAACGGAGCGGTGGCACGCGCCGCCATCGCGCATGCGCCAGCGTCGCCAAAACCGTCCAGCATGCCGAACTTTGGCGTGGGCAATGCCCATCCGCATAGTCCTCAGGTCGCGACGGCGCCCCTGCATGCGTCGCCCGGCGGTGTTCCAAAGCCGACGACGGGCAAGCCGAACTTTGGCGTGGGCAGCGCCCATCCGCACAGTCCTCAGGTCGCGACGGCGCCCCTGCATGCGTCGCCCGGCGGTGTTCCAAAGCCGACGACGGGCAGGCCGAACTTTGGCGTGGGCAGCGCCCATCCGCAAAACCCGCATGCCGTGGCCGCATCCGCGCGTGCACTGCACGCTGCGCAGAAGCCGACGAGTGCACCGACATTCAACGCCAACCATGCGGCGCCAAGGCCGCATGCCATCGCGACGCCGCTCGCGACGACGCCACAGAAGGCAAAAGCTCCCCCGGCGAATCTTCCCGTGCATCACGAGGCGCCTGCGCCTGCCGCCGAACCGCATGCGGCAATGAAAGCGCGGTCGGTGCCGCATGCCGCGAACCCGACAGCTCGTGACATGGCGCGTTCGCATGCCGCAACACAGCACGCTCAACCCGCGCCGCGGACACCGTCAACACACCCCGCAGCGCAACCGCAAACGGGGACAGGCCAGCGCGTAGGTGGGCATCCGGCCGCTCAACCGCCTGCGAGCAAGAACGTCGACGCGCACAAGAAAGGTGTGCACAAGAAAGATCAGAAGAAGGACGACGCAGGGCACTGATCTCCCGCCGAGCCAGTGACGGTCCGGGCTTGCACGTCTCGGCCATTCGTCACTATTGCGATAGCCGCGATGCGTATTACTGTTGAGTCCCTTTTCGTCGGGACACAAGTCATGCACCGCATTCGCTGGATTCTGACAGCCGCCGTGTTGTGCGGTTCGTGCGCATGGGCCGCCGCGCCCACGAGCAACCCGCCAACCAAGGCCCGCAGTCCATCCGGCGTGGACCAGGCCGGCATCGACCACAGCGTGAAACCGGGCGACGACTTCGACGGTTATGCCAACGGCAACTGGCGCAAGACGGCGGTGATCCCGGCGGACCGTTCCAGCACCGGCATCTTCCTGCAGGTGTTCCAGAAGGCCGAACAGCGCAACGCCGAACTGATCAAGAGCGCCGCCGCGGCCAAGGCGCCGGCCGGTTCGAATGAGCGAAAGATCGCCGACTACTACGCCGCGTTCATGGACCAGGCCGGCATCGCCAAACACGGACTCAGCCCGCTCAAGCCCGAGCTCACCCGGATCGACGCGATCAGGACGCCGGCCGCTCTCGCCAGCGTGCTGGGCAGCCAGCTGCGCGCCGACGTCGATCCGGTCAACGCCACCAACTTCAGCACCGAGCACCTGTTCGGCCTGTTCGTCACGCAGGGCCTGGAGGATTCCGCGCACAACGTCGCCTACCTGCTGCAGGGTGGCCTCGGCATGCCCAACCGCGACTATTACCTGGCCAGCGACAAGGACATGGCCGGCATCCGCGCCAAGTACCAGAGCTACATCGCCACCCAGCTGAGGAACGCCGGCATCGTCGACGCGGACGCCAAGGCGAAGGCCGTGTTCGATCTGGAGTTGAAGATCGCCAAGGTGCAGGAGAGCCTGGTCGAGAGCGAGGACGTGCACAAGGCCAACAACCCCTGGAACACCGCGGACTTCGCCAGCAAGGCGCCGGGCCTGGACTGGGCTTCGTACCTGCACGCCGCCGGCCTGGATACGCAGAAGCAGATCACCGTGTGGCAGCCGAGCGCGATCAAGGGCATCTCCGCACTGGTCGCCAGCGAGCCGCTGGCGACGTGGAAAGCCTTCCTCACCTTCCACACCATCAACCACAGCGCCGGCCTGCTGCCGCCGGCCTTTGCCGATGCGAGTTTCGAGTTCTACGGCCACACGCTGCAGGGCACGCCCAAGCAGCGTGACCGCTGGAAGCGCGCGCTCGGCGCGGTCAACAACGACCTCGGCGATGCGGTCGGCCAGATCTACGTGAAGAAGTACTTCCCGGCCTCGTCCAAGGCGCAGGTGAAGCAGATGGTCGACAACATCCTCGCCGCGTTCAACGACCGCGTCGACCAGCTGGACTGGATGACGGCGGCCACCAAACAGAAGGCCAAGGCGAAGATCGCCACCGTCCGCGTCGGCGTCGGCTATCCGGAAACCTGGCGCGATTATTCCGACCTGACCATCCGCCGCGACGACCCGGTCGGCAACCACCTGCGCGCAGAGCAGCACGAATACAGGCACCAGCTGGCCAAGCTCGGCCAGCCGATCGACAAGGGCGAGTGGTGGATGACGCCGCAGACCGTCAACGCGGTGAACCTGCCGCTGCAGAATGCGCTGAACTTCCCGGCGGCGATCCTCGAGGCGCCGTTCTTCGACCCGAAGGCGGATGCCGCCTCCAATTACGGCTCGATCGGCGCGGTGATCGGCCACGAGATCAGCCACAGCTTCGACAACACCGGCGCCGAGTTCGACGCGCAGGGTCGCCTGGCCAACTGGTGGACGCCGGAAGACCAGGCCCACTTCAAGGCCACCGGCCAGAAGCTGGTCGAGCAGTACAACGCCTATGAGCCGCTGCCCGGCCTGCACATCAATGGCCAGCAGACGCTGGGCGAAAACATTGCCGACGTGTCGGGCCTGACCATCGCCTGGATCGCGTATCACAAGTCGCTCGGCGGCAAGCCTGCACCGGTGATCGACGGACTCACCGGCGACCAGCGCTTCTTCCTCGCCTTCGCACAGTCCTGGCGCACCAAGACCCGCCCTGCCGCGCTGCGCGCGCAGGTGATCGGCGACGGCCACGCCCCGGGCCGCTTCCGCGCGCAGACCGTGCGCAACATCGACGCCTGGTACGACGCGTTCGCGCCCAAGCCCGGCGAGAAGCTGTACCTGGCGCCGCAGGACCGCGTGAAGATCTGGTAGGTCCACACTCGACGAGGACGAAGGGCCGCACCCGCTGCGGCCCTTTTTGTTGACGCCGGCGCTGGAACAATTCCGCAGCCGCCGCTGGTGCGTGTCAGGCGCTGGCCGGAACCGGCCGACGCCACCGTGCCGGGAGAAAGTGGCCCTTGGCCCATGCTTTGCGCAACAGGTAGGCGGCCATCGCGGCAAGCACGATCAAGGTGAACACCGACGCTTCCAGCCCGTATGCACCGCCGCTGAGCCAGTCCGGCCCGGAGACCGTGGCGCGCAGCAGGCCCTTGGCGTCACGCCCGGACACCGCGATCGAGTAGATCGAGCCCAGCGTGTAGTTCCAGGCGATATGCATGCCGATACCCAGCCAGAGCTTTCGCGTCAGCAGGTAGGCGGCGGCGAACAACACGCCGGCCACGATGGTGACGGCGATCGCCAGTACACCCGCGCCCTCGCCGGGCAGGTGCGCCAATCCAAACAGCAGCGATGAAATGACGAGCGCTGACCAGCTCCCCAGCGACTGTTCGGCAGTGCGGAACACGATGCCGCGGCTGAGGACTTCTTCGAACACGCCGACGAAGATCATCATCGCCAGCGGCGTGATGACCACCATGCTCAAGCCGTTGCTGCCGGCCACCCGGTAACCACCCACCGCACTCAGCAGCGCGACTACCGCCGTCACCAGCGCCGCCCCGATCAGCAAGCCCGCACCCAGCTGATGCCATGCACGGTTGCCGCCTAGCTCCGTCACCGGTCGTCGTTCGAACACGCGGACGTAGAGCGCGTAGGACAGCAACACGGCCGCCGCTGCCAGCAGCTCCGGCCACATGACCTCGGCCCGCAGATGAGCCACCTTGCCTGCGTATGCCAGGGTCAGACCGCCGCCCAGCGCGGTCATGAAAATCGCCAGCACCATGCGGACCAGCGGGAAGCGCAGGAAACGCCGTGTGCGCGACGGTCACCGCTGTCTTTTCCACAGTGCAGGTGTTCATGCGTCGTGCTCCGGTTTTCGAAAAATGGTTGCCGCGTGTGGTTCGGCGGGCAGTGGCGTCGGTCGGGTTGGATGACGCGGCCGGCACGCGAGTGGCCGGTTGAAGCTTGACTGCGCGAACACAGCAGCCGTCACTCCGCCGAAGGGACGCGGCGCACGCCGGCTCTGGCGGCCAGGCCAGGGCGAGGGCGAGGGCGATGACGCAAGCTCCGGTCGCGATGGCGAACGCCAGGCGCAGCCCGCTCGTCGCCGAACCCGGAGTGACCTGCGCGCTCTGCCGCGGCGGCCGAACCGAACGCGTACACCGCGCCCATGACCGAGGCACCGGTGATGAGCCCGAGATTGCGCGACAGGTTGAGCAGGCCCGACACGACCCCGCGCTGCCCGGCGTCGATGCCCTGTCATCACGGCCGTGTTGTTGGCCGCCTGGAAAACCGCAAAGCCCGCCGTGAACGTGACCAGCGGAACGATGTAGCCCCACACGCCCAACGGCGTGGAAATGGCCGTCAGGCCGATGCAGCCGACGACCATGGCCACCAGCCCGGCGACGGTCATGGACCCCGCACCGAATTGATCCACGCCGCGTCCCGCCGGCACGCCAACGAGCGCAGCGACCAGCGGGCCGGCCGACATCACCAGGCCCACATGGGCGGCATCGAGGCCGAGTGCGCTGGACAGATAGAAGGGCCCGACCACCAGCGTGGTCATGGCCACCGTGGTAGACCAGGCCGCTCATCGCGAATCCCGCACCGATGATGTGGTCGCGAAACAGGGCCAGTTGCACCAGTGGCACGGAAATCCTGGATTCGACGCGTGCGAACAGCAAGGCAGCAGCGGCAGCGATGCAGAGCAGCAGCGCGTTCACCGGGCCGGGCTTGCCGCGGCCAACCGTCATTGCCAGCGCATACGCCGCCAGGGTCAGCGCAAGCAGGAGCGAGCCGCGATAGTCGAAGGACGCGCGCCGCCCGCCGGACACCACCCGATCCGCCGGCAGATGCCGGTAAACCAGGACGATCGCGAGCAGGCCAAGCGGCACGTTGACGAGAAAGATCGCCCGCCAGCCGAAGCCCGCGATCAGCGCCCCGCCGAGGGTTGGACCCAGCGCCGTGCCGATCGCCGACATCGTTCCCAGCAGGCCCATGGCGCTGCCGATGCGTGCCTTCGGAACGGCAGCGCCGACGAACGCCATCGTCAGGGCCATCATGATCGCCGCGCCGAAGCCCTGCACCGCGCGGGCAACGATCAGCATCCAGAGCTCGGGAGCAGCGCCGCACGCAATGGATGCGACGGTGAACACGCCGATGCCGGCGAGCATGAGCCGACGCCGCCCCAGCACATCGCCCAGGCGGCCGACGCTGACGATGAGCGTGGTGATCGAAAGCAGGTAGGCCAGCACGACCCACTGCACGGCCTGGAACGAGGCGGCGAACACCTGCACGAAGGTGGGCAGGCCGACGTTGGCGATGCTGGTACCGAGCGAGGACAACAACATGGTCAGCGAGAGGCTGACCAGCGCCCAGGGAATCCGCGGCGCCGGATGTTGCCCGGCAGAACCAGGTGCGTTGGATAAAAGCGCCATGAAATCCTCCGGAGACGATGCGCATGACGAGACGGCCATGCAGCGACGCCAGACTAGGATGGGTCCGGGGATGGCGGAAGGCGCGCTGGTTGCATTGCATTCGTGCGTCCGACGCCATGTATCGGGCGATTCTGTGGTACTTGTCGAACATGACGAACTTCGACCTCAACCTCCTGGTTCCGCTCGACATCCTGCTGACGGAAGGCAGCGTCGTCGGCGCGGCGCGGCGTCTGCGGCTGAGTCCATCCGCCATGAGCCGGACGCTGGCGCGATTGCGCGAGGTCACCGGCGATCCCTTGCTGGTCCGCGCGGGGCGCGGCCTCGTGCCTACTCCGCTCGCCGTGGCGCTCCGCGAGCGCGTGCGGCAGGTCGTCGAAGATGCCGAAGCGGTATTTCGCCCCGCCATGAAGCTCGATCTCCACGCGCTGTCGCGCACGTTCCGGCTGCGCACCAGCGAAGGGTTCGTCGAGAGCTTCGGACCCGCATTGATCGCACGCGTCGCCAGGGACGCGCCCGGCGTACGCATACGCTTCCTGCCCAAGCCGGACAAGGACAGCGCGTCACTGCGCGACGGCAGCGTGGATCTGGAGACCGGCGTCACCGGAAAGGAGATGGGGCCGGAGATCCGCACGCTGGGCCTGTTCCAGGACCGCCACATCGGTGTCGTCCGCAGCGGTCATCCCCTGTCCCGCGGCAGGATCACGCCGGCCCGTTACGCCGCGGGCCAGCACGTGCTGGTATCCCGGCGCGGCCTGGATCACGGACCGGAGGATGATGCGCTGGCGCTGCTGGGGCTGGAGCGCCAGGTGGTGGCGACCGTCGGCGGCTTCTCGTCGGCGATCGCGTTGGCCAGGGCCTCGGACATGATCGCCACGGTGCCCGAAAAGCACACGCACACCTTGTGCGAGGAGATGTTCCGCTTCGCGCTGCCGGTGATGCTGCGCGAATTCACCGTGTCCCTGTTCTGGCATCCGCGGCTGGAGGCTGACCCGGCCCATCGCTGGCTGCGTTCGCTGGTGCGCGAAGTCTGCGATGAAACGCTGGCGCGCATGAAAGGCGGCAAGCGGCGAGGCTCGGGCGACGCGCATGGAACCGGCACGGCGCCTCCGAAAAAAACGCGCTGATGCCCAGCGCTACGTGCTCGGCAGCGACGACGTGATCAGCCGATGCCGAGACCTTCGATGCCGCTGATCGATGCCGCTTCGAAACCGGCCAGTGCCGCGAAGCGACGGCCGCGCTCGGCATAGTCCTTGAACTGGTCGAAACTGGGCGCGCCGGGCGAAAGCAGGATCACGCCGTCGCGCGGTGTACGTGAGCGCGCCTCGGCCACGGCGCTCGCCAGGTCGGTGACGTGCACGATCGGGCAGCCGACCGCGGCGGCACGCAAGGCGCTTTCGATGCGACCACCGTTGCTGCCCATGCAGACGATGGCGTGGGCCGGCATGCTGCGCATGGCGTCCACGAACGGTGCCCAGTCCAGCCCGCGATCATGGCCGCCGACCAGCACGGTCACCGCGCGACCATGCAGGCTTTCAAGCGCCGCCAGCGTGGCCAGCGGCGTGGTGCTGATCGAGTCGTTGACCCAGTGGAAGCCGTCGTGTTCACCCAGCGCTTGCAGGCGGTGCGGCAACGGGCGGAAATGCGCGAGCGCCGGCGCGGCGAGCAGTGCATCCATGCCGACCGCTGCCAGTGCGGCCAGTGCCGCGCAGGCGTTGAGCGCGTTGTGCAGCCCCGGCGCGGCCAGCTGCGCAACGGCAAAGACGTCGCGCGAACCATGGCGGATGAAACCGTCAGCGACATGCCAGCCTTCCGGCTGGCCGAACAACAACCGCTGCGGATGCGCCTGCGTGCGTTCCAGCAGCGCCGGCTGCAGCGCGTTCACCAGCAGCTGTTGCGAGACGTCGGCCAGGCGCAACTTGTCGGCGACATAGCGTTCGCGCGAGCCGTGCCAGTCCAGATGCTCCTCGTACAGGCTGGTGATCACGCCCAGCTGCAGCGGACCGGCCTCGCCGGTCTGGAAACTGGACAGTTCGATCACCCACAGCTCGGCGCGCTGGCCAAGCAGTTCCAGCAGCGGCAGACCGATGTTTCCGGCCAGCGCGGTGCGCACGCCGAGCGCACGTGCGAGATGGGCGATCAGCGCGCTGGTGGTGCTCTTGCCCTTGGTGCCGGTGACCGCGATCACGCGGGCGTCGGGCTGCTTTTCGAAGGCATGCGCGCCAAACCACAGCGCCGTGCCCGACGTGAAACGCGTGCCCTGCGCCTGCGCCGCCAGCAACGCCGGCTTGTACGCCGAGATGCCGGGCGACTTCACCACCACATCGAACTGCCCCAGCGTGGCGGCGTCCGGTTCGCCCGCAACGACGTCGAGCAGCGGATCGAAGGCGCGGGCGGCATCGGCTTCGGCCGCACTGCAGAACAACGTGAAGTGCTGATCGCCACAGCCTTGGCGCAACGCGTGCAGCGCCGCGCGCCCTTCCCGACCGAAGCCCCAGACCGCGACGCGACGATCGCGCAGATCGGCGATGCGCATCAGCCGATCGTCTTCAGCGCGGGCAGCAGCCGGGCCGGCACATGCTGCTCGGGCGACGGCTGCAGCCACGGTTCAAGCGCCAGCAATGATGCATCAAGCTGCGGCAGGATCTCGCTGCGGAAACGTGCCACCAGCACATCCTCCTGCCACTCCGGCCGCTGGCTCAGCGCGTGCATCGCGGCGCGCGCCTCGGCACCTTCGCCCACGCATTCGAACGGCTTGTGGTCCTGGTATTCCAGCAACGCATCGAAACCGGCAGCCTGGTTTTCATCGTCGAGCAGGTTGCGGCCGAAGATCGACAGCAGCCGCGGCTTGGGCAGGAACGGCGCCAGCGCGAGAAACACGAAATGGCATTTCGGACATTGCCCGCACCAGCGGTCGACCGGCTTGGGGCCCAGCAATTTGAAGTTGCGGTTGCAACTGGAGAACACATCGAAATACGGCGTCAGCTTCGCGAATGCGCGGGTGATCGCCAGCTCCGAATACGGCCGCAGCAGCGAGCAGTAATCCAGGTCGCTGGCGACGTGCGTGTGCAGCCAGTCGCCGAGCAGCCGCTCGAAGGCGTAGCCCTTGCTCCACTGATGGTTCACCTGCTGGCCGTCGTACTCCAGCGTGGCGGCCGAGGCGGAGCGCTCGTTGGCGAACGCGATCGAATCGTAGCCATACAGCACCGCCGCCACGGCGAGGATCGCGGAGTTCACCGCGGTGACCGGAATGTGCCCGTTCCACGCGCCGAGGCGATTCAGCTCGAACAGACCCGGCGCCAGCTCGCGCTGGATGTTGAGGGTGGGCAAGCCGGTGCGTTCGGCGCAGGCGGCGATCAGCGCGGAGGTGCCGACCCATACCGCAGTTGCCTCGCCACCGATCGACTTGATCGCCTCCACGGCGACCAGCGAATCCTTGCCGCCGCCGATGGGCACCAGGGTGCGCCGGGGCAAATCCAGAGGGCCGACCGCCATCGTCGCGCCACCACGCGGGAAGCTGATGCGCCTGCGCAGATCCAGCCCGTTGCGATAGGCGAACTCGGCGAGGCCGTGCAGGTACAACTGATCCAGCAATTCGGCGGTGGCATCGTCGAGCGGACCATCAGCCACCTCGATCTGCGGCGGCACGCCGGCCTTGTAGTAGCTGACGCCGGCGATCAGGTGCAGCAGCTTCAACGCCGCGTCGAACGCCGCGGCACGCGCGGGTTGTATGGCCGGTGCGTTCGGGAAGCGGATCCGCTCGACCAGTTCCTCGCCATCGTCGAACGCGTACGCCAGCTCGGCCACGCCTTCGGCGTAGCTGCAACGCACGAAGCGGAATACCTGGGTGAGGCGGGGTTGGATCGTGTTGCTCACATCTTTCTCCATCGCCCGCTGCACGGGAGCGAACAGGCTGATTCTAGCTTCCAGCGATGCCGGCTCGATGGCTTTCGGCAGGCAAAGCGCGGGGCAAACGACGATCCCCTGACTTTCGCCCTGCTTGAACAGGCGCGTTCGGTTCAGTCGTCGATCACCACCTCGTCGGCCTCGGCGCGCAGGTTGTAATGGGAAGACATCACCTTGCCGTAGGCACCCGTCTGCGCGATCAGCACCACGTCGCCTTCCTGCGCTTCGGGCAGGCGGCGGTCGGTGCCCAGCACGTCGCCGCTTTCGCAGATCGGGCCGACCACCTGGTACAGCGCAGTGGCGGGTTCATCCAGCCGGCTCAGATTGACGATCTCGTGCCAGGCGTCGTACAGCGCGGGACGGATCAGGCTGTTCATGCCGGTATCGATGCCCAGGTAGCGGAAGGCACCCTTGTCCTTCTGCTGGGTCACCCGCGCCAGCAGCACGCCGGCATCGGCCACCAGATAGCGGCCAGGCTCCATCCACAGCTGATATTGCGGATAGACCGCCTTGACCTCACGCAGCACGCGGTCAAGTTCGGCGAGGTCCAGCGGCGCCTCGCCCGGATGCGACGGCACACCGAGGCCCCCGCCAATGTTGAGGAAGGTCACGCTGCCGATGCGCTCGGCCAGGCTGGCGAGCTGCGCATACACCTCGCCCCAGTGCGCGGCGTCGAGCACGCCCGAGCCCAGGTGCGCATGCAGGCCGCGCACGCTCACGCCGTGCGTCTGGGCCAGCTGCAGGAACGTGGCGAGCTGGTCCAGCGGCAGGCCGAACTTGCTGCCGCTGCCGCCGGTGCGCACCTTCTCGTGATGGCCCAGGCCACGACCCAGGTCGAGCCGCAGCACGATCTCGCGGCCGCGGAACAACTCGCCCCACTGCTGCATGGGATGCAGTGCATCGAGCGTGATGGTGGCGCGAGTGCCCAGCGCATACGCGTAGTCCTCGCGCGGTGCGAAGTTCGGCGTGAACAGCAGGGGCGTGCTTTCCGGCACGATCGCGCCGACCGCCTTCAGCTCGCCCGGCGAAACACATTCGAACGCGAAGCCTTCCGCGACCAGCGCCTGCAGGATCGCCGGGTGGGTGTTCGCCTTTACCGCGTAATGCAGCCGGTCGATGACCGCCAGCGATTTCAGCCCGCGCGCCTGCTGGCGCACCGTCGGCAAGTGGTAGACGTAACGCGGCGTCAGTTCGCCGGCCAGCTCCAGCAGCTGTTGCCGCTCCGCTTCGCGCCACCACGCAGGCACCGCACCAACGACTTCGCCGCTGCCGTACAGCGTCTGCCAGCTCGGGCCGAACAGCGCGCTGTCGTCGGTGCGCAAGGCGCCGGCAGCAATCAGCAGGTCGTGCAGGTGCGGCAGCAAGGCATCGACGACTTCCTCGTCCACCACGAAGGTGAGATTCAGATTGTTCGACGACTGCGAAATCATGTGCACGCGCAACTGGCCGAACTCGGCCAGCACGCCGGACAGCGTGTGCAGCAGCGAGCGCATGCCGCGGCCGACCAGGGTGATCGCGGCGCAGGGCGCGATCACCTTGACCCGGCACACCTTCGCCAGGTCGCTGGCCAGCGCGGCGATCGCGTCGGAGTCGAGCAGGTTCTCGGTGGGGTCGAGCGAGACGGTGACGTTGGTCTCGGCCGAACCGATCAGGTCCACCGACAGGCCGTGCTGCTTGAAGTGCGCGAACACGTCGGCGAGGAAACCGACCTGCTGCCACATGCCGACCGATTCCATCGACACCAGGGTGATGCCCTTGCGCGCGCTGATCGCCTTGACGCTGGGCGCATGCGCGCGCACTTCCGGGCCGATCACGGTGCCGTCGAGTTCCGGCCGGTTGGTGTCCTTGATCAGCAGCGGCACGCGCGGCTCGCGCAGCGGCGACAGGCAGCGCGGGTGCAGCACCTTGGCGCCGGTGGAGGCGATTTCCTGCGCCTCCTCGTAATCCAGCCGCTGCAGCAGGCGCGCGCCCGGCACCTGGCGCGGGTTGGCGGTGAACATGCCGGCCACGTCGGTCCAGATCTCCACCCGCGCGGCCTTCAGCAGCGCGCCGAAGTACGCGGCCGAGGTATCCGAGCCGCCGCGGCCCAGCAGCACGGTGCGGCCACGCGCTTCGCGCGCGATGAAACCCTGGGTGATGAACACGTCGCCCAGCACGGCCAGTCGCGCGGCCAGCACAGGGTCGGCCTTGGACTCGACCATCGCGGACAGCAGGCGGGTGCGTTCGTTCTGGTTGGGCAAGGCGATCGCAGCGAGGCAGTCGCGCGCATCCAGCCACTGCGTGGGCAAGCCGCTGTGGCTGAGAAACGCCGCGCCGAGCGCGCTGGACATCAGCTCGCCATGCGCCTGCACCTGCGCCTGCCAGGCCAGTTCGCCCAGCACCGTGGCGCCCTCCTCGGCAAACCTGGCCAGATCGCCCAGTCGGTCGCTCAACGTGTCAGGCAGCGACAGCTGCATGTGTTCGAGCAACGCGTAGTGCCGCTGCACGATGGCGCTGGCCGCCTGCACACGCTCGCCACGATCGCCGTGCCGGCACAGCTGTTTGAGGGCATCGGTGATGCCGGTGAGCGCGGAGACAACGACAAGGACGCGCGCCCCTTCGGCGCGGCGGCTCGCGACCAGTTCGCGGATGTTCTGCCAGCGCGGCAGCGTGGCCACGCTGGTGCCGCCGAACTTCATCACGATCCAGGGAGCGTCTTCGGACAACGATGCGGGAGTCGGCGGGTTCACGGATGTTCGCTATGGGTGATTGGGAAAATATCGCGTCAGTGTTGCGCTGCGGAAAAACAATTGCAATGGCCAGCCCGATTCCCTGTTTGGACGTCTAGACTTCCAAAATGGTGTGTGGCAAGCACCGTACCCTCTCCTCAATCCTCTCCCGGAGGGAGAGGAGGTAATGGAGTGCACTGCGCGCACTTCGGTCATTTCACAAAAACGGGGATCTTGCCGATCCTCGCCTGCCATTCGCGCGGGCCGGTCTGGTGCACCGACGTGCCGCCCGAATCGACCGCCACGGTCACCGGCATGTCCTCGACGGTGAATTCGTAGATCGCCTCCATGCCCAGGTCGGCAAAGCCGACCACGCGGGCGGCCTTGATCGCCTTGGACACCAGGTAGGCCGCGCCGCCGACCGCCATCAGGTAGACCGACTGGTGCTTCCTGATCGCCTCGATCGCCGCCGGTCCGCGCTCGGCCTTGCCGACCATGCCGAGCAGGCCGGTTTGCGCCAGCACCTGCTCGGTGAACTTGTCCATCCGCGTGGCCGTGGTGGGGCCGGCCGGACCGACCACTTCGTCGCGCACCGGATCGACCGGGCCGACGTAGTAGATGAAGCGGCCGTTGAAATCGACCGGCAGCGGCTCGCCCTTGTTCAACATCTCGACCATGCGCTTGTGCGCGGCATCGCGACCGGTCAGCAGCTTGCCGTTGAGCAGCAGCGTCTCTCCCGGTTTCCAGCTGGCGACGTCGTCCTTCGTCACCGTGTCGAGGTTCACCCGGCGCCCCTTGGAGGCGTCGTAGGTGAGCTTGGGCCAGTCTTCCAGCGACGGTGGGTCGAGCATCACGGGACCGCTGCCGTCGAGCGTGAAATGCGCATGGCGCGTGGCGGCGCAGTTCGGGATCAGCGCCACCGGCAGGTTCGCCGCGTGCGTCGGATAGTCCTTGACCTTGATGTCGAGCACGGTGGTGAGGCCACCCAGGCCCTGCGCTCCGATGCCCAGCGCGTTGACCTTGTCGAACAGCTCGATGCGCAGTTCCTCGGCCCGGTTCGAGGGACCGCGCGCGATCAGCTCCTGGATGTCGATCGGCTCCATCAGCGCTTCCTTCGCCATCAGCATCGCCTTCTCGGCGGTGCCGCCGATGCCGATGCCGAGCATGCCCGGCGGGCACCAGCCGGCGCCCATCGTGGGTACGGTCTTGAGTACCCAGTCCACGATCGAGTCGGACGGGTTGAGCATCGCGAATTTCGATTTCGCCTCGGAGCCGCCGCCCTTGGCCGCCACGATCACGTCGAGCTTGTCGCCCGGCACGATCGACACGTTGATGATCGCCGGCGTGTTGTCTTTCGTGTTGATGCGCTTGCCGGCGGGGTCGGCCAGCATGCTGGCGCGCAGCTTGTTGTCCGGGTCGTTGTAGGCGCGACGCACGCCTTCGTTGACCATGTCGTCCAGCGACAAGGTGGCGTTCCCATTGCACGTTCATGCCGACCTTCAGGAACACGGTGACGATGCCGGTGTCCTGGCACAGCGGCCGATGGCCTTCGGCGGCCATGCGCGAGTTGATCAGGATCTGCGCCATCGCATCCTTCGCGGCGGGCGATTCCTCGCGCTCATACGCGGCCGCAAGACCCTTGATGTAGTCGACCGGGTGGTAGTAGCTGATGTACTGCAGCGCGTCGGCGATGGACTGGATCAGGTCGGCTTGCTTGATGATGGTCATGATGACGGCTTCGAAGTCGGGGAAAATGGCGCCGCCGACAGTCAGTCCGCGAGGCACAACCCTCTTATTGTGCCGCAAAAACGGCGCATCGCCGCAGGCGGTCGACGGGCACCAACGTGTCGTCGGGTCAGTAGTCGAGGCCTTCGCAAGACCTTCACTTCTTTCCGCTTTCCAAGTGCGGCTGCACGGGATTAGGCTCGCCCGACCAGATGTGGAGTTTCTCCAGGGGGCCGCGTCTGGGTGGGGAACGACTCGATCTAATGGCTCACGGCCTGCCGGAACGAGGCGCCACACACAGTGACGCCAGCGCCAGCACCGGCGACCGCTTCTACCTGGAGAATCACATGCTCAAGAACCTGCATCGCAAGGCGCTCGCGACTTCGGTGGCATTGATGTTGTGCGGCATTGCCACCGTCACTTTCGCGGCGGATGGCCGCCCCGCCGATCTGGGCGCAAGCAATCCGGCCCAGACCATGAACGTCACCCTGGTACTCGGGGTGCACGATCAGGCGGCGCTGGAAAAATACGTCTACAGCACGGTCACCCGGGGCCATCCCAACTTCCACCGCTTTCTCACCACCGCGCAGTTTGCCGATCGCTATGGTGCAACCAGGGACGAGATCGCCCGGGTGCAGGCGTTCGTGAAGCAGCAGGGTCTCACCCAGGTCGAACTCCTGCCGAACCATCTCGCCATCAAGGTCAGGGGCACGATCGGGCAGTTCAACAAGGCATTCCATACCTCGATCCACGATTACCGCAACAGCGATGGAACGACCTTCCATCAGCCGAAGGCGACGCCCACGCTTCCCGCGGCGCTTTCCGGCACGCTGGTGGTGGCTTCGGGGCTGAGCAGCGAAGCGCGCTACCAATCGCATCACCTCAAGGCGATCGCGCCGCCGCAGCTGGGCCCGAGCGCCCAGGCCCTGGCCAGGGCGGCGCCGGCCGCGCCTGCATGCACGGGCAACCCCACCGCCACCTGCACGATCGGCGAGTTCACCGTGGGCGACGTGGCCAACCGCTACAACATCAACCCGCTGTATCGGGTCGGTGTGAACGGCAAGGGCTCGACCATCGGCATCGCCACCCTGGCGAACTTCATCCCCGCCGACGCATACGCCTACTGGAGCGCGATCGGCCTGCCGGTGAAACCCAACCGGATCACGCAGGTGCACGTCGACGGCGGCGGGCCGCTCAGCGGCTCGGCCGGATCGGGCGAGACGTCGCTCGATGTCGAACAGTCCGGCGGCGTGGCGCCGTGGGCGAACATCATCGTGTACGACGCGCCCAATACCGACGCCGGCTTCTTCGATGTGTTCAATCAGGCCGTGTCGGACAACAAGGTCGACAGCCTGTCGGTAAGCTGGGGCTCGCCGGAAATCTTCTATTTCCCGCAGACCAACGGCGGCGTCGATTTCACCGACGAACTGCGTGCGTTCCACCAGGTGTTCCTGGAAGCCGCGGCGCAGGGCATCTCGATGTTCGCGACCTCCGGCGATTCCGGCGCCTACGACACCGTGCGCTCGCTCGGCGGCTTGCTCACCGACCCGGTGCCGCCGCCGCTCACCGTCAACGCACCGGGCTCGGATCCCTTCGTCACCAGTGCCGGCGGCACCACCGTGCCGTTCTCCTACAGCTTCAGCGGTGGCCCGACGGCGACGCTCACCAAGGAAAGCGTCTGGGGCTGGGATTACATCGCCAAGTATTTCCAGACCAACTTCGGCGTGGACATCACCGACCAGGTGTTTTCGGTCGGCGGCGGTGGCGGCGTCAGCGTTTTCTGGCCGGTGCCGCGCTATCAGCAATTCACCAGCGGTATCCGCAAGAGCGAGAAAAACCAGACCCTGTTCTTCCCGCCGTTCAACATCAACTACACGTTGCCGCAGAACTACCACGGCCGCAACGAGCCGGACGTTTCGCTGAACGCCGATCCGGAAACCGGCTACAGCCTCGTCTCGTCGCTGGATGGACCGGGCCTGCTGACGTTCTCCGGGGGCACCAGCTTCGTCGCGCCCCAGCTCAACGGCATCAGCGCCCTGATAAGGCAGTCGAACCGCGGCCGCGTGGGCTTCTGGAATCCGCAGATCTATGCGCTGCAGAACATCTTCGGATACGGGCCGTTCTCGGCCTTCAATGACATCCGCTCGGGCGACAACTGGTTCTATGCCGGCAAACCGGGATACGAGCCGGGAGCAGGCATCGGCACGCTCAACGTGACCAACTTGGCCATCTTCATGAGCGTGTTCTGATCGCTGCCGATAGTGCTGCACGAAAGCCGGCGCCGCGAGGCGCCGGCTTTCGTTTGATGCGCCCCGACACCTGCGCCGCACTTGTTGCGGACGCCCGCGGCTGGCATCGTCGAGCCATCGTCTCTGCCGGAATCACCATGTCGCGCACCCGCCGTTTCATGCAGCTCGATGTGTTCTCGCGCCTGCCGCTGCTCGGCAACGCGCTGGCGGTGGTGGTCGACGGCGACGGCCTGGACGACGCCACGATGCAGGCATTCGCGCGCTGGACCAATCTCTCCGAAACCACCTTCCTGCTGCCGCCGACGCGTGGCGAAGCCGATTACCGGGTGCGCATCTTCACGCCGCGGCAGGAACTTCCGTTCGCCGGCCATCCCAGCGTGGGCAGCGCGTATGCCGCGATCGAAGCCGCTCTGGTGCCGGCGGACAAGGCCGCGCTGGTGCAGGAATGCGCCGCCGGGCTGCTGCCGGTGCGCGTCGAGGGCCATGGCAGCGAACGGGTCATCCACGTGCAGGCGCCGCCTGCCCGTCTGCATCAGGTCGACCCGGTCGACCGCGGGCGGCTGGCGCAGGCGCTGCAGCGCGATCTTGTGCATGCCCGGATGCGGCTGGTCGACAACGGGCCGCTCTGGCTCGTTTGCGATCTGCATGAAGCCGCGGCTGTGCGCCTGCTGCAACCCGACCTGCCGCTGGTCGCCGCGATCAGCGAAGCCACCGGCGCGGTCGGCATCAGCGTGTTCGGCCGCGAGTCCGCGAGCGAGGCCACGGGCAACGCCGCCATGGCCGTGCGCGCGTTCTGCCCGGCCGACGGCATTCCCGAAGACCCCGTCACCGGCAGCGCGAACGCCGCGATCATGGCCTTCCTGGCGGAGCTCGGCGACCCCGACGGCTATGGCCTGCGCTACCGCGCGAGCCAGGGGCGTGAGGTGGGCCGCGATGGCTACGTCGAGGTGTGGCGCGATGCGGCGACCGGCGCCATCAGCATCGGCGGTGCCTGCGCCATGGGCATCCACGGCGAGCTTCGCCTGGGCTGAAACGCGGCGGCGCGCTTGCCCGCATGGAGGGCGCACGCCATGCTGCGCGTCCCGCTTCTGGATGACCCGCCGCATGAACGACAACCCGCCCGATTATGTGCGCAGTCTGCGCCCGTGGGACGCCGCCCTGGTGGTGGTCGGTGGCATCATCGGCGGCGGCATCTTCCTCACCCCCGGCACCGTGGCGCAACGCACCGAATCGGGCCTGGCGCTGCTGCTGATGTGGGTGGCCGCTGGTGCGCTCACCCTGATCGGTGCGCTGTGCTATGCCGAACTGGGCGCGCGTCGGCCGCACGCAGGCGGCACCTACGTCTACCTGCGTGAAGCCTTCGGGCCCCTGGCCGGCTTCCTGTTTGGCTGGACCATGCTGCTGGTGATCTACTCCGGCTCCACCGCGGCGGTGGCGATGATCTTCGCCAGCTACGCGTCGTCGCTGTTCGGGCTGCCGCCGTCGATGGCGTTGCCGCTGGCGGTGGGTGCGCTGGTCTTCGTCAGCGGCATCAACCTGTTCGGCATCCGCCTCGGCGCGCAGATCCAGAACCTGTTCGCCCTGCTCAAGCTGCTGGCGGTGGCGGTACTGGTGGTGTGCGGACTGTTCTTCGCCGGGATCGGCCACGGCCAGGTGCTGGCCGCTGATCCGGCACGCCATGGCGTCGGTTTCATCGGCGCGGCGTTGCCGGTGCTGTTCGCGTATTCCGGTTTCACCTACCTTAACAACCTGGCCGGCGAGGTGCGCGACCCGCAGCGCACGCTGCCGCGCGCATTGCTGCTCGGCATGCTGCTGGTGATCGGCGCCTATGTGCTGGTCAACGTGGCCTACCTCGCCGTGCTCGGTCACGCCGGGCTCGCCGCGAGCAGCGCACCGGCGGCCGACGTGATGCAGCAGGTGGCCGGTCCGGTCGGCGCCAAAGTGATCGCGCTGGGTGTGGCGATCTCCACCTTGGGTTTCTGCAACATCACCCTGGTCGCCGGTGCGCGGGTGCTGCAGGTGATGGGTGAGGACGGGTTGTTCTTCCGCGTGGTCGCGCGGCTGCATCCGCGCTGGCGCACGCCGAACACCGCGCTGCTGCTGCTGGCGTGCTGGTCGATCGTGTTGGCGCTGTCGGGCAGCTACGGCCAGCTGCTGGACTACGCCACCTTCGGCGACTGGCTGGCGTGTGCGGCCGGTGTCGCCACGCTGTTCTGGTATCGCCGCCGCGATGGCGCCGACGCGAGCTTCCGGGTGCCGGGTTATCCATGGCTGCCGCTGCTGTTCATCGGCGTGGTGGCGTGGGTGGTGATCGTGACGATGCGTGACAACCCGCGCAATGCGGGCATCGGCGCACTGATCATGCTGGCCGGCGTTCCGGTGTACCTCGTCTGGCGCCGCCTGTTCAGGCGCACGCCGTCCTAATCCGGCAGCGGCGATGTCACAATGCGCGGACGAATCAAGGAGATGTTGATGGCGCCCGTGCAAGCCCAGGCCCTGCCCACCAGCCCGGACAGCAGCATCGTGCCGGAGAAGATACGCGACGGCATCGACCTGCAGATCAACGGCGAGCACTACCGCCACACGGGTGATCCGCAGATGCCGTTGCTGTGGTTCCTGCGCGACGTACTGCGCCTGACCGGCACCAAGTACGGCGGCGAGCACGGCGACAGCGGCGCCGACCTGGTCCTGCTCGATGGCAAGGCGGTGTCCGCGATCACCCAGCCGCTGGCCAAGGTGGCCGGCCGCCAGATCGTCACCGTGGAAGGCCTGGCCGGCAACGACGGCACGCTGCATCCGCTGCAGCAGGCGTTCATCGACGAGGACGCCATCGGCTGCGGCTACTGCACGCCCGGCTGGCTCATCGCCGCGGTCGATTTGTTGCGACGCAAGCCACATGCCGGCGACGACGACATCGACCGGCTGCCCAATCTGTGCCGCTGTGGCTGCCAGACCCGTGTGCGTCGTGCGATCAAGCGCGTCGTCGCCGGCAAGGCAGGCAAGCCATGAGTGACGAGCGCATCCTGGTCGGCAACCGCAGCAACGGCATCAGGCTGTCGCGGCGTCGCTTTCTCCAAGTCATCGCCGGCACGGCCGGTGCACTCGTGGTCGGCATCCGCATGGCCGACGCCGCGGATGCGCCATTGCCGCCTGCCCTGCTGGGCGACAAGTTTCACGACCTTGGCGCGTACGTGCGCATCGACGCCGACGGCAACGTGCTGATCGGCGCGCGCGATCCGGACACCGGCACCGGCGTGGCCACCGCCTTGCCGCGGATCATCGCCGACGAACTCGACGCCGACTGGACGCGGGTCAGCGTGGTGCTGCTGGGTCTCGGCGTCACCGACGAGAACGGCCAGCCACGCTGGACCTACGGGCGCCAGATCGGCGGCGTCGGCGGGTCGATTCCCGCCGCCTGGAACGACCTGCGCCAGATCGGTGCGGCGGCACGCTGGCTGCTGCTTCAGGCCGCGGCTCGACGCCTCGGCGTGCCGGGCGAGCAGCTGCGCTGCGATGCCGGCATGGTGATATCGCGGGATGGCCGACGCCTCAGTTACGGCGCGCTCGCGGCAGACGCCGGCAAGATCGCCCTGCCCACCAGCCTGCCCCCGC
This sequence comes from uncultured Gammaproteobacteria bacterium, assembly GCA_963697555.1. Classification (GTDB taxonomy): domain Bacteria; phylum Pseudomonadota; class Gammaproteobacteria; order Xanthomonadales; family Rhodanobacteraceae; genus Rhodanobacter. The sequence continues at coordinate 309,696 of CAVOOK010000009.1, forward strand.
TGAAACGTCCCGCGGACTATCACCTGATCGGCAACTCGATCGGCGATGTCAACGCGCGGGACATTGTCACCGGCCTGACCCGCTACGCCATCGACGAACACTACGCCGATGCGCTGGTCGCGGTGCTGGTGCACTGCCCCTGGCCCGACGGCACGCTGGCCCGGATGGACACCGCGGCCGCTCTCGCGGTCAAGGGTGTGGTGAAGGTGCTGCAGCTGAAACCCGAACGCGGCCAGGCATGGGGCGACACCGTGATCGCGCCGGCCGTGGCGGTACTCGCCGAGAACACCTGGGCGGCGCTGCAGGGCCGCGCGAAACTCACGCTCGAATGGAAACCCGGCGCCAGCGGCAGCGAGAGCAGCTATGCGCTGGAACAACAGGCCAGCGCCCTGCTTGCGGGCAACGACGATCCGACCAGCCGCGTGCGCAACGACGGCGACGTCGACGCCGCCGGCAAGAAAGCCGCTCGCCGGTTGAGCGCCACCTATGTTCAGCCATGGCAAGCGCACGCTACCGCCGAGCCGATGAATTGCCTGGTGCGGCTGGACAAGGACCGCGCCAGCCTCATCGTGCCGACCCAGGCCCCACAGAAAGCCTGGGCGGTGGTGCAGCGGCTGACCGGCCTCGGCCCCGCCCAGATCGACATCAAGGTGCCGCGCATCGGCGGCGGCTACGGCCGCCGGCTCGATCACGATTACGTGGCCGAAGCCGTCCTGCTGGCGCAGGCCGTCGACAAGCCGGTGCGCCTGCTGTGGACGCGTGACGAAGATCTCGGCCATGACTACTACCGCTCCGGCAGCGTGCACCAGCTCAGCGTGATCATCGACCGCAAGCGCCAGCTGCTCGGCTGGACGCAGCGCATGGCCAGCGCCTCGGCGCTGGCGCACCGCAACGTGCCCGACAGCCGCCTTTGGACGTCCGAACTGCAGGCCGACCAGCTGCCCGCCGCCCTGGTGCCGAACTATCGCAGCGACTGGTACGCACTCGAGTCGGCGATGCCGCGCGGCCCTGCCCGCGGCATGCCGCACACCAGCAACGCGTTCGCGGTGGAAAGCTTCATCGACGAGATCGCGCACAGCATGAAGGAGGACCCGCTGGTCACCCATCTGCGCATGCTTGGCGAGTCGCGCGAGTTGAAACTCAGCAGCGGCGGTTCGATCGACACCGGGCGGCTGGCCAACGTGCTCAAGCTGGTCGCCGACCGGATCGAGTGGAAAAACTGGCTGCGCTCGGTCAACGGCTTGGGCATCGCCTGCTGGCACGTCGACGGCGCCTACGTGGCCCACGCAATCGAGGCCGCGATGCAGGGCGAGAAACTGGTCATCCAGCGCGTCGTATGTGCCGTCGACGTGGGCCGCGTCATCAACCCGCTGGGCCTCGAAGGCCAGGTGGCCGGCGCCACGCTGGATGCGCTGTCCAGCGCGCTGAACCTCGCCATCACTTTCAAGGACGGCAAGGTGCAGCAGCACAGCTACAAGGATTACCCCCTGGCCAGCATGGCGCAACTGCCGCGCGACGTCGAAGTCATCACCATCCCCGGCGACCGCGCCCCCGCCGGCGCCAGCTTCCTCGCCATGCCCACCGCCGCACCCGCCCTGGCCAACGCCGTATTCCGCGCCAGCGCCGTGCGCGTGCGCCGTCTGCCACTGATGAAGGAATTGCTGCGGATGTTGTAGTCGACCGCCGCCGCATGCGGCCGCAGCCGCGCGGGAAGTTCTTCAACCGCTCGACTTCGCAGGTGGCGAACGTATCGAGCTCGGCGAATGGCAAAGCGTCGTCATCCGGCAGGCATCGTGCATCGAACACAAGCCAGCCGGAGCACGGTCAACGTCGCCGTCTAAGAGCATGGCGCCCGGACGGTGTTTGTCGAAGTCGGCGCCTGATTGCAGCATCAACGACATGGGAGGGTTCAATGATCTGTCGCATGTGGCATGGCATCACCGCACGTTCGAAGGCCGATGCGTATACGGACTTCCTCGAGCAACGGGCGGTTCCCGATTACCGTTCTGTCCCCGGCAACCTGAGCGTTGCGGTGCTACGACATGACGAGCATGGGCTCACGCACTTCATGACCATTACGCACTGGGACTCGGAAGACAGCATCCGTGCGTTTGCGGGCGAAGATCTGCTCAAGGCCAAGTACTACCCCGAGGACCAGAATTTCCTCCTGGAGTTTGAGCCCACGGTGCAGCACTTCGTTGTCACCGCGTTTGCGGAAGCCGGCTGACACGGTGCAGGGATGAGCCATATCGGCAAGCCGCCCTGCGATTCCGCCATCATCCTGAGTGGCGCGACGGGCGCGGCATGTCCGGTAGCGGCGCGGCGCTGGACGCTGGCGGCGGCGATCATCGGCTCCGGCCTGGCCTTCATCGACGGCACCGTGGTCAACGTGGCGCTGCCTGCCATCCAGCGGAATTTGAACGCGAGCACCGCCGACGCGCAGTGGGTGATGGAGTCGTACGCGTTGTTCCTTGCCTCGCTGCTGCTGGTGGGTGGCGCGCTCGGCGACCGCTACGGCCGGCGGCGGATGTTCATGCTGGGCGTAATGGTATTCGTGCTGGCCTCGATCGGCTGCGCATTGTCCGGCGGCGTGAGTCAGCTGATCGCCGCGCGCGCATTGCAAGGCATTGGCGCCGCACTGCTGGTGCCGGGCAGCCTCGCCTTGATCAGCGCCGCCTACCCGCAGGCCGACCGCGGCGCGGCGATCGGTACCTGGTCGGCCTTCAGCGGCATCACCGCGGCGGTGGGGCCGGTGATCGGTGGTTTCCTGATCGAACACTATTCGTGGCGCTGGGCGTTTCTGCTGAACGTGCCGGTCGGCGCGGTGTTGTTGCTCATTTGCGCCACGAAGGTGCCCGAAAGCACGGGCGCGTCGCGACGGCAACCGGTGGATGTGGCCGGCGCAGCGCTGGCCACGCTGGGGCTGGCCGGCGTGGTGTTCGCGCTGATCGAAGCGCCGGCGCGGGAATGGACGGCACCTTCGATCCTGCTGGCCGCCACCGTCGGCGTGCTGGCGCTGGCGTCGTTCGCGGCGGTCGAGGCGCGCAGCAAGGCGCCGATGCTGTCGCTGGCGCTGTTTCGCCAGCGCAACTTTGCCGGTGCAAATCTGCTGACCCTGCTGCTGTACGCGGCGCTCGGCGGTGCGTTGTTCTTCCTGCCGCTCAACCTGATCCAGGTGCAGGGCTACGGCGCCACCGCGGCGGGTGCGGCACTGCTGCCGTTCATCGCGATCCTGTTCGCGCTGTCGCGCTGGGCAGGCCGCCTGGTCGACGTGTTCGGCTCGAAGCTGCCGCTGATGATCGGTCCGGCCATCGCGGCCTGCGGGTTTGCGCTGTTCACCCTGCCCTCGATCGACGCGAGCTACTGGACCGGCTTTTTCCCCGCGATCTGCGTGCTCGGCCTGGGCATGAGCATCACCGTGGCACCGCTGACCACGACCGTGATGAACTCGGTGGGCGCGGAGCTCGCCGGCACCGCGTCGGGCGTGAACAACGCGGTATCGCGCGCGGCCGGGCTGCTGGCGATCGCGGCCTTCGGCATCGTGCTGACCGCGGCCTTCGATGCCCGCCTCGAGGATGGACTTGCGCAACTGGCGCTGCCGAACGGGCTCGTGTCCGCCGTGCGCGAGCAGCGCACGAAACTGGCCGGCATCGTCATTCCCCACGATGCATCAGCGGCCGTGGCGATGGCCCTGCAGCGCGCGATCGGCAGCGCCTTCATCGCCGGCTTCCGCTGGGTCATGTGGCTATCGGCCGGGCTCGCCCTGCTCAGCGCGCTGTGCGCGTGGCTGCTGATCGACGGCAAGCATCGACACGCCGCCAAACCCACCGATTGACGTCGATCGCGCGCTCACAGGCGCGCCTCGATGCGCAGCCCACGCGGCGTGAGCCAGCGTTCGATGCCCTCGAACAGGCCCTGCACCAGCAGCGCCAGCAGCGCGGCAGGTACGGCGCCCTCCAGGATCAGGCCGACGTCGTCGAGGCGGATGCCGGTGAGGATCGGCTGGCCGTAGCCGCCGGCGCCGATCAGGGCGGCCAGCGTCGCGGTGCCGACGTTGATCACCGCCGCGGTCTTGATGCCGGCCAGGATCGAGCGCATCGCCATCGGCAGTTCCACTTCACGCAGCCGCACACCGGGCGGCAAGCCCAGCGCGGCGGCGGACTCGCGCAGCTCCGGCGCGATGCCGACCAGGCCGGCGTAGGTGTTGCGCACGATCGGCAGCAGGCTGTAGAAAAACAGCGCGGCCACCGCCGGCCACGTGCCGATGCCGAACAGCGGAATCATGAAGACGAACATCGCCAGCGACGGCACCGTCTGCAGGATGCCGGTGAGCCCGAGCACCACCTGGCCGAGCCGCTGCAGCCGCGCCGCGAAAATCCCCAGCGGGATCGCCAGCACGATGGCCAGCCCGAGCGAGAGCACCACCAGCTTCACGTGTTCCACGCTGCGCTGGAGCAGGCGCGACCAGAAGCCGCCACCATCCGCGTCTGCCCGCACACCGAGGAAGTCGGCCGCCACCACGCCGTCCTTGAAGCCCCGCAGTTTCACCTGCGAGTTCATCCGGCGCATGGCGTCTTCATCGATGCGGCCGGCCAGCCCACGCAGGGCTGTGACGAAAGCCGGTGCGCTGCGTTCGAGCGGCAGCCGATACAGGTACACCGCCTCGTAGCGCGGAAAATAGTGCCGGTCGTCGTCGAGCGTGCGCAGCCGGTAGTAGGGAATCTCCGCATCGGTGCTGTACAGGTCGATCGCATCGACGGCGCCGCTGGCCACCGCGCGATACGACAAGGTGTGATCGAGCCCGCGCACTTGTGTCTGTGGCAGCCCGTAGCGCTCGCGCAGGCCCGGCCAGCCATCCGCGCGATCCATGAACTCGTTGGAGAAGCCGAAGCGCAGCCCGGGCCGCGCCAGCATATCGGAGATGCGGCGGATGTGCAGCTGCTCCGCGCGGTCCGCGCGCATGCCGATCGCGTAGGTGTTGTCGAAGCCAAGCGAGTCGGTGATGCCGATGCCGAGCGGCTTGAGTTTCGCGCGCAAGGTGGCGATGCCGGCATCCGCCGCCACGTCTTTCAGAAGCTCGTGGGTGAGCGTGCCGGTGTACTCGGCGTAGACATCGATATCGCCGTGCTGCAACGCGCTCCACAGGATGCTGGTGCCGCCAAGTTCGCGCTCATGCACCGCTTCGACACCAACCTCGCGCGCGCTGACCCTCGCCACTTCGCCCAGAATCACCGACTCGGTGAATTGCTTGGAACCGATGCGCACCGGCTGCGCCTGCAGCAGTGCCGGCAGCAGCAACACACAGCAGGCGAGCAGCCGCCGCTTCACGTCGCCCGCTCCGGCAGCCGGCGTTGCGCCCGCACGAAATGGGTGACAAAGGCGGACGCCGGGCGGTCGCGCAGATCTTCGAAGCGGCCGTCCTGCATGACTGCGCCTGCACGCAACAGCACCAGCCGGTCGGCGAACCAGGCGGCTTCAGCGAGATCATGGGTGACCACGATCACGGTCTTGCCGAGCTGATCGAAAATGAGCTTCAGCTCGTCCTGCAACTCATGCCGCACGATCGGATCGAGCGCGCCCAGCGGCTCGTCCAGCAGCAAGGCATCGGGATCGAGCATCAGCCCGCGCATCAAGGCGACGCGCTGGCGCTGGCCACCGGAGAGCTCGGCGGGATAACGCTCCAGCACTGCCGGCGAGAGATGCGTGAGCGCCGCCAGTTCCTGCGCACGCTGGCGGATCCGCTGCGGGTTCCAGCCGAGATGGCGCGGCAGCAGCGACAAATTGCCCAGCCCGGTGAGATGCGGAAACAGTCCGCCGTCCTGGGTCAGGTAGCCGACGCGCCGACGCAGCGCCAGCACATCGCTCCGCTCAAGCGCCCGTCCATCGACCTTGACGCATCCCTGGTCGGGCCACTCCAGTCCCAACAGCAGGCGCAGCACGGTGGATTTGCCCGAACCGCTGCTGCCGATCAGCGCGGTGGTGCTGCCGGCGGCGAAAACCAGGTTGATGTCCTCCAGCGCCAGCATGCTGCCGTAGCGTTTGCTCGCGTGCTCCATCGCGAAGGCAGCGTGCGATGTCGCGTCAGCGTCCGGCAAGCAGTCTCGATCGGGCAAGGCCATGGCTGCGGACTCTAGCGCAAGCCAGCGCGCCCCGAGAATTGCGCCGCGAACCCTCCTTCCGGGCACCCACGTCGATATCGGGTGCGATCGAACTTGCAATGACCAAGCGAAGGCGTTTGAAGCGGGATTTCATCGCGTCGCATCCTGCTGCGGTGGACCCGCCATTCGGTATTCATGGCGATCATCGCCGTGTTCACGCTGAACAAACTCGGCATCGAATGGCGTCGCGGGGTCATGCCGAGTCCGCACTGATCGGGGAGTAAAAAAGCAAAAGGCCACGCAAAAGCGTGGCCCTTTGTCGGTTGCCTGCGCAGGCTTTACTTCATCAATTGCGCAAGCGTCCGGCCCAGATCCGCCGGCGACTTCACCGTGGTGACGCCGGCCTTCTCCAGCGCGGCGAACTTCGCCGCAGCGGTGCCTTTGCCACCGGAGATGATCGCGCCGGCATGGCCCATGCGCTTGCCGGCCGGGGCCGAGGCGCCGGCGATGAACGACACCACCGGCTTCTTCACGTATTCGCCGATGAACTCGGCGGCGTCTTCCTCGGCGCTGCCGCCGATCTCGCCGACCATGATGATGCCTTCGGTCTGCGGGTCGTCCTGGAACAGCTTCAGGCAGTCGATGAAGCTGAGGCCGTTGATCGGGTCGCCGCCGATGCCGATCACCGTGCTCTGGCCGAGGCCTTCGTTGGTGGTCTGGAACACGGCTTCATAGGTCAGCGTGCCGGAGCGCGAGACCACGCCGACCTTGCCCGGCATGTGGATGTGACCGGGCATGATGCCGATCTTGCATTCGCCGGGGGTGATGATGCCGGGGCAGTTCGGCCCGATCAGCACGATTTCCGGATGCTGCATCAGCACGTTCTTGACGCGCAGCATGTCCAGCACCGGAATGCCCTCGGTGATCGCCACGATGACCCGGATGCCGGCGTCGATCGCTTCGAGGATCGAGTCGGCCGCGAACGGCGGCGGCACGAAGATGACCGACGCGTCGGCGCCAGTCTGATCGACCGCTTCATCCATCGAGTTGAAAACCGGCAGGCCGATATGCTCGGAACCGCCCTTGCCCGGGGTCACGCCGCCGACGATCTGCGTGCCGTAGTCGAGGCACTGTTGTGCATGGAAGGTGCCCTGCTGGCCGGTGAAGCCCTGCACGATCACCTTGGTGTTCTTGTTGACCAAAACGCTCATTCGATTACTCCTCAGGCCTTCGCGGCAGCCACGGCTTTCTGGGCCGCGTCGTTGAGATCATCCGCCGGCGTGATCGCCAGGCCGGAATTGGCCAGCAGTTCGCGGCCCTGATCGACATTGGTGCCCTGCAGGCGCACCACCACGGGAATCTTCAGGCCCACTTCCTTGACCGCGGCGATGATGCCCTCGGCGATCAGGTCGCAGCGGACGATGCCGCCGAAGATGTTGACCAGGATGCAGTTGCACCTTGTCCGAGGAGAGTGATCAGCTTGAACGCCTCGGTCACGCGCTCCTTGGTGGCGCCGCCGCCGACGTCGAGGAAGTTGGCCGGCTCGCCGCCCGCCAGCTTGATCACGTCCATGGTGGCCATCGCCAGGCCGGCGCCGTTGACCATGCAGCCAATGTTGCCGTCCATCGTCACGTAGTTGAGGTTGCTCTGCATGCGCGGCGGCTTCGGCGGCGTCTTCCTGGGTCAGGTCGCGCATCGCGGCCAGGTTCGGGTGGCGGTACTCGGCGTTGTCGTCGGAGTTGACCTTGCCGTCAAGCGCGGCGAGGTTGCCGTCTTCCAGCACGGCCAGCGGGTTCAGCTCGACCAGGGCCAGGTCCTGTTCGTTGAACAGCTTGTACAGGCCCAGCATGATCTTGGTCAGCTGGTTGACCTGCTTGCCGTTGAGGTCCATCGCGAAGCCGAGCTGGCGGCACTGGTACGGCTGCAGCCCTTCGACGAAGTCGATCACGATCGTATGGATGTCTTCCGGCGTCTCTTTCGCCACCTGCTCGATGTCCACGCCGCCGTGCTTGGAGGCGATGAACGAGACGGCCTTGGAATCACGGTCGACCAGGATCGACAGGTACAGCTCGCGGGCGATGTCGGTGGCGTCGGTCACCAGCACCAGGTTCACCGGCAGCGCGCGGCCGGCCGACTGGTAGGTTTCCATGTTGGTGCCGAGCATGCCCTTGGCGGCGGCGCGCACGTCGTCGAAGCTGCGGCAGAACTTGACGCCGCCGGACTTGCCGCGGCCGCCGGCGTGGATCTGCGCCTTGACCATCCATTGCGTGCCACCGAGCGCCTTGGCGGCATCGACGGCGGCGTCGGGGGAGTTGGCGACCTTGCCCGGCGGCACGGCGATGCCGTACTGCGCGAACAGTTCTTTGGCCTGGTATTCGTGGAAATTCATTCGATACCTCGAGCGAACGGAAAAACGATGGCGGCCGCACGCTGGAACATCGGCGTGGGTCAGGAAGGTCGGACGGCGGATGGACGCGCTGCCGGCATGCAATGCGCCTGCCCTGCGACAGGGCATAAATCGCGCAATACGGCCGCCCATTTTCGCGGAAGCGGGCGGCAATGGAAAGGGCGGCCTGTCCGTGGCCAGCGCAAAGGCCGGTTTCACGGCGTTTGACCCGGTGTCATGGCGCCGATCAGCCCGTCTATACTCGGCCGAAATCGCCCCTGGAGTCCCCGCAACGTGTCCAGCACACCGCCCTTCGTTGCCGCCACCGCCAGTGCCGTGACGATCCGCCATGAACTGTCGTTCCTCAACGGCTTCCGGCTGGTGCAGGCGCTGGTGTATGTCGGGCTTGCGTTCGGCCCGGCAGGCATGGGCTGGCCCGAAATGGCCACGCCGGGTTTCGCCCGTGCCGTGGCGATGGGGTATCTGCTTTTCGCGTTGCTGGCAGTGCTGCTGAACCGGCGCAGCATGCCTTTCGCCCGCACGGCGGTGGCATCGGCGCTGGTGGTGGACATCGCCGCCGCGGTGATGGCGATTGCGGCCATGCACGATGCGCGCATCGGCATCGCGATGATGCTGGCTGTGAATCTCAGCGCCGGCGCACTCGTGCTGCCGCTGCGGCTGTCCACCTTCTTTGCCGCGCTGGCCACGCTGGGCATCCTCGGGCACACGTTTTTCGGATCCTCGTCCAATCAACCCGGCGACCGCGACCTGCTGGAAGCGGCGCTGTTCGGCCTGGCCTATTTCGCCACCACCACGCTTTGCCACGTGCTCGGGCGGCAACTGCGCGCCACCGAGGCGCTGGCCGAGCAGCGCAGCACCGACCTGGCCAACCTGGCCCAGGTCAACGAGCTGATCATCCGCCGCATGAAAACCGGCGTGCTGCTGGTCGACGACGCCAACCGCATCCACCAGATCAACGAATCCGCGTGGATGCTGATGGGCAACCCCGGCGCCGACCAGCGCGACCTGGGCCAGCTGGCGCCGGAGCTGTCACGCCGGCTGTATCACTGGATGACCTCCGGCAAGCTGGACGAAACCGCCACCCAGCTCGCCGACGGCGTGCCCGAGGTCGTGCCGCGCTTCACCCGCCTCGCGCCGAACGACGATTCGCACGTGCTGATCTTCCTCGACGACACCTCGCTGCTGTCGCGTCGCGCCGAGGAACTCACGCTGACCTCGCTGGGCCGGCTGTCCGCCTCCATCGCGCACGAGATCCGCAATCCGCTGGCCGCCATCCGCTATTCCGCACAATTGCTGGCCGAATCCAAAAGCATGGACAGCACCGACCAGCGCATGGTCGAGATCATCAACAACCATTGCATCCGGCTCAACGAGATCATCGAGAACATCCTGCAGCTGTCGCGGCGCGAGCGCTCGCGACCGGAGACGCTGGATCTGGGCCAGTGGGCCCAGGCCTTCGTCGAGGAATACAGCCAGGGCAACGACCTGGGCGCCGATTCGCTGCGGGTGATCGCCAGCAACGGCGCACCGGTGGCGGCGGTGGCCGACCCGCAGCAGTTGCAGCAGGTGGTGTGGAACCTGGTGCAGAACGCGCTGCGCTACGGGCGTCTGCCCGGCGAACCGGCACGAGTGATGGTGGTGACCCGCCAGGGCGAGCACGGCGTGCCGATCCTGGAAGTGATCGACCGCGGCCCCGGCATCGCGCCGAAAGTTGCCGCGCAGATTTTCGAGCCGTTCTACACCACGCACGAATACGGCACCGGCCTGGGCCTCTATCTGGCCCGGCAGATGAGCGACGCCAACCAGGCTGCGCTGGAGTACGTGCGCGTCGCCGGCGGCGGCAGCTGCTTCCGGCTGGTGCTGACTCCGCCTGCGCGCAGTCCGGCCGAGGCGGCGGACACCACCGCCCAGGCGGCTACGCGCTGAGGCAGTGCCGGCGGCGGACGTCTGGACGTCCATCGTGTTTGAGGAACTCCGCTCGTACCGACCCTGCCGAAGCGTGGAGGGAAGCGGCGATCGCCGGCTCAGGTCGAACGCACGATCAGGCTGACCGGCAGGCATTCGGAAGCCGCGGGTTCGCCTTCGATCAGGGCCAGCACCTTGCGCGCCAGCAGCATGCCGCCTTCCTGCCAGTCCTGCCGCACCGAACTCAGCGGCGGCAGGAAACTGGCCGCCAGCGGCATGTCATCGTAGCCGACCACCGAAACGTCGCCGGGCACCGAACGGCCCAGCTCCAGCGTGCCGCGGATCGCGCCCATGGCCAGCAAGTCGTTGCAGGCGAAGATCGCATCGAAACCGACCTTGCGCGCGTGCAGCGAGCGCACCGCGTCCATGCCCGAGTCCAGCGTGAATTCGTCGCGCCGCATCAGCAGCGGCTTGATCCCGTGCACCGCGAACGCGTCGACGAAACCGCTCAGGCGCTCGTAGATCTCCGGGTGGCTAGGGTTGCCGATGAATACCGGACGACGACGCTCCAGCGCGATGAAATGATCCGCCACCGCCGCGCCGCCGAGGCGGTTGTCGCTGCCCACCACGACGTGCGTGTCGCTCTGCGACTGCGCACCCCACACCACCATCGGCAGGCGCAACTTGTCGAAGCGGCGCACCGCATCCTGATGCACGCCCTGCCCCAGCAGGATCAAGCCGTCGGCCGCCTGCACCGCGGCCGCGGTGGCGCCCTGCCGCGTGGTCAGCAGCACGCTGAAACCGGCCGCCGTCAGCTCCTGGGAGATTCCGCCGAGCAGCAGCAGCGGGTAAGGGTCGAACATGGTGCGATCGGTGGACGGCTTCATCTCCACGATCACCGCCACCGTATGGCTGCGGCGCAGGCGCAGGTTGCGCGCGCTGATGTTGAGCTTGTAACCGTGTTCGCGGGCCAGCGCCTGGATCCGCTCGCGGGTCTCCGGGTTCACCAGCGGGCTGTCGCCCAGCGCACGCGACACCGTGATCTTGGACACCCCGGCCAGCTGTGCCAGATCGGCCATGGTCAGGCCGCCTGACGCGTTCTTGCGCGCGCCTGTCTTGCTCAACTATCTGATTCCTCGGGCTTGGACTGGCCCGCCGGTGCGGCGACGCCGTACTGCGGCGATACCCGGGCCGGCTTGCAGTGTGTCGACATTCGTCCCGCCGAACAACCTCGCCACCTCGTCCGCTGGCGCTTCCGGCAGCCGGCCGGCCCTGGCGCCACCCGCTGCAAGGCCTGTCACCGCGGAAAAGAGCGGCTTTCCCCGACCCTTCAAACAAAATGTTATCGGTATCTTGATACCGATAACATTTAGTGCGAAGCTCGCCGCCAGCCGCGAACCGGGAGCCGATCTGGCTCGACGCTCGACGCGCGGACAGGGGGATTCCTGGTGGATCACTACGCAGTGCTGCCGCTCGATGCCGTGGCGCCGATCGTCGGCGAAACGCCGTCGGTCGACCCGTGGGTGCTGACCCGGCACGGCACCGATCCGGCCGGCTTCGCGCAGGACGAGAGCCTGTTCGCGCTGGCCAACGGCACGCTCGGCGTACGCGGCAATCTGGAGGAGAGCGACAGCCCCAGCCAGGCGACCTTGCTGTCCGCCGTATGGGAACGCACGCCGATCGAATACCACGAGCGCTTTCCCGGTTTCGCCAGCCACACCGATACGCGCATCCCGGTCGCCGACGCCGCCCGCATCCATCTGCGGCTGGGCGATACGCCCGTGCGGCTGGACCAGGGCGAGTGGCTGCACTTCGAGCGCTCGCTCGACCTGCGCAACGGCACCTACCGGCGCCGGCTGCGCTGGCGATCGCCCGACGGCGCCACCCTGGAGATCGAAGCCGAGCGCATCGTGAGCCTGCGCGACGCCGGGCTGCTGGCGATCCACTACCGGGTGCGTTCGCTCGACTACACCGGCCCGATCACGCTGGAATCCTCGATCAGCACGGCGCGCGAGGCGGTCGAACAGGGCTTCGATCCACGCATCGGAAGCCGCATCGACGGCGGCCTGAGCACCATCGACGCCAGCGCAGAGGACGACCTCGCCTGGGTCGGCCAGCAGACCACCCACAGCGGTATCCGGCTGGTCTGCGCGCAGCGGCACCAGCATGCCGGCGAGCTGCAGTTCCGCTACGCGAACCTGGCACCGCACGGCGTGCTCCAGGTCTACGAAGGGACGCTGGCGCCGGGCCAGAGCGTCACCTTGGACAAGTACGTCGCGTACGCCTTCACCGTACCGTTCGCCGACGATCCGGCAGAGCGCCTGCTCGCGCGTGCACGGACCCAACTGCACACGGCGATCGCGCTCGGCTATCCCGCGCTGTTGGCGCAGCAGGCCCAGGTGTTGTCGTCCCTGTGGACGCGGGCCGATCTTGCGATCGACGGCGATGCGGCCACCGAACAGGCGCTGCGCTTCAACCTGTTCCATGTGTTCCAGTCGAGCAGCCGCGACAGCCACGGCAGCGCAGCCGCCAAGGGCCTCACCGGCGAAGGCTACGAAGGCCACTATTTCTGGGACGCCGAGGTGTTCATGCTGCCGGTGCTGGCCACGCTGGCGCCATCGCTGGCGCGCGCGATGCTCACGTATCGCCTGCGCACGCTGGACAACGCGCGCCGCCACGCGCGCGAACTCAACCATCCGCGCGGCGCGCTGTACGCGTGGCGCACGATCAGCGGCAACGAGTGTTCCTCTTACTTTCCCAGCGGCTCGGCGCAGTACCACATCAATGCGGCGGTGGCGTGGGCGATCAGGCTCTACGTCGACGCCAGCGGCGACGACGGCTTCCTGCTCGAAGGCGGCGCCGAGATGCTGTTCGAGACCGCGCGCATCTGGCTGGAGATCGGCCACTTCAGTGCGCGTCACGGCGACGCTTTCTGCATCCACGAAGTGACCGGCCCGGACGAATACTCCGCCTTGGTCGACAACAACCACTACACCAACCGGCTGGCGCAGCGGCATCTGCACGACGCCGCCGAAGTCGCCGACTGGATGGCGCTGAGCCATCCGGCCGAGCACGCGGCGCTTGCCGAGCGGATCGAACTGCGCGCCGACGAAGCGGCGCAGTGGCGCCGCGCCGCCCGCGCGATGCATCTGCCGATCGACGCCGCGCTCGACATCTTTCCGCAGGACGACGGCTTCCTCGACAAGCCGCGCCTGCCCGCCATGCCCACCGCGGCGCCGTGCCGGCAGCCGCTGTTGCTGCGGCTGCACCCGCTCACCCTCTACCGCCACCAGGTGTGCAAGCAGGCCGATACGCTGCTGGCGCTCATGCTGGCAGGCGAGCAAGTGGACGTGGCCGCCAAGCGGCGCAACTTCGACTACTACGAAGGCGTCACCGTCCACGACTCCACCCTGTCGGCGTCCACGTTCGCGGTGATGGCCGCCGAGGTGGGCCATGCCGAGAAAGCGCACCGCTATTTCCTGGACACCTTGCGCGTCGACCTCGACGACCTGCACGGCAATGCGGCGCATGGCCTGCACATGGCGGCGATGGCGGGCAGCTGGCTCGCCCTCACCTGGGGTTACGGCGGCCTGCGCGTGCACGGCGGCCTGCCCGCCCTGGCTCCCAGGGTGCCGGCGCAGTGGAACGGCTACCGTTTCGGCCTGCGCTGGCGCGATGCGCAGCTGCGCATCGAGGTCGATCGTGCCGGCGTGCTCTACACGCTGACCGAAGGCAGCGCCCTCACCTTCCTGCACGATGGCCTGCCGCAACGCCTGCATGCCGGCCAGCCACTGCGCCTGCCGTGCGTTGGCTTTGCGGATGCCGGGCCGGTGCCGCTGCCGCCGTTGAAAGCGGTGATCTTTGACCTGGATGGCGTCATTGCCGACACCGCCGTGGTGCATCACGCCGCCTGGAAAAAACTGGCGGAGGAGATCGGCGTGCCGCTGGACGACTCCACGGCCGAGCGCATGAAGGGCGTCGACCGGCGCGGCTCGCTGGACATCCTGCTGCAGGCCGCGACGCGCTCCTACACGGAAACCGAAAAACATACGTTGTCTACACATAAAAACGACTATTACCGCGCACAGATCGAGCGCTTCGGACCGCGGGACCTGCTGCCCGGTGCGCGCGAGGCGATCGAACAGGTGCGCCGGGCCGGACTCAAGGTGGCGCTGGCTTCGGCCAGCCGCAACGCCGGCCTGCTGCTGGAGCGCCTGGGCATCGCGGACTTGTTCGACGTCGTCGTCGACGCCAACCGGATCAGCCGCTCCAAGCCCGATCCGGAAATCTTCCTCGCCGCGGCAAGCGCCCTGGGCGTGACGCCGAACGAGTGTATGGGCGTCGAAGACGCCGTGGCTGGCATCGCCAGCATTCATGCCGCGGGGATGGCGGCGGTGGGAATCGGCCTCGCACAGGTGCTGGCCGAAGCGGATCTGGTGTTACCCGACATCGCAGCGTTCGATATTCACACGATCACCACAAACCGAACGGCGAACAGGCGCAGACAGGTCGCCTGACATGCCGACCAGAACATAGAACTGATGGGGAGGACGTGACATGGGCAACAACAAGCAACTGACCCGATTGATGCTGTCGGCGGCCATAGCGGGCATTCTCATGTCCGCCACGGCCATGGCTCAGGACAACACGCAAGCGCAAAGCACCGCGACAACGACTGCGCCGGCGAACGCCCGCAAGACTTCGCAGCAAAAAGCGGCTGAGGCGAAGACCACCACCACCCTGCAACAAGTGGTGGTCACCGGTTCCGCCACCGGCGTGAAAAAGATCGACGCCAGCTACACGCTCACCACGGCCAACGCCGAACAGATCAAGATGGCCAATCCGAAAAGTACCGCGGATCTGCTGAAGATCTCGCCCGGACTCTGGCCCGAATCCACTGGCGGCCAGACCGGCGCCAACATCGAGATCGCCGGCTTTCCGGGCGGCGGCGACGCGCCCTACTTCTCCACCCAGCTGATGGGTTCGCCGGTGTACGGGATGCCTACGCTGTCGTTCTTCGAAACGACCTCGATCTTCCGCCTCGACGACACCGTGGAGCGCGTGGAAATCCTGCAGGGCGGCCCGTCGGTGGTGTTCGGCGACGGCCAGATCGGCGCCACCGCGAACTTCATGCTGAAACAGGGCACCGAAGTGCCGTCCGGCAGTGTCGGCGTCACCTACGGTTCGGAAAACCTGAAGCGCGTCGACGGCTTCTACGGCTTCCCGATCGCCCCGAACTGGTACGGCAGCGTGGGCGGCTTCTATCGCGATTCGGACGGCGTGCGCGACCCGCAATTCGCGGCGGACAAGGGCGGCCAGCTCACCGCTACGCTGACCCACGATTCCGACAACGGCACCATGATGCTCTACGCCCGCCGGCTGGATGACAAGAACCAGTTCATCACGCCGATCCCGCTGATCCAGAGCGGCACCGACAACTTCAGCGCCTACCCGGGCTTCGATCCTCTCACGGACACCTACAACAGCAAGTACATCCAGCACGTCCATCTCGCCGGCTATCCGGGCGGTGGCACCAACGCCGACCTCGCCAATGGCCGCGGCGCGAAGATGAGCTTCTTCGGCGGCAACTTCGACTACGACCTCGGCAGCGGCTGGACGATCAGCGACAAGTTCCTCATCGATGGCGGCGATGTCGACACCAATGCGCTGTTCTCCGGCTCCAACCCGGCATCGTTGAACGACGAGCTGTACAACACCCCGACCAGCCAGGGCGGTTTCGGGCTACCGGCCGGTTCGGCGACGGCAACCTACGCCGGCCCGGGTGGCGGCGGCGCGGTCGACCCGAACCAGAGCGTGATCCACCAGGGCTGGTGGTACATCCACAAGCATCTGAAGAACATCAACAACGACTTCCGCATCAGCAAGGAAATCTTCGAGGGCAACACGCTGACGGCGGGCGTGTACCTGGCGCACTACACGATGGACGACAAGTGGGCGCTCGGCAATCAGATGCTGATGACGAACACGCCCAACGCGCGGCCCATCATGGTGAGTTACAACGACGGCGGCACCATCAAGCAGCTGACCGACAACCAGGGTTTCCTCGACAACGGCGGCTTCAACATCGCCCAGCACGGCAAGGCCACCAACAAGGCGTTCTACCTGTCCGATTCGTGGCGCGTGGGCCCGTGGCTGTTCGATGCTTCGGCGCGTCTCGAAAACCAGGACGCTACGAACAACGTGTGCAATCTCACCAATATCCCGTTGGATGGTGATCCGAACACGCTCTACAACAACTCGGTACCGGTGTGTAACGGCACCTTCGCCAACACCAACTACAACAAGACCCACACCTCGTGGACCGTTGGCGCCAACTACGAGCTGGCCGACAACATGAGCGTGTACGTACGTGCCAACAAGGGCGTGCATTTCGCCGACTTCGACAACGGCATCCGCGGCGCCACCACCGGCAATACCGCACCGGTGCAGAAGATCCAGAACCTCGAGGGCGGTTTCAAATACCAGTCGGACCTGATCTACGCCGACATCAGCATCTACCACAAGCAGTTCAACGGCCTGTCGTTCCAGCCCACGAACGGGGCTGGCACACCGGTGGGAGCGCCCGCGCTGTACGGCTCGGACTCCAAGGGCATCAACCTGTCCGGTGCGATCACCCCGATCGAGAACCTGAAGCTGATGCTGATCGCCAACTACCTCGACGGTCATTACTCGCACAACAATTCCTGCTTCGTCTTCACCAACGTGGTCACCGGCGTCAGCGGGTGCCAGTTCATCAATGGCATGCAGTTGCAGCGTCAGCCGAAGGTCCACTATGCGTTCACGCCTAGCTACCGGATTCCCTTCTCGTGGGGTGACGTCACCGCGTTCGTCACCTATACGCACGTGGGGCCGCATACGCAGGACCAGTCGGGCCTGCAGCAGCTTGGCAGTTACAACACCTGGGACTTCGGCGTGATCGCCAACGTCGAACAGAACTGGCAGCTGCGTCTGCAGGGCACCAACATCACCAACGAGCTGGGCCTTACCGAAAGCAACTCGCGTATCTTCGGCACGGCAGCTTCCGGCGGTGTGATCCTCGCCCGGCCACTGGAAGGTCGTGAGGTCAACTTCGAGGTGAAGTACCTGTTTTAGTTAGCGGCACGCGCGATCCGGGTTGTACCTCAGAGCGGCCCGGATCGCGTCTTTTCTGAACTGATCGGCGCTAAACCTGGGCCTATGGCCCGTTCGTGCTGAGCGTGGCTGCGACAGCAAGCGGAGTCGAAGCACTCGCCACGGTGACCCGTCGACTTCGGCGCTACGCGCCTACGCTCGGGGCGAACGGCGTCGCCTGCCGGGCTTCGTCGCCAATCAGGCAGTCCTGAAGTTGCGCACGCACAGGGGGGGTGGCATGAACCGATTCCGCATGATCGTCGCGCTTGCGCTGATCTACATGATTTTCGCGGTCCTGCTCAACAGCGTCGGCACGGTGATCCTGCAGTCGATCGCCACGTTCGGCATCGACAAGCCGGAAGCCAGCGCGCTGGAGCGCTACAAGGACCTCACCATCGCGGTCACTTCGTTCCTGGTCGCCTCGTTCCTGCCGATGTTCGGCTACCGGCGCTCGATGATGCTGGCCCTGGCCATCGTCGGCGGCGCCTGCCTGCTGATGCCGCTCTACCCGAGTTTCCTGACCACGCGGCTGTTGTTCGCCTGCGTGGGCATTGCCTTCGCGATGACCAAGGTCTGCGTGTATTCCTCAATCGGCCTGCTCACCGCCAACCGCGTCGCGCACTCGCGCCTGACCAACACCATCGAGGGGCTGTTTATGGTCGGCGTGCTCGCCGGCAACTGGATCTTCAGCGCCTTCGTCGATTCGGCCAACCCGGGCAACCCGGTCTGGTTCAACGTGTACTGGCTGCTGGCCGCCGCTTGCGCGCTGGTGATCGTGTTGCTGGCGGGCAGCCGGCTCGACGAGAGCGCGGCGCATGCGCACGGGCACAACAATTCGTTTTCCGACTCGCTGCTGGAAATGCTGCAACTGTTCGTGCGGCCGCTGGTATACGTGTTCCTGGCTTCCGCCTTCCTGTACGTGCTGATCGAACAGAGCTTCGGCACCTGGCTGCCCACGTTCAACAACGAGATCCTGAAGCTGCCGAACGCGATGAGCATCCAGTTCGCCAGCATCCTCGCCGGCATGACCGCACTGGGCCGCATCGGCGCCGGCGTCGTGCTCAAGCGCATGCGCTGGCACACGCTGCTCAACGTGTGCGTGGTGGGGATGGGCGTGCTGGTGGTGCTGGTGCTTCCGTTGGCGCATGGTATCGAGGCACGGCCGCACGTAGGCTGGTTCAACGCACCGGCCGCCGCTTACCTGATCCCGCTGCTCGGCCTGCTGATGGCGCCGATCTATCCGGTGATCAATTCGGTCGCGCTGAGCTCGCTGCCCAAGCCGATGCATGCGGCGATGACCGGACTGATCGTGGTGTTCTCCGCGCTGGGCGGCACCATGGGCTCGTACATCACGGCGCGTGTGTTCGCCAGCTTCGACGGCATCCACGCGTTCTATTTTTCGCTGCTGCCGATGACGCTGATCCTGATCACGCTGTTCTTCTTCAAGCGCGAAACCGATCGCGCTGCCGTGCTGGCCGTGCCGTCGCCTGGGGCGATTCCGTGAGGCTCAGCCGTCGCCAGTTCCTCGCCGCCAGTGTCGCTGCCGCCGGCACCGCACTGAGCCAGGGCGTGGCTGCGACGACTCCCGGCCATGTCGCCGCCCCTGTCGGCAGCCGCCAGGATGATCGGTCCGACCGCAACGTCCTGCTGATCGTGGCCGACGATCTCGGCTATGACCTGGGCTGCTGCGGCGGCACGCTGAAGACGCCTGTGCTCGACCGGCTCGCCCGCGAAGGCAGCCTGTTCACCGACGCGCACGCCGCCGTCTCGTCGTGCAGCTCGAGTCGCGCGACGCTCTACACCGGTCTTTATTCGCACACCAACGGCATGTACGGCTTGAGCCACGACGTGCACAACTTCTCGTTGCTGGACAACGTGAAGACGCTGCCGTGGATGCTGAAGCAGGCCGGCTACGCGACGGCGCTCGTCGGCAAGCTGCACGTCAAGCCGCTGGCCCTGCTGGACTACGACGCGTGGCTGCTGCCGGAGCAGGCCGGCAACCGCGACGTTGCCGCGATGGGCCATGCAGCGGGGCACTGGATCCGCGCGCAGGCGGGGCGACCGTTCTTCCTCACCGTCGGCTACAGCGATCCGCATCGCGCCGGCGATCCCTCGCAGTTCGGCAACACGCGCGACTGGCCCGAAGTGAAGCGCGAGCGCTACGCCCCGGCCGACGTGGCGGTGCCGTCACACCTGCCCGACCTGCCGGCCGTGCGCGCCGACCTTGCGCAGTACGGCGAAGCGGTCAGCCGGCTCGACAGCGGCGTCGGCGTGCTGTTGCAGGAACTCGAAGCCAGCGGCCATGCGGACGACACCCTGGTGATCTTCCTCAGCGACAACGGCCGGCCTTTTCCGGGCGCGAAGGACAACCTCTATCGTGAAGGCATCCGCCTGCCGCTGATCGTGCGCTCGCCGCAGCAGCGCAAGCGCAATCTGCACAACCGGGCGATGGTGAGCTGGATCGACATCACGCCCACGATCCTCGACTGGGCCGGTGCGGCAGCGCCTGCGGACTACCACTTTCTGCCGCTGCCGGGACGCTCGCTGCTGCCGATCCTGGAGAGCGAGAACCCCGCCGGCTGGGACCGTGTGTTCGCCACGCACAGCTTCCACGAGATCAACCAGTACTACCCGATCCGCGCGCTGCGCACGCGCCGGTACAGCTACTTCCACAACCTCGAGCCGAGCCTGGAGGTGCCGATCGCCAGCGACGTGGCGCTGTCGCCGAGCTGGACAGCGATCGCCGCGACGCCGGGCGTCCGCCTCGGCAAACGCACGCTGGACGCTTTCCGTCATCGCCCTGCCGAAGAGCTGTACGACCTCGCCGTCGACCCCGACGAGGTGGTCAACCTGGCGGGCGATGCCGCGCACGCATCCACGCTGGCCGACCTGCGCAAGCAGCTGGCCACCTGGCGCACCGCTACGCACGATCCATGGATGGCCGGTGTCACCGACCCGTTCGGTCCCGCGCATTGAGCGCCCCACCCCGAGGAGCCTTGCCGATGCATTCGCTACGCCACCATCTGCTTGCGTGGATCGCCTTCTGCCTGTTGCTGACCAGCGCAGGCACGCGCGCAGCCGCCACCGATCCCAGCTTCCTGCTCACCGGCACGGCAGAAAATTTCGGCACGTATTTCCCGAGCTACCTGGCCAACGGCTATTTCTCCACGATGACCTCGGTGCGCGGCACCGAGGGCAATCGCGCGTACATGGTCGCGTTCATGGATTACAAGCCGGGCGACATCGCACGTCCCGCCGCGATCCCCGGCTGGAGCGAGATCGACTACAACCCCGGCGGCGGCTGGCTCAATTCGACGCGCATCGACAAGAAGATCTTCGCCGACTACGCGCAGACGCTGGACATGCACGACGGCACGCTCACCACCCGCTATCGCTTCGACTACGCGAACAAGTCGACCGACGTGAAAGTGGTGACCTTCGTCAGCCAGGCCTCGAACCATCTCGCGGCGACACAACTTTCCATCACGCCGCAATTCGATGGCAGCGTCGAGCTGACGTTCCCGATCCGGCTGTGGTCCGAACATGCGCCGCGTTTCCCGATCGCCAGCATGACCGGCGACGAGATGATCGCGGCGGTGATCGCCAGCGGCCAGACCCTGGACAACAAGCCGGTGCCCACGCCCGACCGTGCCGCCGTTTGGTATCCCGGCTACACCCGCGTACTTTCCAGCGATGGCGACACCAAGGAGCTGACGTTGTGGCTGGACGGTCGCGCCGACCATGGCCTGACCATGGCCGAAGCGGCGGCGATCGAATTGCCGCCGGGGCTCACGATCGAAACCGTGAAGCTGGAAAAAGGCCCGTACAAGCTGTCGCTCAACCTCACTGCCAAGGTGCGCAAGGGCCAGACCTACGTCTTCACCAAGTACATCGCCGCATCCCGCCAGAACTGGGGCGGCAATGCCAGTGACGACGTGATGTTGGCGAAGGCCGCGCGCAAGCAGGGCTTCGCCGCGTTGCTGGCGGAACACCAGGCCGCCTGGCATGCGCTGTGGAAGTCCGACATCGTGGTTGACGGCGACCCGGACGTGCAGCGCGCGGTGCACTCGGACCTGTACTACCTGTTGTCCAATTCCACCGTGGACACGGCCTGGCCGATGGGCGCCTGCGCGCTGACTCCCGGTTACGCCGGCCACGCATTCTGGGACAGCGATTCGTGGGTATTCCCCGCCCTGCTCCTGCTGCATCCGGAACGCGCCAAGCCGATCGTGATGTTCCGCGCACGCACGATGCAGCCGGCGCGCGAGCGCGCGAAGCAGTACGGCGTGAAAGGCACGATGTACCCGTGGGAGGCCGATCCGGAAACCGGCGTCGACCATACGCCGCACTTCGCCTACGGCGTGTTCCGCGAGATCCACGTCAACGCCGACATCGCGATCGCGCAGTGGCAGTACTACCTCGCCAGCGGCGACGACGCCTGGCTCAAGCAGCATGGCTGGCCGGTGATCCGCGAGATCGCGCAGTTCTGGGTCAGCCGGGTCACCTACGACAAGGCCCAGGACCGCTACGAGATCCATCACGTCACCTCGCCCGACGAGGCCTACAACGACGTGCCGAACGACTCGTTCACCAATGCCGCCGCGCGCAAGTCGCTGCAGATCGCGATCAAGGCGGCGAAGCTGGTCGGCGCTGCGCCCGATCCGCAATGGGCCACGATCGCCGCAAAGATGTACATCCCGTTCGACGCGCAGAACCAGCGTCATCTCGACTTCGACGCCTCGGTGCCGCACGACAAGATCACCTGGATGGGTTCGTCGCTGGCCTGGCTGATGTATCCGAACCTGGACCTGCCGATGTCACCGCAGGTACGCCGCAACGACTTCGCGTTCCAGTTGCACGAGCTCAAGGTGCACGGCGACGACCCGAACGAGATGATGATGGTGATGCTCGCCGTCGGCGCGGCCGAGCTGGGCGACAGCAAGGCCGCGGGCGAGTGGATCCAGCGCAACCTGGTCGGCTTCCTGAAACCGCCGTTCAACGTGCGCACGGAAACCGTTGCCAACAACGCGGGCTACATCCTGGCGACGTCGGCCGGCTTCGTGCAGAGCTTCGTCTACGGACTGAGCGGCCTGCGCATCGAAGATGGCGGCTTGACCGAAGCGTATGCGCCGTCGCTGCCGCCGGAATGGAAATCGCTGACGCTCAAGGGCATCACGT
The DNA here is from genome assembly GCA_963697555.1 of uncultured Gammaproteobacteria bacterium. Lineage (GTDB taxonomy): Bacteria > Pseudomonadota > Gammaproteobacteria > Xanthomonadales > Rhodanobacteraceae > Rhodanobacter. The sequence continues at coordinate 332,415 of CAVOOK010000009.1, forward strand.
TCCGCGGCAAGCGTTACGACATCCGGGTCGATCGCGATGCCGATGGCAAGGCCAAACTGACTCGCACCGCGCTGTAACAGTGGAGGCTTGCACCATGAAGCGGCACCATCCCACGCTCTGCCGGTTGATCGCCCTGGGCGCTTGTGGCGTCGCTGCGATCGCGCACGGGCAGACCGATCCCGACTTCCTGCTGACGGCCACCGCGAAGGACTTCGCCAGCTATTTCCCGGGCCAGCTGGCCAACGGCTATCTCTCCACGTTCACCGCGCCGCGCGGCACTGAAGGCAACCTCGCCTATCTGGTCGCCTTCATGGATTACGCGAAGGACGACATCGCGCGACCGGCGGCCATTCCCGGCTGGACCGAGATCGACTACAGCACCGGCCAGTCCGCCGCCGGCCATTTCTGGATGAACCAGGTCGATCTCTCGCCGGCCGTGTTCCAGGACTACCGGCAGACGCTGAACCTGCACGACGCCACCTTGACCACGCGCTACCGCTACGCGGATCACGGCAAGACGACGGCGGTCGAAGTGACGACCTTCGTCAGCCAGGCCTCGCCGCACCTGGCCGCCACGCGCCTCTCGCTCACGCCGGACTTCGACGGTGAGGTGGAGCTTTCGTTCGCACTCAACACTTGGGCGCCGCATCAGCCGCGCTTTGCGCTGGGCAAGCTGAGCGGCGAGCAGATGCAGGAGCAGGTCGCCTCGCGCAACCTGAAACTGCAGGCGGTTCCACCCGCCACGCCAGACCGCGCGGCCCTGTGGTATCACGGCGACACGCACGTGCTGGACAGCGACGGCGACGCGCATGACCTCACGCTCAAGCTGGACGGCCGGGCCGAACATGGCCTGGCCATGGCCGAGGCCGCGGCGATCCAGTTGCCGGACGGTGTGAAGCCGAGCGACGCGCGGTTCTACCGCAGCGACTACCGCCTGGCGCTGGACTTGCGCGTGCCGGTGCGCAAGGGCATCACCTACACCTTCATCAAGTATGTCGCCGCGTCGCGCGAGGGCTGGGGCGGCGACGCCGATGCCGATCTCGCGCTGGCAAAGGCGGCACGCCGCGGCGGTTTCGCCACCCTGCTCGCGGCGCACCAGGCGGCATGGCATGAGTTGTGGAAGACCGACATCCGCATCGAGGGCGATCCGCAGGCGCAGCGAATCGTGCACTCCGACCTGTACTACCTCCTCGCCAACTCGACCCGCGACACGGCGTGGCCGATCGGCGCCTGCGGCATGACCACCGGCTACGCCGGGCACGCCTTCTGGGACAGCGACTCGTGGGTGTTCCCGGCGTTGTTGCTGCTGCATCCGCAACGCGCGAAGTCGCTGGTGATGTTCCGCAGCCGCACTCTGCCCGCCGCCGAACAACGCGCGCGCGAACGCGGCCTGCGCGGTGCGATGTATCCGTGGGAAGCCGATCCGCAGAACGGCACCGAACAGACCCCGCACTTCGCCTACGTGCTGGGCGAGCGCGAGATCCACGTCAATGCCGACATCGCGATCGCGCAATGGCAGTACTACCTGGCCAGCGGCGACAAGGCATGGCTGAAGCAGCACGGCTGGCCGGTGATCCGCGCGGTCGCCGAATTCTGGACCAGCCGGGCGACGTACAACGTGCCGCAACGGCGCTACGAAATCCTGCACGTCACCTCGGTCGACGAGGATTACAACGACGTGCCGAACGACACCTTCACCAACGTCTCCGCAGCCAAGGCGCTGCGCATCGCGACCGCCGCGGCGAAGGTCGTGGACGCCACACCCGATTCACGCTGGGCGGACATCGCCGCGCGCATGCTCGTGCCGTTCTCCGCGCAGCAAGGCCATCACTTGGACTTCGACGCCAGCGTGCCGCACGACATCGACTCCTGGGGCGGAAGCGCGTTGCCGATGCTGGCGTATCCCTCGCTCGACCTGCCGATGGATGCCGCCGTGCGCCGGCGCGATTTCGATTACGCGCTGGCGCCGATCACACAGTCGCATCGCGACCCCAACAGCATGGGTCTGGCGCCGACCTCGATCGCCGCCGCCACGCTGGGCGACAGCGCCGAAGCCAGCGCGTGGTTCCAGCGCAACATCACCGCGAACGTGCTGAAGCCGCCATTCAACGTGCGCACCGAGACCGCGGGCAACAACACCGGCTACTTCCTCACCGCCGCGGCCGGCCTGTTGCAGAACATCGTCTACGGCTTTTCCGGATTGCGCGTCCAACCGGACGGACTCGTCGAGGCGTACCCGCCGATGCTGCCGCCGCATTGGAAATCGCTGACGCTCAGACACATCACGTTCCGCGGCAAGGTCTACGACGTCGCGATCACCCGCGATGCCCACGGCAAGGCCAGGCTGAGCCGCACCTTGCGTACCAACCCATGAATCGGGAGAGCAGACATGATCCACACACCCGACCCTTTCCGCGGAAAATCCGCTGACGCCATGCATCGGCATGCCTGCGGAGTGAGGACCTGGCTGGCCACCCTGCTGCTGATTTCCGCATCCGCGTCATCGGCCATGGCGGCGACACCGGATCCGGCGAAGACGCGGGCCTACATCGACAAGGCCTGGACCACGCTGACGCGCTCGATGGACGACTGCGCCTCGCTGGCCGACACCAAGGTGGCCGGCCATGCGGTGCTCTATTTCCCGGAAAACTTGCAGCTGCCGAAGCGGCTGGCCGACATCGGCAAGCGCTGCGGCGTCGACGTGCAGAAGCTGCCGCGCGTGGTCGACCGGCTGGGCGACATCGACGCCACCAAGCTGCCCGCGCAGGGCCTGCTCTACCTGCCACATCCCTACGTCGTGCCCGGCGGGTTCTTCAACGAGATGTACGGCTGGGACAGCTACTTCATCGTGCTTGGCCTGGGCGCCGACCAGCGCACCGCGCTGGCCAAGGACATGGTCGACAACGCGCTGTTCGAGGTGGAGCACTACGGCGGCGTGCTCAACGCCAACCGCACCTATTACCTCAGCCGTTCGCAGCCGCCGTTTCTCAGCGCGATGATGGCCGTCGTGCTGGACGATCCGGCGAGCTTTTCCGATGCGGAGGCGAGGCGCGCGTGGCTGGCCCGCGCGTATCCGCTGGCCGTGCGCAACCACGACATCTGGACGCGGCCGGAGCACCGCGCCGGCGACACCGGACTGGCGCGCTACTACGACCTGGGCAGCGGTCCCGTGCTGGAGGCGCACGACAGCGGTTACTACCTCGGCGTCATCAAGTGGCTGCGTGCGCATCCCGCGGACGATCCCGGCTACCTCATCAAGGCGTCGCAACATCCGGACGATGCCGAGGCCGCGCGCCTGCAGCAGGAGAGCTGCGACGTGCGCGCCTCGAAGGTCTGCGCCGGCGCCTGGTTCGACGGCTACCGCCTCACCGCCGACTACTTCCACGGCGATCGCGCCATGCGTGAGTCGGGCTTCGACACCAATGCGCACTTCGGACCCTTCGGCGGTTCGACCCATCACTACGCCGACGTCAGCTTGAACAGCCTGCTCTACCGCTACGAGCGCGACCTGCACGACTTCGCCCTGCAACTGGGCAAGGCCGGCGAAGCCGAACGCTGGACCCGGGCGGCCGATGCCCGCAAGGCGGCGATGGACAAATACCTGTGGCGTGCGCAGGACGGCATGTACCGCGACTACGACTTCGTCGCTGGCAAGTCCTCGCCCTGGCCGTACATCACCACGTTCTATCCATTGTGGGCCGGCGCGGCGTCTGCACAGCAGGCCGCCGCCGTGCGCGGCAAGCTTGCCATCTTCGAGCGCAAGGGTGGCCTGAGCATGGACAACCGCGCCGCCGGCGTGCAGTGGGGCGAACCGTTCGGCTGGGCGCCCACCAACTGGCTGGCCGTGTCCGGCCTTGATCGCTACGGCTTCCACGACGACGCGCGGCGCATCGCCGGCAAGTTCGACGCCACGGTGGATCAAGGCTTCGCCGACGACGGCACCATCCGCGAAAAATACAACATGGCGCTGGGCAACGCCGATGTGAAGGTCAGCGCGGGCTACAGCCAGAACGTGATCGGCTTCGGCTGGACCAACGGCGTGTACCTGAAGATGCAGGAGATATTGCACGGCGAAAAGGCGAAGGCGGCCGCCAAGCCGGGTTCGGTGACATCCGATTGATGCCGAGCCCCGCGTTGTGGGAGCGACTTCAGTCGCGATGCCTTGCGCGATCGCCGAACTCAGAAGCATCGCGACTCCCACACGCGCGGGCACGCTCGTGCCGCCGACGCTTCCCTGAAGGAGAAACCATGCGCGCAACACGCCATCTACATTCCACCGGACTTCGCCGGTGCCGCACCGCATTGATCGGCCTGACCCTGCTCTGCGCAAACGCGCTCGCGCAGGACGCACTACCTGTCGTGAAAGCCGACGGCAGCGTGACCACCTCCGCGACAACCATCCCGTACTCGTCCTTCGCTTCGCCGCAGGCGCGGGCCTTCTTCCCGAAGATGATCGCCGCGGGCAGCAAGGCGCCGCCGCTGGGCGCGCCGATCGCGCAAAGCCGCGATTTCTACGACCGCCTCAACAGCGCCCGCGCGGCACGCATGGAAAAGCTCTATCCGGTGACCATCCACCGCGACACGATCGGCGGCGTCGGCGCCGACGTGGTGCTGCCCGCACGGGGCGTCGCGGCGAAGAACCGCCACCGTGTACTGATCAACCTGCATGGAGGCGCCTTCCTGTGGGGGGCGCACAGCGGCGCGCTGGTCGAGTCGATCCCGGTTGCCAGCCTCGGCCGCATCAAGGTCGTCAGCGTCGATTACCGGCAGGGGCCGGAAGACGTCTTCCCCGCCGCCAGCGAGGACGTCGAGGCGGTCTATCGCGCGCTGCTCAAGCAGTACCCGGCGAAGAACATCGGCATCTACGGCTGCTCGGCCGGCGGCGTGCTCACCGGCGAGGCGGTGGCGCGAATCATCACCAAGAAGCTGCCGGTGCCGGGCGCGATCGGCACGTTCTGCGGATCGATCAGCGAGATGGGCGGCGACTCCACCTATACCGCGCCGCTGCTCAATGGCGAACAGCCGTCCGCGCGGCCATTGCAGTTGGCCGACCTGCCCTATTTCAAGGGTGCCAGCGCCAGCGATCCGCTCGTGTTTCCGGCCAACTCGCCCGCGCTGCTGGCGAAATTCCCGCCGACCCTGCTGATCACCGGCACGCGCGACTTCACCATGAGTGCGGTGGTGCACAGCCAGGCGCTGCTGACCGCCGCCGGGGTTGACGCCGAGCTGAACGTCTGGGACGGCATGTGGCATTCCTTCTTCTCCGACCCGGACATGCCCGAATCCCGCGAGGCCTATGCGGTGATGGTGAGCTTCTTCGACCGCAAGCTGGGGCGCTAGCAAGCGCCGACAGTCTTTGCCCCGCAGCGCGGGGCCGGGTATTCTCTTCTGCACCCCTAGCCACGCGCCGTGCCATGAATCCACAGACCGTTCTGGTCATTGACGACGAACGCGATATTCGCGAATTGCTGACCATCACCCTCGGGCGGATGGACTTGCAAGTCGACGCCGTCGGCACCGTGGGAGAAGCGCGTCGCGCATTGGGCGAGCGCAGCTACGACCTCTGCTTCACCGACATGCGCCTGCCCGACGGCAACGGCCAGGAAGTGATCGAGCTGATCGCCGCCAATCACCCGGACATGCCGGTGGCGATGATCACCGCCTACGGCAACGTCGACGCCGCGGTGAATGCGCTGAAGGCGGGCGCGTTCGACTTCGTCTCCAAGCCGGTCGACATCCAGATGCTGCGCGGCTTGGTGCGTACCGCATTGCGGCTGGTCGAGGAAAAGCGCAATGGCGGCGCCGCCGCGAAAACCAGCGATTCCAGCGACCGCCTGATCGGCGACTCCGCGGCGATGCAGCAGGTGCGCGCCACCATCGGCAAGCTGGCGCGCAACCAGGCGCCGGTGTACATCGCCGGCGAATCGGGCGTGGGCAAGGAACTGGTCGCACGACTGATTCACGAGCAAGGCCCGCGCGCCAGCGGCCCGTTCGTGCCGGTCAACTGCGGTGCGATCCCGTCGGAGCTGATGGAGAGCGAGTTCTTCGGCCATCGCAAGGGCAGCTTCACCGGCGCAAGCACCGACAAGGAAGGCCTGTTTCAGGCTGCCCAGGGCGGCACGCTGTTCCTCGATGAAGTGGCCGAACTGCCGCTGCACATGCAGGTGAAACTGCTGCGCGCGATCCAGGAGAAAGCGGTGCGCCCGATCGGCGGACGCGACGAGATCCCGGTCGACGTGCGCATCCTTTCGGCCACCCACAAGAACCTCGGTCAACTGGTGGAACAAGGCCAGTTCCGCCAGGATCTGTTCTACCGCATCAACGTGATCGAGCTGCGCGTGCCGCCGCTGCGCGAACGTCGCGGCGATGTGCCGCTGTTGTCCGCATTCATCCTCAAGGCGCTGGCCGGCAAGAGCGGCGACAGCGTCGGCCAGTTGTCGCCGGCCGCACGGGACGCGCTGGAAAGCTACGAATTTCCCGGCAACGTGCGCGAGCTGGAAAACATCCTCGAACGCGCGATGGCGATGTGCGACGGCGCCACCATCGACGCCTCCGACCTGATGCTGCCGCAGCGGGGTTCGCGCGCCAGCCACGACGGGACGGCGCAGGCGGGACATGACGCCGGAGCACCGGTTGGCGCGCCGGTCGCGGCCAGCGCCAACGGCGGACTCGACGACTACATCAGCCAGCTCGAGCGCACCGCCATCGTCAAGGCGCTGGAAGAATCGCGTTACAACAAGACCGCCGCCGCGCGCAAACTCGGCATCACTTTTCGCGCGTTGCGCTACAAGTTGAAGAAGCTCGGCATCGACTGAGAGGAACCTGGAAAAACTCTCGATGACGTCATTCCCGCGAAAGCGGGAATCCAAGTTGCTGCCACGCAAGGTCGAAATGGATTCCCGCTTCCGCGGGAATGACGAGCAAAAAGGCGACCGAGATTCCCTGGAGCACGACGCGCGACGCGCGATCACACCGACCGCGTCGCCTCCACCGGCGGCACCGCGGCGGCGCGCCGCGCCGGGCCAAACACCGCCACTTGCCCAAGCAACCACAGCAGCAGCGCACCGACGCCGAGCACCCACAGCGGCATCCGCGGCAGTTCGTAGTGCGTCATCAGCGACAGGTTCGCGGCGATGCCGAGCACCACGCCAAGCACCACGCCGATGCCGACGATCAGGGCGTTCTCGGTCTGGAAATAACGCAGGATGTCGCCGCGCGTCGCGCCCAACGCACGCCGCACGCCGATGGAACGACGCCGCTGTCCGACCCAGAAACTGCTCAGTCCGACGATGCCACCGGCCGTCGCCAAAAGCAGCAACACGCACACCGCGCCCATCATGATCGCCACGCCACGATCGGTGGCGTAAGCCTTCGTGCGCGCCTGCGCCAACGTGATCACGCCGTCGTCCGGGCTGATCAGGCGCAGGCGGTTTTGCGCCAGCAGTGCAGCCGGCGCCGCGTGCAGCAGCGCATCCAGTTGCCCCGGTTGCGCGCGCACCAGATAAACCGTGCCGCCCGCATAAGCCGCGCCATCGGCGGCGCTGGCGTAGCGCGCCGGCACCAGCACAGTGTCCTCGTCGATCGAACGCGTGCTGCTGCCGGCATAGCCGCCTTGCAGGCGATCGACCATGCCGATGATCGTGCTCGGGCGGGCATCGTCGAGATAGACGCGCTGGCCCACCGCCGCCGCGCCGTCGGGGAAAAGCTTGCGGGCCAGGTCGCGGGTGATGATGATCACCGCCGGCTGCGATTTGTCGTACGGGCCGAGGCTGGCGATTTCGTCGGCGCGAAAATTGCGGCCCGCCACCAGCGCGGTGCCGAACGTGTCGAGCGCGTGCTCGTCGGCGAAATAGGAAAGCGCCAGCTGCGCCTTCGTCGTTTGCTCAACGCGATGCTTGATGCGCACCAGCCCACCGCCGCCTTCTTCCATCGGATAGGCCTGGCTGGCAAACGCGTCACGCACGCCCGGAAGACTGCGCAAGGTCGCCAGATCAGTGCGCATCTGCGCGTCGATGCGTGGCGCGTCCGGCTGGCCGATCCACTGGTTGTTGATCACGAACAGATGCGCCTCGTCCACGCCGCTCGGGCGCGACAGGTGCACCACGCGTGTCTTGACGATGAACAACGCATTGCTGACCACGGCAAGAGTCAGCCCGACCTGCAGCACGATCAGCAGCGTGGCCATCTTGTGTCTTCGCAGCGCGGCCAGGATCGGGCGGAGATGGATCACCATGACGTTCATCCGTTCGACTTCAGCTGCCACGCAGGCTGCACCTGCGCCGCGCGCCAGGTGGGGTAGAGCGCCGCGATCAAGGTGGTCGCCACCGCCAGCGCCACGGTCAGCAGCAACAGCGATGCATCCAGCGTGGCCAACCGCGCGATATCCGGCTCGAACACGCGACCGATGCCGGCCATGCCCAGCGCCGTCAGCAACAGCCCCAGCACGCCACCGGCCAACCCGATCGCCGCCGCCTCGATCAGGAACTGGCGATAGATCGCGCCACGTGACGCACCCAACGCGCGGCGCACGCCGATCTCCGGTGCGCGGCGCATGAAGCGGGCCAGCATCAGGCCGATCACGTTGACGAGGCAGATCAGCAGAAAACTCAGCGCGACGATCATCGACAGCGCCGACGATTTCGGTATCACGTTGTAGCTGTCCTGGCGCAGCCACTGCATCACATCGGACAGGCGCACGTTCGGGGGCCAGTCGAAGCGGCCCAGCCGCTGCTGCTCGGCGGCGTAGTTGCGCAGCCAGTCGCGGTAATGCGCCACGCCCGCATGCGTGGGCAGTTCCACCCATGCCGCGATCCACGCGCAACCGCTGTGCAGCACACTGCTCCAGTCCGGCAGGTCGGGATCGACCGTATTGGTGCTGCAGTAGAAGTTGCCCGTGGTGGCCTTCTGCAGATCGACGGCGCGGCTGAACGGAAGATAGAGTTGTCGCGGATGGCCGAAGGCGTCGTACGTACTCATCACATCGAAGAAGCGTGGCCGCGGATCCCAGTCGTCCAGTACACCGACGATGCGATAGGTGTGCGTGTCCAGAGTGATCTCGCGACCCACGCTATCGGCACCGCCGAACAGTTTCTGGTTGAGCGCACTGCTGATCACCACCACCGCCGCGCGTTGATCGTCGTCATTGGCCGACCAGCCACCGCCGTAACGGAACGGCGCGTCGAACATCGCGAAGAAATCACTGCTGACCGCATCGCCTTCCTGCGCGAACGGCTGGCGCTGCGCGTCGCCCGGCATCACCGTCCATTTGCTGCCGTAGATCAGCACTTGCCGCCGCGCCTGCCGCGCATGCAGCAAGGCTACGGCGTCGATGTAACTGAGCAGCTGCGGCGGCTCGCCCTTCCAGTTGTGTGCCGGGCCGAAACTGTCGATCTGCGGCGTGAACAACTGGTGCGATTTCCACGGGATCGGGTCGGCCGCCGCGGCGCGGAACACCGCGAACGTGACCATGCAGGTGGCCACGCCGCAGCCCATCAGCAGCACGACCAGTGCAGTCAGTGCCCTGCTGCGGTGGAAGCTGCGCCAGGCGAGGCTGCCGTAGTACCTCAGCACGCCAAGCCCGACTGCCCTTCGCGCGCTGCGATCGTTCTACTGCGCCGCACCGCTCGCCCCGAGGGCCTTGCGCAGCGTGCGCAGAAGCACCGGTGTGGCGAAGGGCTTGTCGACCACATAGAGATGCTCCAAGGGAGGAAGTTCGTGCAGGTCCGGCGCGGCACCGGGACGGGCGAGCAATATCACGCCGCCCGAATAACCGCGATCGACCAGCTCGGCCAGCGTGCGCACGCCGGTGAACAGGTTCATGTCGGCATCCAGCACCACCAGGTCGGGCAAGCCGCCGGCCTCGATCCACTGCAACGCGGCGGTACCGCTTTGGCTCGCGTGGGGCTGGTAGCCATACGCGTCGAGCATGTCGGCGAGCAGCGACAGCTGGCCGGCTTCCTCCACGACCACCAGCACACGTTCGGCGGCACCTTCCAGCTCTTCCCGCGTCTCCGGCTGCGCGTCGCCGGCGGATTCGCCCAGCGGGAAATACAGATCGAAGCGGCTGCCCCGTCCGGCGACGCTATCCACCCGCATCACGCCACCGTGGCCATCGACGATGCGCTTGCACGACAACAGACCCAGCCCGGTACCGGTTTCCTTGGTGGTGTAGAACGGCTCGAACAGATGCTCCAGCACGTTTTCGCTCATGCCCGGGCCGTTGTCTACCACGCTGATGCGCAGGTAATACCCAGGTTTCCGTTGCTCGTCGGGCAGGAAAAAATCGCCCGGCAACTCCATCTGGGATGCCTCGATGCGCAGATGGCCGCCTTCGGGCATCGCCTGTACGGCATTCAGGCAAAGATTGAGCAGGCACTGCTGCAGCTCGGTGTGGTTGCCCTCGAACGTGAGCTCGGGATCGTCAAGGTCCAGTTCCATGGTCACCGTGTGCGGCACACTGCCCTGGATCAGCAAGCCGAACGCACTGAACAATGCGCCCAGTTGCACCTGCTCGGCGCGCCGCGCGCCGCGCGCAAACGACAGCATCGAATGCACCATGTCCAGGCCGCGTTTGCCGCAGTCGCGCACCAGCTTGCCCAGCCTTGCCAGGCGTGGATCGTCCTGGTAATCGTGCAGGCTGTCGCCAGCCAGCAGCAGCGGTTGCAGCAGGTTGCGCAAGTCGTGGCTCAAGCCGCCGGCCAGCATCGCCAGGCTCTCGAATCGCTGCGCCCGGATCAGCTCCATCTCGGAGCGCCGGTTGGCCCGGCGCGCTTCCGCTTCGTTCAACGCGCGGCGCACGGCGCTGGCCAGCCGCGCCGGGTTCTGCTTGAGGATGTAATCGGTCGCGCCGTTGCGCAGCGCCTGCACTGCCGCCTCCTCGCCGAGCGTGGCCGAGACGAAGATGAACGGCAGGTCCTCGTCCTTCTGGCGCAGCAGTTCGAGCGCCCGCTGCCCGGAGAAGCCGGGCATGCTGAGATCGGACAGCACGATGTGCGGCTTGAAATCCTTCAGCGCCGCAAGGAAACGCGCCTCATCGTCGACCAGGCATACCTCGTAGGTGATGCCGTCGTTGTCGAGCTCGGCCAGCACCAGCTCGGCATCCAGCTCGCTGTCCTCCACCTGCAGGATGCGAACGGTCGGTAAGGGGCGAAGCTGCCGCTGGGGCATGGCGATTCCTTGAGACGTTGCCTGATCTGTTCCGGCGGCTGGACTACGAGCGGACTCGCTGTATGTCGCGGGATTCCTTGCGGCGTTGGTGTCTTTGACTCCGCTGCGCCAGGCTTTGCGCCTGCCCCTGACGTGATCTGCGTGGCGGGGAATGGGAGGCAAACCGGCGAAGGGAAGTGGACTGCTTGGGGCTGAGTGAATGACGGAAAAATCGAATGGATGGCTGAATGCGATGGTGAAACGGCTTGCTTCGCGCGCTCGCGGCGGCGCTGTCGTTCTGTCCCGGTCAATCCGGCTCGGGCGCCTGGTTGAACACTGCCCAGAACTGTCCCAGGGTTCGCACCGCCTCGAAAAACTGGTCGACGTCGACCGGCTTGATCACGTAGGCATTGGCGCCCAGGTCCCAGCTGCGCGCCAGGTCGCTTTCTTCGCGCGAGGAGGACAGGATCACCACCGGAATCCGCCGCATCCGCTCATCGGCGCGCATGGCGGTCAATACGTCCAGGCCGTTCATGCGCGGCATCTTGATGTCCAGCAGCACCACCGCCGGATCGCCCGGATCGCGGCTGGCCCACTCGCCGCGGGCGTATAGATAGTCGAGGCATTCAACGCCGTCTTCCACATGCACCACGGGATTGGCCAGGTGCGCCTCGCCCAGCGCATCCATCGCCATCTCGGCGTCCGCCAAACTGTCCTCCACCAGAAGGATGGTACGCAGATCTTTCTTGTTCATGACGGATCTCAGGCGTGTGTGCCGGCCATGTCGGTGGCCGGCAGCGAAAAATGAAAACGGGCACCCTTGCCGGGTTCGGCATCGGCCCATACGCGGCCGCCGTGGCGCGCCACGATGCGGCGCACGTTGGCCAACCCGATGCCGTTGCCAGGGAACTCCGATGCGCGATGCAGCCGCTGGAACACGCCGAAGAGCTTGTCCGCGAATTGCATGTCGAAACCCGCGCCATTGTCGGCGACGGTGAATTCGTAATCGCCCTGCGGACCCTGCTGCATGCTCACCTCGATGCGAGCGACATCGCACTGACCGGTGTACTTCACCGCATTGCCGAGCAGATTCTGCCATACCGTGCGCAGCATGTTCTCATCGCCGATGACCATCGGCAATGGCGCAATCTTCCATACGATGCGGCGGTCCTCCACGGCCGATTCGGCCAGCGCGCGGGCCTCTTCCACCATCGACTGCATGTCCACCGCCTGCAGACGGAGTGCGCCCCGGCCGAGCCGGGAAAACACCAGCAGGTCGTCGATCAGCTGGGCCATGCGCTGGGCCGAACTGGCGATCACCTCGATGTAATGGCCGGCCTTGTCGTCGACGCGCTCCCCCAGGTGCTGCTCCAGCTTGCGCGCGAAACCGGCGATGTGGCGCAACGGCGCGCGCAGGTCATGCGATACCGAATAGCTGAACGCCTCCAGCTCGCGATTCACATCGGATATCTGCGCCACCTTGCCCTCGAGCTGGCGGTTGAGGTCATTAACCTTCTGTTCGGCCAGCGCGCGCGTGGTGACGTCGCTTACCGTCAGCAGCAGCGCCGGCGCGTCGTTGTGCTGCTGCTGCAGGCGGCGCGCGTTGACCACCAGGTGGCGCTCCACACCATCGACAGTGCGCTGGATGAGGTCGTAGTCCCACAGTTCGCGGTCGCGCAACAGCACGTCGCTCAGCCGCTGCAGCAGTACCGCGTCGCTCCATGCGCCGTTGCCGATCTCGGCCAGAGGCTGCGCGCCTCGTTCTGTATCCATCCCGTAGAGTTCGCTGAAGGCGTTGTTCACCAGCAGGCTCTTGAGGTTTTCATCGAACAGCGCAATCGGTTCCCGCACGGCCTGGAAAATGAGCTGCGACCGCTGCACCGCCCGGTTCTCGCGCGACTCGGCGCGCTGGCGCTGCCCGATCTGCCGCTCGGACATCAGCACGATGATGGTCAGCAGCACCAGCTGGGCCACGGCGGTGACGGTAAGCACGATGCGGCCGTTGAATGCCTGGTGCCGGGCGGCGATCTGGCGCTGCTCCAGCAGGCGATCCTCGATTTGCACGATCCTGGAAATCTGGTCGCTGATGGTGAACAGGTCGCCTGCGTCGCGCAACGATTGCCGCGCGCCGGCGGTGTCACCGTGCTGCAGCCGCGACTGCGCCTGGCTCATCAGCGCGATGCGCCCGCTGAGGCCACTCTCGAGGGCGCCCATCTGGATCTGCTGGTCCGGGTTGTCCCGTGTCATCGCCCGCAGCTGCCGCATCAGCTCGGGCACACGTTCGCTAGCACGGGAGGCGCGTTTGACAGTGAACTCGTCGCTGTCGCCGGCCAGCATCCGATACGTGGCGCTTTCGCTGTCGCGGGCCACATACGCCAGCTCGTAGGTCAGCGCCTTCACCACGCCGGAATGGTTTACCCAGGCGGATGCGATTTCGGCGTTGTGCGCACCGGAACGGGTCACCGCATACGGCAAGGCCACGATGACCAGAACCGCCAGCAGCATGCCGGCGGTACGCCAGCGCAGGATACCTCTCGTCTTCATTCTGCTGGCAACCTCGACCTATCTGCCGCGCGAAGGGCTCCCGCCATTCTGGCATGTTTCGGCCGCGATCCCGCCGCCAGGCCCCGCGCGATGAGCGTCAATAGCTGCTCATCGCCGCCGGCCTCGCCGCCACCGTGCTGCCCCGGCGCAGATCGGGCTTGGCCTGCATGCTGAAATGCAGTTCGCCGCCGGCGACGATTTCCGCGTGGTGCAGGTAGGTCCGATCGAGCAGCTTGCCATTGAGCGTCACCGCGCCGACGTACGGATGGGCGTCGTCCAGCGGCGCGGCGCTGACCGTGAAGCGGCGCCCGCCGCCCAGGTGGAGCGTCGCGCGCGACACGAATGGCCGGCCGATCGCGTACTCATCGCTGGCCGGCGTCACCGGGTAGAAGCCCAGCGCACTGAACACGTACCAGGCCGACATCTGGCCAAGATCGTCATTGCCGCTCAGGCCATCCGGGCGCGGCGCGTACTGGCTGTCCATGATCTGCTTCAGGCGTTGTTGCGTCTTCCATGGCGCGCCGGCGTAGTCGTAAAGGTAGGCAATGTGGTGACTCGGTTCGTTGCCGTGCGCGTACCAGCCGATCAGGCCGGTGATGTCCTCCACGTTCTTGAAGTGCGAGGCGTCGACCTTCGCGTCGAACAGCGCGTCGAGCTTGGCGACGAACTTCGCATCGCCGCCCATCGCCTGGATCAGCCCGGCCACGTCCTGCGGCACGTACCAGGAGTACTGCCACGCATTGCCTTCGGTGTAGTCGCTGCCGTAACCGGCGGCTTCCGGATTGAACGGTTCGCGGAAGCTGCCGTCGCTCAGCCGGGCGCGCATGAAGCCGGTCTTCGCGTCCCACGCATGGCGCCAGTTGCCCGCGCGCTTGCCGAACGCGGCGGCGACATCATGCTTGCCCATCGCCTTGGCCATTTGTGCCAGCGACCAGTCGTCGTAGGCGTATTCCAACGTCTTCGACGCGCCCTCCGGCTCCTTGTCGATCGGCACGTAACCGAGCTTCATGTAATCGGCGAGGTCGCCGTACGGCGCATAAGTGGCGCTGGCCACCATCGCGCGCATCGCCGCATCCGCATCGAAACCGCGCACGCCCTTGATGTACGCATCGGCGATCACCGGCACCGCGTGATAGCCGATCATGCACCACGTCTCCAGGCCCTGGTACGCCCACACCGGCAGGATGCCGAACGGACTGGCCTGCTGCGCGGCGATCAGCGAGCGGATGAAATCGGTGCTGCGCTCCGGGTTGAGCAGCACCATCAGCGGCTGTTGCGCGCGGTAGACGTCCCATAGCGACCAGGTCGAATAGAACTCGAAGCCCTTCGCCCGATGCACCGCATGATCCGGCCCGCGGTAGTCGCCGTTGACGTCCATGCTCAAGGTCGGCGACAGCATCGCGTGATACAGCGCGGTGTAGAACAGCGTGCGCGTGCTGGCCGGTGCGTCGATGTCGATCACCGCCAGCGCCTTGTCCCAGGCGGCTCTTAGCTTCCGCCCGGCGCGCGTCGAAATCCCAGCCTTTGCCTTCCTGGTCGAGATTGGCGATCGCGTTCGCCTCGCTCACCGGCGAAATGGCCACTTTCACTTCCAGCGGTTGCTTCAGCGTGCCGAAGTCGAACACGCCGACCAGGGCGCGACCGTTCTGCGCGTCGTTGTCCTCCACCTGGTTGCCCGGCCCCTTGAAGCCCTTGTAGGTGACGTCGGTTTCGCGATTGAGCAGCTGGCGCGAGGTCATCGGCTGCGAGAAACGCAGTGCGAAGCACAGCTCGCGACCCGGCGCCCAGCCGCGCGTGGTGCGGCAGCCGGTGACCGTGCCGTCCCCGTGCACACGCAGGCTGGACCACAGCACCTTGCCGGCGTAGTCGTAGATGCTCGGCCGCAGATCCAGCAGCACATGCGCCGGCTTGCCGGCGGGGAACGTGTAGCGATGCCAGCCGATGCGTCGCCCGGCGGTGAGTTCGGCGCGCACGCCGTAGTCGCTCAAGGTCACCGCGTAGTAGCCGGCCTGCACCACTTCGCTGTCGTGCGAAAAGCGCGAGCGGTAGCCGCTGCCCGGCGTGGCCGGATCGCCCGGATCCAGTTTCACCGTGCCGGCAATCGGCATCACCAGCACGTCGCCGAGATCCGAGTGGCCGGAACCGGAAAAGTGGGTGTGCGAGAACCCCATGATGCTGCCATCGGTGTACTGGTAGCCGGCGGCCCACTTGTAGGCGTGCTTGACGTCCGGCATCGCGGTATCCGGCGACAGCTGGATCATGCCGAACGGCACCGTCGCGCCGGGAAACGTATGCCCGTCGCCACCGGTGCCGATGCGCGGATCGACCGCCACCGCATGGCCGGAGGGATGGTCCACCGCCTGCGCGCTGGCGGGTGCGGCAAGCGCGATGCCGAGCCAGGCAACGAACACACGGGGAAGTACGCCACGCATCGGAAAGCCCATGATCTTGCCGCCTTGGAGAAACGAGTCAGGCCGGCACGCTAGCATCCGTCGACCGCCAAGGCATGCTGCGCCGCGACGTGCCAAACTGCGCCGATAAACTACCTTTGGATCGGTCCAATCCAGCTAACGTGCATGGCGAGCCATCTCCCGACCGACCGCAAGATCACCTTGAACGACATCGCCGCCGGCTGTGGCGTGTCGCGCGCGACGGTGTCGCTGGTACTGCGCGGCAGCCCGCTGGTGAACAAGCTCACTCGCGCCCGGGTCGAGGATGAACTGCGCCGGCAGGGCTACGTCTACAACCGCGCCGCGGCCAACCTGCGGCGCAGCACCTCGTCCAGCATCGCGCTGGTGTTGAACGACCTGGCCAATCCGTTCTTTGCCGAATTTGCCGCGGGCGTCGACGAGGCGCTCGGCGCCGCCGGCTTCGTCACCCTGCTTGGCTGCACCGGCGAGTCGACGGTGCGCGAGCAGGCCGTGCTCGGCTCGCTGCTGGAACACGGTCCGGCCGGCATCATCCTGTCGCCGGCCGAACACAGCGAGGCGCACCAGGTATCGGCCGTGGTCGGGCGACGCGTGCCGCTGCTGCTGTTCAATCGCGAGCTGGACGGCACCCTGCCGGAATGCGCGCACTGGGATCAGTTGATGCTGGACAACCAGCACGGTGCGCGGCTGGCGACCGAGCACCTGATCGCCTGCGGTCATCGGCGCATTGCGTTTTTCGGCGGCCACCACGATTCCAGCTCATGCCGCCAGCGGCATGCGGGCTATCTCGATGCCATGCAGGTCGCCGGCCTGCCCATCGAGCCGCACTGGCAGGTGGAATGCGCGCCGACCCGACTCGAAGCGGCGCATTGCACCGGCGCGCTGTTCGATGGATCGCCTGCGCCGACCGCGGCGGTCTGCTACAACGACGCCGTCGCGCTGGGCCTGATGCTCGGCCTCAACCAGCTCGGCCTGCGTCCGGGCCGCGATTTCGCGCTGACCGGCTTCGACGACATCGCCGAGGCCGCGCTGGGCATGCCGCCCCTGACCACCTTGTCGACCACTCCGCAGGAGCGCGGCCGCCAGGCAGCACAACTGATCATGCAACGATTGCAGCAACCAAACGCCACCAGCCGGCAGACTATTGCGCCGGTACAACTGGTGGTTCGTGCAAGCAGCTGTCCACCGCCCGTCCACTGACTCACCTGGGGAATCCGTATGGCCTTCGCCACTCAACCGCCACCCGTTCCCGGCAGCGCGCCTGCCGCCGGCGAGCGCTACACCGACTACCCGATGGCGCTGGGCGTACTCACCACCATCTTTTTCATGTGGGGCTTCCTCACCTGCCTCAACGACATCCTGATCCCGCATCTGAAGTCGATCTTCCAGCTCAGCTACGCGCAGGTGATGCTGGTGCAGTTCACCTTCTTCGGCGCGTACTTCCTGATGGCGCTGCCGGCCGGCCGGCTGGTCGCCGCACTGGGCTACAAGAAGGGCATCGTCGCCGGCCTGGCCATTGCCGGCATCGGCGCGCTCGGCTTCTGGCCGGCGGCTGGCCTGCATCTTTATCCGGCCTTCCTCGGCGCGCTGTTCGTGCTGGCCACCGGCATCACCGTGCTGCAGGTGGCGGCCAATCCCTACGTGGCCCTGCTCGGTCCGGAGCGCACCAGCTCCAGCCGGCTGACCCTGGCGCAGGCGCTGAATTCGTTCGGCACCTTTCTGGCGCCCTGGTTCGGCGGGCTGCTGATCCTGTCCAACGTGGTGAAGAACCCGACCGAGCTGGCGGCGCTGGCGCCGGCCGAACAGCTGGTCTACCAGACCCAGCAGGCGCAGGCGGTACAGGGGCCGTATATCGGGCTGGCGGTGGTGCTGTTCCTGCTGGCGATCTTCGTGTGGCTGTTCCGCCTGCCGGCGCTGACCGAAGCGACCGACAAGGACGACCACGCCCGGCACGGCTTCGCCGAGGTGCTGCGCCATCCGCATGTGCTGTTCGGCGTGCTCGGCATCTTCTTCTACGTCGGCGCGGAGGTGTCGATCGGCAGCTTCATGGTCAATTACCTTTCGATGCCCGAGATCGGCCACATGAGCGAGCAGCAGGCGGCGAAGTATGTGTCCTGGTACTGGGGCGGCGCGATGATCGGGCGCTTCATCGGTTCGGCACTGATGGCGAAGTTTTCGCCGCGCCGGCTGCTGGCGCTGTTCGCCGCGATCAACGCCGCTGCTGGTGCTGACCACCATGCTGAGCAGCGGCAGCGTGGCGATGTACAGCATCATCGCGATCGGCCTGTTCAACTCGATCATGTTCCCGACCATCTTCGCGCTCGGCATCGAGCGGCTCGGGCCCGATGACCAGCAAGGCCTCCAGCCTGCTGATCATGGCCATCGTGGGCGGCGCGATCATTCCGCCGCTGCAGGGCCTGTTCGCCGATCACATCGGCTTGCAGCACGCGTTCTTCCTGCCGCTGCTGTGCTACCTGTACATCGTGTTCTACGGCCTCAGCGGCTCGCGAATCCGCAGTGTTCCGGCAGCGGACGCCAGCGGGAGCCAGTCGACATGACACCACGCGTCCCATCCTGTGCTTCGGCGAAGCGCTGATCGACCTGCATGCCGAACGGCAACGACGATCGCGGCTTCGCCGCCAGCTTCGTGCCGTTCGCCGGTGGCGCGCCGGCCAACGTGGCGGTCGCCGCCGCCCGGCTCGGCGGCCATGCCCGCTTCGCCGGCATGCTCTCGCGAGACCGCTTCGGCGATTTCCTGCTCGACAGCCTGCAGCATGCCGGCGTCGGCACCGACGACGTCGTGCGTACCGCGGCGGCGAACACCGCGCTCGCCTTCGTCACGCTGGACGCGCACGGCGAACGCAGCTTCAGCTTCTATCGCGAGCGCTCGGCCGACCTGCTGTTCCGCCCGGCGGACTTTCGCGCGGACACGTTCCGCGACGTCGCCGTGTTCCACGTCTGCTCGAACAGCATGACCGACCCGGCGCTGGCCGACACCACCCGCGAAGGCATGCAGCGCGCGCACGGCGTGGGCGCGCTGGTCAGCTTCGACGTCAACCTGCGCCCGGCACTGTGGCCCGCCGGCACCGATCCGCTTCCGCTGCTGTGGCCGGCCCTGCATCTGGCCGATGTGGTGAAACTGTCGGCCGAGGAATTCGCATGGCTGGCCGTGGACGGCGAGCAGGCCGCGCTGGATCGGCTGTGGCTGGGCCGCACGCGGCTGGTTGTGGTGACCGATGGCGGCAGGCCCTTGCGCTGGTTCCACCCCGACGCCGAGGGCGAGCTGCCGTGCTATGCCGTTGCAAGGTGGTGGACAGCACCGCCGCCGGCGATGCGTTTGTCGGCGGCCTGCTGTGCTGTCTGGCCGAGCTCGCGGCAGGCACCGAACGGATCGACCAACTGGTCACCGAACTGCCGCGGCTGCACGCGATGCTGCGCTTCGCCGCCGCCTGCGGCGCGCTGACCGTGACCCGCCAGGGCTCGTTCACCGCGATGCCGCGCGGCGACGAAGTGCTGGCCTTCATGGAGCAGCAGGCATGAACACGGCGCCCGACTTCCGTTCCGCCAGCTTCCTGCGCGAGCACATCGCGCAGACGATGGCGTTCTACCATCCGCACGCGATCGACCCGGCCGGCGGCTTCTTCCACTACTTCAAGGACGACGGCACGATCTACGACCGCACGCACCGGCACCTGGTCAGCAGCACGCGTTTCGTCTTCAACTACGCGATGGCGGCGATCGAGTTCGGCAGCGCAGCGAATACCTCGACGCCGCCCGCCATGGGCTGCATTACCTGCGCGAAGCGCATCGCGATCCGTACAGCGGCGGCTACGCCTGGACCATCCGCGACGAGCCAGCCGGAAGACCGCACCAATCACGCCTACGGCCTCGCCTTCGTGCTGCTCGCCTACGCCACCGCGCGCAAGGCCGGCATCGCCGAGGCCGCCGCATGGATGGACGAAACCTGGAACCTGCTGGAGCAGCGTTTCTGGGATGCCGACGCCGGGCTTTACCGCGACGAGGCCGACGCGAACTGGCAGTTCAGCGGCTACCGCGGCCAGAACGCGAACATGCACATGTGCGAAGCGATGCTGGCGGCCTATCAGGCCAGCGACGATCCGCGTTACCTGGAACGCGCGTACACCCTCGCCGATCACATGACCCGGCGCCAGGCCGCGCAGGCCGGCGGGCTGGTGTGGGAACACTACGATCGTGACTGGAACATCGACTGGGACTACCACCGCGACGACCCGAAGCATCTGTTCCGCCCATGGGGTTTCCAGCCTGGCCACCAGACCGAATGGGCCAAGCTGCTGCTGATCATGGAGCCACTGCTGCTGGAACGCGGCCGCGAGGAAAACTGGCTGGCGCCGACGGCGCAGCAGCTGTTCGACACGGCGTTGGCGCGCGCCTGGGACAACCAGTACGGCGGCATCTGTTATGGCTTCGCGCCGGACGGCAGCGTCTGTGACGACGACAAGTATTTCTGGGTGCAGGCCGAATCGCTGGCCGCCGCGGCACGGCTGCATGCGCGCACCGGCCTGACCGCGTATGACGACTGGTACGCGAAACTGTGGGCATACGCGTGGCAGCATTTCGTCGATCACCGCTACGGCGCGTGGTATCGCATCCTCACCCGCGACAACCGCAAATACGACGACGAGAAAAGCCCCGCCGGCAAGACCGACTACCACACCATGGGCGCCTGCTACGAAGTGCTGCGCCTGTTGCGGCGATGACGCGATGCTTTTGTCCACAAGGGGACTTTCTGCGGTCGCGGAGTCGGCTTCAGCCGCGATGCTTTTGATCGCGATCGACCAGCCAGAGCATCGCGGCTGAAGCCGCTCCTACACACCCCACACCATTCCGAACCCGGAACCTACGCATGAAAAAACTCCTCCGCCTGACTGCCTGCCTGACGTTGCTGACCGCGACCTGCGCTTTCGCCGCCGACGCGCCGGCGCGCTTCGATCCGCTGCAGACCTTCGCGCCGTACAGCTATCCGCAACCGGCCACGGCGTATCGCTCGGCCAGCGGCAAGCCCGGCCCGATGTTCTGGCAGAACCGTGCCGATTACCAGATCAAGGCCACGCTCGATCCGGCCACGCGCCTGCTCAGCGGCAGCGAGGTGATCAGCTACACCAACCACAGCCCCGACGCGCTCGACGTGCTGTGGCTGCAGCTGGACCAGAACCGCTACCGCAAGGACGCCCGTGGCGCCTTCACCAGCAAGTTCCCCACCGAATTCACCGACGGCTACCGCATCGAGTCGGTCGAGGTCGACGACGGCAGCGGCCGTCTGCAGAAAGCCACGTGGACCGTTTCGGACACCCGCATGCAGGTGTCATTGCCGAGCGCGCTGAAGGCGAAGGACGGCCAGCTGAAGTTGCATATCCGCTGGAGCTTCACCGTGCCCGGCGAATTCGGCGGCCGCATGGACGTCAACCCCAGCAAGAACGGCGAGATCTTCGAGATCGCGCAGTGGTATCCGCGCATGGCCGTGTACGACGACCTGCGCGGGTGGGACACGGCGCCCTACCTCAACAGCGAGTTCTATCTCGAATACGGTGATTTCGATTACGCGGTCACCGTGCCGTGGGACATGATCGTGGCCGGCTCCGGCGAACTGGTGAACCCGGAAGACGTGCTGACGAAGACCGAGCAGCAGCGGCTGGAACAGGCCAGGCATAGCGACAAGACGGTGATGATCCGCAGCGCCGAGGAAGTCACCAAGCCGTCCAGCCGTCCAAAGCAGAGCGGCACGCTGACCTGGCACTTCCGCATGCACAACACCCGCGACGTGGCGTTCGGCGCCTCGAAGGCATTCGTGTGGGATGCGGCACGCATGAACCTGCCCGACGGCAAGACCGCGCTGGCGATGTCGGTGTACCCGGTCGAAAGCGGCGGCGATGCGGCGTGGGGCCGCGCCACCGAATACCTCAAGGCCTCGACCGAATACTTCTCGAAGCAGTGGTACCCGTACCCGTGGCCGGTGGCGATCAACGAGGCCGGCACCGCCGGTGGCATGGAGTACCCGGGCATCACGTTCGACCACAAGCTCGCCAAGGGCAGCAAGCTGCACATGGTGATAGCGCACGAGATCGGCCACATCTGGTTCCCGATGATCGTGGGTAGCAACGAGCGCCGTGCCGCGTGGATGGACGAAGGCTTCAACACCTTCATCGACGTCTACGAGGACAACGCCTTCAACCACGGCGAGTACGCACCCAAGCGCGACAGCGAATACGCCCCCGGCGGCGGCAACCCGGCCGACGAGATCGCCGCCGTGCTGGCCGATCCCGCTGCGCCGGCGCTGCTCAACGGCGCCGACATGACGAGCGAGAAGTACCGTCACCCGATCAGCTACTTCAAGGGCGCGTTCGGCCTGGTGCTGCTGCGCGAGCAGATCATCGGCCCTGAACGCTTCGACCCCGCGTTCCGCCGCTACATCGCCACCTGGGCGTACAAGCACCCCAGCCCGTCGGACTTCTTCCGCTTCATGGAAAGCGACACCGGCGAGGACCTGGGCTGGTTCTGGCGCGGCTGGTTCGAGCACAACTGGCAGTTCGATATGGCCGTGCAGAAAGTCGTCTACACGGGCGGCGACTACCGCAAGGGCGCCGACATCACCGTGGCCAACCTCGACCAGCTGGTGCTTCCGGCCACCCTGCAGGTGGTCTACGACGACGGCAGCAAGCAGGACATCCGCGTGCCAGTGGAAACCTGGCAGCAGCACCGCAGCTACGTGGTTCACGTCGACGGCACGCGCAAGATAGCCTCGGCCACCATTGATCCCGCGCATGCGCTGCCGGACAGGCAACGTGCGAACAACACGCTGCAGGTGAAGTAGCCGCGTCGGCGCGCCTCCACCCGAAGCGACGGAAAAGAAGAAGGCCCCGCAATGCGGGGCCTTCTTCTTATCTTGCTGACCACTCGCATTCAAGTGTTGTCTAGAACGGAATCTCGTCATCCGCAAAGCCGTTGTCCGCCGGTGCCGGCGACTGGCGCTGCTGGCTGCCGTAATCATCGCCACCGCGCGACGACTGGCCGCCGCCCTGGCGCTGGCCACCGCTGCTCTGGGGGCGCTCGCGCGGAGCACCGCCGCCACCGCCGCCGCCCTCATTGCCGCCGAGCATCTGCATCTCGCTGGCGATGATGTCGGTGCTGTAGCGTTCGATGCCCTGCTTGTCGGTGTACTTGTCGGTGCGCAGCGAGCCTTCGATGTAGACCTGGCGGCCCTTCTTCAGATAGTCGCCGGCAATCTCGGCCAGCCGGCCGAACAGCTTCACGCGGTGCCATTCGGTCTTCTCTACCTTCTCGCCGCTCTGCTTGTCGGTCCAGCTTTCCGAGGTGGCCAGGTTCAGCGTGGTGACCGCGGTGCCGCCGCCGGTGTGGCGCATTTCCGGGTCTGCGCCAAGGTTGCCTACCAGGATGACTTTATTGATGCCGCGTGCCATGGGATGTCCTCGTTGGGTCGGCCGTACGTCGGGAGTAGTTACGGCCGATGTGGTGAAACAGGCTGGGTATCATAACCTTGGTGCGGGCGCTGTACAGACACCGGAACCCTGAACGGCCGTCAGTCCCAGCCGTAGCAGGCTGTACGTGGCCAACGATCACCATCGCGCCCGGATAGGTGCATCGCTCATTTTACGATGAAGCGATGACCGACGCCCGGCTCGGTCTTCAGCCAACGTGGGTTCGCAGGATCATCACCCAGCTTTTGCCGCAACTTGCCGATCACGATGCGCAGATATTGGCTGTCGCTCGTATGGGTCGGCCCCCACACTTCGCGCAGCAACTGCTGCTGGGTAACGACCCGGCCGGCGTGATGCAGCAGCAGGGCCAGCACGGCGTATTCCTTGCGGGTGAGTGACAGCAGCACGCCGTCCAGATGAACCTCGCGACGCGCCATGTCAACGGCGAGATGGCCGTCGTCGTAACGTGGCGGCAGCTCCGGTTCGCCGGGGCGCTTGCGCAATAGCGCGCGCAGACGTGCCATCAGTTCCTGGATACCAAACGGTTTGGTCACGTAGTCGTTCGCGCCGTGGTCGAGTGCGCGCACTTTTTCGCTCTCGGCATCGCGCACGGACAACATCAGCACGGGTACCTGGCTCCACTGGCGCAGCTCGTCCAGCACGTCGTGCCCTTCGCGATCGGGCAGGCCGATATCGAGGATCACCAGATCCGGCGACTGCGTGGCGGCCAGCGCCAGGCCATCGGCGGCATTGGCGGCGAGCAGCACCTCATAGCCTTCCGCGCGCAGCCCGATATCGAGGAAGCGGCGGATCTGCGCTTCGTCGTCGATCACCAGGATGCGCGGTGCAGCTGAGGTCATGGACTCGTATCAGGCGGCGCCGGCAACGGCAGGCTGATACGGATGGTGGTGCCGATGCCATCGCCGGGCAAGACCTCCACGCTGCCGCCGTGCGCGCCTATCATGCCGCGGCAGATCGCCAGGCCGAGCCCGGTGCCCTGCGGCGCACGGTCGCCGCGCGATACCGAATAGAACATGTCGAAAATGCGTGCCCGCTCGTCTTCCGGAATGCCGGGGCCGCGGTCGCCGACATCGATCTGCAGGCGGTCGTCGATGCTGCGCACGGTCACGCGCACGGCTTCGCCGGGCGGCGAGAAGCGCGCGGCGTTTTCCAGGATGTTGAACAGCGCCTGCTCGATCAGCGCCGGATGCACGTAGAGCAAGACCAGCTCGTCCGGCATCAGCATCTCCACGCGCAGGTCGGGGAAAAGCTTGCGCAGTCGCGTCACTGC
The DNA here is from genome assembly GCA_963697555.1 of uncultured Gammaproteobacteria bacterium. GTDB lineage: Bacteria > Pseudomonadota > Gammaproteobacteria > Xanthomonadales > Rhodanobacteraceae > Rhodanobacter. The sequence continues at coordinate 357,299 of CAVOOK010000009.1, forward strand.
GGCGGCGACGATTTCCGCGCTGTCGGTCCAGTCGCGGTTGAGCTTCAGCGTGCCGTGGCCGAGCCGGGTCATGTCGAGCAGGTTCTGGATGTAGCGATCGAGCCGCTGGCCCTCGCCGAGGATCGCCTGCAGCAACTCGCGGCGCTCCTCCTGCGGCAGTTTTTCCTCATAGGAGATCAGGGTGCCGGCGGCACCGATCATCGACGCCAGCGGTGAGCGCAGGTCGTGCGAGACGGACGACAGCAGCGCGTTGCGCAGGCGCTCGGTCTCGCCCTGCACGCGCGCGCCTTCGAGTTCGTCGGAAAGTCGTGCGCGCTCCAGCGCCTGGCCGATGTCCTGCGTCATCGCCAGCGCGAGGCTGCGCTGGTCGGGGTCCGGTTCGCGCAGTGCCGGATCGAAGCGCAATGCCACCGCGCCCAGCGGCCGGCTCTCGCTGCCCAGCGGCAACACCCAGCACGGCGCCGCATTCAAGGTATCGGTGTAACGCCCGGCCTGTTCGCCATGGCGGTCGCCCCAGTCGGCCGCGGCCAGATCCTGCGGCAACAACGCACGTTCCGGCGGCACGCTCGCCACCACGCGCAACACCTGCTCCGCATCGCGGGCGAGGATGGCTGCGTCGCAACGCAGCGCATGCGCCAGTGCCTTGCTGCCGACGTCGCGAATGCCGCTGGCGTCGGTGCTAGTGGCCAGTTGCTGGCCCAGCGTGAGCAGTGCGCGCGCCTGCACATGTGCGCCGCGCAAGGACTCCACCTGGCTGGCCAGCCGCGTGGCGAGATGGCTGCACACCAGCGCCGCCACCAGGAACAGCGTCACCGCCAGTACATCGTCGACGCTGGAAATCGCCAGGGTGTAACGCGGCGGCGCGAAGAAGAAGTTGTAGCCGAGGAAACACAGGATCGCCGTATAGACGGCCACCGTCATGCGCGTGCGCACCGCCACCACCAGCACCGCGGTGAGGAAGATCAGCGACAGGTTCGCCACCGACAGATAACGGTCGGCGACGAATGCCAGCCCGAACGCGATCAGGGTGGCCACGGTGGCGTAGATGTACTCGCTGCGCGAACCGCGCGCGGACGGCAGGCGCATCCGGCGGCGCGCCTTCGCCCGCTCGCTTGGCGTGGCGATGATGGTCAGTTCCAGGTGCGCACCGCGGCGCAGCAGCAGCTGGGTCAGCGAGCGACCCAGCATGCGCGCCACCAGCCGTTCGCGGGTGCGCCCGAGGATGATCTGGCCGACGCCCTCGCGATCGGCATGCGCCAGCAATTCGTCGGCGATCGCGTGGCCACGCAGGATGATCGCCTCGCCGCCGAGCCGGCGCGTCAGCCGCATCGCCGCATCCAGCCGTTCACGCCGAGCGGGATCCAGCTTGGCGCCGGTATCGACGAAGGCAACGCTCCACGGTGCACCGCGCCGCTCGGCGATGCGCCGCGCCACGCGCACCAGGTACTCGCTCTGGCCGTGGCCATCGATCGCCGCCAGCACGCGCCGGCGTACCGTCATCGCGCTGCCGCGCGCCAGCATGTGCTCGCGCAGGTCGCTGTCCACGTGGCCGGCGATGGTGTCCAGTGCCAGCTCGCGCAGCGCAGCCAGATTCGTCGGCGAGAAGAACGCGTCCAGCGCCGCCGCCGCGGTCTCCGGTACATATACCTTGCCCTGCTTGAGCCGACCAATCAGCTCGCGCGGCGGCAGGTCGACCAACACGATGTCGCGCGCGTGATCGAGGAAAGCGTCCGGCACCGTCTCGCGCACAGTGATGCCGGTGATGCGGCGCACCTGGTCGTTGAGGCTTTCCAGGTGCTGCACGTTGAGCGCGCTGTAGACCTCGATGCCGGCATCGAGCAGCTCGGCGATATCCTGCCAGCGCCGCTCGTGCCGGCCATCGGGTAGGTTGCGATGCGCCAGCTCGTCGACCAGCAGTACCGCCGGCTTGCGCGCCAGCGCCGCATCCAGATCGAACTCCGTGAAGTCGCGCTCGCTGCCGTCGGACGACTTGTAGCGCACCTTGCGGCGCGGCAACACTTCCATGCCTTCCAGCAAGGCCGCGGTTTCGGCGCGGCCGTGGGTCTCCACCAGGCCGACCACCACGTCCACGCCCTGCCGCTTCAGCTCGCGCGCGGCCGACAGCATCGCGTAGGTCTTTCCCACGCCGGGAGCGGCGCCGAGAAAGATCTTCAGTCGGTGGGTGCTCTCGTCGTGGCCGGTGCTGAGCAAGGCATCGGCACGCGCTTCGCGGGAAGGCTCACTCATTCGGTGGTCGGTCCGGTGAATGACGCTACGTTAGCGCGATCAGCTGCCATGCGCCCGCGGTGTGTATCCAGCGCGAGATTGAGCTGCAGCAGGTTGACCCGCGGTTCGCCCAGCACGCCGAGCTGGCGCCCGCTGGTGTATTCGTTCACCAGGGCCTGCACCTGCGAGGTGCTGAGCCCGCGTGCCCTGGCCACCCGTGCCACCTGGTACTGCGCCGCAGCCGGGCTGATCTGCGGGTCGAGGCCGCTGCCTGAGGCGGTGACCAGATCCACCGGCACCGGCGCGGTGTTGGCCGGATCCGCCGCTCGCAGCGCGGCGATGCGCTGCTTCACCGCGTCGGTCAGCGCCGGGTTGGTCGGTCCCTGGTTGGAACCGGACGAAGCACTGGCGTTGTACGCATTCGGCGAGGTCGCCGACGGCCGACCCCAGAAGTACTTCGGATCGGTGAACGACTGGCCGATCAGCGCCGAGCCGACCGGCTTGCCGTCCTTCAGAATCAGGCTGCCATTGGCTTGCCGCGGAAAGATCAGCTGGGTCAGCCCGGTGGCAGCCAGCGGATAGAGCACGCCGGTGATGACGGTCATCAGCAGCAGAAGGACGGAGGATTGGCGCAATAGCTTGCTCATGGGTAGTCACCGCTCTTTTTGAAGGTGCGGCCATGGATGGCCGCTTGTTGCATTTCGCGATCATGGATCGATCGCACTAGAAGGTTCCTTGCAGCATCACGAAACCGCGTGAACCGCCGACATCGCGCGTGTCACTGGCATCGAGGGAGCTGGAAGTGCGGCGGTAGAAATCCGCGTTGGTGGCGTAGGTGAGGCCCGCACTCAGCGACCAGTGCGTGGCGATCTGGTACTTCAGCGTAGCGCCGAAATCGCTGTAGCCGGGGTCGCGCGCGCCGTTGGCCAGGGGCGAGACCAGCGTGGTGGTGTAGTGCGTGTGGCCGGCATGCAGCGCCAGGCTCCATGCGTCGCCCAACGGGAACGTGGCGTCCAGCTGCAGGTAGCCCGTGCCCTTCGAATCGCCGCGATAGCCTTGCTCGGTATCCACGCCGAAATAATCGGTGAGCGAATGGTTGTACTTCAGCGTGAACTGCTTCCAGGTCAATGCGGCATTGGCCTCGACGGTGTCGAGCGAGCGCGATGGCAGCCCGGCTTGATCGAGATCGGCGCCTGGATAGACATAGCCATAGATTCCGGCGCGCCACGACCAGTCGCTATTGATCGCCTGACCGTAGCTGGCATACAGATCCAGCTCCATCGCGCCGCCGGGATAGCTGCGCTCGCTGATGCTCGAACCCCAGAAGCCGGCCGCGAAGCCGTTCGGATTGGCGTAGTCGGCGCCGCCCTGGATCGCCGGACGACCCCAGGTCTGGGTGAGGCCACGGAACATATAGTCGGAGGTCACCGCGACATTGCCGCTGACCAAGCTGGCCGGCGCGCCGTCGGCGTGCGCCGCGGCGAGGCCGGCGAGGGAGAACGCGATGGCTGCACCGATGCGGGTGGAAGCATTCATCAGGCCCACCCTCCCAGCACCAGCAGCATGTCGATCAGCTTGATGCCCACGAACGGCACCGCCACGCCGCCGAGCCCGTAGACCAGCAGGTTGCGGCGCAGCAGCGCACCGGCGCCGAGTGCGCGGTACTTCACACCCTTCAGCGCCAGCGGGATCAGGAAGATGATGATCAGCGCGTTGAAGATCACCGCCGACAGGATCGCGCTCTGCGGTGTCGCCAGATGCATCACGTTGAGCGCGTTCAATGCCGGATAGGTGGTCGCGAACGCGGCCGGGATGATCGCGAAATACTTCGCGATGTCGTTGGAAATCGAGAACGTGGTCAGCGCGCCGCGGGTGATCAGCATCTGCTTGCCGATCTCCACCACCTCGATCAGCTTGGTCGGGTTGGAATCGAGGTCGACCATGTTGCCGGCCTCTTTCGCGGCCTGCGTGCCGGTGTTCATCGCCACCGCGACGTCGGCCTGGGCCAGCGCGGGGGCGTCGTTGGTGCCGTCGCCGCACATCGCCACCAGCCGGTTCTCGGCCTGGATGCCGCGGATCAGCTTGAGCTTGGCTTCCGGCGTGGCCTCGGCCAGGAAATCGTCGACGCCAGCCTCGGCCGCGATCGCCGCGGCGGTGAGCGGGTTGTCGCCGGTGATCATGATGGTCTTGATGCCCATCTTGCGCATCTCGGCGAAACGCTCCTTGATGCTGCCCTTGACGATGTCCTTCAGCTCGATCACACCCAGCGCGCGAGCACCTTCAGTGACGATCAGCGGGGTGGCGCCGCGCCGTGCGATATCCTCGGCCATGCGCTTGACCAGCGGCGGCAAGTGGCTGTTCTGCGCCTCCAGATGTTTCTCCACGGCATCCAGTGCGCCCTTGCGGATCTGCCGCGCACCGAGATCGACGCCGCTCATGCGGGTCTGCGCGGTGAATGGAACGAACTGCGCGTGCATCGCCTCGAGCTGCTGCTCGCGCAGACCGAACTTGTCCTTCGCCAGCACCACGATGCTGCGACCTTCCGGTGTTTCGTCGGCCAGCGAGGCCAGCTGCGCGGCCTCGGCCATGATCTTTTCGTCAATGCCCGGTGCCGGATGAAACGCCACCGCCTGGCGATTGCCCAGCGTGATGGTGCCGGTCTTGTCCAGCAGCAGCACGTCGACGTCACCCGCCGCCTCGACCGCGCGACCCGAAGTGGCGATCACGTTGGCGCGGATCATCCGGTCCATGCCGGCGATACCGATCGCCGACAGCAGCGCGCCGATGGTGGTGGGGATCAGGCACACCAGCAGCGCGATCAGCACGGTGAGCGTGATCGGGTTGCCGGCACCGGTCGCCCGCACGCTGTAGATCGAATACGGCAGCAGCGTGGCGCAGGCGAGCAGGAAGATCAGCGTGAACTTGGCCAGCAGGATGGTCAGTGCGATCTCGTTCGGCGTCTTGCGCCGCTTGGAACCTTCCACCATCGCGATCATGCGATCGAGGAAGCTCTCGCCCGGGTTGCTGGTGATGCGCACCACCAGCCAGTCCGACAGCACCTTGGTACCGCCGGTGACCGCGCTGCGGTCGCCGCCGGACTCGCGGATCACCGGCGCGGATTCACCGGTGATCGCGCTCTCGTCCACACTGGCGGCACCGACCACCACTTCACCGTCGCCGGGAACCTGCTCGCCTGCATCGACCAGCACGTGATGGCCGGTACGCAGCTCGCTGGAAGGCACGAAGGTGATCGCGGCATCGCGTTCAGGCGACGCCAGCTTCTTCGCGAGCACGTCCTTGCGCGAACTGCGCAGCGCATCGGCCTGCGCCTTGCCGCGGCCTTCCGCCATTGCCTCGGCGAAGTTCGCGAACAGCAGGGTGAACCACAGCCACAGGCTGACCCAGAAGATGAAGCCGGTCGGCGCCTCGCCGTGACCGGCGAGCGCCTGCACCCACAACAGCGAGGTCAGCACGCTGCACACGAACACCACGAACATCACCGGGTTGCGGAACTGCAACCGCGGCGACAGCTTGCGGAACGAGTCGGCCATGGCCGTAAGAATCAGCTCGCGATTGAAACCGCTTGCTGCATGAGTTTGAGAAGTCATTGATCAGTGCCCCATGGCGGACATGAGTTGCTCGGCGATCGGCCCCAGGGCCAGCGCCGGCAGGAAGGTGAGCGCGCCGATCACAATCACGACGCAAGCCAGCAGCGTGACGAACAGTGGCGTGTGCGTCGGCAGCGTGCCGGGGGATTCGGGCACGTGGCGTTTGGCGGCGAGTGAGCCGGCCATCGCCAGCATCGCGATGGCGAGCGGAAACCGCGCGAGAAACATGCACAGGCCCAGCAGCGTGTTCCAGAACGGCGTGTTCACGGAGAGACCGCCGAACGCACTGCCGTTGTTGTTCGACGCCGAGCTGACCGCATATAGCATCTCGCTGAAGCCGTGCGCGCCGGGGTTGGCGGTACCCGCCACGCCGGCCGGCGCCGTCACCGCGATCGCGGTGCAGATCACCACCAGCGCACACGGCAGCAATACCGCGAGGCTGGCCATCTTCATCTCGTACGCCTCGATCTTCTTGCCGAGGTATTCCGGCGTGCGGCCGACCATCAGCCCGGCGATGAACACCGCGACGACTGCGAAGGCGAGCATGCCGTACAGGCCCGAGCCGACGCCGCCGAAGATCACCTCGCCCAGCTGCATCAGCCACATCGGCACCAGACCGCCCAGCGGGGTCAGCGAATCGTGCATCGCGTTCACCGCGCCGCACGAGGCGGCCGTGGTGATCGCCGCGAACAGGCCGGACGAGACGATGCCAAAGCGTGTCTCCTTGCCCTCCATGTTGCCGCCGGCTTGCAGCGCGGACGCATGCGCATCCACCGCCAGTCCGTGCAGCGCCGGGTTGCCGGCCTGCTCCGCCGCGACCAGGCCGATGGTCAGCGGGATGAAGATCAGCAGCATCGTGGCGAGGATGGCCCAGCCCTGCCGCCGATCGCCGACCATGCGACCGAACATCACGCACAGCCCGCCGGGGATCAGGAAGATCGCCAGCATCTCGATGAAATTGGAGAACGGCGTGGGATTCTCGTACGGATGCGCGGAATTCGCGTTGAAAAAGCCGCCACCGTTGGTGCCGAGCATCTTGATCGCGATCTGCGAGGCAGCCGGCCCCATCGGCAGGGTCTGCGTGGTAACCGCCGTTTGCGTGGTCACGTCGTGGCCGGCAGCGTCCTTCACGGTCGTCGCGTAACTGCTTGTCTGCAGCACCGGCACGTCGACATACGGCTTGAAGTTCTGCACCACGCCCTGCGACACCAGCAACAAAGTCATCAGCAGCGACAGCGGCACCAACACATACAGAGTGCTGCGCGTGAGATCGACCCAGAAGTTGCCGAGGCTTGCCGAACTGCGCCGGCTGAAGCCGCGCACCACCGCCACCAGCACCGCGATCCCGGTCGCCGCGGAGAGGAAGTTCTGCACTGCCAGCCCCAGCATCTGGGTCAGGTAGCTCATCGTCGACTCGCCGGCGTAACCCTGCCAGTTGGTGTTGGTGGCAAAGCTGATTGCGGTATTCATTGCCGAGTCGGACGACACCGCGGCGAAGTGCTGCGGATTCAGCGGCAGCCATTGCTGCACGCGCTGCAGTACGAACACTGCCAGCACGCCAAGCACGTTGAACAGCAGCATGGCCAGCGCGTAGCGCTTCCAGCTCATCTCCTCGGTGCTGCTGATGCCGCACAGGCGAAAGATGCCGCGTTCCACGCGGCCACCAAAGCGGGTGATGCGGTTGGGTGCATCGGCGAAGACCAGCGCCATATAGCTGCCGACTGGTTTCACCAGCACCAGCAACACCGCCAGGAACAGGCCGATCTGGAGAAAATCATTGGTGGTCATTCGAACCACTCCGGCTTGAGCAGGGCCACGCACAGGTAGCCGGCCAGCGCCACCGCGATGAGCGCGGCGAGGACGTAGAGAACATTCATGGTTGGGAACTCATGCTGATGAGGAAGGCGGACGCGGCGACCGGTTTACTTGCGAGGACTCAGCCGATCGCAGATCAGCACAAAGCCCAGCGTCGCCGCGCACAGCACCAGCAGGAGCAACAGGTAGACGAAATCCATCGGCGTCGACTCAAGGAAAGGACGACGCGCACTGTAGGAAGTGCCGTATAAGAACGGGGTAGCGATTTGGCCGCTTCGCGTATAGAACGCGTAAAGTTTTTCGCGCGCGGATCAGGCCGTCATGTGCAGCGGGTCGGCACCGCTGCCAGCGGCGTCCGGCGGCAGCCGGTCGATCGCGTAGCCCGCCGCATCCCATGCATCGAGCCCTCCCAGCAACGGGCGCACGTTGCGGTAGCCGAGCGCCATCAGCAGTTTGGCGGCCTTTGCGGCGGAGACCTCGTTGGGGCAACTGCAATAGATCACCAGTTCGCGCTCCGGCGGAACACCGGCCAGGGCGCGATCGACACCGTCGAGGTCGGCCAGCAAGGCACCCGGAATGACTCGCGTGTCGAGCAGGCGCGCGGCCTGCGAACGCACGTCGACCACCACCGGCGATTGGCCGCTGCCGATCGAGTCGTTCAGCTCGTTCACGGTGATGCGCGCCATGCGCAAGGCCACCAGCAGGCGATGTCGCTGCCACCACTTCGCCGCGATGTAGAGCGCCAGCAGCACCAGCAGCAGCTCGAACGCCACCGTGCCCGCGCTGGCCAGCGCCGCGAGCACCACGTCGATCTGTTCGGCAAAGGCGTAGCCCACGCCTACCGCAAGCCCGGCCCACAGCAATGAGCCGAGCCCGTCCAGCAGCAGGAACGTGGGCAGGCGCAGGCCCATCGCGCCGACCAGCGGTGGCGCCACCGTGGACAAGCCCGGCACGAACTTGGCGATCAGCAGTACGCGCCCTCGCCAGCGCTGGAAGCGCAGTTCGGACTGCTTCACGCAAGAGTCGGGCGACAACGAAATACGGCAGATCGTGCGCATCACGCCGGAGCCGAATCGCCGGCCGGCGCCATACCAGACAAGGTCGCTGAGCAGGCAGGCCAGTACCGCCGCCAATACCACGGCCACCACCGACAGCTTGCCGCCCGACGCCAGGGCGCCTGCGACGATCATGGTCGGGACCGCCGGCACCGGCACGCCCGCCTGCTCCACCAGCACGTTGAAGAACACCAGCAGCAAGCCGTACTGCGCGATCAGCGCGATGATTTCATGGGCCATCGGAGCGGTACTCGATGCACTTGCGCAAACTGCAGGCATCCATGATTGGGGCGCCGCCCGGCGATTGCAAACCGGTCGCACGCTTGCGGCGAGACGCCACGGCGCAATCATCCTCACGGCCTTATAATCCCCGCGATACGCCGCCTTGAAGCCCCGATGACCCCGATGCCAGCCGACGCCAGCCGCCCTGCCGACTTCGCCCATGTGCGCGATCTCGCTGCCGCCGACATGCAGCGCGTCGATGCGTTGATCCGCCAACGGCTGTCATCCGACGTGGTGCTGATCAACCAGATCGCCGACCACATCATCGCCAGCGGCGGCAAGCGGTTGCGCCCGATGCTGCACGTGCTGGCCGCCGGTGCCGCCGGCTACCGGGGCGAGCACCACACCAAGCTGGCGGCGATCATCGAGTTCATCCACACCTCCACCTTGCTGCACGACGACGTGGTCGACGAATCCGACCTGCGCCGCGGCCGCAAGACCGCCAATGCGCTGTGGGGCAACGCGGCCAGCGTGCTGGTCGGCGACTTCCTCTACTCGCGCTCGTTCCAGCTGATGGTGGAACTGGACGACATGCGCATCATGCGCATCCTCGCCGATACCACCAACACCATCGCCGAAGGCGAGGTGCTGCAGCTGCTCAACATCGGCAACGCCGACATCAGCGAGGCAGCGTACCTGGCCGTGATCGAACGCAAGACCGCCGTGCTGTTCGCCGCCGCCACCGAACTCGGCGGCCTGCTGGGCGGGCTGTCGGAAACCGAAGTTACCGCGCTGCGCCGCTACGGCATGGAGCTCGGTTACGCCTTCCAGATCGCCGACGACCTGCTGGACTACGTTTCCGATCCCGACACGCTGGGCAAGAACATCGGCGACGACCTCGCCGAGGGCAAACCCACGCTGCCGCTGATCTACGCGCTCGAAAAGGCGAACCCGGACGAAGCCCGGTCCCTGCGCCATGCGATCGAACACGGCGGGCTGGATTCGCTCGACCGCATCATCGCCTCGATTCGCGACTCCGGGGCGCTGGAACGCACGCGCGAGCGGGCGCTGGCGCACGCCCAGGCGGCCCGCGAAGCACTGTCGGCCCTGCCGGCGTCGGTATTCCGCGAGGCGCTGGCCACGCTGGCCGATCATTCGGTGCATCGCGCGTTTTGAAGGGTTCGGCGGCGCCAACGGTGTCCCTCGCTGGCGAAGCTCACAGGGGAATGAAGTGGGGCCCGGTTCGCCCTGAAACTGTCGAATGATGTCCTCGGTCCTGAAGAAACCGCGCACAAAACCGTTCGCGGTTGGATCGGTCACGGAAACCGGTCGTTCAGCATCGGCCGCTGGCAGCGCCGCCGGCAATCGGCCAGACTTCGCCCATGTATCGTTTGCGCTCCATCCGCTGGTCGTGGTGTCTTGCGACGATCGCGCTGCCGATGGCGTCGGCGCACGCCGCCAGCGCGAGTTATCGCTATGACACGGTGCACAGCCAGATCGTTTTCAGCATCAGCCACGACGGCTATTCGCGCCCGTTCGGCCGGTTGCACATCGCCAGCGGCTGGCTGCGATTCGACCCTGACGACTGGAGCACGGCGGCCACCGAGGTGGACATCGATGTGGCCGGGGTGGACATGGGCGACGCCGACTGGAACAAGGGCGTGTGCAAGCCGACCCTGCTCGATTGCGCACGCCACCGTTACGCCCACTTCGTCAGCACGCGGGTGGAGCGCAAGGACGATCAGCATGGTGTGCTGCATGGCCAGCTGACCCTGCGCGGCGTCACCCGGCCGCTGAGCCTTCCGTTCACCTTCAACCGCGCCGGCCGCACCATCTACGGGTTGCATGCCGTTGCCGGTTTCTCGGCCAGCGTCATGCTGGACCGCGAGACGTTCGGCCTCACTTCCAACGGCAACTCGATCGGCCAGTCGGTGAATGTCTGGCTGGAACTCGAAGCGATCCGCGACGAGCACGCAACCCCCAAGGAGCAACCATGAGTTTGCGCAGCGACGATCGGCAGTGGGGATCGGTGGCCAAGTTTTTTCACTGGGTCATCGCGCTGGCGATCCTGGGCAACGGCACGTTCGGTTTGCTGATGGATCTGGCGCATTCGCCGATGCAGAAGATCAACTGGCTCGCGCTGCACAAGTCGATCGGGCTGACCGTGCTGGCACTGGTGCTGCTGCGCGTTCTGTGGCGCTGGGGCGACCGTCGTCCGGATGAGGAACCGGCACCGCGCTGGCAGCAGTGGGCGGCGCGTGCCGTGCATGGCGTGCTGTATGTGCTGATCGTGGCGCTGCCGCTCAGCGGCTGGTGGTTCAACTCGGTCACCGGCAAGCCGCTGCAATGGTTCAAGCAGTTCAACCTGCCGGCACTGGCGGCGAAAAATGACGCACTGCGCGGTTTCGCGCACGGCGTGCATGAATACCTGTTCTGGTTTCTGCTGCTGGTGCTGGTGGCACACGTGGGTGCCGCGCTGAAGCACCATGTGTTCGACAACGACAACGTGTTGCGTCGGATGCTGCCGTTTGGCCGTCTGCGCAACGAGCCCGCGCAAAAAGGAGACTCCTGATGCCTCGTCTTGCCATGCTGCTCGCCCTTGCCCTTCCCGTCGCCGCCAGCGCTGCCGACTACACGGTGCAACCCGCCGCCAGCACACTGGGTTTCAGCGATACCTTCCAGGGTGAAACCTTCAACGGCCATTTCGATCGGTGGACCGCGGCGATCAGTTACGACGCGGCCAACCTCGCCAGTTCCAGGTTCGATGTCGACGTGGATCTGGCCAGCGCAAAAACCGGCGACAGCGACCGCGACGGTGCGTTGCCCGGCGCGGACTTCTTCGACGTGGCGAAGTTTCCCAAGGCGCATTTCGTCACCACGGGTTTCCGTCAGAATGGCACCCAGGTGATCGCCGACGGCCAGCTCACCCTGCGCGGCGTGACCCGGCCGGTGAGCCTGCAGGTAACGTTCAAGCCGCAAGGCAGTGGCGCCACGCTGGATGTGGCGGGTAGCGTGAAGCGGCTCGATTTCGGCGTGGGCGGCGGCGATTACGCCGACACGTCGGTGATCGGTGCTGACGTGAAGATCACCGCGCACCTGCAGCTGGCGCCAAAACAAACGTGACCGGCGGCCATCTGTGGCAGCGCCTGCGCGGCTGGATCAGGCCGGTCGCGCTCACACCGTCGACGCCTGCCCCGCGACCGGCTGCCGGCGATTCATCGCGCATCGCCGACAGCCTGCGCAACCTGCTCGATGACCCGACCATCCCCGCCTCGGTACGCGGCGAACTGGCCGCCGACTTCGGCCGCATCGAAGCCATGCTGGCCAGGCTCGAGCGCGGCGAATTGCACGTCGCGGTGTTCGGCCGCGTGTCTGCCGGCAAGTCGGCGCTGGGCAACGCGCTGCTCGGTCGCGAGGCATTCACGGTCGGCGTCCTGCACGGCACCACCACCGAAGCCGAGCACGCGGAGCTGGATGAAGCGCAACACGACGGCCTGGTATTGATCGATACACCGGGCATCAACGAACTGGACGGCGAGGCGCGCGAACGGCTCGCGTTCGAAGTGGCCGAAGTGAGCGACCTGGTGATCTTCGTCGGCGACGCCGACCTCACCCGCGAAGAGCTCGATGCGCTGAAGACGCTCGCCGCCACCCAGCGTCCCCTGCTGCTGGCGCTGAACAAGGCCGACCGCTACGGCGCCGACGAACTGGCCGACCTGCTGGCTCATCTGAGGCTACGCGTGGCGGGACTGGTGCGCGCCGACGACGTGATCGCGGTGGCCGCGCGCCCGGCCGCGCAACGCGTGGTCGAAGTCGACGATCGCGGATACGAGCAGTCCCGCGAGCAGCCGCGCCCACCGGACGTCGCCGCACTACGCGAACGACTACTGGCGATTGCAGCGCGCGAAGGCAAGACGCTGTCGGCCATCAACGCCGGCCTGTACGCGGGCCGGCTCACCGACCAGGTCAGTGCGCGCATCGCGCAGACGCGGCAGGCGGTGGCGGCAAAAGTGATCCACAACTACTGCATCGCCAAGGGCGTCGCGGTAGCGCTGAACCCCATCCCCGTCGCCGACCTGCTCGCCGCCGCCGGGCTGGACGCGGCGATGGTGGTGCAGCTGTCGCGGGTCTACGGCCTCCCGCTGACCCGCGCCGAGTCGGGACGGTTGGTGGCGGTGATCTCCGCCCAGCTCGCCGCCCTGATGGGCGCGATCTGGGGCATGCAGCTGGTCGCCTCCGCGCTGAAGGGCGTGAGCGCCGGGCTGTCGGTGGTGGTCACCGCCGCTGCGCAGGGCGCACTGGGCTGGTACGCCACCGTGCTGATCGGCCGCGCCGCGGAGCGTTACCTGGTCGCCGGCAAATCCTGGGGCGAAGCGGGTGCCAAACGGGCCGTCGCCGACATCGTCGCCAGCCTCGACCGCGACTCGATCCTGCGCGAGGCGCGCGAGGAAATCCTCAAGCGATTGAAGGCGCGCCGCGGGTAGCAGGATTGCTCCTGCCCCTGCTCGCAGGGGAGGGAGTTCACGTCGAGAGAAACGCGCGCACCGCGGCGACATCGAACGGCCAGTCCAGCTCGCGGCCATCGCGCCCGTCGCGCAACACCGGCACGCGCGTGCCGTAAAGCTGCTCCAGCGCGTCGCTGTCGTCTACCCACACGCTGTCGAAATCCGGCGCATGCGCCTCGGCCAGCACAGCCAGCGCAAGGTCGCACAGGTGGCAATAATCGCGCTGGTACAGGATCAGGTCGGGCATGCGCTTGCGAATGGACTGCCAACTGCGGGGACGCCGCGTAGAATAACCGCACTCCCTCCCCCGCAGCAGTGCAACCATGGCCGTCAGCGTCTTCGACCTCTTCAAGATCGGCATCGGTCCGTCTTCCTCGCATACGGTTGGCCCGATGCGCGCGGCGGCGCGTTTCGCCGAGCGCTGGCTGGAAGAGAAAGGCGTGCTCGATCGCGTGGTGCGCGTGCGCGCGGAGCTCTATGGCTCGCTGGCGATGACCGGCCGCGGCCATGGCACCGACAAGGCGGTGCTGCTGGGACTGGAAGGCCAGCATCCGGACACGGTCGATCCGGACCACATACCGGCCACGCTCGAACGCATCCGCGGCACGCAGCGCCTGCGCCTGCTGGGCAAGCACGAAATCGCCTTCGACGAAAAAAACGACCTCATTTTCAACAAACGCCAGAAGCTGCCGTTCCACACCAACGGCATGCGTTTTTCCGCCTACGACGCGGACGGCAACGAGTTGGCCACGCGCGACTACTACTCGGTCGGCGGCGGCTTCGTGGTGAACCAGGACGAGGCCGCCGAAGACCGCATCGTCGCCGATACCACTGAACAACCGTACCCGTTCACCACCGGCGACGGGATGCTCGCGCTGTGCAAGCAGCACGGCCTGACCATCGCGCAGTTGGTGATGGCGAACGAAAGCGTGTGGCGTCCCGAAACGGAAACCCGCGCCGGCCTGCTCACCATCTGGCAGGCGATGCAGGATTGCGTCACGCGCGGCCTGCGTTCGCCCGGCGTGCTGCCCGGCGGTTTGAAAGTGCACCGCCGCGCGCCCGCCATGCTCGAGGAATTGCGCACGCAACCGGAGGCTGCGCTCAAGGATCCGCTGACCATCCTCGACTGGGTCAACCTGTACGCGCTGGCGGTCAACGAGGAAAACGCCGCCGGCGGTCGCGTGGTCACCGCACCGACCAACGGCGCGGCCGGCATCGTACCCGCGGTCGGTCACTACTACCTGCGCTTCTGCCCGCAGGCCACCGAGGAAGGCATCCTCAACTACCTGCTCACCGCCGCCGCCATCGGCATCCTGTACAAGGAAAACGCCTCGATCTCCGGTGCCGAAGTCGGCTGCCAGGGCGAAGTCGGCGTGGCCTGCTCGATGGCCGCCGGCGGCCTCACCGCCGCGCTCGGCGGCAACGTGATGCAGGTCGAGAACGCCGCCGAGATCGGCATGGAACACAACCTCGGCCTCACCTGCGACCCGATCGGCGGCCTGGTGCAGATCCCCTGCATCGAGCGCAACGCGATGGGCTCGGTGAAAGCCATCAACGCCAGCCGCATGGCGCTCAAGAGCGACGGCAAGCACCGCGTCTCGCTGGACAAGGTGATCAAGACCATGCGCGACACCGGCCGCGACATGAAGGACAAATACAAGGAAACCTCGCGCGGCGGCCTCGCGGTGAACGTCATCGAGTGCTGAAACTCCGTCAGCTCCTGTAGAAACTCGCTCGCGGGCGATGCTCCACGCAGGCCACCCAAGGCACGCGCGCCGCAAAAGAAGGTGCTCGCATGACCCGTGAACGCTATAACCCCGTTCCCCTGAACGTCGCGGCCACAAAAAAACGCTGGTCGAAGGACCCTGCGTTCGCTGGAGCCTACGACGCACTTGCCGACGAGTTCGCCGCACTGGGCGAACTGGTGCGCGCGCGCCAACTTGCCGAGATGACCCAGGCGGATGTCACCGCGAGCATGGACGTCGCGCAGGCCTCCGTGGCACGGCTGGAATTCAGCGCCGGCAGCCGCAAGCACGCGCCCTCGATCGCCACGCTGCGCCGCTATGCTGATGCGGTGGGCTGTGAGTTGCACATCACGCTGGCACCGAAGCCCAGGACACCGCGTCGGTCAGTCGCTCGCTGACCGCTCTATCTCGGTCGAAACCACCCGGCTATCGGCAGCTGCCCGCCTTCGCACCGGCACGAGGGTTGGTTGAGATCAACCGCCTCGAAGGCGGCGCCGCCAAGGCAAGGATCACGTCGCATACAAGCTTCAGCCGCGATGCTTTGCTTTCGGCAGGGTCAGCAGCTATCGCGACTGAAGTCGCCCCACAGGGCAACACAGCGGCCCGCGTGCCTTCGCCGGGGTGACACGGGGCGGTCAGTTCTGCAACCATCGGCCTCTTTTGGCGCATCTGACGCCCTGCACCGGAGCTTCCATGTCCCAAGCCACCCCTCTTCGCCGCGACGTCGGCCCGTTCGCCCTGATGCTTACCGGCCTGGGCTCCATCATCGGCTCCGGCTGGCTGTTCGGTGCCTGGCGCGCGGCGCAGATCGCCGGCCCCGGTGCGATATGGGCATGGGTGATCGGTGCGGCGATCATCATGACGGTGGCGCTGACCTACGCCGAGCTGGGCGCGATGTTTCCCGAATCCGGCGGCATGGTGCGCTACGGCCATTACTCGCACGGCTCGCTGGTCGGCTTCATCGCCGCCTGGGCGAACTGGATCGCGATTGTCTCGGTGATCTCCGTGGAGGCGGAGGCCTCGACGCAGTACATGTCGTCGTGGAAATGGCAGTGGGCGAAGGACCTGTTCCATCAGGTGCCCGGCGGCCACGGCGAGCTGAGCACGCTTGGGCTGGTGATCGCCGGCGCGCTGGTGGTGGTGTATTTCCTGTTCAACTACTGGAGCGTCAAGCTGTTCGCGCGCTCCAATACCGCGATCACCCTGTTCAAGCTGGTGATCCCCGCGCTCACGGCCGTGCTGCTGATCGCCAGCGGTTTCCATGCCGAGAATTTCAGCGTCGGCATCCATGGCGAGCTGCACAAGACCGACTTCCCCTCGATCCTCACCGCCGTGGCGATCGCCGGCATCGTGTTCAGCTTCAACGGCTTCCAGAGCCCGGTGAACCTGGCCGGCGAAGCGCGCAACCCGGGCAAGAGCATCCCGTTCGCGATCGTCTGCTCGATCCTGCTGGCCACGGTGGTCTACGTGTTGCTGCAGGTGGCGTTCATCGGCGCGGTGCCGCGCGAGATGCTGGCCAACGTCGGCTGGCACGGCATCAACTTCAGCTCGCCGTTCGCCGACCTGGCGATCATCCTGGGCATGCAGTGGCTGGCCACGCTGTTGTTCATCGATGCCGTGGTCAGCCCCAGCGGCACCGGCATGACCTACACCGCCACCACGGCGCGCATGCTCTACGGCATGGAGCGCAACGGCACCTTGCCGAAGATCCTCGGCCGCGTGCATCCGAAGTGGGGCGTGCCGCGTCCGGCGATGTGGGTGAACCTGGCGGTGTCGTTCCTGTTCCTGTTCTTCTTCCGCGGCTGGGGTTCGCTGGCCGCGGTGATCTCGGTGGCCACGATCATTTCCTACCTCACCGGCCCGGTCAGCGTGATGACCTTGCGCCGCACCGCGCCGGAGCTGCATCGACCGCTGCGGCTGGGCGGCCTGTCGGTGCTGGCCGGCATCGCGTTCGTGATGTCCACCGAACTGCTGTACTGGGCCAAGTGGCCGCTGACCGGCGAAATCATTCTGCTGATGGTGGTCGCCCTTCCGGTGTACTTCTATTACCAGGCGAAGGCGGGCTGGCACGATTTCGGGCGGCAGATGAAGGGCGCGTGGTGGCTGGTGTTCTACCTGCCCACGCTGGCGCTCGTCTCGTGGGCCGGCAGCACCACGTTCGGCGGCAAGGGTTACCTGTCGTACGGCGTGGATCTGGTGGTGGTCGCGGCGATCGGCCTGGTGTTCTTCCTGTGGGGCGTGAAGTCCGGATGGCGCACGCCGTCGGTGGAGGCGGCGCAACTGGAAGCCCGCATCGATCCCGATGCACCGCTGGTGCCGCCGGACGAGGAAACCGCCGAGCGCATCACCGGGCGCTGAGTCGCGCTCACCGGGGCAATGAAAACGCGCGGCGACGAGCCGCGCGTTTTTGTTTCAGCACCCCGGTTGCCGATTGCGCTGGCTGCCCAGCGACAACAGCACCAGCACGATCGCCAGCGCCAGATACGCGCCGGCAAACTGCCACACGACGCTGCGCAAGGCGGCATCGAGCAGCCACGGCAAATAGATGCCGCCGGACAGCTCGACCGAATGAATCACGCCGAACAGGCTGAGCGCCCCGCCGAGCAGCAGGATCAGCGCAGCGCGCCGCGGGCGCTGGTCGATCAAGGCCACCACGAAACTGGCCCACACCATCGAGGTGACGATGAAGCCGTTGCCCAGCATGGTGATCACGGCCAGTTCGGAGATGCCGTGGGTGCTGTCGTTGAACAGCTGGGCAAAGTGCGCTGGCGACACGTAGGTCGGGTCACTGAGCTTGATCGTCAGCATCCGCGCGATCGCGGGGAAAAAGCTGAATACCACCGCCGCCGCGTAACGCATCGGGGTCGCCTCGAACGCCTGCACGGTGATGCTGATGGCGACGAATACCAGGATCGGCGCCAGTACCGGCAGCGGCAGCAACTCGATCAGGTTGGACAGGTAACCGAAGATGCCGCCCAGTCCGATCACGATGCCGGTAAGCAGCGTATAGCCGCTGCGCGCGCCCATCGCCTTGTACGCCGGCTGGCCGATGTATGGCGTGGTTTGCGCCACGCCGCCGCAGAAACCGGCGGCCAGGGTGGCCAGCGCTTCCACCAGCAGGATGTCGCGGGTCGAATAATCATCGCCGGCCGCACGAGCGCTCTCGGTGACGTTGATGCCACCCACCACCATCAGCAGCCCGAACGGCAGGATCAACGGCAGGTACGGCACGATATGGCCGAGCCCGGCAATCCACTGCAAGCTCGGCCACGGCAGGGCGAGGCGCCATTGCCATGCCACCGGCGCGTGATAACCGCCGCCCAGCCAGCCCAGCGGACCCAAGCACGTAATACAGCAGCGCGCCCACCACGAAGGCGACCAGCACACCCGGCAGGCCGAACGGCAAGCGCCCGCGCGCCACCAGCGCATACAGCACCACGCCAAGCCCGGCGAAACCGACCACCGGAAGCTTGAGGATTTCCACCAGCGGCAGAAAACCCATCAGCACCAGCGCGATGCCGGCGATGGAACCGAGCAGGCCGGCGCGCGGCACGTGCCGCTGCACCATCGCACCGAAGAACGACAGCACGAACTTCAGCACGCCCATTACCACCAGCGACGCCATGCCCAGTTGCCAGGTGGCGATCGCCGCGGCGTGTTCGTCCATGCCGCCCTGTCTGAAGCCGAGGAACGCCGGCCCCAGCACCAGCAGCGCCATGCCGATGCTGGTCGGCGCATCCAGTCCCAGCGGCATCGCGGTGACATCCTCGCGCCCGCTGCGCCGGGCCAGCCGGCGCGCCATCACGGTATAGGCCAGGTTGCCCAGCAGCACGCCGAACGCGGTGCCCGGGAAACATGCGCAGGAACACGATGTCCGCCGGGACGCCGAAGATGCCGGTCAGGGCCGCGGCGAGGAAGGCCATGATGGACAGGTTGTCCACCATCAGGCCGAGAAAGCCATTGAGGTCGCCGGGCGCGAGCCAGCGGCGCTTGCCCGAAGTGCTCATGCGCGGGACCGCACTGGACGGATCGTGCAGCCGCCGGACAACGGCGTCGGCACCGCCACCGCCACCGAACCGGAGTTCATCGGATCACCTTCTTGTGCATTCGGACTTCCAGATGGCAGGTACCGATGGGAGTATTGGCGGCAACCAGCAACGGCGCAACACGGGGTTGCGGCGACGGGCGTGGCGCATGTCGAAATTGCGCCGCCCGGTTCGTCGCTTGCGCAAACATCCCGCCATGCCAGCAAAGGAAACGCCATGTCACCCCGCAACCACACGCTCGCCCGCACGCTCGGCCTCTTCGCCTGCTTGTCGCTGGCCGCCGCCAGCGCCACTGCCGCCACGGTCGAGTACCGCATCGATCCGGACCACACCTATCCCAGCTTCGAGGCCGATCACCTCGGCGGGCTGTCGGTATGGCGCGGCAAGTTCAACCACAGCAGCGGCACGGTAACGCTGGACAAGGCTGGCGGCAGCGGCGCGGTGAATGTCGTCGTCGACATGAAGAGCGCCGACTTCGGCCAGGACGCGTTGAACAAGGCCACGCAAGGCAAGGAGCTGTTCGAGTCGGACAAATACCCGACGGCGACCTATCGGGGCCAATTCGCCCATTTCGTCAACGGGGCGCCGACCGAGGTGGTCGGCCAACTGAGCCTGCACGGTGTGACCCGACCACTGACGTTGAAGATCGACAGCTTCAAATGCATGCCGCATCCGATGCTTAAGCGCGAAGTCTGCGGCGCCGACGCACTGGCCACGTTCAAGCGCGATGCGTTCGGCATGGACGCGGGCAAGGATTACGGGTTCAGCATGGACGTGACACTGCGCATCCAGGTCGAGGCGATCGCGACCCGGTGATCGCGCCGCGGTAGCGCCGCGCAATCACGCGTCGGCGCTCTCACCCCAGCGCCAGCACATCCCCCAGCAGCGCCTGCGCGGTCACCTCCGGCCCGGCCCCGGGCCCCTGGATCACCAGCGGCTGGGTGTTGTAACGGATGGTGGTGAGCGCGAACTGGTTGTCGGTGCCGTACAGGCGCGCGGCCGGGTGGCTCAGCGGCACTTCGACCAGACCGACGCGGGCACGGCCGCGCTGGTTAAGGCGGGCGAGGAAACGCAGCACGCAGCCGCGCGCTTTGGCTTCGGCGTGGAGCTTCGCCAAGGGCGCGTCGAGCTCCTCCAGCCGCGCGAGAAACGCCTCGGTATCCAGTGCGCGCAGCGGCGCGGGCACCAGGCTCTGCACATCGACCTCGTCGCTACCCAAGGCGAAGCCGGCGTTGCGGGCGATGATCAGCAGCTTGCGCGCCACGTCCTCGCCGGACAGGTCCGAACGCGGGTCAGGCTCGGTGTAGCCGAGCTGGCGCGCCTCGCGCAGCAGCACGGAGAACGGGCGGCTGCCGTCGTACTGGTTGAACAGCCACGACAGCGAGCCGCTGAATACACCTTCCAGCGCAAGCAACGCATCGCCGCAGTTGCGCAGGCGACGCAGCGTGGACAGCACCGGCAGGCCGGCGCCGACGGTGGCCGAATCGCCGTAGCGACCGCCATGCGCCAGCGCAGACTGAAGCGCGCGCCAGCCGGTCAGCTCGCCGCCGGCCAGCGCCTTGTTCGCGGTGACCACGTGATAACCGCGCGCCAGCCACTCGGCATGGCGCGACGCCAGTGGCGCGCTGGCGGTGGCATCGACGATCACCCGCACCGACGCGCCGCTGACATCGAGCGCGGCGAGCAGCGCGGCGTTGTCACGCGTGTCGCCCTGATGGTTCAGTTGCTCGCGCAGGCTGCGACTGGCCAGGCTGGCGGGGTCGGTCTGCTGCCGGCGCGAATTGGCCGCGCCGACCAGTCGCAACGATGCCGCCGCCGGCGTGTTGAGCAACTTCAGCAGTGCCCCGCCGACCACGCCGGTACCCAGCAGCACGACCGCGATGGTCGGCGCCGCAGCTTGTGTGGGAGCGGCTTCAGCCGCGATTTTCCCGTGGGCCGTCGCGACTGAAGTCACTCCCACGCTCGCCACGACCTCCTGCACCGCGCTCATGCAAGCACCCGGCGTTTGGACGTCCGAACGGCGGCGGCACGAACCAGCGCTGCATCGAGATCGCGCAGCAGGTCGTCGCCATCCTCGATGCCCACCGACAGGCGCAGCAGGCTGTCCGCGATGCCGGCAGTGCGGCGTGCCTCGGGCGCCATCGACGCGTGCGTCATCGAGGCCGGATGCGCGATCAGGCTTTCCACGCCGCCCAGCGACTCGGCCAGCGAGAAATACTCGAGGCCATCGACGAAGGCCTCGATCTGCGTCACGTCGCCCTCAAGCTCGAAGCTGAGCATGGCGCCGAAACCCTGCTGCTGGCGCGCGGCCAGCGCGTGGCCGGCGTGGCTGGCCAGGCCGGGGTAGTACACCTTGCGCACGGCCGCATGGCCGTCCAGTTGCCCGGCGATGCGCGTCGCGTTTTCCTGGTGCTGGCGCAGGCGCACGGCTCAAGGTGCGCAGGCCGCGCAGGGTGAGATAGCTGTCGAACGGCGCGCCGGTGAGGCCGTTGCAGTTGGCCCACCACTTCAGCTGATCGAACACCGCCGCGTCGTGCGCCACCACGGCGCCGCCGACCACGTCGCTGTGGCCGTTGATGTACTTGGTGGTGGAATGCACCACCACGTCCGCACCGAGCAGCAGCGGCTGCTGCAGTGCCGGCGACAGGAAGGTATTGTCGACCACCAGCAGCGCGCCGACCGCATGCGCGGCCTGCGCCACGTGGCGGATGTCGGTGATCCGCAGCAGCGGATTCGATGGCGTCTCCACCCACACCAGCGCGGGCTTGCTGGCCAGGCCGGCGGCCAGCGCCACGCTGTCGGTGAGGTCGACGAACACCACGCTGAAGCGACATTTCTTCGCCCAGGCGTCCAGCAGACGCCACGTCCCGCCATAGCAGTCGTGCGCGGCCAGCACCGTGGCGCCGGCCGGCACCAGCTCGAGCGCCAGCGCCACTGCCGACATCCCGCTCGAGGTCACCACCGCGCCGGCGCCCTGCTCCAGTTCCGCCAGCGCATTGCCGAGCAGGTCGCGGGTGGGATTGCCGCTGCGCGAATAGTCGTACGGCCGCTTGCCGCCGAGCCCCTCGAACGCGTAGTTGGTCGACAAGTGCAGCGGCGGCACCACGGCGCCGTGCTGGGTGTCCGATTCGATGCCGGCGCGCACGGCGCGGGTACAGGGGGCGGACTCGCTCATGGGGAATCTCCGATCTTCGTGCTGTAGTGACGAGGTGAGTTCTGGTGGGAGCGACTTCAGTCGCGATGTTTTTTTTGCATCGATGACCGAAGAGCATCGCGACTGACGTCGCTCCCACTGGGTCGTGCAGGCCTAGCTCAGCGCTTCGCGCAGCAGCGGCGCGAGCTGCTCGGGTTCTTTCAGGAAGGCGTCGTGGCCGTACGGCGACTCGATCACCTCGAGCGTGGCCGGACCATGCAGGCGGCGCTGCAGCTCGCACAGGTCGGCCAGCGGCACCAGCCGGTCCGACGGAAAGCCGATCAGCGTGGCCGGCGTGGGGATCTGCTCGGGCGTGACGTCGTGCAGGTCGATCGACTCGGACAGCGCGAGGAAACGCCCGGCATCGAAGCGCTCCACGAAGCGGCGGCCCTGATGCTCCAGGTAATCCTCGACCGGAAAACGGAAGCGTTCGTCGCGCCACTCCGGGCCACCGGCGAAGCGGCGGCCGAACTCGCCGCTGCCGCGATAGGTGGTGATCGCCAGCTGACGCGCCAGCGCCAGCGCCTCGTCGACCTGTCCGCTGGCCTGGCCCAGCCGCACGATGCCGCGCTGCACGCTGCGCTGCGCCGTGCTCAGCGGGTGCGGACGATGCGCGCCGGCCAGCAGCACCAGACGGTCCACGCAACGCGGATGCCTCGCGGCGAAGGCCAGCGCCACCATGGCGCCGTAGGACGAGCCGATGAAAGCGTGCGCCTGCAGGATGCCCAGCTCGCGCAACAGCGCCGCCAGCGCGTCGGCCTGATCCTCGCTGGACACCGAGCTGGCGCCCAGCTCGTCCGGGATCAGCCAGTCGATCGCCAGCACGCGCCAACGCTGCAGATCAATCGCCGCCCCGTTGCCGACCAGCGCCTGCCACCAGCCCGGAACGGCGTGGCCATCCAGCGCGGCGACGTCGCGGTCGGCGGAGATGCCGCCCTGCACGATCAGCGTGGGCGCATCCGCCGCGCCGCACCACAGGTAGCGCACCTCGACCTCGCGCGGACCGCTGCCGTATTTGGGGCTGATGACCAGCCGCCGCGTGCTGCGCCGGGCGGTCAGATCCTCACGACGCGCTTCTCCAGGGCAACGAGCCGGTGGGTGGCAGGTATCGGGTTCGGCAAGCGGCAGCGGTTGAAAGGTCATGCGGTTCTCCGGTCGCATCGCCTGCAGGGCGCCGGAGCCGGGGTCACGCGTGCACGCCAGGGGAAACTGCGGCAGGAATGACGCCCATCTCTCGGTGGCGCCGTGGCGCCGCCGCAGGATTTGGCACCGTGACGGGAACGCTTCCCGCTGGTTGCCCCGGCATCAAAGGGCCTATCCCTCCGCCGGTCTCGATGAGTGAAGCGGATAGTGAAGCCTCACCGTCCACCTGTCAATAGACGTCTAAACATCTAAACGTATATATGTTTGATGGTTGCAGACATTACCGGCCCAGCTGATCAAAACATGCTGCAGCCATGCCATCGCCCCTGCCCGCACTGGCCAGTCATCGCGCCAGCGGCATGCGATGCGTGGGAGCGACTTCAATCGCGATGCTCCTGACGGCATTCCAAAAAAGCCATCGCGACTGCAGTCGCTCCCACACCGCAGGCGGTTGCACATCGCCGCATCAGGCAAGCCCTGCTAACGTATTCCGATGACCGATCATCCCGACACATCCACCCTGCACGCCCGGCTGCAGCGCGACGGCTTTGCCTTCGTCACCGCCGGCATCATGCGCGACCTGCTGCCAGCGCAGGCACTGGCCGACTGGCCCGCGTTCGCCGCCAGTTGGAACGACCTGGCACCCGACAGTTATTTGGCCGCCAGCGGCCGGCACCGGCGCCGGCGGCATGCCACGTTCTCCGTCGCCACCGGCGGCGAAGTGCAGCAGCAACCGCATCGGCCGCACTACCAGAGCCTGCAGTACAACCCCCTGCAGGGCGACATCCAGCGCTGGTTCGAACCCGTGCTGCCGGCGATCGCCGATGGCGCCAGCCTGCGCACCATCCTGGAGTTCTGTCGCGACTGCTTCGGCACGCTGGCGCCCGCCACCGGGCGCTGGCATGTCGAGGTGCATCAGTTCCGCATCGAAGCACGCGCGGGCGAGGCCGGTGAACCCACACCCGAAGGCGTGCATCGCGACGGCGTCGACTACGTGCTGGTGCTGTTGATCGATCGCGCCAACATCGAGAGCGGCACCACCACCATCCACGCCCATGACGGCAGCCTGCTGGGCAGCTTCACGCTCACGCACGCGCTCGATGCGGCGCTGGTCGACGATGCCCGCGTCTGCCATGGCGTCACCGCGGTGACGCCGCTGGATCCTTCGCAACCGGCCCATCGCGATGTGCTGGTGGTGACCTTCAAGGCAGCCGCGTGACGAAACCGGGGCTTGCAACGATGACGATCCAAACGCCTATCCACGTCGCCAACAAGGTGGCCAAGCTCACGCTGGCGTCATGGATAAGGAAGATCTGAGCGTTTCGGGGCTCGGCTTCCTCGGTAGCGCGCTGCCCGTCGGCGTCGCGATCGCCCCGGCCGCGCTGGCGTGCCGCGTCGCCCGGTCGAACCGCGTGATGCTGTTATGGATCGCCTTCGTGCTCAGCCGGCCGTTCGGCGCCACCTACGGCGACCTGCTGACCAGGCCGCTCGATCATGGTGGCCTAGACGAGGTTCCGGCCCGGGCGCACCGCGCAAACGTGACGCCCGTAGTCCCGCGATCGCGCCAGCCGACATTCACGACACGTCCGATCGCGTAAGATGGCGGCTGATCATTCGCCTGGCCATGTCATGTCCCTCGATTCATCACATCGCGGGGACTCCTCTGCCGACCCGTCGCCTGCCGATGTCCATGGCGAACGCCTGAAGTTCAGCGGCGACAACGCGTTCCATCGCGAACTGCGCCGCCGCGTCGATGCCGAGTTCAAGCACCGCGGCATCCGCCAGCGCGACAGTGCGCAGATGTATCTGAAGACGACGATCATCCTCGCCACGTTCGCGCTGGCCTATGTCGCGCTGGTGTTCTTCGCCAGCGCCTGGTGGCAGGCGTTGCCGCTGGCCTTGCTGCTGGGCACGGCGATGGCAGGCATCGGCTTCAACATCATGCACGACGGCGGCCACCAGGCGTATTCGGAGCGTCGCGGGATCAACCGGCTGATGGCCCTGGCGCTGGACATGGTCGGCGGCAGTTCGTACATCTGGCAGTGGAAGCACGCGCGCTTCCACCACACCTGGGTCAACGTGGCCGGCCACGACAGCGATATCGACCTGGGCGTGCTGGGCCGCCTCTCGCCGCAGCAGCCGCGGCGATCCTGGCATCGCTGGCAGCACCTGTACCTGTGGCCGCTCTACGGCGTTACCGCGATCCGCTGGCACCTGTACGGCGACTTCCGCGACATGATCACCGGCACCGTCGGCGAGCGTCCGTTCGATCGGCCTCGCGGCCGCGACCTGGCAGGTTTCATCATCGGCAAGCTGGTGTTTTTCACGCTCGCGTTCGGCCTGCCGCTGGCCGTCCATCCGGTCGGCAGCGTACTGGTGTTCTACGTGCTGGTCTCGGCGGTGGCGGGCATCCTGCTGGCGCTGGTGTTCCAGATGGCGCACGTGGTGGAAGAGGCCGCATTTCCTGCGCCGGACGCCACGGGGTGGCAGATGGCCACGCCGTGGGCGATCCACCAGCTGGAGACCACCGTGGATTTCGCCCGCGGCAACCGCGTGCTGGGGTGGATGATCGGCGGGCTGAATTTCCAGATCGAGCACCACCTGTTCCCACGCATCTCGCACGTGCATTACCCGATGGTCGCCCGCGTGGTGGAGGAAGCCTGCCGCGAGTTCGGCGTGACCTATCGCGAACACCGCACGTTCGCCGCGGGCATTGCCTCGCACTATCGCCTGCTGCGCGCGCTGGGCCGGCCGGAAACGCAGGCCGTCGCCGTGCCGACGATTGCGCCAGCCTGGCCTGGCTAAGCCTCACGCGGACCGCCGCCCATCCCGATCGGCCCGCAATTGCGATCGACCGAGGCGGCTGCGACACTTCATCGCGAGGCGGCGCCGGTCGTCATTCGAGAGATCACCATGGCTATTGCAGCGAATATCGTCCTGGCCGTCATCGCGCTGCTGCATCTGTGGTTCCTGATCCTGGAGATGTTCCTGTGGACGCGGCCTTCCGGCAGGCGCGCGTTCGGTCTCAGCGCGGAATTCGCCGAGCAGTCGAAGGCACTCGCCGCCAACCAGGGGCTCTACAACGGCTTCCTCGCCGCCGGACTGGTCTGGGGTCTGTGTCTCGGCAGCGCCGGCTTCCACGTGAAGGTGTTCTTCCTCACCTGCGTGCTGATCGCCGGCATTTTCGGCGGGCTGACCGCGAGCCGGAGAATCCTGTGGATCCAGGCGTTGCCGGCGGTGATCGGGCTGGTGCTGATCCACTTGCCCTGATCGCGACGACACCATGCAAGACGCCCGTGAAGCTGTCGGTCCCCGTTTCGAGCCTGCCCTCATGCAGCGCGCCCGCGAGCGCACCTGGGCGGCACTGCACGGCATTCGTGAGCGCATGCATCCGGGCATCAGCGAAGACGAGGCGAAGCTCGTGGCCGGCGAGGTCTTTCGCGAGCTGGGTGTCGAGCGTCTGTGGCACCCGCTGCTGATCCGCATCGGCGCCAACACCACCAAGACGTACAGGCAACGTTCCGACCCGGGCGTACGCCTGGGCGAGAACGACAGTTATTTCATCGACCTCGGGCTGGTCTTCGACGGCCACGAGGGCGACGTGGGCGACACCGTCGTGGTTGGCGACGCGCCGGCGCGACAGGCCTGCGCGGATGCGGCGCGCACGTTGTTCGGCGAGGTGGCCAACGCCTGGCGTGCGCGGCACCTGAGTGGTCAGGCGCTCTATGCGTTTGCCGCCGAGCGCGCCCGTGCGATGGGTTGGCGTTTCAATCACGCGATCAAGGGCCACCGCGTCAGCGACTTTCCCCATTCGATCCACAAGGGTGGCGACCTGGGCGATCTGGCCGCCGCGCCGAACAGCGGGTTGTGGATACTCGAGATCCAGATTGCGCATCCGACCGAGCCATTCGGTGCGTTTTACGAGGATCTGCTGACCGCCGCCGAAGGCTGACCTGCCGCCACGGCGCCGACCCGCGGCTCCGCTGCAGGCCCTGGCTGAACCGGCCTCGGCAGGCCCGCCGCGAGCCGGCTACAATGGTCGGCCCGACGCACGCCCGCCTCCTGTCGGCTGCACCTGCGGCCCTGGCAGTCGCGGGCACCTTGAAACCATCCCGCTGGACGGCGCCTGCTGTCCTCCTCACGCTTGTCCTGACGCAACCCTTTCCGGAATCCAGACCGTGGCCCGACAGAAACCTCTCTCGCTTTACCGCAACATCGGCATCATTGCGCACATCGATGCGGGCAAGACCACCACCACCGAGCGCGTGCTGTATTACACCGGCAAGAAGCACCAGATCATCGACGTGCACGACACCAAGGACGGCAAGGGCTCGACCACCACCGACTACATGGAGCAGGAGCGCAAGCGCGGCATCACGATCCAGTCCGCTGCCGTGACGGCCGAGTGGAAGGGTCACCAGATCAACGTGATCGACACGCCGGGACACGTCGACTTCACCATCGAGGTGAACCGCTCGCTGCGCGTGCTCGACGGCGCCGTGGTGGTGTTCGACGGCGTCGCCGGCGTGGAGCCGCAGACCGAGACCAACTGGCGCCTGGCCGACCAGTACAACGTGCCGCGCGTGTGCTACGTCAACAAGATGGACCGCATCGGCGCCAGCTTCGCGCATTGCGTGAAGGGCATCCGCGAGCGCCTGAATGCGCCGGCCTTGCTGTGCCAGGTTCCGCTGGGCAGCAGCGACGAGTTCTGCGGCATGGCCGACCTGGTCGCCAATGTCGCCTACATCTGGCAGTCGGACGACAAGGACAGCACCTGGGAAACCGTTTCGTTCGAGGAAGCGAAGAACCGCCTGAAGTTCGGCTCCACCGTCGACAACGACTGGGTGGCGCAGCTGCCGAAGCTGCGCGAGGAAATGATCGAGCATGCGCTGGCCATGGACGACGACGCCTTCGAGCGCCTGATCGAAACCGGCGAGCACGACCCGGCGACGCTGAAGGAATGCATCCGCAAGGGCACGGTCACCGGCAAGCTGGTGCCGGTCTTCTGCGGCTCGTCGTACAAGAACAAGGGCGTGCAGCAGTTGCTGGACGCCGTCGTCGACTACATGCCCTATCCCGGCGAGAACGGCGGCATCGCGATGGTCGACGAGGACGGCAACGTCATCGGCGAGCAGGACGTGACCGACGATGCGCCGGCGCGCGCGCTGGCGTTCAAGGTCATCAACGACCAGTTCGGCACGCTGACCTTTTGCCGCATCTATTCGGGCGTGATCAAGAAGGGCGACACGCTGCTGAACGTCACCCGCGGCAAGAAGGAGCGCGTCGGCCGCATCGTCGAAGTGCAGGCCAACGCCACCAAGGAAATCGACGAAGTGCGCGCCGGCGACATCTGCGCGTTCGTGTCGATGAAGGACACCGAGACCGGCGATTCGCTGACCGATCCGGAGCATCCGGCCCTGCTCGAGCGCATGCGCTTCCCCGACCCGGTGATCAGCGTGTCGGTCGAGCCGAAGACCCGCAACGACGTCGACAAGATGTCCACGGCGCTCTACAAGATGGTCAAGGCCGATCCGTCGCTGCGCATGGAAGTGGACCAGGAAACCGGCCAGACCGTGCTCAAGGGCATGGGCGAGCTGCATCTGGAAATCACCATCGACCGCATGCGCACCGAGCTGGGCGTGGAAGCGAACATGGGCAAGCCCAAGGTCAGCTTCCGCGAAGCCTTCGGCAAGACCGTCGAGCATACCTACACGCACAAGAAGCAGACCGGCGGCACGGGTCAGTTCGCCGAAGTGAAGATCATCTTCGAGCCGGGCGAGCCGGGCACCGGCGTGGTGTTCTCCGACGAAGTGGTCGGCGGCCGCGTGCCGCGCGAGTTCATCCCGGCGGTGGAGCAGGCCATCATCAAGGAGTCCCGCCAGGGCCAGGTCGCCGGCTACGAGGTGCTGGACTTCAAGGCACGCCTGATCGACGGCAAGTTCCACGACGTCGACTCCTCGGCGCTGGCCTTCGAAATCGCCACCCGCGCCTGCTTCCGCGAAGCGCAGAAGATGTCCAAGCCGAAGCTGCTCGAGCCGGTGATGAAGCTGGAAGTGGTCACCGAAGCGACCTACCTCGGCGACGTGATCGGCGACATGAACCGTCGTCGCGGCTCGATCACCGACCAGGGCCAGAAGGGCGTGAATGCCTTCGTGCAGGGTTTCGTGCCGCTGGCCGAGATGTTCGGCTACATCAACTTCCTGCGCTCGGCCACCAGCGGCCGCGGCAACTTCACCATGATCTTCGATCACTACGAGGAAGTGCCGGCCAGCATGGTCGAGAAGCTGATGGAGAAGGAGGCGAGGTAAGCCTCGCTTTCGTCTGGCGCACGCCTGCTGCCCGTGCCAGGCAAAAAGCCCGGAGAGCGATCTCCGGGCTTTTTTTGTTTCGCGGCCTGGCCGCTTGCCGCGCGAGCCACTCCGGCGCTAGTAGTCGTAGACGTGCTCGACGGTCACTCCGGCGCCCTGCGCAGCGCGAAGCAGGGCTGTCAACGAGCTCACCGGTGTTGTCAGCACCACCCGACTTCGACCTGGACGGGTCAATACCGGCTGGACGAACAGCACGCTGCCCAGCGAAACATCGGGCGACCATGCCGTCGGCACGATAAGGCTGACCAGGATCGGTCCGCGGTTGCCGGCCACTTCGATGACCCGTGCGCCCCGATGTGCGAGGGCAAGCGCATAGTCGGTGAAAGCCTGGTAGCGCGGCACCGTGGCAAGCACACCGCCGTCCGCCTCCTGCGCCAGCACCTGCAGCCGGGGCATTTCAGCGCGATCGCCGCGCGGCATCCGATCCAGCACGACGGCAGTGAGCGGAAGCGGCGCGTCATAGGTTTCGGCGGTGAGTTTGCCGATCAGCCAGCCGTAACCGGCCTTCACCCCGTACTCCGTGGTCAACGCGTACTTGCGCTCCCACTTGCGCAAGGCATCGGGACCCCAGAGCGCGGTGTCCGTCCACAACCCTTTCAGCCTTGCCGCGAAATCGAACTTGTACCAGGGATCGACGCGGATGAAGTCCACGTAGTCCTGCGCCACGCGCGCTGCGTACCGATCCTCCTCGGTGGGGCCGTGGGTCCGCGTCAGCTCGGTCAGCCGACCCACCAGGGTCTCGTAGACCGAACGGATCCCGTACTCGACCGTGGTGCTCGTGCCGATGACCATGATCATCGCGTGATAGCCCCAGTTCATCGGGTAACGGTCGCGGGTCGCCCGATAAACCGCGCCGTAGGCTTGCCAGAACTCGCCGACATGCCCGAGGAAGGGAAAGTCGCTGGGGTCGTGATCGCGGACGAAGTCGGCGTACTCGGCCGGGCTGAACACGAGGAACCATTCCGGGTAGGTCAGGAAAGTCTGCTCGGGGCCGCGTCGATGCTCGGGCGGCGTCACGACGCTCGGCGCGCCCGGCATGGAACAGACGCCGAGCGCCAGCATGCACAATCCCAAGCCCGCAAGGACAGCTCTTATCCACGGCTGCCTACGCCCCCGCTTCATGGCGTGACCTCAAGGGCAGGCTTGGTGAATGCCATCAGCACGTTGTCCGACGGATCGTTGATCTGTAGCAGGCGCTCGCCACTATCGACGAACCCCTCGCGGGCAAGCCGCTCGGCCCACGTGGCGATGGATTCGAAATACCTAGGCTCGGCCCGGTTCATTTCCCAGCTCAGCCCCAGTCCCGCATTGAATACCGTATGCGCGAGAGACACGAAGTCACCCATCGCCGCCGAGGTGACGTCGTGGTCGCGCAGGATGAACACCCCGCCCGGCCGCAGCACCCGCCGGATCGAACGGATGAACGCGGGAAGCGCCTGCGGCGGCGCATGGTGCAGCCCGATATAGCAGGTCACCACGTCCAGGCTCGCATCGGCGACGGATTCGCCGGGAATCGGCGCGTAGTCATTCAGCGGCACGAAGCGTCCCACGGCGCGAATGCCACCGCGTTCCAGGATATCCACCGGCGACATCGTCGGTGCGGCCTCGTTGATCAGTACAACGTCGCCATGCACGCGTGCGTGCCTGCGCAGCTGGCTGATGTAGCGTCCGGTGGTGCCGATTTCGGCGTAACCGTCGATTTCGCGGCGCGGCCCCAGCAGTTGCAACGTCTGTCGCGCCATCTCCCTTTTCTGCTTGAGCAGGGCGGGTACGGCGAACGTCAGTTCCGACAGCATCGGCTTGATGCCCGGCAAGCCACGCTGGACGGCGCGATAAACCGCTTCGTCCGTACCGTGCCCGGCGCAGGCCTCCTTTATCAGCGTGTGAAAGCGGTCTTCCGGATAGAGGTGGTACACGTTCTGCAGAAAGCGATAGAACCCGTCGTGATGGTCGACGTCGGCAAATATCCGATGGAATTCGCCGCCGTGCGACACCGCCATGGGCGCCTCCGCGACGAGGGTCGGCGCGTAATAGGTGTCCCAGATCACGTTGCGCCAGCGGAAATCCGGATCGAGCCTGCGCTTGAGCCCGAAGAGTTCGCGCGCGCGTGGATAGGCGCGATGGAACTGCGCGGGTGTCGCGTGCACCTGGTATGGCAGGTAGTAGCTGCCGTCGCAGCGAATCGCGGCGTCGATCAGCTCGCGCGTCCATACCGCCACCCGGCTTTTTGCGTTGGTGCGCGTGCGCTGCTTGTAATACAGCACGAAAGCAAAGGTTTCCCCGCGCGCCCAGGCCAGCAACGCGCCGGGGTCCGGTGCCGCATGGCGCACCGAGACGTTGAGCACGTTGACTCGGTGCCGACCGAGTATTTCGGCCATCGCCGCCACGAAAGCCTCGTAGCGTTCGACGGGCACGAAGTATTCCTGCAGCACGAAGGTCCTGAACCGGCGCGAGCGCGGCTCCAGCTCGGCGACATCGGCGCCGGCCTCGTAGTTGCGCCAGTGCACCGGCTTGCGCAGGTACAGCAGCGGATCGATCAAAAATTCCTTGCGCCACTTGCCCAGCGGCGTCTCGGAAACCGCCCAGATGAAGTAGCTCTGCAGCGGATAAGCCGCCCGTGTCGGTACCAGCCGGAACGGCACGGTGACCGGGTTGTCGGTCTTCACCCAGCTCACCGAGCGGGCGCGTCTGAACTGCGGCGGATAGAGGTCGGCGTTGTGGAATACCGTCTCGGGCGCGTTGCGCACGTGTTCGTTGAAATGCTCGAGATAACGGTGCGCCGGCAGCTTGCGCGCCACCCGCTCCACGCGTGTGTTCTGCGCCAGGTCGAGTTCCGCCTCGACGATCACGCCGAGCCCGCCGTAGCCGCCGATGGCACCGTAAAAGATTTCCGCATTCTCCACCGGCGAAGCGTGCACGCACTCGCCGCTGGCCAGTACGATCCTGATGCTTCTCACCGCCAGAATCAGCGGCCCCTGCCCCACATAGCGACCGTGCACATTGACGCTGAGCGAGCCGCCCACCGTGAAGTTGGCGTAGCTCTGCATGATCTTGATCGACAAATCATGCGGATCCAGGAACCGCTGCAGATCGCACCAGCGCGCACCGGCCTGGACAAGGATCGTGCGCTGTACCGGCGAAAAGCTCACCACGCCGCACATCTTGCGCATGTCGATATGCAGGCTGCCGGGGCTGGCGATCTGTCCACCCATGCTGAAGCGGCCACCGCCGATGCAGATGGCGCCGGTGGTGCGCCGGATCGCCGACTGCACGTCCTCGATGCTGGTGGGCGTGACCACCGCCCAGACCGGTACGGGGTTGAGGCCGGTGACGTCGTTGATGATCTGTCGTGATTCGGTCATGGGCGTCATATCCTTCACCTGACCGTCTGATAGTCGGGAAAGGACTCCACCGGATCGGCGCCAAACCGGTTGTCGCCCGTGCTGCCGCGCAGAAAACCCAGCTCGGTGAACAACACCAGAGGCCCTAAAATGGGTATCGCCACCAGCAGGATCCAGGCCCCGCGCTTGTTGCGGTCATGCAGGCGCTTGGTCATCAGCGCGAGCAGTACCCAGAAGAGCGGCGGATAAAGCAGCAACGTGGCGCGGTGGCCAAACATGCCGTCCATCCCGACGAACAAGGTGACGAAAACCGCCCACGCCAGCAGCGCGCACAACCAGAAACTCGAACGGGACATACGCCCATGGAACGATAGAAATAGCTCTTGCATTGCCGATTCCTTCCCTTTCGCCGATGACATGACCGCCATGCTTCGACGGCGGTCCACTCCTTTCCCCACGGCTTCCAAACGTCTCGGCTGGTCAGGCAGAAGCCCCTCGATCGAACGATCGTCCTTGCCCACGTTCTGCTGAACCGCCGTGCATTCAGTATGCCGACATGGCCAGTGCGGTGCGAACCATGTCGACAGGTCATGGCAAAAATGCGGCCGCGTGGCCGAGAAGCCGATGAAGAAACAGGCGGGGCGAGGTTTCTCCGCATCCCGTTGAAACAGGAACGGCGCCGTAGCGATAAGGCGCCGTTCCTGTTTTCGGGTGAATCGACGGTCCTGTCCGGTTACTCGCGCAGCGCGTCGACCGTCCTGGCGTCCAGCTGACCGGTCACGTCCAGGCCGCGGATTTTCTGAAACTTGCTGATGGCCGCCGAGGTGCCCGGACCGGGCCGGCCGTCAACTTTGCTCCGGTACAAACCGAGCTCGGCCAGCTTGTGCTGCGCATCCGTCACGGAGAAACCGCCGGACGGTGCGGACGCGCCATCCACCGCGAGCGTGCCGCCGGTACCCAGCCCTCCCGCCACACGCTGCGGCGCGTACTCGCGCACGGACTTCACCATCTGGTTGTACGAATCCAGGAACGCCGCGGCAATAACCTTGCCTTGCGGCGTCTTGCTGTAGGCACCGGCCGCGCCCGCCGCACCGCTGCCGCCCACGATCGCGCCAAAGCCGAAATCCACGTTCTTCGCGCTGCCCTGCGAGATGGCTACCTGCACGCCGGAGCGGGTGTCGGTAAGCATCAGGGTGGTGGACGCTTCGCTGCTCTTCATCGAACCGGCTATGGCGCCGATGATCGCGCCGTAGCCACCCAGGCCGCCGAGCGCTGCCGCCGCCCCGCCACCGGTGTTCTGCGAGAACTGGATGTTGGGCGTGACCACATAATCGGCCGCCACCATCTGGCCCTTGCCGAGATGGCTGCTGCTACGCATTTCGCCGGAGGCGGCAAGATCGCGCTCCTGCATCATCGAATCCATCGCGCTGCCGCGATCGACCACCACGAAGCAATTGCTCTGCTGGATCATCAGCCGGATCAGCGGCGTGGTGGCCGGCAGGTGGTACTGGTTGGTCAGGATGCCGTACCAGGGTTCGCTCGTGTGCTCCTCGACCGCCAGCGTGCCCAGCGGGCGATCGCAATGCTCGAGCGTCTTGTTGGCGTTGGCGCTGTGCGCGCCACCCGCCGAACCGCCCACCGGGTTCTTGCCGCCGCCCACGGCCATGCTGGCGCAGCCGCTCAACGTGATGACGGAACCCACGCCAAGTGCCAACAAGGTCCGCTTTACCGATTCAATTCGCATGGAAGCTCCATTTCGTTTCAAGGGATGGATCAGGTACAGGTCGCCACGATGCGCACGTTTTCCGGTGCGGAGCGGAAGGCGGCGAGAACCCGGCGCCCAGGCGCCGGCGGTGTCGACACCGCGACACACCCGCACGCGCTGGATACACAGGTCGGACACGATGCCCGGTCAGGACGGCGCAACGAACTCCTCGGAAACAGGAACGTGACCCGGCCTCGACCATTTTCACGCAGCCCGAGGGTGGCCATCTGGCGAGGAATAACGACGGAACCTGCCGGATTCGGGGCTGCATTCCTGTAGCGCTTTACTGAAGCCCGTGTCCCGGCCAGTGCAAGACGGGCGATCGCATCGAGCTATGCAATCGCTCGAATCGCCGCGCATACTCGGGCTTCGTTCCCATGTAGACGGAAAACCTCGAATGAGCGCACCACGACCCGGCTTCGCCGCGGCAGCCGCGTTGGTCTTCTGCACCGGCATCGGCATGGCCCACGCAACCACGACCGGCGAAGCTCTGCCCGAGACCATGGCCATGCTGAAACATGCCATCGGCATCCACACGGTCGAGGGCGAGCACCAGGTTCCCGTGCTTGCCGCGTATCTCGCCGACAAGCTCAAGGCCGGCGGTTTCGCCGCCAGCGATGTCGAGATCATTCCCGTCGGCGAAACCGCCGCGCTGGTGGCGCGGTATCGCGGAACCGGAGAGGGCAAGCCGATCCTGCTGTCCGGGCACATGGACGTGGTGGCGGCGAAGCGCAAGGACTGGACCCGCGATCCGTTCACCCTGATCGAGGAGAACGGCTACCTCTACGGCCGCGGCAGCGCCGACATGAAGACCGGCGTGGTGGTGCTGGTCGAGACGCTGATCCGGCTCAAGCGCGAAGGCTTC
The DNA here is from genome assembly GCA_963697555.1 of uncultured Gammaproteobacteria bacterium. Taxonomy (GTDB): domain Bacteria; phylum Pseudomonadota; class Gammaproteobacteria; order Xanthomonadales; family Rhodanobacteraceae; genus Rhodanobacter. The sequence continues at coordinate 393,196 of CAVOOK010000009.1, forward strand.
AAACCGCGCCACGACCTGATCCTGCTGCTGTCCGGCGACGAAGAGACGGCGATGGCCTCCACGAGCGAACTGGCCAAGCGGTATCACGATGCCGAGTTCCTGCTCAACGCCGATGCCGGCGGCGGCACCCTCGACCCCGCTAGCGGCAAACCCACGGTGTACGAGATCCAGGCCGCCGAGAAAACCTACGCGGATTTCCAGATCAGCCTCACTTCGGCCGGCGGACATTCCAGCGAACCCAACACCGACAACGCCATCTATCGGCTGGCGCGCATCATCGATCGCGTCGCCGACTACCAGTTTCCGCCGCTCAGCAACGAGATCACGCTCACCTCGCTGCGCGCGCTCGGCGCCCATACCCCCGGTGCGCTGGGAGCGGCGATGACTCGCTTCGCGTCACATCCCGATGACGCTGCCGCCGCGGCCACCATCTCTGCCGACCCCGCTTACGTCGGCCAGATCCGCACCACCTGCGTGGCGACCATGCTCAACGGCGGCCATGCACTCAATGCCCTGCCGCAGAGCGCCAGCGTCAACGTGAACTGCCGCATCTTTCCCGGCACGCCGGTCGACAGCGTGCGCGACACGCTGGTCAAGGTGATCAACGACAAGTCCGCCACGGTGGCCGTGCTGAAACCGCCCGTGGTCAGCCCCGCCTCGCCGCTGCGCAAGGACGTGATCGCCGCCGTGACCGATGCCGTGCATCACCGCTTCCCGAACGTCGAAGTGGTCCCCGGCATGTCCGCCGGCGCCTCCGACAGCATGTACTTCCGCAACGCCGGCGTCCCCAGCTACGGCATCGATGCCTCCTTCACCAAGCCGGACGACACCTTCGCCCACGGCCTCAATGAAAAACTGCCGGCGTCGGAGGTTGAGGCAGGGCTGGAGTTCTGGCATCGGGTATTGATCCGACTGGCGAAATGAGCGGCGAGGCCCTCACGGCCAAGGCCACGTCGCAAAAGCCGGGCAGCGATTCCCGAGCTCTTATGCAAGTGGTTTAGCAGCTGCCGTGATGCCTGCTTCCGACGCGAAGCGGACTTTCACCGGATCGAAGCACGCCAGTGTCGCCAATGTGATCCAATCGCGGACAACGGCAAGCGTTTAGCCAAAGTTACCACCCAACGATCGCCGTGGCGTGGCGTGGCGGGGTCGTGGCGAGCTTGTCGCTTGTTGCTCGAAACGATTACGGCAGTAGTGCCGGTTCTGTGGCATCAATCGATGTCCAGTTCGTCGGCCGTGGCTTAAAGAGGTGGGGCTTGGAGGGCGCTCCCACCTGGCAAGTCGTTTACTCCGGAGTAGGTCACAGCATGCGATTGGCACAGTTCATTTCGATCCACCGGGAGGCGATCCTCGAAGCGTGGGATAGTTTCGCCAGTACCCTGCAGCCTGAGACCCGAGTAATGGGCGGCAAGGAGCTGCGCGATCATGCCGAGCAGATGCTGGCCGAGATCGCGGCTGACATCAGCACGCCACAATCGATCCAGCAAGGCGTCGAAAAATCGCGCGGTGCGGGCCCCAAAACTCACGTCGACACAGCATCGGAGGTGCATGCCGGCACCCGTCTTCGTTCGGGCTTCACTATCGATCAGCTGGTAGCCGAATACCGTGCGCTGCGCGCCAGCGTGCTGCTGCTGTGGTCGCAGCAGCCTGACCAAGACGCCGAATTTCGCGAGCAGGATATGCTGCGTTTCAACGAGGCGATCGACAAGGGATTGGCCGAATCGGTGTCGCGATACTCGCAGACGGTGCACGAATCGCAGGACGTTTTCCTCGGCGTGCTGGGGCACGATCTGCGCACACCGCTTGGCGCCATTTTGCTGTCGGCCGAATTCTTTCTTTACGCCGACGAGCTGGACGGTCGCTATGCCAAGGTCGCCGCCGGCATCTACACGAGCGTGCGCCGCGCCGAGAAGATCGTGGAAAACCTGCTCGACTTCGCGCGCACGCGGGTCGGAAGCGGCATCCCCGTGGAGCGCGTCGAAGCCGACCTCACGATGATGTGCGAGACCGTCGTGCAGGAAGTGCGCCTGTTGCATCCCGATCGCACGGTGGTTTTCCAGCCGGACGACCGCATCGTCGGCAAATTCGACGTTTCACGCATGGGGCAGGTTTTCAGCAACCTGATCGATAATGCCACCAAGCACGGTTCGCCCGGCTCACCGGTAACCGTCAGCCAGGAACTGGAAGGTGACCATGCCGTGTTTGCGATCCACAACGAAGGCGAACCCATCGCAGCCGAAGACAAGCTACGCATTTTTAACCCGATGACGCGCCATTCGCAGTTTGCCCTCGCGGAACGGGGCCCGCGCGCTGGCCTGGGGCTCGGCCTGTTCATCGCACAGGAAATCGTCAAGTCCCACGCTGGCACCATCGAGGTCATATCTTCTGCGGCCAGCGGCACGACATTCCGCGTGAGGTTACCGTTGAGCGGTGGTGCGCCAGCCGTTGTTTGATACCGCGTCGGGGTCCGCTCCAGACTACGGGTTCAGTCGATCGACGCTACAATTGCCGGTTTGCGCTCCAGCCGACCCTACCCATGTCCACCCATCTCCAAGAAACCCGCCGTCGCCGCACCTTCGCCATCGTCAGCCATCCTGACGCGGGCAAGACCACGCTGACCGAGAAGCTGCTGCTGTTCGGCGGTGCGATCCAGATGGCCGGTTCGGTAAAGGGGCGCAAGGCGGCGCGGCATGCGACGAGCGACTGGATGGCGCTGGAGAAGGAGCGCGGGATTTCAGTGACGTCCTCGGTGATGCAGTTTCCGTACGAGGGCAAGATCGTCAACCTGCTCGACACGCCGGGACACGCGGACTTCTCCGAGGACACCTACCGCGTGCTGACCGCGGTGGATTCGGCGCTGATGGTGATCGACTGCGCCAAGGGCGTGGAGGAACGCACGATCAAGCTGATGGAAGTCTGCCGGCTGCGCGACACGCCGATCATGACCTTCATCAACAAGCTCGACCGCGAGGGCCGCTCGCCGATCGAACTGCTGGACGAAGTGGAGTCGGTGCTGGGCATCGCCTGCGCGCCGCTGACCTGGCCTATCGGCATGGGCAAGCGGCTGAAGGGCGTGTACCACCTGGCGCTGGACGAGGTGCACATCTTCGAGCAGGGCAAGAATTTCACGCGGCAGGATTCGACCATCTTCAAGGGCCTCGACGCAGCCGGCCTGCTGGAAAAGATCGGCAGCGAGGCGATGCGCGAACTGCGCGAGGAACTCGAACTGGTGCAGGGCGCCGCGCCGTCGTTCGACATCGACGAGTACCTCGCCGGCAAACAGACGCCAGTGTTCTTCGGCTCGGCGGTGAACAATTTCGGGGTGCAACTGCTGCTGGATTTCTTCGTCGAACATGCGCCCTCGCCGCGCCCGCGCGGCACGCTCACGCGCGACGTGCGGCCGGAGGAGGAGAAGCTTTCCGGTTTCGTGTTCAAGATCCAGGCGAACATGGACCCGGCGCACCGCGACCGCGTGGCCTTCATGCGCGTGTGCTCGGGCACGTACAACGCCGGCATGAAGATGATCCAGACCCGCACCGGCAAGGACATCCGCATCGCCAACGCACTGACCTTCATGGCCAGCGACCGCGAGATCGTGGAGACCGCGTATCCCGGCGACGTGATCGGCCTGCACAACCACGGCACCATCACCATCGGCGATACCTTCACCGAAGGCGAGGCGATCAACTTCACCGGCATTCCGAACTTTGCGCCGGAACTGTTCCGCCGCGCGCGCCTGCGCGATCCGCTGAAGATGAAGGCGTTGCAGAAAGGCCTGGCGCAGCTGAGCGAGGAAGGCGCCACCCAGTTCTTCCGTCCGCTGATGTCGAACGACCTGATCCTGGGCGCCGTCGGCGTCCTGCAGTTCGACGTGGTGGCGTACCGGCTGAAGGACGAATACAACGTCGATGCCAGTTTCGAGCCGGTCACGGTGACGACCGCGCGCTGGGTGCACTGCGACGACGAGAAGAAGATGGCCGAGTTCCGCGAGAAGAACGCGATGAACCTGGCCATCGACGGCGCCGGCGAGCTGGTCTACATCGCGCCGACGCGGGTCAACCTGCAACTGGCGCAGGAGCGCTGGCCGCAGGTGCGCTTTGCCAACACGCGCGAGCACGCCACCGCAGTCGAAGTCTGAGCTGACCTTCCGGGCTGGCCGCAACGCCGGCGGATGTCGTGCGCCACTAGGCGTCCGGGGCAACGGCTGCTAGCGTGCATTCCCTTCACCACAGGGGATTTCAGCACCATGTACGACGCCTCCGTTGCTTTCGCCACACCCGCCGGCGCGCCGCGCTGGAAACGCTGGCTGTTGTTTTCGCCGCTGGCGCGCATCGTGATCTTCACGCTGCTGTTCATCGTCTTCAGCTTTGCAATGGGCGGCCTGATGCATGCGCTGGGCTGGGGCGGCAAGGATTCGCCGGATCTCGAGCACGCGTTGGTGCAGCTGCTGATGCGTGCGTTGCCGGCGCTGCTTGCCTATCTGCTGCTGGTCAAGCTGGTGGAGCGCCGACCGATCAGCGAGCTTGCACCGCGCCGGCTGCTGCCGGATGGGGCGATGGGCGCACTCGCGGGCCTGCTGCTGTTCAGCACGGTGGTCGGCGTGCTGTACCTGCTCGGCAGCTACCACGTCATCGGCACCAACCCGGATGCGAAGTGGCTGCCCGCGCTGCTGATGGTGGGTCTGGGTGCCGGCATCGGCGAGGAAATCATCGCCCGTGGCGTGCTGTTCCGCATCGTCGAAGAAGGGCTGGGCACCTGGGTCGCGTTGATCGTGTCTGCGCTTTTCTTTGGCGCCGCGCATATCGCCAACCCCGGCGCCACGTTGTGGAGTTCGGCCGCCATCGCGATCGAGGCCGGGCTGCTGTTCGGCCTGCTCTATCACGTGACGCGCTCGCTGTCGCTGTGCATGGGCCTGCATGCGGCGTGGAATTTCTCCCAGGGCACGATTTATGGCGTTCCGGTTTCCGGCCTCAAGGCCGATGGCTGGCTTGTGTCCACGCGCAGCGGTCCGGACTGGCTCAGCGGCGGCGTGTTTGGCGCCGAGGCGTCGGTGATTGCGCTGGCGCTGTGTTCGCTGTGCACACTGGCGCTGCTGATCGTCGCGCTGCGGCGCGGCTCGATCGTGCCATGCCGTCCCTGGCAGCGGTTGCGGCAGAACATCAGCCGCCGCTGAACCACGGCGTGCAGGCTGGGGTTCGGCGACGGCACCGGCTACCCTGTTCACGCGCGCCCGCCATACGGCGAGCGCGCGATCGATCGTCTTCCGCACCGCCGTGGCCATCATGCAGCAACCTACCCGACTGAAAGAAATTTCCTGGCTGGCCAACCAGCCGCTACGGCGCAAGATGACGCTGGCGATCGGCCTGCTGCTGGGCCTGTTCCTGGTGACCAGCGTGATCACCCTGAACTCGCTGCGCCAGCAGGAGGACAACCGTCACTGGGCGACGCACACCTATCAGGTGCTGCTGGAACTTGACCGCGTGCAGAGCGCGCTGCAGGCCAGTCAGATCGGCGCGCGCGGCTACATGTTGACGCAGCGCCCCGATCAGCTGGCCATGTTTGACAACGCGCTCCGCGGTGTGCGCGAACGCATCGCGCGCCTGCGCCAGTTGACCGCGGACAACCCGCTGGAGCAGTCGCGCATCGACTCGCTGGAAAAGATGGTGTCGCAATGGCAGCGCGAGATGATGGCCCGGGCGATCGATCCGATCCGCCAGCAGAAGACGACCGACCCGGCGACCATGGCACTGGAACTGCGGCGCATCCAGTCGAGCTACCTGGAACATCGCACCGTCCGCGGCGAGGAGATGTACGCCGTCATCGATCAGATGATGGCCGGCGAGAACCAGCTGCTGTCGGCACGCAATGAGCGACTGGACCGCAGCCTGGTGACCACCAAGGTGATCAACGCGATTGCGATATTGCTGGGCCTCCTGCTCGGCGTCCTCGTGATCCGGCTGACCTCGCAACTGGTGACCCGGCCGCTGCGCGGGCTCACCGACCTGATGACGCGGCTGTCCAACCACGATCACGATTTCGAGATCCGCCGGCTCGACCGCCGCGACGAGATCGGCGAAATCGCCCGCGCGCTGCAGGTGTTCAAGCAGATGTCGCTGGACACCCAGTCGCAGGCGTGGATCCGCTCCCAGGTATCGGGCATCTCGCACGTGCTGCTGCAGGCCACCACGCACAAGGAGTTCGCGCAGTGGCTGGCCAGCGAACTGGTGCCGCTGTGCAAGGCCGGCGTCGGCCTGTTCTATTCGTTCGACGACACGCGCCATCGGCTCGACCTGCTGGGCAGCTACGGTCTGCGCCTGAGCAACCGTTCCGCGGATCACTACATGCCGGGCGAGGGTCTGGTGGGCCAGTGCGCGATCGAGCGCAAGGCGATCATGCTGGACAACGTGCCGGCGGATTACCTGCACATCGATTCCGGCAGTGGCGAGGCCTTGCCGCGCTATGTCGCGATCCTGCCGGTGCTTTACCGCGACACGCTGATCGGCGTGCTGGAACTGGCCGGCTTCGTGCCGCTCACCACGCTGCAGCGGCAATTGCTGGATGAGTTGCTGCCGATCGTGGCGTTGACGCTGGAAAACCTCAACCGCGCCATCAGCACGCACGACCTGCTGCTGCAGACGCAGGAACAGGCCGACGACCTGCGCGTGTCCGAACTGGTGATGCGCCAGCAGAAAGAAGTACTGCGCGACAACAACGAGGCGCTGCAGGCAAAGACCGCCGAGCTCGAGGAACAGTCCGAGCGATTGATGTCCTCGGAGGAAGAGCTGCGTGTGCAGGCCGAGGAATTGCAGGCGTCCAACGAGGAACTGCGCGAGAAAACCGACAGCCTCAACCGCCAGAAATACGTGCTGGAAGACCTGCAGCAGGAAACCGCCGACAAGGCCGCCGAGCTGGCGCGCGCCAGCCAGTACAAGTCCGAGTTCCTGGCCAACATGTCGCATGAACTGCGCACGCCGCTGAACAGCCTGCTGATCCTGTCGCGCAGCCTGGCCGATAACGACACGGGCAACCTCGACGAGGAGCAGATCGAGTCGGCGCGGATCATCCACGACGCCGGCAACAGCCTGCTGCACCTGATCAACGACATCCTCGACCTGTCCAAAGTCGAAGCCGGCAAGATGGAGCTGGTGATCGAAGATCTGCGGCCGACCGACCTGGTCCAGCGACTGCGCCGCACGTTCGCCCATGTGGCCGAAGAAAAGGGCCTGGGCTTCACGCTGGACATCGACGCCGGCCTGCCGTCCAGCCTGCGCACCGATGGCAGCAAGCTCGAACAGGTCCTCAACAACCTGCTCAGCAACGCCTTCAAGTTCACCGCCCGCGGCACGGTGCGATTGCACCTGGGACGCCCCGGGCCCGGCGTCGCCGTGCCCGAGGCGCTGCTCGGACAACCGCTGATCGCGCTGACGGTGAGCGATACAGGCATCGGCATACCGCCGGACAAATTCCAGCGCGTGTTCAACGCGTTCGAACAGGTCGACGCCGGCACCAGCCGCCAGTTCGGCGGCACCGGACTGGGCCTGGCGATCTCGCGACGGATCGCGCAACTGCTCGGTGGCGACATCGTGCTGCGCAGCGAAAGCGGCAACGGCAGCCACTTCACCGTATTGCTGCCGGAGGCTCCGCCGGCACCTTCGGAGGTTGCGGTCGATGCGCCACAAACCGACGTTGGCCGGCCTGTCCGGGGGCGGTCGCCGCATCTGCTGCCGGAGGTGATCGCGGACGACCGCGACTCGCTGCGGCCCGGCGAGGTATCCATCCTGGTAATCGAGGACGATCCGGCGTTCGCGCGCATCCTGATCGACATGGTCCATCGCCAGGGTTATCGCGCGCTGGCCGCAGACGCCGGCGAAGCCGGCTTGCAACTGGCGCGCGAACTCCGCCCTACCGGCATCTTGCTGGATGTTTCGTTACCTGCGATGGATGGCTGGACGGTACTGGACAAACTCAAGGCCGACGACGCCACGCGCGCGATCCCGGTGCATTTCATCTCGGCCATCGACAGCAGCTCATCCGGGCTGGACCGCGGCGCGGTGGGTTTCCTGACCAAACCGGTGAGCCGCGAGGCGATCGCCGCCGCGCTGGAACGCCTGTTGCATTTCGCGGCGGACCAGCGTCGGCAGTTGCTTGTGGTCGACGACGACGAGGGCTCGCGCGCCGCCGTGCGTACCACGTTGCGCGGGAACAACGTGCAGATCGATGAAGCGGGTTCGGCGGAGCAGGCGCTGGAGAGGATTGCGCTGACGAAGTACGACTGCATCGTGCTCGACCTGGGTTTGCCCGGCATGTCCGGCCTCGAATTGCTGGAGAAGCTGGCGGAGACGGACGCCGGCGTGCCGCCGGTGGTGGTGTATTCCGGCCGCGACCTGAGCCATGAGGAGACGCTTGAATTGCGCCGCTACGCCGAGGCCATCGTGCTCAAGGGCGAGCGCTCGAGCGAGCGGCTGCTGGACGAGGTCGGTGCGTTCCTGCAGAGCGTGCAGGCGGCGCGCCGATCCTGCCGCCGGTTCCGCCGCCGGCCAGCTGGCCGGTCATCGCGTGCTGCTGGTGGACGACGACATGCGCAACCTGTTCGCACTGTCCAAGGTGATGCGCGGCTGGGGCCTGGACGTGGCCGTGGCGCAGGATGGCTTCAAGGCACTCAAGGCGCTGGCGGACGACGCGCCGCCCGAGCTTGTGCTGATGGATGTCATGATGCCGGGCATGGACGGTTACGAGACCATCCGCGCCATCCGTGCACAGCCGCAGTTCGCCCACCTGCCGATCATCGCGCTGACCGCCAAGGCGATGCGCGGCGACCGGGAAAAATGCCTGGAAATGGGCGCCAGCGATTACCTGTCCAAACCGATCGACATCGACAAGCTCGCCGCCTTGATGCGTCCGTGGCTGCAGCGTTGAACATCGTGCCGACATGCCAGCCAGGCCCGCTCGGGCTTGGCAAAGTGGGGCAGCTGTTCATGTCCGCGATGGCCGATAGCGGATAAGGTGAATGCGGGGCAGATCGCTCCGCCAACTGCACGAAGACGATGCTGCCGAAAATTCTGGTCGTCGACGATACCGCTGCCAACCTGGTTGCCATGCGTCGCCTGCTCGCGCATAGCGGCGCACAGATCCTCGAGGCTCGCAGCGGCAACGAGGCGCTGGCGTTGTGCCTCGATCACGAATTCGCGCTGATCCTTCTCGACGTCAACATGCCCGACATGGACGGCTTCGAGGTCGCCACCCTGCTGGGCGAAGCCGAGCAGTTGCGCGAGACGCCGATCATCTTCGTCACCGCCGCTTATGCCGATGACCTGAACCGGCTCAAGGGTTATCACTCAGGGGCCGTCGACTACATCGCCAAGCCGATCAACGATGTGATCCTGCAATCGAAGGTGCGCGTGTTCCTGGAGTTGTACGCCGTACGCACCAAGCTGCAGCAGACCCTGGTCGATCTGGCCGAGCGCAACCGGCAGCTCACCCGCGAAGTGGCCGAGCGCGAACTGGCCGAAGCGACGGTGCGCCACCAGGCCAGCCACGACATTCTGACCGGCCTGCCCAACCGCATGCTGTTTCGCGATCGCCTGCAGGGAGCGATCCAGCGCGCGCATCGCCACCATGGCCACTTCGCGCTGGCCTTCATCGACATCGACGGTTTCAAGGGCGTCAACGACGAGCATGGCCACCCGGTGGGTGACGCGCTGCTGCAGGAGATCGCGGCGAGGCTGTCGGCGCAGCTGCGCGCCAACGACACCGTGGCGCGGCTGGGCGGTGACGAATTCGCGCTGGTGCTGGAAGACATCGACGATCCGCAACAGGCACTGCAGCTGTGCCGCAAACTGTGTGCGGCGCTGGGCGAACCTTATCCACTGCGCGTCGGCGACGTCCCGGTCGAAGTGCGCATCAGCGCGAGCATCGGCATTGCGCCGTATGTACCTGCCGAGCATCCCGACGCCGAGGAACAGCTGATCCAGGCCGCCGACCGCGCGATGTACACGGCCAAGCGCGGTGGCAAGAATCGTTGCGTGCTTTCCGGCTGATCGCCCCGACGTCACTGCGGACGGCGCGGCTCAGCCGGGTTTGCGCGGCGATATCCACATCCTGACTCGGGCCCGGAACACCGTCACGCCGGCAGCATCGGTGACCTGGACATCGACCGGCCAGTCGTAGCCATCGGCAGCGGAGCGCACCGCCGTCTCGGGCGTGGCGACTCCGTGCAGCGTACCCACCGCCTTTTTCAGGTATTCGACCGTCATGCCCCTGGGGATCCAGCGCATGTCGTGCGGAATGCTCGCATCGGTCATCACGCCGGCGCTGAGTTCGGCCAGGTTGCACAGCGCGATCGCGTGCACGGTGCCGAGATGGTTGTGCACGCTGCGCCGATCGCGGATACGCACCTCGCAACGCCCGGGCTCCAGCGCCACGAACCGCGGTGCGATCGTGGCGAAATAAGGTGCCTTGAAACAGACCAGCCGCGAAAAAATCCAGTGGCCCGCAGGCCAGCGCGCGATGCGGCGGTACAACGACAGCACGGACACGGTCATCGCGATCTCCGGCGAAGTCGGCGCGCGCTGGACGCCGTGCGGCGACCTCCGGCGCGCGCCGGGGTGTGCTTTCTACTTGTCCGCGCGCGCCTTGAACGAACGCAGGTCATCCGGCGCGAAATCGTCCACCGAGATGAACTCGAACACGCTTTGGCGCACGCGCTTCAGCAGTGCCGCCTCGCTGGCATTCAGCACGCCCGCCTGTTCGGCTTCGGCCAGTTGGTCCATGTAATCGTGCGTCTTGAACTGGCCACTCTTCTGCGCCTTGCCGAACTTGCGGTCGACCGGCTCGGCCGCAATAACGTCCGGCAGCAGCGCATTCATGCGGCCGACCGTGTTGTTCGCGGTCGGAGTCAGGTAGACCCATTCCATCAGGCGATCGCGCGCTTCGCTGGGAGCAGTGATCAGCGCGGCAACGCGGCGGCCGAGCCGGTCCGACGGCGGAACCTCGCGCCGGCCAAGCGGAAACACCAGCAAGCGCAGCAGCCAGGAAACCGGGCGCACGGGAAAATTGCGGATCGCACCATCCAGCGCCATCTGCATGTTCCATACGCACTGGTGGAACGCCCAGGCCAGCAGCGGGCGATCCGCCTCCGGTCGGCCGGTATCCTCGTAGCGCTTGAGCATGCTGCTGGCGATGTACAGATAGCTGAGCACGTCGCCTAGACGCGCTGACAGTTTTTCCTTGAATTTCAGCTTTCCGCCGAGCACGCCCATGAACACGTCGGCGCAGAGCGCCAGCGCGGCGGAGTAGCGATCGAGCTTGCGGTAATAACGCCGCGTATAGGCATCGCCCGCGCTTTCGCCAAGACGCGAGCCGGTGAGGCCCATGGCGAAACTGCGAACCGCGTTGGACAGGCCGAAACCGATGTGGCCGAACAGCAGACGGTCGAACGCCTTCAGCTGCTCGCCGCGATCGGTGATCAACAGCGCCTGCATTTCCTTCAGCACGTACGGATGACAACGGATCGCGCCCTGCCCGAAGATCATCAGGCTGCGCGTCATGATGTTGGCGCCTTCCACCGTGATCGCGATCGGCACGCCCTGCCAGGCGCGCCCGGCATAGTTGTTCGGCCCGAGCTGCACACCCTTGCCGCCGAGTACGTCCATCGCATGGCCCGCGACCTGCCGGCCCCATTCGGTGGCGTGGTACTTCGCGATGGCCGATGTCACCGCCGGCTTTTCACCGCGATCCACCGCCGCCGCGGTGGATCGCGACAGCGCCGCCGTCGCATAGGTGAGCCCGCCAATTTGCGCCAGCGCCTCTTCGACACCCTCGAATCGCGCGATGGCCAGGCCAAACTGCTTGCGCATGCGCGCGTAGGCACCCACCGAAGCGACCGCACCGCGCAGGGCGCCGGTGGCGTTGGACGGCAAGGAAATCGCGCGGCCCACCGACAACACCTCGACCAGCATGCGCCAGCCATGCCCAGCCATCTCCGGCCCGCCGATCAGCACCGACAACGGCGCAAAGATACCCTTGCCGTGCACCGGACCGTTCTGGAACGGCACGTTCAACGGGAAATGCCTGCGCCCGATTTCCATGCCCGGCGTGGAACGCGGCAGCAAGGCCAACGTGATGCCGAGATCTTCCTTGTCGCCAAGCAGATGGTCCGGGTCGTACATGCGGAAAGCCAGCCCGATCACCGTGGCGATCGGCGCCAGCGTGATGTAGCGCTTGTCGAAGGTGAGCTTGATACCCAACGTATCCACGCCATCGACAACCTGTCGGCAGACGATGCCGAAATCGGGAATCGAAGTAGCGTCCGAGCCTGCGTACGGGCCGGTGAGCGCGAAACAGGGAATCTCCTCGCCCACCGCCAGTCGGGGCAAGGTAGTGATTTTTCTGCTCTTCGCTGCCGTAGTGCAGCAACAATTCGGCGGGCCCCAGCGAGTTCGGCACGGATACCGTCGAAGCCACCGTGGCGGACATCGTGGCCAGTTTCTGCAACACCGCCGAGTGCGCCAGCGCGGAGAACTGCAGGCCGCCGTACTGCTTCGGGATGATCATGCCGAAGAAGCGGTTCTTCTTGATGAAGTCCCACACGTTCGGCGGCAGATCGGCCAGCTCGTGCGTGATCTGCCAGTCGTCGATCATGCCGCACAGCTCTTCGACCGGGCCATCCATGAAGGCCTGCTCCTCCACGCTCAGCTCGGGCTTCGGCTGCCTCAGCAACTCGTGCCAGTCCGGCTTGCCGGAGAACAACTCGCCTTCGAAACCGACCGTGCCCGCTTCCAGCGCGGTCTGCTCGGTTTCGGACAGCTTCGGCGTGACGCTGGCAAACAGTTTCAGCAGCGGCGCACTGATCTGGCGACGGCGGAAATCCACCAGCAGCAGCGGCACCGCGATCAGCAGCTCGACGATCAGCAAAATCACCGTGGTCCACGGTGCATGCAGCACCAAGCCGACCACGAGCGTGGTGGCGACGGTGACGATCGCCCAGGTACGCAGGCTGCTGCGATGGTACGCGCAGGCGCCGGTGGCAAGCAGCGCCGCCAGCAGGGTCAATATCACGGACATCTCGAACACCTCATCACGGTTGGGCAGTGCCGGCTTGCTGCCGGTCGACTGATGGCTTCAGGCCTTGCACGAAACGGACGACTTCACGCGTAAATGCATCATTCGCATCGCCCGCCACCATGTGGGTGGCGTGCGGCAGCTCCACATGGTGCGCATGCGGCGACAGTTGCATGAATTCGTCGACAGTGGCGCGCGACACGACGTCGCTGCGCGCACCGGACAACAACAGCACGGGCACGTCGATGTTCGCCGCGGCCGCCTGCAGGCGCGGCTGGTAGCGCGCGCTTTCCTGCACGAGGTCGCCGGCCAGCAGCGCCGGATCCCAGTGCCAGCGCAGGCGGCCATCGGTGCCTTCGCGCAGCAGCGGGCGCAGCTGTTGCTCGCTTTTGCGTTCGCGCCGCTGCGGCAAATGAGTGGCGATCTGTTCGGCCGCCTCGGCATAGTCCACGAAGCCGTCCGGGTGCGCCTGCATGAAGGCGAGGATGCGCTCGACCCCCGCAGTCTCCCAGCGCGGCGTGATGTCGACCAGCACCAGCGCGCGGAATGGCGCGGGCTTGATTTCGCCCGCAAGCACGATGCCGAGCAGGCCGCCCATCGACGCGCCGACTAGGACCGGCGCCTGCGGCTGCGCGGCCGCCAACCGCAGCAGGTCGTCGGCGAACTGATCCATGTGATAACCCGGTGCCGGGTTCGTGCCGTCCGCCATGCGATCGCTTTCGCCATGACCGCGGGCGTCGAACGTGACGCAGCGGCAACCGGCGTCAGCCAGCACGGCGGCTGCGCCGCTCCAGGCGCCGCGGGTCTGGCCGAAGCCGTGCGCAAACAGCAGCGCAGGGTCGCCGGCCGGATTCCGTATCTCCACAGCCACATCGAGATCCGCCACCGGAAAGCGGCAGACAGTTGGGGAGGGAGGGATGCCATAAACCATACGGTCGAGTATGGATGGCCGCGGCGAGTCCCGTCAACCGCCCGCCGTCCGCAGGGCGCACCACATTACAAATACGCAGCGTATGGCTACCATACGCATATGAATGTCAGTAGCAAGCCCGAACGCACCCGTCTGTCGGCAGAAGATTGGGAATTGGCCGCCCTGCACCTGATCGCCGAACAGGGTGTCGGCGCACTGGCCGTCGAAGCCCTGGCCCGCCAGCTCGGCGTCACCAAGGGCAGCTTCTACTGGCATTTCCGAACCCGCGAAGCCTTGCTGAATGCGGCACTCGAACGCTGGGAACAGTACGGCGAGCGCGAGATCATCAGCCAGATCGAGCAGATCACTGATCCGCGCAAGCGCCTGCCCGAGCTGTTCCGCCGGGTCGCGCATGAGCTGCAGCCGCACCGTGTGTACGCCTCGCTGCTCAAGGCGCTCGACCACCCCCAGGTCGTGCCGGTGATGGCTCGCGTATCGCAGCGGCGCATGGAGTTCCTCACCACCGCCTATAGCGAGGCCGGCCTGCCGCCGACGCAGGCCCTGAACCGGGCGCGCCTGACCTACGCCGCCTACGTCGGCTTCCTGCAACTGAACTTCACGCTCGGCCTGCCGCGGCTCAACCATGAGGAGTTCGACGCGTACGTCGAACACATGATCGCGACGCTGATTCCGGCCTGATACGCAAAGGCAGAGGCACCCGCGGCGCCATCTGGCGCCGTTTTTGTGCACGGAACCTTGCCATACCAGTGCACGCAAACTATCGTTTCGATTCGTTTTTTCTGAAGACCTTAGAGGGACATGATGGCCAGCAAGCTGGAAGCGCTCGAGCGTTGGGTAAACGAAACCGCGGCACTCACCCGTCCCGCCCGGGTTCACTGGTGCGACGGTTCGCAGGCCGAATACCGGACTTTGGTGCAGCAGATGCTGGACAGCGGCACCCTGATCGAGCTGAACCAGCAGACCCATCCGGGCTGCTACCTGCATCGCTCGAACCCTTCCGATGTCGCCCGCGTCGAACAGCTGACCTTGGTGTGCCATCCCAACGAGGACGATGCCGGCCCGAACAATCACTGGATGGCCCCGGCCGACGCGCACGCGAAGATAGACGCCCTGTTCGACGGCTGCATGGAAGGCCGCACCATGTACGTGATCCCGTACTGCATGGGCCCGATCGACTCGCCCCTGGCACGCTGCGGCGTCGAGATCACGGACAGCCCGTACGTGGTTGCCAACATGAAGATCATGACCCGCATGGGCGCCGCGGCGCAGGCGCGGATCGAACGCGAAGGTTCGTTCGTGAAGGGGCTGCACTCCGTCGGCGAGCTCGACCCCGCGCGCCGCTGGATCATGCATTTCCCGGCCGAGCTGTCGATCAAGTCCTACGGCTCCGGCTATGGCGGCAACGCACTGCTGGGCAAGAAGTGCCATGCGCTGCGCATCGCCAGCAACCAAGCGCGCAGCGAAGGCTGGCTGGCCGAACACATGCTGATCGTCGGCATCCAGAACCCGCAAGGCCAGACGCACTACATCGCCGCCGCGTTTCCGTCCGCCTGCGGCAAAACCAACCTGTCGATGCTGATCCCGCCGGAAGGCTACCTGCGTGACGGCTGGAAGGTGTGGACGGTCGGCGACGACATCTGCTGGATGCGTCCAGGTGAAGATGGACGTCTCTATGCAATCAACCCCGAGGCCGGCTTCTTCGGGGTGGCGCCGGGCACCAGCGACAGCACCAACCACAATGCGCTGAAGAGCATTTCGCACGACACCATCTTCACCAACGTGGCCGTCACCGCCGACAATCAACCGTGGTGGGAAGGCCTGCCCGGCACGCCGGTCACCGACTGGCAGGGCCGTCCGCACGACCCGGCCAATGGCCCGGCTGCACATCCGAACTCACGCTTCACGGTCAGTGCGAAGCAGTGCCCGACCTGGTCGGAGATGGCCGAAGCCGCGCAGGGCGTGCCGATCAGCGCCATCGTGTTCGGCGGCCGTCGTCCCTCGCTGCTACCTCTGGTGATGGAAGCGCGCGACTGGACCCACGGTGTATTGATGGGCGCGGCGATGGGCTCGGAAACCACCGCGGCTGCCACCGGCGCGGTCGGCGTGCTGCGTCGCGACTCGATGGCGATGAAGCCGTTTTGCGGCTACCACTACGGCGACTATTTCGCACACTGGCTGTCATTCGACCAACCCGGCGCGAAGCTGCCGAAGGTGTTCCACGTCAACTGGTTCCGCAAGGGCCATGACGGCAAGTTCCTGTGGCCGGGCTTCGGCGACAACCTGCGCGTGCTGGAATGGATGATCGATCGCGTCGAAGGCCGCGCGAACGGCGTCAAGACGCCGGTAGGCATCCTGCCCGCAGAAGGCGAGCTGAGGGTCGAAGGGCTCAAGCTCGACCGCGCCCAGCTGGACGAACTGCTCGACGTGGACCACGCGGGCTGGCAGGCCGAACTGGCAGCGATCGGCGACTATCTGCAGAGTTTCGCCCCGCGCCTGCCCGAGCGCCTGCGGCAGGAACAACAGCGCGTCGCCCGCGCCCTGGACGCTGCCGAGCAACAACCGCGCCGCGAAGCCAACGCGTCCTGAGGCCATTGCGGGCAGGCCGGCATGACCTGCCCGCAACCTGGGCTTGCGGCGCCGATTCAAACCCTTTCCCGCAACGCCGCATCCAAGCTGGCAAGATGATCGCCGCCTGCCCCGCCCTCGGAAGCCCCATGTCGCCCGCCTCGACGCGAGCCAACGACAGCGACGACGTGCGTGCAGCCGCCGCCGGCGATCGCCATGCATTCCAGCGGCTGTACCGGTTGCACGTGGGTCGCATACATGGCGCGGTATACCGGCTGGCCGGCTACGACCATGCGCGCGCCGAGGATCTCACCCAGGACGCCTTCATCCGCGCCTGGCAAAAACTGCCCGGCTTCCGCCACGAGAGCGCGTTCGGCACATGGCTGTACCGGCTCGCGGTGAATGTTGCGTTGATGGACATCCGCGCCCGTGGTGCCGACCCGGTCAGCATGCTGGACGACGATCATCTGCCGGACACCGGCGAGACACCGTTCTGCGCCGCCGAGCGCGAAGAACTGGAACGCGCGATCGGCCAGCTGCCGCCACGTGCCCGCGCCGTGCTGGTACTGCACGACATCGAGGGCTGGCGTCACGAGGACATCGGCGACGAATTGGGCATGGCCGTCGGAACGTCGAAGGCGCAGCTGCACCGCGCCCGCGGCCTGCTGCGCAAAGTACTGGGAGCAAGCTCATGAACGAGTTCGAATGGCGCCGACAGCTGCGCGACCTGCGCCAACCGCTCGTGCCGCAGCGCGATCTGTGGGGCTCGATCGAAGCCGCGCTGGACGATGCCGAGCGCGCACACCGGCCGGTGGAGGCCATCCTGCGCGAGCCCCGGATCGCGCATCGCCGTCGCTGGCTGGTTGCCGCCAGTTTCGCCGCGTCGCTGCTGCTGGCCGGTGGCATTGGCTGGCGCGTGCTGCAGACACCCACGGCCACGCCGGTGGCCAGCAACACAAAGGCGTCCAGCCACTGGAAGCCTTCCGACCCACGGCTCGCCGGCGCGGCGATCGAGCTGGACGCCGCGCAGATGGAACTGCGGCTGGCGATCAGGCAATCACCCGATTCACCGTCGCTGCAGCGCCTGCTCGACCGCGCCGAGCAGCAACAGATGCAATTGCGCCGCCTGGCCAGCCAGGCCGGCTGATACTCAGAGGAACCATCATGAAAACCGCCCGCTACCTTCCCCTGCTGCTGTGCCTGTGCATCGGCCAGGCCCTGGCCGATACGCCGATCCAGCTGCGTCATGACGCCACGCCAACCGCCCATATCAGCATCAGCAACATCGCCGGCACGGTGAACGTGATTGCGTGGGATCGCAACGAAGTGCAAGTCAGCGGTCGCCTCGGCGACGGCGCCAAGCCGCTCACAATCACCGGAAGCAATGGCGACCTGGAGATCAAGGTCGAGCCGCAGGGCGGCTCGGGCTGGTTCAATTGGGGCGGCGACAGCCGGATGGCGCCGACCACGCTGGAATTGCATGTACCCAAGGCTGCTTCGCTCGACGTCGACGTGATCAGCGCGCCCCTGGTCATCGACGGCATGGACGGCGGCAGCATCGAGGTCAATACGGTCAGTGGCAAGGCACGCGTCAACGCCCGCACGCCGTCGCTGAAGGTGGACAGTGTCAGCGGCGGCATCGAACTGGCCGGACACGCGGAACGCGCCGATCTGCAATCCGTGAGCGGCGAGATCCTCGCGCCCTCGCTGGGCAGCGATGTGAAGCTGCAGACCATCTCCGGGCGCATCCAGGCGGCAGGCGGGCCATGGCAGAAGCTGGAGCTCAGCACGGTCTCGGGTGATGTACAGCTGACCGGCGGGCTGGTTCCCGACGGCGTGCTCAACATCGACAGCATGAGCGGCGACGTGCAGTGGCAGTTGCCTGGCGATACATCAGGCAACCTGCACGCCAGCAGTTTCAGCGGCGACCTGCGCAGCGACTTCGGCACGCCGAAGGAACCGGAACACGGGCCCGGCAGTTCGCTCGACGTACGTCTCGGCGACGGCCGCGGCAAGATCAATATCGAAACGTTCTCCGGCGACCTGCGCATCCGCAAGAAAAACTGACCGCCAACGCCCTCCTCGCCCATGCAAAAACGCCGTCGCAATGGCGACGGCGTTTCAATGGTCCAGCGGAACTGCAAGGGGATCTGCGCCGAGGAATCAGAGGTCCTGGTGATATTGCACGTACGGCGTGCGCGACTGGTCAGGCTCGGGGCCGGCAGGGGTATTCGCCGGCGTGCCGGACGACCACAGGTTCTGTGCTCCAACGCTCAGTGAACCACGCCACGGCAGACGCCAGGTCACGCCAAGGTCGATGCTGTTCCAACGCTTGTCGGCACTGAAATTGCCCGGAATGCCGGGCTGCGGCTGCATCGTGCGACCGATCAGCACGCCGCTCAGCGGGCCGTGGTCGACGCCGAAACTCAAGGCTTTCTGATCCAGCGTGTTGATGCCCAGCAGATTGCCCGGCAACAGATGGATACGGCCGACGCTGGCGCCGAGGTCGATGCCGCTCTTGCTGCCCAAGGCCAGACGACCACGTGCGTTGAGCTGCGAACTGCTGTCGAAACCGGACAGGCCATCGATGCCAGGCGCGGCGCCAGGCAGCACGCGGGGCAACACGTTGTTGTTGTTGTCAGGCGTGCTGGTGGTGCCGACGCTCACGCCGAGGCTGTAACGTCCGGCATCGTAGGTGGCGCCCACTTCGCTGCCCAGAATCCGCGCGCCCTGGGTGTTGGCCCACGAATGCTCGCTGATTTCGGCGTGCGCCTGCAGCCGCGGTCCCAGACCGTATTGCAGCGCCGTGGTCATCACGCTGGCAGCGTCGACCACGTGCAATGACAATGGCGCATTCTTGCGCAACGCCTCGGCGCCGGTACTGCGATCGGCCTTCAGTGCGAGCAGGCGACCATCGGTGCCCCGCCACAGCGGCACCACGACGCCCGGCTCCACCTCGGTCATCTGATCCGGCGGCTGCGCGAGCAGGCGTTCGGCCGTTGTACGATCGCCGCTTGCAGACTGCCCGACCGCGGCCAGCGGCGTCAGGATCAGCAGTAGGGCGAGGAAGCGGCGCATGGCTTGAGGTCGGTGATTCTGTCGATGAAAACGCTTGAGGCCGAGTATACCCGGTTTACGTTTTACTAACACCCCGAAAACCCCTAATCAATCACAGATCTGCAGGCGTTTGTGTCAAGCTTCGACCGGCCTGGAGCCCCGCAGTTCCCAGCGCTGCGCCGCTGGCGACGGGGCCAACTTACGCGATATAAAGGGATGTGATGTCGATCCGACCAATCCCGGAACCCCACCTGGCCCATGAGCGCTACCCCGACGATCCTTTCACCCCAGCCTGCCCCGGCTGAGCGGGATCTTGCGGCCTTGGGCGAGGCGGTAGAGCGGTTGTTCGAAGCGTCCGACGGCGACAGCGTGTTGGAAAGTTGCGAACTCATGCTGGCCCACCTGGCCTTTCAGGGCCGGTTTTCCTGGCGCCGCATGGACGAGCAACCCGGACCACCCGGCCGACGGCTCGACCTGGCCGAGGATGTGCAAGGGTCCCGCACGCTGACCCTGGAATGGGACGATTTGCCGCCCTCCGAACCGGCGCGGGAGCAGTTGCACTGGCTGGGTCGCCTGGCGGATACGCGCCTGCGCCAGTTGGCAGAAACCAGCCGGCTGTACGAGGCGATCTCGCGCCTGGCCCTGGCCGAACGTCTGCAACGAGCGCTGTACGCGATCGCCGAACAGGCGGGCGCCGACCACGACATGCCGGAAATGATGCGCTCGCTGCACGCGATCGTCAGCAGCCTGATGTATGCCGAGAATTTCTACATCGTGCTGTACGACGCGATCACCGACACCGTCCGCTTTCCATACTACGTCGACATCGCCGACACCGATCCGCCCTCGCCAGACCATGCCGTACCGCTGCAGGACATGCTGCACAGCCTCACCTGGACCCTGCTGCAGGAAGGCCGCCCGCTGATGGGCTCGATCGAGGAGTTGAAGCAGCAGTTCGGCGATCATTTCGTGCCGATCGGCCCGAGCTGCGAACATTGGCTGGGTGTGCCGCTGCTGCGTGGTGATCACGTGGTGGGTGGCATCGTGATGCAGAGCTACCGTTCCGACACGCATTATTCGCGGCAGGACCAGGAGTTGCTGAGCTACGTGGCCCAGCATGTGCAGACCGCGCTGGAGCGACGCGAGGCGCATATCGAACTGGGTCGGCGCGTGACCGACCGCACTGCGGCGCTGCGCGAGGCCAATCGCGTGCTGCGCCAGCAGGTGCTGCAACGCCAGCGCGGCGAGCGTCTGCAGGCGGCGTTGTTCCGCATCGCCGAGCTGGCGAACACCTCCGAGAGCCTGGAAAAGTTCTACGCGGCCATGCACCAGGTGATCAGCGGCCTGCTGTACGCCCGCAACTTTTATATTGCACTGCTCGATGAGGAAAGCGGTCAGCTGACCTTTCCGTACTCGGTCGACGATGTCGACAACGTCCGGCCACCCCGGGCGCATGGCCGCGGCGTCACCGAATACGTGCTGCGCCACGCCAAACCGTTGCTGGCCGACATGCAGGCCATCGATCGTCTGGTCGAAAGCGGCGAGATCAGCCATTTCGGGTCCCGCTCGGTCTGCTGGCTCGGCGTCCCGCTGATCTGGGGCGGCAAGGCGCTGGGCGTGTTGGCCCTGCAAAGCTATTCGCCCGAACACACCTACAACGAACGCGACCAGGAACTGCTGACTTTCGTCAGCTATCACATCGCCAATGCGCTGCAACGCAAGCAGGCAGCGGCGTCGCTGAAACATGCTTATGCCGGTTTGGAACGCCGCGTCACCGAGCGCACGCGTGCACTGGCGCTGGCCAACCGCGACCTGCGCGAGCAGATCGCCGAACGCGAGCGCGTCGAGCGGCGGCTGAAATACGAAACGCTGCACGACTCGCTGACCGGGCTGCCGAACCGCACCTTGCTGCTGCAGCGGCTGGAGCAGGCGATGCAGCGCTACGTCGCCAATCCGAACGAGCAGTTTGCCGTGCTGTTCATCGATCTGGATCGTTTCAAGGTGATCAACGACTCGGTCGGTCACCTGGTCGGCGACGACCTGCTGTTCCAGGTCGGCGGCCGCATCCGTGCCTGCCTGAAGACCCGCGACGTGGTCGCGCGGCTGGGCGGCGACGAATTCGCGGTGTTGCTGGAGGGCATCGTCGAAACCGGCAAGGCCATGCTGATCGCCGAACGCATCATCAGCGAACTGCAGACACCGTTCCGGCTCGGTACCAAGGAGATCTTCACCTCGGCATCGATCGGCATTGCCTTGTCCAGCCCGCATTACCGCCAGCCGGAAGAACTGCTGCGCGACGCCGACGCGGCGATGTACAACGCCAAGGACGGCGGCCGTCATCGCGCCGCGATGTTCGACGACCGCCTGCGCCGCGAAGCGCTGTCGCTGCTGGACATGGAAAGCGATCTGCGCCACGCGCTCAGCCGCAACGAATTCGAACCGTTCTACCAGCCGATCGTCGAACTCGCCGACGGCCGCATCACCGGCTACGAGGCGCTGCTGCGCTGGCATCATCCCGAGCGCGGTCTGCTGCCACCGCACGACTTCCTGCTGATCGCCGAGGAATGCGGTTGCGCCGAGGCGATCGACTGGCAGATCTTCGAACAGGTCTGCAACCAGGCCGTGCGCCTGATCGGCGAAGAGGGCTTCATCAGCATCAACGTCTCGGGCCGGCACTTCCGCTCCGCCGACCTGGACCAGCGGCTGCTGGCCCTGTTCGAGCAGTACGCCGTGCCGACCCATTGCATCCGCATCGAGGTCACCGAGCACGCCCTGCTGGAGAACCCGACCCAGGTCAAGCAGATGTTGCAGAACCTGCGCAGCCACGGTGTCGGCATCGCGCTCGACGATTTCGGCACCGGCTATTCCTCGCTGAGCTATCTGCACCAGTACCCGTTCGAGACCCTGAAGATCGACCGCTCGTTCATCACCGAGCTGCCACCCGACGACGCCGAGACTCAAGGCCTGGCGCTGGTGCGCGCGATCCAGGTGCTGGCCGACTCGCTGCAGATGAAGGTGATCGCCGAAGGCATCGAGGCGGAATCGCAACGGCAGGCGTTGTTGCGGGTCGGCTGCCGCTATGGCCAGGGTTTTCTGTTCGCCATGCCACAGCCGGCATCGGTCTGGCTGAAGGCGGACAAACCGCTGTTGCTGGCTTGATCCGCCCGGTCCGCGTCGCGTCGTGCGGCTGCCGATTGCGCATGCGGGTCGCCCGTCAAGGCGCCCGCACTCGCCTCGATGAAGTCACTGCTCGGTATCGGGCGTATCCACGGTCGCGCTGTCGCTGAGCAGATGCTCGGCATCGATGCGGTCGAAATGGTAGTGCTGCGCGCAGAACTCGCAGATCACCTCGATCTCGCCGTCGCGCGCCGCCAGCGCCGCTTCCACCTCGGCCCGCCCCAGCGAACGCAGCATGGTCGTGACCCGCTCGCGGCTGCAACTGCAACCGAATGCCAGCGGGCGCGGCTCGAACAAACGCGCCGATTCCTCGTGGTAAAGCCGGTACAGCAACTGCTCCGGGGCCGTGCCAAGAAGCTCGTCGAAGCCCAGCGTCGCCGTCAGATGAATGATGCGGTTCCACGCATCATCATCCAGCGCAGCGGCATGGCCACCTTCGTCCGGCATCTTCTGCAGCATCAGGCCCACCGCGTGTTCGCCGTCGGCCGCCAGCAGGATGCGCGCAGGCAATTGTTCGGACTGCACGAAGTAATTTTCCAGCGACGCGGCCAGCCCGGCATGTTGCAGATCGACCAGTCCCTGGTAGCGCTGGCCCCGCTCCACGTTGCCAATGGTGATCGCCATGATCGCGTCGGGCAGCGCATCCAGCGCCAGCGGCGCGGGCAGCGGATCGTTCCAGCGCGCCAGTCCGCGCACGCGACCCTGATCGTTGCATTCGGCAAACAGCAACCGCAACGCTCCGGAACTTTTCAGTTCGATCGACAAGGCGCCATCGAGCTTGATATTGGCAGTCAGCAGCGCGCTGGCGGCCAACGCCTCGCCCAACAACGCGTGCAGCGCCGGTGGATAGGTCGCACGGCCGGCCACTTCGCGCCAGGATGCACCGAGCCTTACCAGCGTTCCGCGTACGCCTGCACGCTCCAGCAAAAAACCATGCAGCACATCGTCGCTAGGCATATTTTCCAAAACGGATACTCGCAGTCGGTCAAGCGACCCAAAATGGGGGCGCCACGATGGCAGCACAACGCCCCGTATACTGCGGCGTCCTCCTGCACGCGCCATCATGCCGTCTTTTTCCCGCCCGGTATTGCGTCACCTGTTGCGCTCGCTGGTCATCCTCGCGCTGGCCTGGCTGGCGTTGAGCTGGCTGGTGGTGCTGGTGCTGCGGTTCGTGCCGCCGTGGACGTCCGCCGTGATGCTGGAGCGCCAACTTGGCGCCTGGGTGCGTGGCGAGGACAACTTCCATCTGCGCCAGCATTGGGTGCCCTGGACGCGGGTGTCGCGCTGGGTACCGCTGGCCATGGTGGCGGGTGAAGACCAGAAATTTCCTTACCATCACGGCTTCGATTTCGATTCGATCCAGAATGCGATGGATGCCGCCGATGACGGCAAGCGCCTGCGCGGCGCCAGCACGATCAGCCAGCAAGTCGCCAAGAACCTGTTCCTGTGGAACGGCCGCAGCTTCGTGCGCAAGGGCCTGGAAGCGTGGTTCACCGTGCTGATCGAAGTCACCTGGCCGAAGCAGCGCATCCTCGAGGTCTACGTGAACATTGCCGAGCTAGGGGATGGCATCTACGGGGTCGGCGCGGCCAGCGAAGCGTATTTCCACACCTCGCCGGCACAGCTGGGCCCGGCGCAGGCGGCGCTCCTGGCCGCCGTGCTGCCCAGCCCGCGGCGCCTGCACGCAGACCATCCGAGCGCTTATGTGCAACGTCGCGCCAACTGGATCCAGCACCAGATGAATCAGCTCGGCGGGCCGGCTTATATCGAAGGCCGCGCGCCTGTTCGGGCACCGCACTGAAGTCGCGCAGCCGGCTTGAACGGCGGCCGGAATCCGCTTCACAACTTCGCTACACCGGCGCACGACGGCCGCGCTAGACTGGTTTCAGACGGCCCGCCCGGGCCGGTGGGAGACCCAAGCATGAGCCAGGTCAAGCATCTGCTGGAAAGCAAGGGCAGCAAGGTCTTCAGCATCGCACCCGATGTGCCGGTGCTCGAAGCCATCAAGCACATGGCCGAGCATCGCGTGGGCGCCCTGCTGGTGATGCGCGGCGAGGAGCTGATCGGCGTGGTGTCCGAACGCGATTACGCGCGCAAGGTGATACTGCAGGGCCGCTCCTCGTCGCAGACCGCGGTGTCCGACATCATGAGCGATGCTCCACTCACCGTGGCGCCGGATACCGACGTGTTCGATTGCATGCGCCTGTGCACCGACAGTCGCGTTCGGCATCTACCGGTGATGGACGGCCAGCGCGTCGTCGGAGTGATCTCGATCGGCGACCTGGTCAAGGCGGTGATCGACGCGCAGGCCGAAGAGATCGAACACCTGCAGCGCTACATCACCAGCTGAAACCGGGGATTAGGGAAACCTGGCCTCAAGGCGAAGCCTTCGCGTCCTTGCTGCCGGTTGCGTGTTCATCGGGCGCCAAGTCGGGTGACCAGCCGGCACGACGGGAGACCAGCGTCGCCAATGTCGCCACGCCCACGCCCAGCAACGCCAGTCCGCCGACGCCCCAGCCGAGCACGCGCAGGCCGCTGACCGCACTGGTCACCACTACGTCGCCAAAACGCCACACCGCGGTCTCGACGAAATTCTTGCCCTTGTAGCGCGCTTCGCGCGGCACCCGCGTGTACAGCGCATCCACCGCCGGCTTGGTCATGCCGTAGGCGAAGCCGCGCGTGATCACCTGCATGACGGCCAGCACCGGCACGCTGTAGCTGAAGAACGCAAAGCTCCCGCCACCGATCAGCGCCACCCCGGCCAGCAAGGCCAGATTCACCAGCGAAGGGACGACCAGTCCCCACCCCGCGCCGCGACGCACCAGCAGCCACGGCGTCACGCTCAACTGCAACACCGCCCCGAGCAGATTGGTGGCCAGATCCAGATCGTTGTAGAACAACGTGCGCGCGACCGTGCTGGTGAAATGCGCCTTGGCATAGTCCGCCACCAGCGCGTAGGCCAGCGTGCCGATGCCATCGCCGAACAACATCAGCAAGGCCATATAACGCAGGAACGGACGCGACCACAGCTCCTTGATCCCGGCCCACAATGAGCCGCCGATCGCTGCCTCGCCAGCGCTGCCCGGCTGCTGATCGTGTTGCGCGGAAAGCCGCAGCAGCAATGCCAGCGAGACAGTCAGCGCGCACGCGGAGACCACCAACAATGGCGCCACCCCGATCAGCTGCACCAGCAGCTTGGTCACCAGCGGACCGAAGATCGCGCCAGCCATGCCGCCCAAAGCGATCAGCGAAAACACCCGCCGTGCCTGACCGCTGGAGAAGATGTCCGCCATGAAGCTCCAGAACAGCGACACCACGAACAGGTTGAACACGCTGGCCCATACGAAGAACAGCACGCCCAACTCGCGCGCGCCGATGCGATCCTGCGCCATGAACGCAGGCACGAACGCGAGCAGGCACAAAATGAAGAAGCTGTAGCTCCAGCCCAGCAATTGCCTGCGCGGGAAGCGCGCCACCAGCATGCCGAACACCGGCGTCAGCAGCAGCATCACCACGAACACCGCGCCGTAGAAAAGCGGCAGCGACTGCGAGCCGACCGCACCGCTCAG
The DNA here is from genome assembly GCA_963697555.1 of uncultured Gammaproteobacteria bacterium. Lineage (GTDB taxonomy): Bacteria > Pseudomonadota > Gammaproteobacteria > Xanthomonadales > Rhodanobacteraceae > Rhodanobacter. Next base: position 419,554 of record CAVOOK010000009.1, read on the forward strand.
CTGGCCCATGACCGGCCGGATGATGTAGTACGAAGTCATCACGAAGAAGAACGCCAGCGCGGACAATGTCGGCGCGGCGGCTTGTTCCACAACGGTTGGGCGGGGCAAACTCACGGGCACATCCAGCGTGGGGCGCGGCAAGCCTAGCATGCAGCCACCATCCTTCCTCCCGCGGAGATCTCGTGAATAGCTACGACTACGTCATCGTCGGCGCGGGCTCGGCCGGATGCGTGCTGGCCAACCGGCTCAGCGCCAACCCGGCCAACCGCGTTCTGCTGCTGGAAGCCGGCCCCGCCGACTGGCACCCGCTGCTGCACATGCCCGCCGGCATTGCCCGACTGAGCCACAACCGCCGGCTCAACTGGAGCTACTACACCGAACCCGAACCCGCGCTCCATCAGCGCCGGCTGTGGTGGCCGCGTGGCAAGACGTTGGGCGGTTCCAGCTCGATCAATGCCATGTGCTACATCCGCGGCGCGGCCGCCGACTACGACAGCTGGGCCCAGGCGTGCGGCGATCCGCGCTGGTCGTGGTCGCGGGTGTTGCCGTGGTTCCTGCGCAGCGAGGACAACAGCCGCGGCGCCGACGCACTGCACGGCGTGGGCGGCCCGCTCGGCGTGTCAGACCTGCGCCATCACAACGCGTTGTCGGCAGCGTTCATCGACGCCGCTGCGAGTGCGGGCCATCGGCGCAACAACGATTTCAATGGCGAAAGTCAGGAAGGCTTCGGGCTGTACCAGGTCACCCAGCGCCGTGGCACGCGCTGTTCCACCGCCACGGCGTTCCTGAAGCCGGCACGCGAGCGCACCAACCTGCAGGTACGAACGCATGCCATGGTGGAACGCGTGCTGCTGGACCAGGGCCGCGCCGTGGCGGTGCAGTTGCGCCGCGGCCAACGCGCGCCTGAACGCATCGAGGCGGGCGAAGTGATCCTCGCCGGCGGCGCGATCAACTCGCCGCATCTGCTGATGCTGTCCGGCTTGGGACCGGCCGATCATCTGCGCGAGCACGGCATCACCGTGTGCGCCGACCTGCCTGATGTCGGCGCCAACCTGCAGGATCACCTGGACATCAGCACGGTCGTCGGCAGCACCCGGAAAGTCACTTATGACCACCTCAATGAACTGGCCACCGCCATCCGCTGGTTGCGCCATCGCGATGGCCCGGGCAGCTCGAATGTCGCCGAAGCCGGCGGCTTCGTGCGCAGCCGTCTGGCCGACGATGAACGCTGCGACCTTCAATTCCATTTCATACCTGCGCAACTCGACGACCACGGCCGCCATCGCCTGTCCGGCTACGGCTACACCATGCACGCGTGCTACTTGCATCCACGCAGCCGCGGCAGGCTCCGGCTGCGTTCGGCCGATCCGGCGCAGCCGATCGCAATCCATGCCAATTACCTGAGCGATCCGGATGGCCATGATCTGCAGCGGATGATCGAGGCAGCCCGGTTGTCGCAAGAGATCTTCGATCAACCGGCGTTCGACGGCTGTCGCGGCAAACCCGTGTTTCCGGAGCGTCCGCTTCGCACCGACGCCGAATACGCCGACTTCATCAGGCGCAAGGCGGAAACGGTCTATCACCCGGTCGGTACCTGCCGCATGGGCGGGGATGCCCATGCCGTGCTCGACAGCGAGCTGCGCGTGCGTGGCGTACACGGTCTGCGTGTCGTGGACGCCTCGGTGATGCCTACCCTGCCCAGCGGCAACACCAATGCGCCGACCATCATGATCGCCGAACGCGCCAGCGCGCTGATCCTGGGCGAGGCCTGAGCATTGGCGCAGCCCGAGTCTGCTGTGGGGGCGACTTCAGTCGCGACGCCCTAAGGTGCGGAGATCAAAGCATCGCGACTGAAGTCGCTCCCACAGCGTGGCTACACCGGCACCGGGCAATGCAGGCTCGCGCAGATGACGCGCAGCAGCTCGGCTTCTTCCACACTGGTCTGGCCGTCGGCATGTATCGCGCTGAGCAGGCTCTGGATCAGCAACTCCTTGGCCATCGGCATCAAACCGTCCAGGTCGTCCAGCGCGCGTTCCAGTGGCGCCTGCCATGCCGCCGGCGGTGGCGACCATTCGATCGCTTCGCCGGGGAACGCATGCTGCATTGCCAGCAGCCATGCACGGCGCGCGCTCGCCTCGTCGGAACAGCCGCCTGCCGCGACGATTGCGCAAACCAGGCTGACGCTGTCGCGACAGGCTGGAAGCTTCTTCAGGCCGTCGATCGGTGCGCGGCGCGGTTGCCTGACTTCCTGCAACTGCATGCGCAACAGCCGAGCCAGACAGTACTCGTTGAGGTCGACCTTGCCGTCAGCCCTGACCAGGGCATCGAGCGTCTCCAGCAAGGTCTGCTGACGCCCTTCCGGCAACTGTTTCAGAGCGGGAAACGCGAGCGCCGCCAGCGGCAGCCTGGCGATCGGCGGCAGCGTCGTCAACTCGCCGAGCATCGTCTGCACGGCCTGCAGCACGTCGTCGCCGAACGCATCGGCAACGATGCGCCGCTGCGCCGGCTGCAGCTCCGCTTCCACCGATGTGGCCAGGGCCAGTACCACGGCGAGCGCCGATTCGGGTTGCCGTACGGCCGCCGTCAGGCCGGCCGGCATCGCCTGATGCACGGCTGCTGCCCGCTCGAACCGGGGTGCTGTCGCCACGTTTCCGGCCACGACTGCACCGGCCAGCACGGCAGGCAGCGCAGGCGGCAGCGGCAAGCCCGCCACACCCCCAGGGGCTTGTCGGGTTTGCTGGCCACCGTGGTGGCGGACGGCGTCTGGCTAGCGCGCTGCATCGACGCCGCCAGCCGTGCCAGATCGTCTTCGCGAAAACCGGGCTCCAGTGCACGGATGCGTTGCAGCAATGGCGGATGCGTGGCGAACAGCGCACTGAACTTGCCGGCCTCGCCGAACAGCATGTGCGCGACTTCCTGCTTGTTCGCCACCTGCAGCTCGGAGCCTTCGCTGAGGATCGCGATCTTCTTCAGCGCGCCGGCGATTCCGTCGGTCTGCCGGGTAAACTGCACCGCCGAGGCATCGGCCAGCGATTCGCGCGAACGCGCCACCGCCGCCTGGATCAACCGCGCGAAGAAATAACCGATGTAGCCCACCACGATCAGCGCCAGCCCGATCATCCACACCTGGCCACCGCCGCCATCGCGCCGGCTGCTGCGTCCGCCGCCGAACCAGATCACCCTGCGCCCAACGACGGCCAGCACCAGGATGCCGAACAGCAGGCCCATCAGGCGGATGTTCAGCCGCATGTCGCCGTTGAGCACGTGGCTGAACTCGTGCGCGATCACGCCCTGCAACTCGTCGCGGCTCAGGTTGTCGAGACAGCCCTGGGTCACGCATACCGCCGCGTCGGACGCCGAATAGCCGGCGGCAAAGGCGTTGATGCCAGGCTCTTCGGCCATCAGGTAGATGTCCGGCACCGGCACGCCCGCCGCGATCGCGACTTCCTCGATCACGTTGCGCAACTGGCGCAGTTGCGGATCGCGGGTGTCCGTCGGCACCGGCACGGCGCCGACGCTTTCGGCCACGGTCTTGCCGCCGCCGGAAAGGCTCATGATGCGGAACAGCGAACTGAGCCCGATCCCGCCCAGCACGACCACGCTGCTGGTGACCAGCAACGAAAGGTTCGACGCGGCCGGCTCGCCGTCGACGGCATGGTGACCCATGCTGATCCATACCACCGTATCGATCGCGGCCACGATGGCGATCACCGCCAACGCGAACAGCACGACCAGCCGCCGGCTGCTGCCGCGCACGCGCGCCTGTTGGGCGAAAAAATCCATGGAAGCTCCCGCAACCGAAAGTGTGCATCGCGGGCCAGCCGCGATGCAGCGGCGATCAGCTGAAGGAAACCTTCGGCACGTCGCGCACGGCCGGATCTTCGATCTTCAGCGGTTCGGCGGCGGCGAAGCCGAAGCTGTTCGCCACGACCGAGGCGGGAAAGACCTCACGCTTGTTGTTGTAGGTCAGCACGGAATCGTTATAGGCCTGCCGTGCGAACGCCACGCGGTTCTCGGTCGAGGTCAGCTCTTCGGAAAGCTGCATCATGGTCTGGTTGGCTTTCAGATCCGGGTAGGCCTCCTGCAGCGCAAACAGGTGACCCAATGTCTGGGTCAGCGCGTTCTCGCTGCTGGCCAGCTGCTGCATCGCGGCCGGGTCGCCTGGATTGGCCTTGGCACCGGCCAGCCCGCTGACCGCCGCGTTGCGCGCCTGCACCACAGCTTCCAGCGTGCCGCGTTCATGTGCGAGATAGCCTTTGGCGGTTTCGACCAGGTTCGGAATCAGGTCATGCCGGCGGGTCAGCTGCACGTCGATCTGGGCAAAGGCGTTCTTGTAGCTGTTACGCGATGTGACCAGTCCGTTGTAGATCGCCACGAAGTACAAGACAATCAGAACGACAACAACCAGAAAAATGATCAGGCCCATTGCCAAGCTCTCCACACTGAGGCGCATCCCCACGCCGGAATCAGATCAGAATATCATGCAGTTTCGAAAGATTTTCCTGTCGCTCGCGGGCGTTCTCGGGCTGGCCTGCAGCATGGCGTGTGCTGCCGCCCCGACCGCTCCTTCGTCCGCGGTTGCGCCTGGAAGCGCGCCGCAGAATCTGCCGCCGGCGCGCATCAAGCAGACCATTGCGGACTATCGCCGCTGGCTTGACCGGCTCGGCGAGCGTCACGCCGTCGCGGGCCTGGTCACGGCCGTGGTGATCGATGGCAAGGTGGTTTTCGAAGGTACGGTCGGCTATGCCGATGCCGTTACCAAGCAGCCGGTCACGCCGAACACCGTATTCCGGCTCGCTTCGCTGTCGAAGGCCTTCGCCACCGCCATCACCGGCTTGCTGGTGGACGACGGCAAGCTGAGCTGGGACACCAAACTGGTCGACGTGTTGCCGTACTTCAAGCTCAAGGACATGCAGGCCGCCTCACAGGCCACCGTGGCCGACATCCTGGGCCAGCGGCTGGGGCTGCCGCGCAATACCTACGACAACATGCTCGAGGGCGACATTCCCTACGAGGAGCTGGTGCGCAAGCTGGACGAGGTCAGCCTGGTTTGCGGTGTGGGTCAGTGCTACGGCTACCAGAACGTGGCATTCGGCATGATCGGCGACGTGGTGCTGGCGCGCACCGGGGATTTCTTCTACCACCAGGTCGACAAGCGCATCTTCTACCCGCTGGGGATGACCACCGCGAGTTACGGCCGGGCAGCACTGGAATCGAGCAAGAGCTGGGCGCGCCCGCATCGCGCCTCGAGCCGCGGGTGGATACCGTTCGACCCCAATGAAACCTATTACCGCGTGGCTCCGGCGGCGGGCGTCAACGCCAGTTTGCGCGACATGGAGAAATGGCTGATCGCGCAAATGGGCGATCGCCAGGATGTGCTGCCGACCTCCCTGCTGGATGTGCTGCACGCTCCCGGGGTTTCCACGCCGAGCGAGCTGCACGCCACGCCATGGCGGCGCGCGCGGTTGACCGACGCGCATTACGCGATGGGCTGGCGGGTGTACAAGTACGGTGGCGAAACGCTGATCTATCACGCGGGTGCCGTGGCCGGCTACCGCACCATGATCGGATTCTTTCCCAAGTACCGCGCCGGTGTGGTCACGCTGTGGAACTCCACCGGGCCCACGCCCAGCGGCCTGATGCCGATGGTGTTCGACGACCTGTTGAACCTGCCGCACGTGGACTGGGCCGATATCGAAGGTACCGCCAGGGTCAAGGCGGCGCGGCCGGCACCACGGCATGTCAAACCGCGCAAGCGTCGTTCGACGCATCGCCACTGAACCTGGCAACTCCGCAACGAAAGACGGCGCATGTTTGCCATGCGCCGTCCGGTTTCAGTCGTCACGTCAGCGGTGAGGATTCAGAGCTTGAACTCGATCCGCTGCTGCTTGGTGCTGGAAACAGCCACGCCATCTTTCATCGCCGGCGTGAACTTGTAGCGCTCTACCGCATCCATCGCTGCGCGATCGAAAACGCGGCGCGGCTGTGCCTCGATCACCTTGACGTCGCTGGTCCCGCCATCGGGATCGACCGTGAACGAGACCACCACCCAACCCTGCTGACGCGCTCGCATGGCCGCAGTGGGATAGCGCGCACCGACGGCCTTGAGCAATACGGCACTGGTGGTCTGCCCACTGGCGCTGCTGTCCGCGCCGGCGGCCGCCGTGGTGTTGGCAGCTCCCTGAGCCGCCGAAGCCTGCTGGCCCGCTGACGGAGTGGCCCGCGTCTGCTGCGCCTTTTCCTGCGCCGCCGCCAGCTCGGCTTTCTGCTGCTCGGCAGCCAGCTTGTCAGCCGCAGCCTTGTCGGTTGCAGCCTTCTGCGCCGCCAGTTGCTGCGCCTTCTCCTGATCAGCCGCCAGCTGTTGCTGCTTGTCCAGGGTCTTGCGCTGAGCGTCCAGCTTGGAACGCAGGATGGTCAGGGTGAAGTTGGTCGGATCGGCCTTGGCCAGCAAGTCGATCTGACGCTGCGCCTCGTTGAAGTCACGCGAGTTGATCGACTGCTCCGCCGAGGTGGCGGCGAACGGAAACGTTTCCCGCAATGCGTCGGAAGCCACCTTGTTGCCGGGATCCTTTTCCAGCACGCGCAGGTAGAACTCGAACGCATTGTTCCCCGTCGGCGCGAGGTAGCGTTGTTCGTTCATGGCCGTGCGTGCCTCGGCCAGCAACTGGTTGACGTCCATCGCCGCCACGTTTGCCGGCGGCGGCGCCGATCGCGTAGCCGTGGACACCGGCGTGGACGGATGACCGCCCGCGTCGGCCATCACCAGATCCTGGTGCGGCTTGATGATAAGGAACCATGCGGCCACCGCCAGCAGGGCGATGACCGCGATGACGGCGATGACTACGGGCCGTATGGCCCCACGCGCATGCCGGCGTGTTACTGGTATGTATCGGGTATCCATGGTCTCTCACTGAGTGTCGACAGATACCCGCGCTTTTTCCCCCTGTCGATCCAGGAGCGGTGAATCCCCTGATTCACCGCGGCGCGGATATGGGAAAGGTAACCCCAATGCGGGGACACGGCAAATGGTGCGTGATTTCACAACGCGCGGGAGAAATATATTCCAGGGATCGTCGGGAGACGGCCGGGGCGCGTCGGGCAAACGGACGTCTGCAAGGGTGGCAGCAACGGCCCGGCATCAGGCTCGTCAGACGCCGACGAACTTTCCTGCCCCTCAAACGAAGCGTCCCGGCCAGGCCGGGACGAAGGCTTCTCGAAGTGCTCTCCCCGCGCTGGGCACCGCGGGGAGAGAAATATCGAATGACTTGTCTTATTGGATGGTGTCGCTTGTTGCTTGCAGCTTACTTCTTGGCCTTGGCAGCCTTGGCGGTCTTGGTGGCCTTGACCACCTTGGCCGGTGCAGCTTTCTTGGCGGCAGCCTTCTTCGGCGCAGCCTTCTTCGCGACTTTCTTTACAGCAGCTTTCTTGGCAGCGGCCGGCCTCTTGGCGGCAGCTTTCTTGGCGGCCGGCTTCTTGGCGGCAACCTTCTTCACGGCAGCTTTCTTGGCGGCCGGCTTCTTGGCGGCAACCTTCTTCACTGTGGATTTCTTGGCGGCCGATTTCTTGGCGGCCGGTTTCTTTGCGGCGGATTTCTTGGCAGTGGCCATGGTTCGTCTCAGCTCCTCATCAGTTGGCAGTGGTTGCCCAGTAAAAGCGTGCAGGAACGCTTCAACCAACAAGTCGCTGTTGGTAGCGTGCCGAAGATTGTTCACTTGACGGTGGGTGCGCAAATCAGAAAGCCGCCGCAGGACGTGCAGCGGAATCGAGACAGTGATCTTGCGTACTGCATTGGCCTTTTCACCGTGCTCGACATAAGGCTTGATGAATTTTGCTGTTGCCATAAAAACGCATTCCCCGTGATCTGTTGCGAAAGCTATCCCTGAAGATTTCGGCTGTCAATTGATTTTAGTCATGAAATCAAACCACTTCGGCACCACCCGAACCGCCCCGAAGCCCGCTGCGACGAGGCCTGCGGGGCAAACATGGCATTATCGAATGGACGTCCATACTGCCAAACGGAATTCGCCGAAAATTGGCGATTGGCCTTGAAACCATTGCGCCACAAGGCTTTCGCCAAAAAGCTGTAATCACTGCGCGAAATCACGTCTGAAAAAACACTCCGTTGCGGCGGGTCACATCCAGGTGATCGCGGCCCGTCCGATAGATGAACGAAACGCCACTGAAATCATTTTCGACGACGACCCGCCGCACGAGAAATTTCCGGCCGTCGGCCGCCCCGGCGCGCCCGGCGATCCGCGAACTGGACATCGACGCATCCGGGAACCTTGTCCGAGATCGATCGCGCCATCCATTTTTTTCCGCTCAAGCAGGATGCAATCACGATGCGTGCATCGCGCCGATGCCACCGCAACCCGGAAGAAAATCGCAGCGCAAACACGCAACGTACACGATGCGAACGGATGGCCAGAACGGAACCGAACGCGCCGGCAGCACCAAAAAAAAACCGGCCGCACTGGGCGGCCGGCATGATCGTGCATCGTGGCGCGGGCTCAGTGGTCTTCGTTCTCGACCAGTGCTTCGTAGTCGTTCGCGTCCAGCAACTCGTCGAGCTCGGCGCGATCGCTTGGACGTACCAGGAAGATCCAGCCGTCGCCGAAGGCATCCTCGTTGATCATCTCGGGCTTGTCGTTGAGCTGCTCGTTGACCTCGACGACTTCGCCGGAAACCGGGGCGTAGATGTCCGAGGCGGCCTTCACCGACTCCACCACGGCGGCGCCGGTGCCGGCCTTCACCGCTGAGCCGACCTCCGGCAGTTCCACGTAGACCAGGTCGCCGAGCTGCCCCTGCGCGTGGTCGGAGATGCCTACACGAACCAGACCGTCGTCTTCGACGCGGGCCCACTCGTGGGACTTGAGGAATTTCAGATCGCCAGGAATCTCGCTCATGATCGGGTCCAGTCGTTGGTTTAAGTCGGAGTACAGGCGGTGATTCTAGCCACATCCGCCATGGGGAAAAACGTGCCGGTGGATCAGATGCCCTCGCAGGGCTTGCCGTCGCGCACGAACGGATATTTCACCAGGCGCACCGGCACCTCGCGGCCGCGGATGTCGACGCGCACGTCGCCCGGCTCGCCGGCCGGAATGCGCGCGAACGCCACCGCCTTGTTCAGCGTGGGCGCAAAGCTGCCCGACAGGATCTCGCCCTCGCCGTTCGCGGTCAGCACTTTCTGGCCGTGGCGCAACACGCCCTTGTCGTCCAGCACCAGGCCCACCATCACGCGCGGTACACCGTTCGCCTTCTGTCGTTCCAGCGCGCCGCGGCCGATGAAATCGCGGCCTTCGTCCAGTGCGATGGTCCAGCCCAGGTTCGCTTCCCAGGGCAGTACGCTTTCGTCCATGTCCTGACCGTAGAGGTTCATGCCCGCTTCCAGCCGCAAGGTGTCGCGCGCACCCAGGCCGGCCGGCGCAACGCCGGCGGCGGCCAACGCTTCCCACAGCGCGACGGCGTGCTGTTCGGGCACGATGATCTCGAAGCCGTCTTCGCCGGTGTAGCCGGTGCGCGCCACGAACAGCGGCATGCCATGCGGACCCTGCGCGGCGGCGGCGGCGAACTTGCCGAGCTTCTCGATGCGCGGACGATCCACCTCGTGCAGCAGGCCGAGCACCTTCGCGCGCGCGTTCGGGCCCTGCACGGCGATCATCGCGAACTCCGGGCGCTCCTTCACCTGCACGTCGAACGCCTTCGCCTGGTTCTCGATCCACACAAGATCCTTGGCGCGGGTGGCCGCATTGACCACCAGCCGGAAGTGCTCCTCGCCCAGGAAGTAGACGATCAGGTCGTCGATCACGCCGCCCTGCTCGTTCAGCATGCACGAGTACAGCGCCTTGCCGATCACCTTCAGCTTGTCGACGTTGTTGGCCAGCAGGTGACGCAGGAATTCGCGGGTGCGCGCGCCGTGCAGGTCGATCACCGTCATGTGCGAGACGTCGAACATGCCGGCGTCGCGACGCACCGCATGATGTTCCTCGATCTGCGAGCCGTAGTTGATCGGCATGTCCCAGCCACCGAAATCGACCATGCGTGCGCCAAGCGAACGATGGGTGGCGTTGAGTACGGTCTGGTCGGTCATCGCGGCGGCGCCTGGGGGAAGTGCTGCATTATCGCCGCCACGGCGAGGCAATCCAAGCTGCGCGGACGATGCTGCGTCAGCTATCCGCGTCGTCGCCGCCGAAGCTGGCCAGCACCCGCGCGGTGACCTGTTCGGCCAGTTGTTCAGGCGTGTTGTCCGCCAGCCAGCAGATGGATGTCCGGCGCCTCGGGCCTCTCGTAAGGCGCGTCGATGCCGGTGAAATTGCGGATCATGCCCGCGCGCGCCTTGCGGTAGAGGCCCTTGGGATCGCGCCGCTCGCACTCCTCCAGCGGCGCGTCCACGAACACCTCCATGAATTCCGCCTGCGCGAACAACTCCCGCGCCGAGCGCCGCTCGCTGCGGTACGGCGAGATCGCGCTGACCAGAACGATCAGCCCCGCATCCACCATCAGCTGCGCCACCTCGGCGATGCGCCGGATGTTCTCGACGCGATCTTCGGGGGTGAAGCCCAGGTCCTTGTTGATGCCGTGGCGCACGTTGTCGCCATCGAGCAGGTAGGTGTGATAGCCGAGCGTATGCAGCCGCCGCTCGACCAGGTTCGCGACGGTGGATTTGCCCGCGCCGGACAGGCCGGTGAACCACAGGCACAGCGGCTGCTGCCCCTTGCTGGCGGCACGCACGGCCTTGTCGATGTCGACGTGTTGCCAGTGCACGTTGCTCGATCGGCCCAGCGCGAAATCCAGCATGCCGCATGCCACGGTGGCATTGCTTTGCCGGTCGATGAGGATGAAGCCGCCCAGCGTGCGGTTGCTGGCGTAAGCCTCGAACGCGACGTCATCGTCCAGGCCGAGCGTGCAGTAGCCCACTTCGTTGAGCGCGAGGTGGCGCGCGGCGAGCCGGGCCTGGCTGTTGACGTCCACCTTGTACTTGATCGACATCACCCGCGCGTTGAGCGTGCGCGTACCGAGCTTCAACCAGTAGGTGCGATTGGGCAGCAGCGTCGCATCGCCCATCCACAACAGGTGGCAGGTGAACTGGTCGGCAACCGGTGCAGGGCGTAGCGCGTCGGCGATCACGTCGCCGCGCGTCACGTCGATCTCGCGATCCAGGCACAGTGTCACGGCCTGCCCGTCCACCGCCTCGGCCAGATCGCCATCGGCGGTGACGATGCGCTCGACCCGTGCCCGCTGCCCGCCAGGTTGCACCATCACCTCGGCGCCGCGGGCCACGCGGCCGCCGCAGATCGTGCCGGCATAGCCGCGGAAGGAATGATCCGGCCGATTCACCCATTGCACCGGCATGCGGAAATCGGCAGCGCGAAAAGGCGCCACGTCGACCGACTCCAGCAGTTCGAGCAGGCTGTCGCCTGCGTACCAGGGCATCCGCGGCGAACGCGTGCCGACGTTGTCGCCGCTCAGCGCCGCCACCGGCAGGCAATGCACGCCGACAATGCCCAGGCTCTGCGCCAGTTCGCGGTATTCCTCGGCAATCGCTTCGTAGGTCGCCTGGTCGTAGTCGACCAGATCCATCTTGTTGACGGCCAGCACGATCTGCCGGATACCCAGCAGACTACATATATAAGTGTGGCGGCGCGTTTGCGTCAGCACGCCCTTGCGCGCATCGACCAGCACCACCGCCAGTTCGGCGTTGGAGGCGCCGGTGGCCATGTTGCGCGTGTACTGCTCGTGCCCCGGGCAGTCGGCCACGATGAAGCTGCGTCGCGCGGTATGAAAGTAGCGGTAGGCCACGTCGATGGTGATGCCCTGCTGGCGCTCCGCATCCAGACCGTCGGTGAGCAGCGCGAAATCGAGCACGTCGCCGGCGTCGGCGTGCTGGCGCCGGCTGTCGCGCGCCAGTGCCGCCAGCTGATCGTCCGGCAGCATGCCGGCGTCGTACAGCAAACGGCCGAGCAGGCTGCTCTTGCCGTCGTCCACGCTGCCGCAGGTGATGAAACGCAACAGGCCCTTGGCGGGCGAAACATCGGTTGCCGGGTTCGCCGCGGTCATCAGAAATAGCCTTCCTGCTTCTTGCGCTCCATCGACGCGGTCGGGTCCTGGTCGATCACCCGGCCCTGCCGTTCGGAACTGCGCGAGTCGGCCATTTCGTCGATGATCTTCGCCAGCGTGTCGGCACAGGACTCCACCGCACCGGTCAGCGGATAGCATCCCAGCGTGCGGAAACGTACTTCGCGCATTTGCACTGCTTCACCTTCGCGCAGTACGAAGCGATCGTCGTCGACCATGATCAGCGCGCCGTCGCGTTCGACCACCGGACGGGGTTTGGCGAAATACAGCGGCACCACCGGGATGTTCTCGCGCTGGATGTACAGCCACACATCCATCTCGGTCCAGTTGGACAGCGGAAACACGCGCACGCTCTCGCCCTTGCGGATGTGCGTGTTGTAGGTGTGCCAGAACTCCGGTCGCTGGTTGCGCGGATCCCAGCGGTGCTGCGCGTTGCGGAAGGAGAAGATGCGCTCCTTCGCGCGCGACTTCTCCTCGTCGCGCCGCGCGCCGCCGATCGCCGCGTCGAAACCGTACTTGTCCAGCGCCTGCTTCAGCGCCTGGGTCTTCATGATGTCGGTGTGCACGGTGGCGCCGTGGGTGAAGCGGCGAGATGCCCTCGCGCACGCCGTCCTGGTTGATGTGCACCAGCACGTCCACGTCGCCGGCCGCCGCCACCTGGTCGCGGAACGCGATCATCTCGCGGAATTTCCAGGTGGTATCGACATGCAGCAACGGCATCGGCGGCCGCGCCGGATAGAACGCCTTGCGCAGCAGGTGCAGCAGTACCGAGGAATCCTTGCCGATCGAATACAGCATCACCGGCCGCCGAAAGCCGGCCAGCACCTCGCGAAAGATGTGGATGCTTTCGGCCTCGAGATCGTCGAGATGCGAGGGTGGCGCGGGGATGCTGTCGTCATGCCGGAGGGATTCGGGGAGCTGTTGTCGCCGCGGTGAACTGCCGATGCCGCGCGTACCGACCTGGCATCTTACACGATCGTCAGGCCATCACCGGATACGCCGGCTCCACATCCAGCGTCGCCGCGCACACCGCCGCCAGTTCCAGCAGACGCAGATCCGAGCCGCGCGCACCGACCAGCTGCAGGCCGACCGGCATGCCATTCGGCAAGGTGCCCATCGGCAGGCTCACCGCCGGGCATCCGGCCAGGCTGGCGAAGCTGGTGAGGTCGGCCTGCGAATCGGGCACCGGACCATCCAGCGGGAACGCACCCTGCGGCGTGGTCGGCAACACCAGCACGTCGACCTGGGCGAACAGCCGGCGCATCTTCAGCGTGGCCGCGTCGAGCACGCGGTCGGCCACCGCGTAGTCGGCGGCGCTCTTGCCGGCGGCGTAGCCGAGCATGCGGCGGAAGCGGTCCGACACGGGATGTCTCGGTATTGGCCAGATCCGCGGCGAAGGTGCCGAGCATTTCCGCTTCCATCAGCAACAGGCCGGCGCGGCGGGTGCGGCGAAATCCCAGTCGGCGAAATCGACCGTGCGGCGATCGCCCAGCGCATGCGGCAACTTCGCCATCGCCGCCTCGAACACCTCGATCACTTCCGGCTGCACGCCGACCGCCGCCAGATCCGGCAGCAGCCCCGCGCGCAGGTTGCCCGGCTCCCAGTCCGGCAGCGCGAACGCCACCCGGCGCCGGCGCGAGCGCGCATCGTCGGCGTCGTAGCCGGCCAGCACCTGCAGCAGCACGGTGAGGTCGTCCGCACTGCGCGCCAGCAGTCCGACCGCGTCGAGCCGGCGCGCCGCCGGTACCAGGCCGCGGGCGGAGATTTCGCCGTGTGTCGGCTTCAGCGCGTACACGCCGCAGTAGCTGGCCGGGAATGCGGATCGAACCGAGACTGTCCGAACCGACCGCCGCCACCGCCAGACCTGCCGCCACCGCCGCCGCCGCACCGCCGGAGGAACCGCCGGCGCTGTAGCCGTGACGATGCGGATTGTGGGTGGCGCCGAAGTGCGGGTTGTCGGTGACCGCGCCCAGCGCGCCCTCGTCCATGTTCGTCTTGCCCACCAGCACCGCGCCGGAGGCGCGCAGGCGCGCCACCACATGCGCATCGTCCTCCACCGGTTTCTCGCGTCCCGGCAGGCCGACCCGGGTCGGCCAGCCGGCCATGTCGAAGTTGTCCTTCAACGCCAGCGGAATGCCGTCCAGCCGACCGATCACGCCGTCGCGGCGGCGACGGTCGGCCATGTGCGCCTGCTCCTGCAGCAGCCCGTAACGCTACGTCGACATACGCGTTGAGCTCCGGATTGAGCCGTTCGATCGCCGTGCTGGTAGACATCGGCCAGCGCCTGCGGCTGCACGCGGCCCACCGCCAGCCAGTGCAGCAACTGGCACAGCGAGGCGCGACGCAGGTCGAGATCGGCGATCGGCGGCATCGAATTCATGAACGCTCCTTCAGAGTTGTTCCGATTATCGCCGCGTCCGGTGAAACGATTGCAAGCCGTAGCGCAGCACGCGTTGCCGCGCAGCACGCGAAACCGGACAATGACGCTCTGATCCGTACCGCCGCGCGCCACGCGTGCAGCAACCACATAGGGTGAGTCCGCCATGAGCGAACGCGAAACCATGGAATACGACGTCGTCGTCGTCGGCGCCGGTCCGGCCGGCCTGTCGTTCGCGATCCGCCTGAAGCAGCTCAAGCCCGAGGTGAACGTGTGCGTGATCGAGAAGGCCTCGACCATCGGCGCGCAGATCCTGTCCGGCGCGGTGATCGAACCGCAGCCGCTGGACGCGCTGCTGCCGGGCTGGCGCGACAACCCGCCGCCGATCTGCGTGCCGGCAGGCGAAGACGAGTTCTGGCTGCTGCAGCAAGACCGGCGGCCGCAAGCTGCCGGTGCCGCCGGGCATGAAGAACCACGGCAACTTCATCGTCTCGCTGGGTGCGATGTGCGCCTGGCTGGCGCCGCAGGCCGAGGCGCTGGGCGTGGACGTATTCCCCGGCTTCGCCGCCGCCGACACCATGTATAACGAAGACGGCTCGGTCGCCGGCGTGCGCATCGGCGACATGGGCGTGGCGCAAGGACGGCACGCACAAGCCCGGCTACACCGAAGGCATCGACATCAAGGCCAAGGTCACCGTGCTCGCCGAAGGCGCGCGCGGCAGCCTCACCAAGCAGCTGATCAAGCGCTTCAAGCTGGACCAGGACAGCGATCCGCAGGGCTACTCGATCGGCATCAAGGAACTGTGGCAGGTGCCGGCCGGCCGCGTCACGCCGGGCAAGATCGTGCACAGCTTCGGCTGGCCCGCCGACACGCATACTTATGGCGGCAGCTTCCTGTACCACCTGGACAAGGACCGCATCGCGCTCGGCTACGTCAGCGGGCTCGATTACAGCGACCCGAAGTACCAGCCGTGGGAAGCGTTCCAGCAGTGGAAGAACCATCCGATGATGAAGCCGCTGCTCGAAGGCGGCACGATCCTTTCCGCCGGCGCGCGCGCGATCGTCACCGGCGGCTACCAGTCGCTGCCGACATGCGAGATGCCCGGCGCGCTGCTGATCGGCGACACCGCCGGCCTGCTCAACGTGCCCAAGGTCAAGGGCACGCACCAGGCGATCAGGAGCGGCATGCTCGCCGCCGAGCACCTGGCCGCCAACGCGCTGAGCGCGGCCGGCTTCGACGCGAAGCTGCGCGGCTCGGACGGTGATGGCCGAGCTGAAGAAGGTGCGCAACATCAAGCCCGCGTTCAAGAAGGGCCTGTGGTTCGGCATGCTCAACGCCGCGTGGGAAACCGTCACCGTCGGCCTGTCGCCGTGGACGCTGAAGAACAAGGCCGACTGGTCGTCGCTGCACAAGCGTCGGCGAGCAGGAGGAACCGAAGCGCGACTACGTCGCAGCGCACGCTGGCGCCGCGCGACCGCCTCGCCGGCGTCTACTTCGCCGCCACCGAGCACGACGAGGACCAGCCGATCCACCTGCACGTGGCCGACACCGAACATCTGCATCGACCGGTGCGCCGACGAATACGACAACCCCTGCACGCGCTTCTGCCCCGCCGACGTCTACGAGATCGTCGACGACGACGCCGGCAAGCGCCTGCAGATCAACGCCGCCAACTGCGTGCACTGCAAGACCTGCGACATCAAGGATCCGTACGAAATCATCACCTGGGTCACGCCGGAAGGCGGCTCGGGGCCGAATTACCAGAATCTCTGAGCGGTCGAGGGCAGTCAGCTGATCGGCAATCTGCACTGGCGGTTCAAGCGCCTCGGTTACCTCTGGCAGCGCACACGCGGCAGCATCGCGCTGCGTGGCTGGCGCGGCACGCTGGCGCGGGTGCATCAGGAATTCCGGTCACGGCCTGAGCTCGACGCGGAGCTGTCGCTGCTGCCGCTGGACGAGGCATTTGTACCTTTCGCCCTGCCGACCGCCCTCGACCCCCATGTTTCGATCATCATCCCGATCCACGGCAAGCTCGCCCATACGCTGGCGTGCCTGCGCTCGCTGGCGCGGCATGCGCCGCGCGCTTCGTTCGAGGTGATCGTGGTCGACGATGCCTCGCCCGATGACAGCGCCAACGTGCTGGCACACGTTACCGGCCTGCGCCTTTTGCGCAACGAAACCAATCTCGGCTTCGTCGCCAGCTGCAATGCCGGCGCCGCTGCAGCCCGCGGCGAATTCCTGCTGTTCCTCAACAACGATACCCAGGTGACCCCCGGCTGGCTGGATGCCCTGCTGCGCTGCTTCTCCGAACGTGCCGATTGCGGCATCGCCGGCAGCCGGCTGGTGTATCCGGACGGCCGTCTGCAGGAAGCCGGTGGGTTGGTGTTTGCCGACGGCAGTTGCTGGACCACCGGCCGTTTCGAATCGCGCGACGCGGCCGAATTCCGCTATCGACGTGCAACGGACTATGTCTCCGGCGCCGCGTTGTTGATTCGCCGCGCGGTATTCGCACGTGTCGGCGGCTTCGACGGACGCTACGCACCGGCTTATTACGAGGATGCCGACCTGGCCTTCGCGGTGCGCGAGCTTGGCCTGCGCGTCTACTACGAGCCGTCCAGTACCGTCATCCACTGCGAAGGGATCAGCGCGGGAACCAATCTCGGCAGCGGCATGAAGCGCTACCAGTTGATCAATCAGGCCACGTTCGTGGACAAATGGACGGCCGAACTTTCCCGGCAGCCAGCCGTGGGCACTCCACTGGAGCGCGCCATGCGATGGCATTCTCGCGGCCGGGTATTGGTGGTGGATGCCATGACGCCGGAGCCGGCGCGCGACTCGGGATCGCTGCGGCTTTGCGCGATCCTGCGCCTGCTCGACGAGCAAGGCTGGAGTACGTGCTTTCTGCCCGATGACGGTCGCGCCAGCAGCGAAGAGATCGAGGCACTCGGCGCGCTGGGCTGCGAAGTGCTCGCTCGGCCGCAGACCCCGGCATTGCCGCACTGGCTGAAACGGCATGGCCGCGAACTGCATGCGGTCATCCTGTGCCGGCACACCGTGGCCGGACAGTACGCGGACCTGGTGCGCCAGCACGCACCGCAGGCGACGTTGATATTCGACACGGTCGACCTCCACTTCCTGCGCGAACAGCGCGCTGCCGAGTTGAGCGGCAACGCCACGCTCGCCCGTCAGGCCGAAGCTTCCAGGCGCGGCGAGCTGGCGCTGATCGAACAATCCGACGTCACCTTCGTGGTCAGTTCGCATGAGCAGGCATTGCTCGCGCAGATGTTGCCGAAGGCGCGGGTGGAACTGCTGTCCAATATCCACGACGTGCACGGCTGTCGACGTTCGCATCGGGAGCGCAGGGACCTGGTTTTCATCGGCGGCTATGGGCATCCACCAAACAGCGACGCGATCCGCTGGATCGCCACCGACATCCTGCCGCGGCTGCGCGAAGCGCTGCCGGACATCCGCCTGCATGTACTCGGCGACCTGCCGGACGCACTGCCCCGTGAACTCGCGGCGGCTGGCCTGGAACTGCATGGGCGCGTAGACGACCTGGGACCGTGGCTGGAAAGCTGCCTGGCCTCGCTGGCGCCACTGCGTTTCGGCGCGGGCGTGAAAGGCAAGATCAACATGGCGATGAGCTACGGCGTGCCGGTCGTTGCCACGTCGATGGCGGTGGAAGGCATGCAACTCAGCGACGGCGTCGATGTGCTGGTGGCGGATGACGCCGCATCCTTCGTCGCCGCCGTGCGGAAGCTGCACGAAGACGCCACGCTGTGGCAGCGCTTGTCCGTCAATGGCCTGAGCAACGTGCAGGAACACTTTTCCGCCGCCGCCGCGGCTGCCACGCTTCACCGCGTGCTGGGTTGAACTTCATGTCATCACGCGAATTCGCCAAGCGATGCCTGTTCACCGTGCTGCGTGCTGCATTTCGGCTGGTGCCGATGCCCACCGCCTCACGCGACCGGCTGCGTCAGCGCGTCCTGGATCGATATGCCGGTCTGCTGCCTGCGGGACCACGCGGTCAGACTGCCAATCCTGTGCGGATGAAACGCCGGCCACTCGCCCATTCCGCGGGGCGCGCTGTCGGTTACAAGCCATGGCAGCCAGGTTCACTGCCGGCCGTACTGCCGGCAACCGTGGTGGCATTTTATCTGCCGCAGTTCCACCCGATTCCGGAGAACGATGCGTGGTGGGGCGAGGGCTTCACCGAGTGGCACAACGTGACCCGCGCGCTGCCGCAGTTCGAGGGGCATGCCCAGCCGCGGTTGCCTGGAGAGCTGGGCTTCTACGACCTGCGGCTATCCGGGGTGATGCGTCGGCAGATGCAGCTGGCGCGCGAATATGGCATCGGTGCGTTCTGCAGCTATTTCTACTGGTTCGCCGGCAAGACCCTGCTGGAAACGCCGCTGCAGCAATGGCTGGCCGACCCCACGCTCGATCTGCCGCTGTGCCTGTGCTGGGCCAACGAGAACTGGTCGCGACGCTGGGACGGCCGCGCCGACGACATCCTGATCGGCCAGCAACACAGCCCCGCCGACGACCTTGCCTTCATCGAACATGTCGCGCAGTACCTCGCCGACCCGCGCTACCTGCGCGTCGACGGCAAGCCGCTGCTGCTGGTCTACCGCCCCGGCCTGCTGCCGGACCCGAAGGCGACCGCCGCGCGCTGGCGCGAGTGGTGCCGCGCCAACGGCATCGGCGAGATCCAGCTTGCCTACGTGCAGAGTTTCGACCGGGTCGATCCGCGCACGATCGGCTTCGACGCCGCGGTGGAATTCCCGCCGAACAACACCACGCCAGCGCCGATCACCGCGCGGCAGCACCTGCTCAACCCGGACTACCGCGGCGACGTGCACGACTGGCGCGAACTGGCGCGGCAGTCGATGGCGCAGCCCGAGCCCGCTTATCCGCGCTACCCCGGCGTCAACCCGGGCTGGGACAACGAGCCGCGCCGCAGCGGCGGCGGCCGCGTGTTCGCGCATGCCTCGCCGCGCGGTTATCGCGACTGGCTGCGGCACGCCATCGGTGTCGCGCAGCGGCGTTTTCCGGCGCAGCCGCTGGTCTTCGTCAACGCGTGGAACGAATGGGCCGAAGGCGCCGTGCTGGAACCGGATAGCCAGGCTCGGCCATGCCTGGCTGGACGCTACCCGCGCCGCGCTGCAGCCGGCGCCGGCCGCCGATGACGCGTCCCTGCGCGGTGATCCATGTCTGGTATCCCGAGCTGCTGGATGAACTGGTGGCGGCATTGCGCGCCAGCGGCATCGACTGGCGCGTCGTGATCACCACCGCTCCGCGAGCGCGAACAGTCGGTGCGCGAACGGATGGCGCAGCTCGGGCCTCGACGCCGAGATCGAGGTATTCGAGAACCGCGGCCGCGACATCCTGCCGTTCCTGCACGTCGCCAATCGCCTGCTCGATGAAGGCGTGACGACCGTGCTGAAACTGCACGGCAAACGCTCTACCCATCGTCAGGACGGCGAGACCTGGCGCCGCGAATTGCTCGACAAGCTGCTCGCGCCCGAGCGCGCCAGCCGCATCGCGGCAGCCTTCCGCGACGATGCCACGCTGGGCCTCGTGCATGCCGAAGGCCACCTGCAATCGCTGGACAACTATTGGGGCGCCAATCAGGCCAACGTCGACTACCTGACCCGCCGTCTCGGTATCCCTGACTTCGCAGGCCAAGTGCAACAACTTCATCGCCGGCAGCATGTTCTGGCTACGCCCGGCGGCATTGCGCTTGCTACTGGATGCCCATCTGGAAGTGGCGGAGTTCGAGACCGAAGCGGGCCAGCTCGACGGCACCCTGGCGCACGCCGTCGAACGGGTATTCAGCCTGAGCGCCAGCGCCGGCGGCTTCAGCACGGCCAGCGCAGCCGGCCTGCTCGGCCTCCCCGAAACGGCGCCGGGCACGTATCCGTACGCGCAGCGCAGCGGCTGATCGCCCTCGCTGCGTCGCGAACCACTCATTTCGTACGATTGTTCGATGCCGGGTAGAATGTTGGTTTCGCGCCCCTGCTGGGGCGGCCAACGAGACAGGAATCGCAGATGAAAATTCTGGTCGGCTACAAGCGCGTCGTGGACTACAACGTGCGCATCCAGGTCAAGCCCGACGGTAGCGGCGTGGTCACCGACGGCGTCAAGCTGTCCGCCAACCCGTTCGACGACATCGCGCTGGAAGAGGCGTTGCGCCTGCGCGAAAAGGGCGTCGCCGAAGAAGTCATCGTGGTCGGCATCGGCCCGGCCGATCTCACCGCGCACCTGCGCAACGGCCTGGCGATGGGCGCGAACCGCGCCATCCACGTGGTCACCACCGATGCCGTGCAGCCGCTGACCGCCGCCCGCGTGTTCCTCAAGCTGATCGAGAAAGAGCAGCCGGGGTTGGTGATCCTGGGCAAGCAGGCGATCGACGACGACGCCAACCAGACCGGCCAGATGCTCGCCGCACTGTGGGATCGCCCGCAGGCCACGTTCGCCAGCAAGGTCGAGATCGCCGACGGCAAGGCCACGGTGACCCGCGAAGTGGATGCCGGCCTGGAAGTGATCGAGGCCGAACTGCCGGCCGTGATCACCACCGACCTGCGCCTCAACGAGCCGCGCTTCATCAAGCTGCCCGACATCATGAAGGCCAAGTCCAAGCCGATCGACACGATCGAGTTCGGTTCGCTCGGCGTCGAGGCGCACGACCACCTGAAGACCACGCACTACGCGGCCCCGGCCAAACGCAGCAAGGGCGTGATGGTGAAGGACGCGGCCGAGCTGGTCGCTGCGCTGAAGCAGAAAGGTCTGCTCTAAGCAGCCGCACAGGAGAATCCACATGAGCAAGATTCTGGTCATCGCCGAGCATCTGGACGGCAAACTCAACTCCTCCACCGCGCGCGCCGTGAGCGCCGCCATCGCGGTGAAGGGTGAAGCCATCGACGTGCTGGTGCTCGCTGACAACGTCGACGCGATCGCCGCCGAGGCGGCGAAGATCGACGGCGTGAGCCGTGTGCTCACCGTCGCCCGCGCCGAGAACGCGCACCCGTTGGCTGCCTTGCTGGCGCCGCAGATCGCCAAGGCCGCGGCCGGCTACAGCCACGTGTTCGTGCCGTCCACCACGTTCGGCAAGGACGTTGCTCCGCGCGTCGCGGCCCTGCTCGGCGTGGCACAGGTCAGCGACGTGATGAGCGTGGAAGGCGCGCATACGTTCAAGCGACCGATCTACGCCGGCAACGCGATCATCACGGTCGAAGCCGATGCCGCCCATACCGTCGTCGCCACGATCCGCTCGGCCTCCTGGCCGGCCGCCGCCACCGGCGCCAACAGCGCGCCGGTCGAGGCGCTAAGCATCGACGCCGTGCTGCCCGCGCACACCCGCTTCGTCGAACTGAAGCAGGGCAGCAGCGACCGCCCCGACCTGCAGAGCGCCAGCAGGGTCGTCTCCGGCGGCCGCGGCGTCGGCTCCAAGGAAAACTTCGACATCATCTTCAAGTTCGCCGACAAGATCGGCGCCGCCGTGGGCGCTTCGCGCGCCGCTGTCGACGCCGGCTACGTGCCCAGCGACCTGCAGGTCGGCCAGACCGGCAAGATCATCGCCCCTGAGCTGTACATGGCCATCGGCATCTCCGGCGCCATCCAGCATCTCACCGGCATCAAGGACGCCGGCACCATCGTGGCGATCAACAAGGACGGCGAGGCGCCGATTTTCGAGATCGCGGACTTCGGCCTGGTGGGAGACTTGTTCAAGATCATTCCGGAGCTGGAACAGGCGCTAGCTGGATGAGTATCCGAGGTACTGTGACGTCCTGACCCATGCGCATTCTTTGTTGGGGCACCTACGACACCAGCAAGCCAAGGGCGCGGCTGTTGCTGAAAGGCCTCCGGCTGGCCGGTGCAGTGGTGGACGAATGCCACGTTGATATCTGGCAGGGAGTCGTCGACAAGTCGCAGGTCCGCGGGTTGCGCCAACGGTGAGGATCGCCACCCGCTGGCTCCTGTCTTACCCGCGATTGGCTTGGCGACTGGCTCTCGCACCAAAGCCCGATGTCGTGCTGATCGGTTTTCCCGGCATTCTGGACATGCTGGTGGCCGCGCCGATCTGCCGCGCACGCGGCATTCCCCTGGCCTGGGACATGTTCATGTCGCTCTACGACACGATCGTGGAGGATCGAAAAATGCTTCGTCGCGGCGGCATCGCCTCCAGGCTGTTGCATGCTCTGGAGGGATTTGCGTTACGCCGGGCCGACCTCGTTTTTCTGGATACCCAGGCCCACGCGCGACGAGTGGAACAAATGTTCAAACTCGCCCCGGGCAGCAATGGGGCGGTCTGGGTTGGCGTGGAGGCGGAACATTTCCTTGCCGGGTCTGATCCTTCGCGCAGCATCGCGACCGCAGCCATTACCGCCCCCTTGCGAGTGCTGTTCTACGGCCAGTTCATTCCGCTGCACGGCATCGATACGATCGTGCAGGCGGCTCAACTGACCCGTGATGAGCCGATCGAATGGCAGCTGATCGGCAAAGGGCAGGAGTCGGATCGCATCAAGACATTACTGGCCGAACAGCCTTTGCCGAGGTTGCACTGGGAAGTTTGGGTCGACTACACCGAACTGCACCGGCACATCGCTGGCGCAGATGTCTGCCTTGGTATTTTCGGTAAGTCGGAAAAAGCGGCCAGCGTCATTCCCAACAAGGTTTTCCAGATAGTGGCGATGGGCAAACCGCTGATTACTCGCGACTCCCCCGCCATTCGCGAAATGCTGAATGATGCCCCGCCTTGTGTCAGCCTCGTCCCGGCCAGCGACGCGCAGGCGCTGGCCGACGCCGTTCGTGCTTTCGCCCGAAGGGATCGCCCGGTCGGACCATGTCATGGTCTACTTCAGGGCAAGCTGGATGCCGAGGCGGTCGGGCACCAATGCATCGCGATGCTGAAACGTCACCTTCGACCGGAATCCTGAGCCATGGAAAATCTGCCTCTACTCGGCCCCGCTGCTCCCGAGGACGGCTGGGTGCCGGCACCTCGGTATCTGCTTCGTCGGCGACGCATCCTACGGCAACTGCAAAATGTACCTCCCTGCGACGTGATCGAAGTCGGCTGCGGCGCAGGAATGCTCCTGCAGGAACTTTCCGCGCGCGGTTTCCGGTGCCAGGCGCTCGAAAGCTCGCCGCAGGCACGCCAACTGATCACCCGGCTGAGTGCAAAAACGGGACAGAAAATCACTGTGCATGACGAAGCAGACGTCTCGTGGCGAGGTCGCTTCCCAATGGTGATGGCCTTCGAGGTGCTGGAGCACATCGAGGACGATGCCGCAGCCATGAAGCAATGGGCTTCGTGGTTGGCTCCCGGTGGAACCCTGCTCATTTCCGTGCCGGCTCACCCGCGCTTGTGGAGCGCTGCCGACGAATGGGCGGGTCACTACCGACGTTACCGCAAGCAGGATCTCATCGACGTGGTGACGGGCGCGGGCCTGGAGGTCGAGCACGTGGAATGCTACGGCTTTCCGCTGGGAAACCTTACCGAACAGATGCAAGCAAGAGGAATCCGGCGCCGCTTGCCAAAAACCGGCGTCGACCCCGATCATCGGATCAACAGCAACCGTAGCGGCATCGAGCGCGATCACGTCCTGCGCTGGTACCCCGCCATGCGCTCGCTGCCGGGACAACTCGCGTTGCGTTGTGCTCTCGCGATACAGGCTATGAGCAGCGGATTACCTTTTGGCAACGGCTATCTCATACGAGCTCGCGCAGGATGAGCAAGCGGTTGATGCGATGGCTGGGCAGTCCTGTTTGCACTCGCCGCTGGTCTCTATTTCATCCGCTACGCCGAGAAGGCACTGATCGGCAAGGATCTGTCAGGTTTGATGGACGGCAGAGTCATGCTCGCGGCAGCGCTCCTGACAATGCTCTACGTCTTGCTGATCCCTACCACTGCGCTCGCCTGGACTTGGCTCCTGCGTGCGATGTACCAACCGGCTCGCTATCGTCGCATGCTGCCTATCATGGCGATCACGCAGTTCGGCAAGTACCTGCCAGGCAATGTGGCACAGCACATCGGGCGCATCGCCCTCGCGCGAACGGCAGGAGTGTCGCTGCCGGCGGCACTGTTTTCGGTTGCCTATGAAATGCTCTTGATGCTGGTCGCCTGCGCGCATATCAGCGCGTTGACCTTGTTGTGGGCTCCGCCAGCAACCCTCTCCCACTGGAGAATCACTGGATACCGCGTGCCGTTGTTGATCGTCATCACGCTCGGCGCCATCGTCGGATTGTTGTTGGCACCACGCATGGCTTCCTGGCTCGCCCGTTACCGCGCCAACCGTCGCGGCGATCAGGACCATGTGCCGCCCCAAGTTGCACTTGAACGCGCCAACGGCACTCGCCTGCTATGCCGTCTATGCGGTCAACTTCTGCCTGATAGGCAGTGGTCTATGGTTTCTCGCGCATGTCTTACTGGCCGATACCGGTCCGACACCAAGTGTAGTCTTCATGACCGGAGCCTTCGCCGGCAGCTGGATTCTGGGCTTCGTCGCGCCAGGCGCGCCGGCCGGACTGGGTATCCGTGAGGCCATTCTCAGCACCTGGCTGAGCGGCTCGCTGCCGCCCGCGCAAATCGTAATGCTCGTGATTGCTCTGCGCATCGCGACAACGCTGGGTGATTTGTTCAACTTTACGTGGGCGAGCATGGTTGCCGGTCGCACCCCTGCCCGGACGGTTGTGCGAACCTGGCGAGCATCGCCGGACCGTTCAGGCCCGGGTAGCCACCGGAGTTCCCGTCAGAAATTAAAAGCAAGTCTGCAGGCGCGACAATCCGCAGCGCCGTCACACAATCGGACAAGCCATGACGCCATGCCGCCTATCCGCTTCAGTGCAACAAGGAATACCTCATGAAACTCATCATCCAGATCCCCTGCCTCAACGAAGCCGAGACACTGGCGATCGCACTGGCTGAGCTTGCCGCGCGAGGTCGAGGGGTTCGATACGGTCGAATGGCTGATCATCGACGATGGCTCAACAGACAATACGGCGGAAGTTGCACGCCAGAACGGCGTTCACCACGTGATCCGGCACCCGGTGAATCGCGGCTTGGCCGAGGCCTTCATGACGGGCATCGATGCCTGTCTGCAACTGGGCGCCGACGTCATCGTCAATACCGATGCCGACAACCAGTACAACGGCGCCGACATTCCTGCGCTGACCGCACCCATCCTGGCCGGTGAGGCCGAGATCGTGATTGGCGCGCGTCCGATCAGCGAGACGGAACATTTCTCGTGGGTCAAGAAAAAGCTGCAGCACCTTGGCAGTTGGGCGGTACGCGTTGCCAGTCGAACCGACGTTGCCGACGCTCCCAGCGGGTTTCGCGCCATATCGCGCGAAGCAGCGATGCGGTTGAACGTATTCAATGCTTATACCTATACGCTGGAAACGATCATCCAGGCAGGGCAAAGCAACATGCGGGTGATCTCGGTGCCTATTCGTACCAACGCGGATCTGCGGCCATCACGATTGGTGAAAAGTATCCGCAGTTATGTGCAACGCTCGCTCGGAACCATCGTGCGCGTTTTTGTAATCTATCGGCCGTTGGCCCTGTTTTTTTGGATAGGGCTACCCTGCATCGCAGTTGGCATGGTGTTCGGACTACGGTTCCTTGTTTTGTATCTCCTCGGACAGGGCGAGGGACATGTTCAATCCGTCGTACTGACCGCGCTGTGCCTGATCCTCGGTACGCTTCTCATCATGATGGGATTGATCGCCGACCTCATCGCCACCAATCGAAAGCTATCGGAACGTCTTCTTCTTCGCGTCCAGCGGATCGAGCTAGGGCTCGATTCGCGTCGGAACGAAGACTCCGTGCCGTAATCCCGTCAGGTGTCGAAGTTCGTGGCAGCCCTGCGAAACCTCGCGGCAAATACCCATCCGAACAGAAGTCCCAGCAGGGTGACGAAGGAAATCCACGTACCGTAGCGTAGCGACCGCGGTCTGTAATGGAATTCCAGCGTGGCTGGGGAATCCACCATGAATGCCGGCAACCCACCGAGATACCATTCAGGCGAGACATCGCGACCGTTCAAACGAACGCGCCAGTCTTTCACGGGAAGGTTCATCGGCACCACGACAAAGCCAGGGTGGGAGCCGAGGTATTCCAATCTGAAGTCCGGTCCGGTCCGGCCGAGCAATCGAACTTCCTTCGAACTTTCCCGATTCGGCCACGCGTCGAGTGCCGGCAGAAAGTAGGGACCTGCCGGAACGTTCATGTTCTCCATCAGGTGCATATCGTTTTCCGATGCTACCGGTACGAACGGGCCCACATCCTCGCGTGCCTTGACCAATTCAAGGTCAATGCAACCCGACGTAGCCTTGCCGTCCAATTCGAGCGAACAGTTTTTCGCCGGCGCTGGCGTGTACCAGGCGGTGACGCGATCCGTGGTGCCGGCATGCTGATAGGCAAACCTGAAACGGTAATCGCCGGGGGCCAGGACGAGCGTCTTGGGCAACGGGAAGGTCGCCATCTGGTTGTCCAGCACAGTTGACGCTTCGATGGTGCTTCGGGCGATGGGTTCAAGCTCTCCGTTCCGATACATCGTCATCACGATTTCGCCCGTCAAACCCTTTCGCGCGTAGGTAGCCAGGCGCACGAGAAGCGCGCGGGGATGGTAGCTGCTCGCCAGATTGAACGATTGCACCCACTCCCGCCCGGGCATGGGCGGCAGCGGTGCAGGCGCGGGAACAGTTGCGCCTTGACCGAAATCCGGCTGCAGACCGGCCAAAACAAGCCCGGAATCACCGAGTACATAGCGAACACCCAGCGCCGCCATAACCGGACTGCTCAACTGAATGCTTTCCGCCTCGACTAGTGTCGCGGTGTTCGAGGTAAAGGGGTCATCAATGACCTTCTCCAGCACGGACTTTTTGTTGGCGCTCTTGAAGGCATGCGCGAACCATTCCGGTATGCCATAGGCGCCAAGCGTCCCGGAGACCAGAAAATTGTTGTCCGCAATCACACTCTGAAACGGTCCGATGTTCTGCTTTATCCTTGTCAACAACGGATCTGATGGATAGAAATAGCTGGCCGGTACAGGTCCGTTGAATTGCCGGAAAAGGGATGCAAGATCCACAGTTTGATGGGCAATCAGGGAATGCCAGCGCAAACCAGGCAAGAAACTTCGCCCCCACCTGATTCAATACTGCCGTTCAGGCAAAAGGCGGAGGCAGCAGCCAACGCAATATCGAGGATAATGATGCTTCGAGACCAGGGATTGTGCGCCAGTCCAGGCACCCAGCTCAGATAGGGCGCTGGAATGATCTCGAACACCAGCGTGGCGCCGACTGCCCCCAACAACAACGAAAAGAGCCCTAGTACGCCGACTTTTCCACGGCGCCAAAGTATGAAGCCGAATGCGCATATCGCGAATACGAGTCCTAGCAAGCCCACATACATGGTCGATTCGACGCGCGGCATGAGCTTGGCGAAATGGGGCAA
This sequence comes from uncultured Gammaproteobacteria bacterium, assembly GCA_963697555.1. Classification (GTDB taxonomy): domain Bacteria; phylum Pseudomonadota; class Gammaproteobacteria; order Xanthomonadales; family Rhodanobacteraceae; genus Rhodanobacter. The sequence goes on from CAVOOK010000009.1 coordinate 447,463, forward strand.
CAGGAGCCTTGCGTCACCGGGAAAATGAAACTGGCTTCCACCTACACGGTAACTGGTGTCAAACCCGACAAACCAGCTGAGAAACGAGATGAGCGGGATGGCGCAGAGCATCATTGCCATAATCCACGCCAAGCCGAATCCACCGATCCGCATGAGCAGCCGAGGCTGCCGGTCCGCGATCCACAAGCAGAGCAGATAGAGTGCCGCGGCTCCCGCGCCTAGCAGGGTCACGAACGGAAAGCCGCCGAGCAGAAGCAGCGCACTGAAGCCCACCATCGATACGAAGCGACCGTAACGCGGTGTTTGCCACCAGCGGTCAATTGCCCAAAGCAGCCAACAGATCCAGATGGACGTGAGCGTGTGGGGCCAGTACAGCCATGCCGTATGGAAGCCGCACAACATGATAGTCACGGCACCAAATACCGCAGGCAGCAGCGCGACTCGACGGCGCAACCAGAGATGCGCCCCGCAACCCGCCATGGTCAGGTTGAAAAGCGTCCCAAGATAGAATCCCAGGGCCGCATTCGGCGACGCGGCAAAGATGGCGAATGCCGGGGTCAACTCGGCGTTCGAGAGGTCCTGGATGCCCGGTCTCCCCCCTGCCGGCAACGGATCCCAGGTAGACGGGTGCCCTTCGCGGATTTCCTTTCGCTGGTGAATCCAGCTGGGAAGCAAGCTGTCGAGCACGTCGGAACGCTCGACGTTTCTCACTTGCGCCGGTTCACCCTGGACCGTCCAGCCAGCTTGCGCCACAAGCAGATCAAATGGCCCGACGGTTTCTCCCGCGAAAGGGTTTGCGCCGATCACACCAATCGCAATAACTATGTACACCAGTAACGGCAGCAGCTTCACGCCGAGGCGCCCGCCCAATCCCCAGATGAAATTCATTGTGCCTCTCTATTGCGAGCGTGCATCGATAGCCGAATCGTCAAAGACGATTGCCGCTGTGCGTGCAATTGTGGTGGACTTTCTCAATCAACCGCCCTCCTATTTATCACTCGAGGGATCTGGATCAGATGACGCTCATCGCTGACGTAGAGCGATTATGCCATTCACATATGGTAGCGGCGGTGACAGATGGCCGCCTATTGCATAAATTGTTGGACCACAAATTCCGACGCCGGCACGGTTAGGTGCCCACGATCGAAGCTTGTGATTGCATCTAGCCGGCCACCGATCATTGTGAGGCAGCCCTGCTCGTTGCACAGGACCTGGCGCGGTGACAGATAGTTGACACCGACCCGCTCTGAAAACTCTTTCAATGAAGCCTCGAGTGCCTCACCACCGCCGGCCAAGCCGAACGTCATGCGTCGGTGGAATTGTCTGTCCCGTTGATAGCTCTCGAACAGGCTGGTCGGCAGTGTATTGCTCCATTCGGGCAACTGACCGACAAGGTCGATGCGCTGTACGCCCAGCTTGCGGAGCTCTGAAATCGCGCTCGTCACCTGCGGCGCGATGGCAGGCCAACCTTGACCAGACCAGCGCGCGACCATCACCGCGTGGCCGACCTTTTCGGCCTTAACCCGACGCATGACTTCTTTGACGATATCTTCGCAACGCCTGCCGCCAGCGGTGAATCCAACGGCCGGCGGGCAACCCGCGGCAGTGAGTTGCAGAAGCCTATTCCCGGGCTTCAACGTGTGCTTGTATCCGGGATACAGGGCCGCGGCATATGAATCGCCCCACAATAACATCGTCTCCTGCTTTGCACTCTTCGGCCCATCGGTGCAGACGCCGAAGCTCGAAGCGGGTTGCGTGGCCACTAGGAAGCAACTACGAACCCGATACGGAATAGACGGGTCGTATTTGAAGTTTGCCAGCGCCTGTATCTCATTCGGGAAGCGAGAGGCGAAGCCAGTATTGGCGTAGATCCCGATTCCGCCAACGAGGGCCAACGCGAGCGGCGTGCAGACCAATGCAACCCTGCGGCCGCTGTCCCTCCCCACACCGAATCGAATGGGCTTCTCGACGAAACGAAAGGTCAGCCATGCGAGCACGATGCTAGACAATACCGCCAGTAGACGAATCGCAGCTGATGGATGGCCGCTTTCATGTATGCGGAAAAAGACGAGCAACGGCCAATGCCAGAGGTACAGCGGATAACTGATCAAGCCCACAAACACCATGCCACGCAGCGAAAGCACATTGCGGCAAATCCAGGTGTGTGATCCTGCCGAAATCAACAACACTGCACCCAAGGTCGGCATCAAGGCCCACCACCCAGGGAACTGGCTGTCCTTCTTCAGCAAAACGACCGCACAAGCGATCAACAGCAGGCCAAACCATGCCTTGGCTTCAGCCAGCGCGCTCGAACCAAACGGATCCGCGTGCCTCATTCCATAGCAAGCAAGCAAGCCGCCGAGTGCCAGCTCCCAGAATCGCGCAAATGGCGAATAGAAGGCTGAAACCGGGTCATTGCCTACCTGGTGCAGGTTCAATGCAAACGAAAGGATAATGACAACGAGCAACGCGGGGTACAAATTCAGGCGCAGTCTGTGCAGTACATAAAGTCCTAACGGCCATACAATATAAAATTGCTCTTCGATGCCCAAGGACCACAAATGCAGCAACGGCTTGGTTTCTGCGACTACGTCGAAATAGCCTGATTCCTTCCACAACAACAGGTTAGAAATGAAGGCGGCACCGCCAGCGATGTGTTTGCCCAAACGTTCGTATTCGTCCGGAAGGAGCATGAACCAGCCGACCACGCACACGAACAGCAAGACCAAGAACAGTGCTGGAAATATGCGCTTGACTCGCCTGCTGTAGAACCATCCGAGAGAGAATTCGTTCGCCTCCAGCGCTTCCCAGATAATTCCGGTAATCAGGAAGCCGGAGATGACGAAAAATATGTCAACACCGACGTAGCCACCGGGAGCCAGCTCCGGTGCCGCATGGAAAATCACAACCAGCATTACCGCAATCGCCCGCAGGCCGTCGATCTCCGGACGATACTTCAGCATCTTTCGTTCCCCGATATCTCATGAAATAAACGAAGAATCACAACATTGTGATCCGCTCGTCAGGCATAGCTTTGCACGCTTACTGGTTGCACAGAGGACATTTTAGGATCAGCGGCGAAACGCCCTTCGTTTCAACAGCGCGTTCATTGCTGATGGCAGTGAGGCGGGCGATCATGGTGCCCGACGACGGCCTGAAGTTACGCGCCGACATAACCACGCTTGAATGCACAGACGCTATCGGGCGCAAGCCCGACTCATGGCCTTCCAGCTCAGCACCGCAGCATCCCGATCGACCGTGGGTTTCAGGCCGACAAAGAATTCAATGGTCATCGATGCCGTGTCGAAAAATCGCGTGCACTCAAAAACGGCAAGGCCGTGGTGCGCAAGGTCGACCATGAGGTCGGCAAATGTAGATGGGGTGAAAACCCAGCAATGTACGTCGTGGTAGATGCCATCCATCGCCTGTGCAGCGCATGCCATCGCGTGTGCCAGGGAATGATGGCGTTCAAGCGTCTCGGCGCGAAGGGAACCGTTCCATGCCGCACTTCCATCCACCTTGACCACGTTCAGCACGTAATCGAGCACGATGTGAGGCAACGGCGTGCGTGCACGCATCATGTGCGCATAGACCACGTCGTTCAGCCGCGTTTCCCTGCGCAGATAATCGAACGTGAAGCGGCGGTCCGGGATAGCCAGCCGTATCTCGCCCCCTGGATTCAGAATGGACGCCAATTCGCCAAGCCATGAAATGAGATCGGGTACATGCTCGACCACATGGGAGGCAACTATGTAGTCGACGCGTTGTTCCAGCACCTCGGCCAATGGCCGCTCCCCCCAGACTGCATCGACATCGACCAGCGCATCGACATTCACATCGGGATCGGTTCGGTATTTCTGGCGCAACGTCGGCGTGTCGGCATGGTCGACATAGAACACGCGGCCGTCCTGACGCGTGACGAGCGGTCTGCAGAGGGCGCCAATTTCCACCCCCACACGCGCTGCAACATCGATGTTGCACAGGAGCTTCTCTCTCCGATTCATCACGACTCCGGTCGCCATCAGAAACTGTTTGACTCTACTCTGCCGCATTCGCTGGAACCGGCCAATGAAGAAGAGCTGAAAGTGGGTACGCGCGGCCATGTGTGCTTTTTCGTGACCCATCCTGACCGGCTTGAATCCCCTGCCCGTGGCAAATCATCGGTCAGGTCATTGGACCACCCGCGACCACAGCGACAAGGTGCATGGCCTCCCGATTGCCAGGCTCGACCCCTAGCCGGTGTGGTTCGATCGCGGGGGAAACGCCAGTTCGAACGGCGTCCCCGTTAGCGCAGAGGTTGCAGCTGTAGACCGGATCGGCAGCCAATTCACCGGGCCATTTCTGCAGCATCGATTCGACTTCGCCGGCAAAGCGGGTCTGCTTTTCCGGTGAATCCTCATAGCCTCGGGTGGCCGACTCGTAGTGGTACAACTCAGCAAACGGAGTCCACAAATTGCGATAACCACGCTGCTGCACGCGCAGGCAGAAATCGATATCGTTGAACGCCACGTGCAGGGACTCGTCCAGACCGTTGACTTCGTCGAACACCGTCCGTCGAATCAGCAGACAGGCCGCGGTAACCGCGCTCATGTTCTGGACAAGCCTGGCCCGCCCCATCTGTCCCGGGATAACCACGTGGCTTGCCGCAATAAGCATGCGCTGCCACGCCATGCACGCCGAGCACGACGCCGGCGTGCTGGATGGTGTCGTTGGGGTAGTACAGCATCGCACCGACGGCTCCGATCTCGGATCGCATCGCCTGTCCAGCCATCTCTTGCAGCCAGTCAGGCGAGATCACCTCGATGTCGTTGTTGATCAATCCGATCAGTTCACCCTGGGTCTGCCGCACCGCGTAATTGTTCAGCGCGGAGTAGTTGAACGGTTGATCGTACGCGATCACGCTCACCCTGGGATCGGCCACGATATCGCGCAGATAGTTCAGCGTCGCGGGATCCTGGGACTGGTTGTCGACGATGACGACTTCGTAGTTGTCGTAGGTGGTCAGGGTGAGAATCGAATCGACACAACGTTCGAGCAAGTGAAGCCCGTCGCGAGTCGGAATGATCAGGCTGATCTTCGGAGACGGTGAAGATAGCGCGTAGCTGACACGGAAATTGCCTGGCCGACCATCGATTTCCTGCACTCTGGCGTTGGCATCTACACGAGCCAGATGTTCGGCGATCGCCTTCATGCCGGCAGTGCGGGCGTAGCTCTTTTCGTCCACCGCCATGGCGGTGGAACCGGGAATCGCCCGCCAGTGATAGAGCACCCGGGGGATATGCCCGATGTTGGCCGGCGCCAATCGTTCAATGCAACGCAACGCGAGGTCCCAGTCCTGACTGCCTTCGTAGCCCTCACGAAAACCGCCTACATCAAGCAGCAATTGACGTTGGTATATGCCGAGATGGCTGATGCAATTTTGTGAGAGCAGCAGGTCGTAGTTCCAGTCCGGCTTCATGTACGGATCGTAACGTCGTCCATCCTGGTCGATCTTGTCCTCGTCGCTGTAGATCAGCTTCCAGGAGCGGTGGGTCTGAAGGGACTTGACCACCTCGAACAAGGCCAGGGGATGCAGTTCATCGTCGTGATCGAGCAGCGCGACGTATTCCCCGCTGGCCAAAGCCAGGGCGCTGTTGGAGGTAGCCGAGATGTGCCCGTTTTGGGGGCGCCGCACCAACCGGATGCGGTCATCTTTTGCGGCATATTCATTCAGGACGCGGGCGACATGGGGCGCCGGGGAGGCGTCGTCCGCCACACACAGCTCCCAATTCGGATAGGCCTGCGCCTGCACGCTCTCGATGCACCGACGCAGCCACTTCTCCTCGGTGTTGTAAACGGGCACCAGGACCGACACCAGCGGCTGAAAATTCCAGGCAACGCACGTCGCGCGGGCATGCTCGACATCGTGTGGTGTGAGCCGATCGTAATTCTCCAGCCATGCGTCATACGTATTCGCGACGCTGGCTGGTCTTGTATATGACGCATATAGCGCATTCGACATGCCACGCAAGCCAACCGTACGAAGCCTGTCGACCACCATGCTCAGGCTGATTCCCTTTCCACCGGGCATGCGGGCGGCAGTTCGGGCTGCCTGCAGCAAAGCCAGCCCCGCGCGCAGCTTGCTCACACGCTTCATGACAAGTCGACGCACGGACAATTGGCAGGGCGACGTGGCGGGATCGAACCGCAGGCCATGCACGGGATGGGGAAAACGCACGACGCCGCGATGCTTCGATTGGCCTGAGTTGACGAAAGACATCTGCATCCCTTGCATATCCGGCGGCACGTCGGGACCGTAGTCCGGGTACAACATGGCCTTCGCGGGACTGCCATCGTGTTGTTGCATGTCCAGACTGACCGTGTACCAACCCGGCGCCAGTGGAAAATTTCCGCTCCCGCAGGCAAATATCGGATCGTTGCCCGTCACTTTCCACCGTCTATCTACGGGATCCAGTGCTTCGAGGTGCTGGATCGGCAACAGCTCAAACTCGGTTCGTGCCAGTCGCCGGCGCAATCGCGACAGCAGATTCCGCCGTTGAAGCAAAGTCCGCAAGACCGCTTCATGGCGGAGCTGCCCCTGCCGCAACGGCTCCGCCACGGCAGCCACGTGCTGCTCGATATCCCTCGTACGTTCCTGCAGGGTCGCCTCCAGGCGCGCCAGGCCTTGTCGCAGTGGCTCGACAACAGAGGTCAGGTGCTGATCCATATCGCTCAGGCGCTGTTGCAAGGCCACCTCTCCCCGGCTGAGCCGTTCATCCAGCGCCCGCGCCTGCTGTCGCTGAGCGCGATCCAGCTGTTCCACGCTTCGACCCACGGTTCGCAAGGCTAATTGCCCCGCTGCCGCTTGCCGGATCTCGCCCAGCGCCTTGGCCTGCGTAGCTGCCACCTTCCATGCAGCGGGTTCGTTGAGCACGACCTCGATCGTCAGTTCCAGTCGCAAGAGCAGCGCACCAACTGACGGCAGAGCAGCCACGAAATCGGCAATCTCGATTTCCACGTATGGGTCGCGTTCAAGCGCCACGATTCGCAGCTCGCCCGACACTTCCAGTGGGCAAATGTCGCAATGCAGGAAGCCCAACCTGGCATGGATGTCCGGCACCGACACGTCATGCAACGCATCACCCTCGATGCCCAGACCCATTGCCCCCAGACGAAACACACCGGGCGCTTCACCCGGGTCCAGTCGGATATAGTCCGGGCGCACGCCCGATGGCAGCAGAAATTCAATCTTCCTTTTGCCCGCGGTGACATCAAGCTTCACGCTGAGCAATCGCTCCTCGCTGAAGTGTTCATCGTGCTGCCGGTAGAAAAGGCTGCACACCAGATCCGGTGCGGTAACTTCCACCTGTGCCGGCGCCTCGCCATCTGCATTGACGATGGTCTGACCCAGCTGGTTGAAGCATTCGCGCATGCGCCCGGGTTCGGCCCGCGCCGCCTGCATGAAAGCCCGGAAACCCTCGGGCGCATTTGCACCGACCTGCACCACGCCCAGCCCATTGCTGTGAGCGAAGTCGAACGTCGGGTAGCGCTCGGCCAACTCCTCCATCAAACGGTAAACACCGAACCCGCGATCGCGCACCTGGGTGTCATGGAAGAGCACGACGGCGCGGTTGCTCAACTTCGGCAACCAAGTATCGAAATCATGCCGCACGGCTTCGTAGGAATGCAGACCATCGATATGCAGAAGATCGATGCTGCCATCGGCAAAATCGGCCACCGCGTCATCGAAGAAGCAACGCTTCAAATGCGAGAATTTTCCGTACAACGGATCGTGATACGCCTTCAGGCCAAGATATACATCGTCCGCGTACTTTCGCGCATGCGCATCACCTTCCCAAGAGTCGACTGCCGTGCAATGCGTCCCGGCGTCCAGGTGAAGAACGGCCTGACAGAAGGCCAGATACGAGTTACCGGAGTCCGTGCCCAGTTCAACCAGGCTGCGCGGGCGCAGCAAATCGATCAGCAGATACGCGAACGGGATATGCCCGGCCCAGGCAAACGGAAACGATAGGCGAGGCCGCAAGAAGGCCACCGGATGATCGTCCAGGCGAAAAGGTTTCATGGGCTCATTCACGGCCGAGAGTAATGTCATGCATAGGTAAACCAATGATGCCCGCCGGAGCCTGGGTACCCTGCGACTTGAACATCAAAGCCTCATGAACCCAGCTCTGGATGACATGGTCGTTCTGACTACCGTCGGCGACTCCGGCCGTAATGAAGTAATCGCCGGCCTGCAGGCGCGGCATGTCGAAATGGAATCGGGCGTGGAAAATTTCCCCGGCAGCCACCGAAAAGCCGTTGTCCAGATAACTGAGATAGGTGTTGTCGCCAAACAACAACTGTCCAAGCCTGTCTTTCACGTAGAAACCGACAATCACATTGTCCAGCGGCTCATCGGCTTCGGCAGTGAGTTCCAGCACCACACTCTCACCGCCGGTGACCCAGGCCAACTGCGTACCGTCTTCGTCGAGGATGGCCACATCGGTCACCCGAGCCTTCAGTTCGCCAAAGCTCTCGGCATCGGGGTGAAATGGCGAGATGTGGATGTCGTTGCGGAGCGACGACCGATCAATCAGCTCCTGGCGGAAATCCTTGCGCCGCGACGAACGAACACGTTTACCCGCCCGTGCTGACTCGCGCCGCAGAACTCCGCCCTGACGCTCGGCCATGAACGCCTCGAGGTACGCGTGCACCACCTCCTTGGCGGTACCGCAGGCTTGTTGCTGTCCCTCGATCCAGCCATACGGCACGCTCGCATAGTCCGGTCACCGCCGAACTGTCATGGCTGACGAACAGCAGCGTGCCCCGTTCCTTGAATTCGCGCAGATATCGCATGCATTTTTGTGTAAAAAATGCGTCGCCCACCGCGAGCGCTTCGTCAATGATCAGGATATCCGCATCGACATGGGCCATCACCGAGAACGCCAACCTCATGGCCATGCCACTTGAATAACTCTTGACGGGTTGCTCGATGAATTCACCAATGTCTGCAAAGGCGGCGATCTCGTCAAAACGCCGGTCGATCTCGCTGCGTGTCAGGCCCAGCACCGAGCCGTTCAGATAGACGTTCTCGCGGCCAGTGAATTCCGGATTAAACCCCGCACCCAGCTCCAGCAACGCGGCAACCCGACCGCGCACACGCACCTCGCCAGTCGATGGCGCCAAGGTGCCGCAGATGATCTGCAACAATGTGGACTTGCCCGAACCGTTGCGGCCGACAATGCCTACGGTCTCGCCGCGCTGAATGCTGAAATTGATGTCGCGCAAGGCCTCGAACTCGCGATACCAGCGTCGATTGCCGCCAAGCAGCATCTGCATCAACCGATGATGCGGTTTGTCATATATCGGATAGACCTTGCCCATGCCGCGCACTTCAATGACCGGTTCAGAGGACATCGGCGAATCCTCTCTGCGTCGTTACGAACCACGCGTGCCCCAGCCATGAGATCAGCAATCCACCAACCGTCGCGAATGCAAGAGCGCCCCAGTGTGGTGCTTCGCCCATCAGCACCACCATCCGAGCCTCATCGATGAAGAACGTCAGCGGATTCAGATGGAACAGTGTCTGCAGGTTTTGGGGCAGGATGCTGACAGGGATGATTGCCGAGGACAGAAACAGCATGGCCGTCACGAATACCGGCATCACCTGATTGATATCACGGAAATAGACACCCACCGATGCCAGGAACCAGCACAAGCCCATCGTTAACAGCATTAGTGGGACGAAGATCAGGGGCAGCAGCAGCAGAGTTGGATGCAATCTGTGCTCCAGCACCAGCATGAGCAACGCAAGTACAACCACGTTCATGAGCGCATGGAACAATGCCGAAAACATCATCGGCCATGGCAACACATCGAGGGGAAATACCACTCGCTTTACGAAGTTCGGATTGCCCACGACAAGAGTGGTGGCGCGCGATACGCATTCGGCAAAAAAGCCGTGCACGATCAGGCCGACGAACAGGATGACCGCGTAGGTATGATCCCCACCCGCCTGTGGCGGCCACCGGCTTTTCATTACTGTACCGAACGCAAAAGCGTAGACGCACAGCATCATGAAGGGGCTGATGACCGACCACGCCAGCCCGAAATTGGCGCCACGATAACGCCCCAGCACTTCGCGCTTGCTCAGTTCCCAAGCCAGCGATCTATTTCGGAACAGCGCAGCGAATGGACTCTCCCAACGTCGACGATCCTGCAGAGCCGTGGCGTCACTACGTCCCGGTTGTGGCGCCGAACTCATCGCAGCGCGTACTCCAGCTCTGCACGCAGATCGGCAATATCCTCCACACCCACTGACAACCTGATCAGCCCGTCGCTGATCCCCAGCCGTTTGCGGTTGGCTGCCGGCACCGAGGCGTGGGTCATGATCGCGGGGTGCTCGATCAGGCTTTCGACGCCGCCGAGCGACTCGGCCAGCGCGAACAGCTCGCAACGCTCCAGCATGCGCCGGGCCTTTTTCAGGCCGCCCTTTACCTCGATCGTGATGATGCCGCCGAAGCCGTTCATCTGGCGCTTCGCCAGCGCGTGCTGAGGATGGCTCTTGAGGCCGGGGTAGATCACCCGTTCGACTGCTGGATGCTTTTCCAGCCACTTCGCCAGTTCCAGCGCGCTCTCGCAGTGCGGCCTTCATGCGCAGGTGCAGGGTTTTCAGGCCACGCATGGCAAGAAACGCATCGAAAGGGCCGGCCACCGCACCGACCGAGTTCTGCAGGAAGCCCATCTGTTCGGCCATCGCCTTGCTGCCAGCGACGACGATGCCGCCCACCATGTCGGAATGGCCGTTGAGGTACTTGGTGGCCGAATGCAGCACCAGATCTGCGCCGTATTCGAGCGGTCGCTGGATCATCGGCGAGCAGAAGGTGTTGTCGACCACCAGGATCAGGCCGTGCTTCTTGGCGAACGCGGCAACCTTGGCCAGGTCGACCAGCTTGAGCATCGGGTTGGTTGGCGTTTCGGCCCAGATCATCCGCGTGTTGGGTTTCAGCGCCGCCTTCATGGCAGCAGTGTCGTTGAGGTCGATGAAGCTGAAATCCAGCCCGGCGGAGCGCCGACGCACCTTTTCGAACAGGCGATAGGTGCCGCCGTAGAGATCGTCCATGGCGATCACATGGCTGCCCGAATCGAGCAGGTCCAGCACGGTCGCGGCGGCGGCCAGGCCCGAGGCAAATGCAAAGCCGGCGACGCCGCTTTCCAGATCCGCCACGCAACGCTCGTAGGCCATGCGGGTAGGATTCTGCGTGCGCGAGTACTCGTATCCCTTGTGCTTGCCGGGGCTCTCCTGCACGTAGGTCGAAGTGGCATAGATCGGCGTCATGATCGCGCCGGTGCTGGGGTCCGGATGCTGGCCGGCATGAATGGCCCGGGTACCCATGCCGTGTTGGCTTCGCTTTGCACCAGTTTTCATTGTTGTCCTCGCAGCCCGCGGCGTGGGCTGCCTCTTATGTTAAGTCTGCCATCTTAGCTTTTATGCCTGCCCTTGCCGACTGGTGCAGGAACTTGGCGTTCATGCGGAGATGGCCAGACTGCGGCCTTTGCATGCCGGAGTGCCGTGCTTCCAGCTCTCCGGCGCTTGGTCGACAAGACAAGAACAGGCATCATTTACCGTCTGCCGAGCGGCCAGGCTGTGATGACCGCTCTTTCTAGCCAAACCATGGACGTACTTGATGAACATCTCATCCGCAGGGATCAAAAAGCTGCTGGTTACCGGTGGCGCCGGCTTCATCGGCGCCAATTTCGTGCTGCAAGCGGTGGCCGACGGCATCCAAGTGATCAACCTCGACAAGCTGACCTATGCCGGCAACCCGGACACGCTGGCCTCGTTGTCCGGCAACGAACATCATGTGTTCGTACATGGCGATATCGGTGACCGTTCGCTGGTTTCGAAGTTGCTGACCGAACATCAACCCGATGCCATCGTCAATTTCGCCGCCGAATCACACGTGGACCGCTCGATCGACGGCCCGGCCGAATTCGTGCAAACCAACGTGGTCGGCACCCTGGCCCTGCTCGAATGCGCGCGTGACCACTGGCGTAGCCTGAAAGATGCGGCGCGCGACGCATTCCGTTTCCTGCATGTGTCGACAGACGAGGTCTATGGCTCGCTCGGCGCCGACGGCAAGTTCACCGAGACGACACCGTACGCGCCGAACTCCCCGTACTCCGCTTCGAAAGCCGCCTCCGATCACCTGGTGCGCGCGTTTCACCACACGTACGGCCTGCCGGTACTGACCACCAACTGCTCGAACAACTATGGGCCATACCAGTTCCCGGAAAAACTTATCCCGCTGGTGATTCAGAAGGCCCTGGCCGGCGAGTCTCTGCCGGTCTACGGCGATGGGTTGAATATCCGCGACTGGCTGTTCGTCGGCGACCACTGCAGTGCAATCCGCCGCGTGCTGGAAGCTGGCCGCGTCGGTGAGACCTACAATGTGGGCGGCAACGCCGAGCGCGAAAACATCACTGTGGTGAGGACGATCTCCGCGCTGCTCGACCAGCGTCGCCCGCTGGCCGATGGGCGCGCACGCGAATCGTTGATCACATACGTCAAGGATCGCCCCGGCCACGATCGCCGCTACGCCATCGATTCCAGCAAGCTGCAGAACGAGCTGGGGTGGCGGCCTACGCACACGTTCGAAACCGGCATCGCGCAGACCGTGGACTGGTATCTGGCGCAGCAGCCGTGGGTGCAGCGCGTGCTCGATGGCAGCTACCGCATGGAGCGTCTCGGCTCATGAGCAGCACGCAGAAGGGCATCATCCTCGCCGGCGGTTCCGGCACCCGGCTTCACCCGATCACCCGCGCAGTCAGCAAGCAGTTGCTGCCGGTTTACGACAAGCCGATGATCTATTACCCGCTGGCCACGCTGATGCTTGCCGGCATCCGCGAGGTGCTGGTGATCAACACCCCGCACGAGCAGGACATGTTCCAACGTTTGCTCGGCGATGGCTCGTCATGGGGCATCGACATCCAGTACGCGGTGCAGCCCTCGCCGGACGGGTTGGCCCAGGCATTCACCATCGGCCGCGACTTCGTGGATGGCAAACCCTGCTGCCTGGTGCTGGGCGACAACATCTTCTACGGCCACGGCTTCACCGAACGGCTCAAGCGTGCCGCCGCACGCGAGGAAGGTGCCACCGTGTTCGGCTACTGGGTGAAGGACCCGGAGCGCTACGGCGTGGCCGAGTTCGATGCAGCCGGCAGGGTGATCGGCCTGGAAGAGAAACCGGCTCAGCCGAAGTCGCATTACGCCGTTACCGGCTTGTATTTCTACGATGGCCGTGTATGCGACTACGCCGCCTCGTTGAAGCCTTCGTCGCGTGGCGAGCTGGAAATCACCGACCTCAACCGCTGCTATCTGGAGAACAATGCGCTTCATCTGGAGCAGCTCGGTCGCGGCTTCGCCTGGCTCGACACCGGCACGCACGAGTCGCTGATGGAAGCGGGCAACTACATCCAGACGATCGAGAACCGCCAGGGCCTGAAAGTGTGCTGCCCGGAGGAGATCGCCTATCTCAACGGCTGGATAAACGCCGAGCAGTTGCTGGCACTGGCTGCACCGCTGGCGAAGACCGGCTACGGCCAGTATCTGCAGCAACTTCCGACGCAGGGACTGGCACGATGAAGGTTATCGAGACAGCGCTGCCCGGGGCATTGATCCTCGAGCCACAGGTGTTCGGCGACGTCCGCGGCTTTTTCTACGAGAGCTACAACGAGTCGAAGTACCGCGAGGCGGGCGTCGATCACCGCTTCGTGCAATCCAACGTCTCGCGCTCCGCGCGCGGGGTGCTGCGCGGCCTGCATTACCAGTGGCCCAACCCCCAGGGCAAGCTGGTCAGCGTGCTGGAGGGTGAGGTGTATGACGTGGCCGTCGACATCCGCCGCGGCTCCCCCTCGTTCGGCAAATCGGTCGGCGTGATGCTGACCGCCGACAACCATCGCCACTTCTGGGTGCCAGAGGGTTTCGCGCACGGTTTCTGCGTGCTGTCCGAGTTCGCCACATTCACCTACCAATGCACCGCGCTGTACGACGCGAAAGCCGACGCCGGCATCCGCTGGAACGACGCCGCACTGGGCATCGACTGGCCGTTGAGCGAGCCGCTGCTGTCGGACAAGGACGCCAAGGCGCCGCTGCTGCAGGATGTGTCGCCGGAGCGCCTGCCGGTTTTCATGCCGTGAAGATCTTGCTGCTTGGCGCCAACGGCCAGCTTGGCCGCACGTTTCTCGATCACGGTGGCCTGGCGCGGCGCGGCGCACTGATTGCCGCCAGCCGCGACGGCTTGCTGGTGGATGGCGGCACCGGCGAGATCGCCGATCTTTCCGCGCCCGACACCCTGCCCGCCCTGCTCGACCGGGTCCGGCCCGAGGTGATCGTCAATGCCGCGGGCTATACCGCCGTCGATCGCGCCGAGCAGGAAGAATCCCTGGCCACCCGCGTGAACGGTGAAGCTGTCGGCGTCTCGGCAACTGGGCGGCGGCGCATGGGGCGCTGGTCATCCACTACTCGACCGACTACGTGTTCGACGGCAGCCAGTCACAGCCATACGCCGTCGATGCGGCCACCGGCCCACTGGGTGCCTACGGCCGCAGCAAGCTGGCGGGCGAACAGGCGTTGCACGACAGTGGCGCCGATCACCTGATCTTCCGCACGGCATGGGTGTATGCCGCGCATGGCCACAACTTTCTGCGCACGATGCTGCGCCTCGGTGCTGAACGCGAGGAACTGCGGGTTGTCGCTGACCAGCACGGCGCGCCGACAGACACTACTTTGATCGTCAACGCCAGCCTTACTGCGCTGGCTGTCTGGCAACGCGCTGACCCCGCACGACGTCGGCAGCTCGTCGGCATTCATCACCTGGTCGCCAGTGGCGCCACCACCTGGCATGGCTTCGCTGATGCCATCTTCGAACAAGCCGTGGCTGAGGGATTGATGACACGGCGACCGCAAGTCGTGCCGATCGGCAGCGCCGAATTCCCCACGGCCGCCACGCGGCCGGCGTGGTCGCTGCTCGACAATCGCGGCTTCCAGCAGGTTTTCCGGTTTGTGTTGCCCGACTGGCAGCAAGGCTTGCACGACGTCATCCGCCAATTGACCACCACGGGTCCCTGACATGTTGATTCCCCTCATTCTCAGCGGCGGCAGCGGCACGCGCCTGTGGCCGGTGTCGCGCAAGAACCTGCCCAAACAGTTCCTCGCGCTGGCCGGCAAGGGCACGCTGTTTCAGCAGACCGTGGCGCGCACCCGGCAATTGCCGCAGGTGACGGCGCCCATCGTGGTGGCCAGCGAGGATCATCGTTTTCTTGCCGCCGACCAGTTGCTCGAAGCCGGCATAGAGAAAGCCACCATCGTGCTGGAGCCACTGGCCCGCAACACTGCGCCGGCGATCGCGCTGGGTGCGTTGCATGCGCTCGAACGCGATGCCGATGCGCTGTTGCTGGTGCTGCCAGCCGACCATCTGATCGGTGACACCGCGGCCTTCGTCGAGGCAGTGAAGCAGGCCGTCCCCTTGGCCGAACACGGTTGGCTGGTGACCTTTGGCGTGCGTCCGGATCGACCGGAAACCGGCTTCGGCTATATCCGTCGCGCGGAGGCCATCGACGAGCATGGTTACCGGGTGGAGCGGTTCGTCGAGAAGCCTGACCTGGTCACAGCCGAGTCGTACCTCGCCGATGGCGGCTACGACTGGAACTCCGGCATGTTCCTGTTCAAGGCGTCGCGCTACCTGGAAGAGCTGCATGCGCACGCGCCGGCCATGCTCGTTGCCGTGCGCGATGCCTATGCGAAGGCATCGGTCGATCTCGACTTCGTGCGCATCGACCATGATGCATTTGCGCTGGCGGCGGACAAGTCGATTGACTACGCCGTGATGGAGAAGACCACGCGCGCCGCGGTGATCCCGGTCAGCTGCGCGTGGAGCGACATCGGTTCCTGGGCCGCGCTATGGCTGACCGGCGACAAGGACGCGCAGGGCAACGTACGCGAAGGCGACACCATGACGGTGGATACGCGCAACTCGCTGCTGCGTTCGCACGACCGCCACCTGCTCGCCACGGTCGGCGTGGACGACCTGATCGTGGTAACCACGCCGGATGCCACCCTGGTCGCCCATCGCGACGCCGCCCAGGACGTCAAGAAGGTCGTCGAGCAGCTCAAGGCGGCCGGGCGCAGCGAACACTCGCTGCATCGGGTGGTGCATCGGCCCTGGGGCAGCTACGACTCACTGGAATCGGGCGAGCGTTTTCAGGTCAAGCGGATCGTGGTGAAACCCGGCGCCAGCCTGAGCCTGCAGAAGCATCACCATCGCGCCGAACACTGGATCGTGGTCTCCGGTACCGCGGAAGTGACCTGCGACGACAAGGTGTTCCTGCTCGGCGAAAACCAGAGCACCTATATCCCGCTGGGCAGCAAGCATCGCCTGCGCAATCCGGGGAAAGTGGCGCTGGAGCTGATCGAGGTACAGTCCGGCAGCTATCTGGGCGAGGACGACATCGTCCGCTTCGATGATGTCTACGGTCGCGCCTGAGTTCATGAGGCACGAACGCATCGGAGTCGCCAGTCACCGAACAGTGCGGGCGACCGTATCCTTTACGGTCCCCCGCTGCGCCCATCGCAACACGGCCGCCATTTTCGACCTGCCCTAAGCGCCTACGAGTGCGGCGTGTCTGCGTTGCACGTTTTCCATCGGATGGACAACGGGCGGGCTCCGGCCTATCCGTCGCAGCGACCACGTGAATTCGCAGGCTTGCGAGGCCTACGGATAACCGGCAACCTGCCGATATGCTCTTCATGCATAGCAGAATGCCACCTCGTATCCGCCGCCAGGATTGCGAAGTCGATCGACATCCGGCCACGACGCGCATGGCGGGATCGGGAGCTGCGCGGCCATGATCCAGGCCCTGTTCCATGATGCATCGTCGCGCGAGAACACACCTGCGCTGGCCTGGCTCAACGGCTTGATCGATGCCACTACGCCCGACGAAGTCGGCGGCATCATCGTGGAGTTGGCCGAGGCCCAGGCAGGCTGCCGCAGGGCGGCCGTAGTGTGGATGGCTTCCGATAGCTGCCTGCACAGCATCCCGCCCACCGCGCCCGGCGGCGATCAACAGGCACAGGCGCTGGCCGCCCTGGCGTCCGTCGATGGCCTGCATCAGTCGCCTGGCGGCCACCTGGCCTTTTGCCTGTTGCGGCAGGAACGCGTGGTGCTGCTGGTGAAGCTGGCGGGCGGGGTTTGCGCCAACGCATGGCTGGCAGCCGTTGAGCCTGGCCTGCGCTTGGCCGCACGCCATCTGCATCACGCCATGAAGCTGGCCGACCTGTACGACTCGCACAACCAGCTGGAACATTCCGAGAACCTGCAAAGCGCCCTTTTCGCAATTTCCGACCTGGCCAGTTCCGAGCTGGACATGCCGGACATGCTGCAAAGCATCCACCGCATCGTCAGCACGCTGATGTACGGCGAGAACTTCTTCATCGTGAGGCACGACGTCGACCGTCGTACGATGCGTTTCCTGTATTACGCGGACATCAAGGACGATGACGTCCCCGACACTACGCAGGATGTGCCGCTGGACGATCGGCGGCATACGTTGACGTGGCATCTGCTCACGGGCGGCAAGCCGCTGATGGGGAATAACGAACAGCTGCTGGAACAGGTCAATGGACCGCTGATCCTGTCCGGACCGGACAGCGACGACTGGCTCGGCGTGCCGATCCTGCGCGAGGGCCAGGTGCACGGCGCGCTGGTAGTGCAAAGCTACAACAAGGGCATCGTCTACTCGCATGACGACCTGGCGCTGCTGGAATTCGTCGGCAGCCACATCCTGACGGCGCTGGAACGCAAGCAAAGCAAGGAGCGACTGGAAGAAAGCGTGCGCAAGCGTACCCAGGAGCTGGCCCAGGTCAATCGCGATCTCCAACACAACATCGTCGAACTGCAGCGCGCCGAGCGATTGCAGGGCGCATTGTTCCAACTCGCCCAGCTGGCCACGGCCGATATCGACGAGAGCGAGTTCTACAAGCGCGTGCATGTGGTAGTCGGTGCGCTGCTGAATGCGGAAAACTTTTTCATCGCACTGCTGGCACACGATCACGAGACGCTGGAGTTTCCCTATTTTGTCGACGGCACCGAACGGCAAAGGGACCGACGCACGCTTGGTCGCGGCCTGACCGAATACGTGCTGCGCCGTGGCCAGCCGTTGCGCGCCGGCCTCGCCGACATCGCCGAATTGGAGCGCCAGGGTCAGGTGTCGATGAAGGGCATGGGCAGCCCCGCGCTGTGCTGGCTCGGCGTGCCGCTGATGGTGGGCGACGCGGTGATCGGTCTGGTGGCGGTGCAGAGTTACACCGAAGCGGTGGTCTACAGCGTGGCCGACGAAGAGTTGCTGAGCTTCGCCGCACTGCAGATCGCGAACAGCATTCATCGGCGCCGGGCCGCCGCTTCATTGCATCAGGCCAACCTGCAACTGGAGCATCGCGTGGAGGAGCGCACGCTGGAGCTGCGCCAGCAGATCGAGCAACGCGAGCAGATCCAGCGCCAGCTCAAGCACCAGGTCATGCACGATTCGTTGACCGCGCTGCCCAATCGCGGCTTCCTGCGCGACCGCATCGAGCGTGTCCTCGCCCTGATCCAGCGCCATCCGCACCGGCGCTGCGCGCTGCTGTATCTCGATGTGGATCGCTTCAAGGTGATCAACGACAGCCTCGGCCATCTCGCCGGCGACGAATTCCTGAAAGCCATTGCCAGCCGCCTCCAGCGCTGCGTGCGCGAACCGGACATGGTGGCGCGGCTGGCCGGCGACGAGTTCGCCATCCTGCTGGAGGACATCGATGTTCCGGACGCCGCCATCACGGTCGCCCAGCGCGTGCTGGCCACTTTGGGACTGCCGCTGAAGATCGCCGGCAAGGAACTGGAGCCGTCCGTCAGCGTGGGCATCGCCTGTGGCGATGCGCGTTACGTGGATGCCGACGAGTTGCTGCGCGACGCCGACATTGCGCTGTACCGCGCAAAGGAACTGGGCCGCAAGCGCTTCGTGGTCTTCGACGAAACGCTGGCCAAGGGCATGGTCGACGTGCTCGCGATGGAGGGGGAGCTGCGCCAGGCGCTGCAGCACGATCAGTTCCAGCCGTATTTCCAGCCGATCTGCCGCCTCAACGACGCCAAGGTCGTGGGCTACGAGGCATTGATCCGCTGGAACCATCCGCAACTTGGCCTGCTGAAGCCGGGTGATTTCCTCAAGGTCGCCGAGGACAGCGGTTTGATCGAAGCCATCGACTGGCGCATGTTCGAGCTCAGCTGCGGCCTGCTGTCGCGCTACGGCGCGAAAGACGCCTTCATGACCTTCAACGTGTCGGCACTCCATTTGCGCCATCCGGATTTCGATGCCCGCCTGATGCGCATGGTCGAGGCGATCGGGCTGGCGCCGTCGCGGCTGGTCGCCGAAGTCACCGAGGGCGCACTGCTGGACAATCCCGAAGATCGTGCGCGCAACGCTGGAGCGGCTGCGCGAGGTCGGCATCGGTGCCGCGCTCGATGATTTCGGCACCGGCTATTCGTCGCTCAGCTACCTGCACTCGCTGCCGCTGCGCATGCTGAAAATCGACAAGGCCTTCGTGCAGGAGCTCGACAAGACCGGCAACACCAACAGCACGACGGTCGTGGCCGCCATCCTCGCCCTCGCCCACGCCCTCAACATCCAGGTCATCGCCGAAGGGATCGAAACCCGGGCCCAGCGCGATGCGCTGATGGCGATGGGCTGCGAGATGGGCCAGGGTTACCTGCTGGGCTACCCGGCGCCCGTCGACTGCTGGCTGGAGTCGCGCACCGGCACGCCGTGAAAAAGCCCCTGCCGTCGCGCGATCATTCCACCGTCACCGACTTGGCCAGATTGCGCGGCTGGTCCACATCGGTGCCGCGCAGCACGGCCACATGGTAGGCGAGCAGCTGCAGCGGCACGGTGAACACCGCCGGCGCAATGAAGGAACCGCCCGCATCCACGCGCAGCATGGCACCGTGGCCCGCCATGTCGTCCATGCCGGCGGCGCCGTCGGCGAACACGATCAGGCGGCCACCGCGGGCGCGTACTTCCTGCAGATTCGACTTCAGCTTGTCCAGCAGCGGGCCGTTCGGCGCCACCGCGATCACCGGCATCTTCTCGTCAACCAGCGCCAGCGGACCGTGCTTGAGTTCGCCGGCCGGATAGGCTTCGGCGTGGACGTAGGAAATTTCCTTGAGCTTCAGCGCCCCTTCCAGCGCGACCGGGTATTGCGCGCCGCGGCCAAGGAACAGCGCATGCTGGCGATGGATGAATTCACCGGCCAGCTCGATGATCGCCGGCTCCAGTTGCAGCGCATTTTCGATCGCGCGCGGCAAGTGCTGCAGTTCGAGGCACAGCGCGGCGTACCGGTCTTTATCGAATCCGTTGCGGCGTGCCAGTTCCAGCGCCAGCATGGCCAGACCGGCGAGCTGGGTGGTGAAGGCCTTGGTCGACGCCACGCCGATTTCCGGACCGGCGCGTGTCATCAGCTTGAGGTCCGCTTCGCGCACCAGCGATGATTCGGGCGAGTTGCAGATGACCAGGGTGCCGAGGTAGCCGCGGCGGCGCGACTCGCGCATCGCGGCCAGCGTATCGGCGGTTTCACCGGACTGCGAGATGGCGACGAACAGCGTGTCGGCCGGCACCACCGCGTCGCGGTAGCGGTACTCGCTGGCCACTTCCACGCTGACCGGCAGCTTTGCGTATTCCTCGATCCAGTACTTGGCGACCAGGCCAGCGTGGTAACTGGTGCCGCAGGCGATGATGTGCAGGCCACGCGTGGCTTGCAGCAGGGCGTCGCTATCGATGCCGAAGATGTTCGGCAGCAGACCGTGCGGGCCGATGCGCGCTTCCAGGGTGTCGGCCACGGCACGCGGCTGCTCGAAAATTTCCTTCTGCATGTAGTGGCGGTATTCGCCGCGCTCCACTGCATCGGTGGACAGCTCGCTCTCGTGCGTCGGACGCTCAGCCGGCCTGCCATCCAGGCCGTACACCTGCATGCTGTCGCGGGTGATCTCGACCACGTCGCCCTCGTCGAGGTAGACCATGCGGTTGGTCACCTGGATCAGCGCCTGCGCATCGGAACCCAGGAAATTCTCGCCGATGCCCAGCCCTACCAGCAGCGGCGCTCCCCGCCGCGCTCCCACCACGTGGCCGGGCTCGTCGCGGCTGATCACGGCGATGGCATAGGCGCCTTCCAGCGCGTCAACGGTGGCCGCCACCGCCTCGCGCAAGGTCATCCCTTCGTCGATCCGCCGGTCGATGAGCGCCGCCATCACCTCGGTATCCGTCTCGGAAGTGAAAACGTGGCCGCCCGCCTGCAGTTCGCTGCGCAAGCCGTTGTGATTCTCGATGATGCCGTTGTGCACGATGGCGACGCGGCCGGCGACGTGGGGATGCGCGTTGGCCTCGTTGGGTATGCCATGGGTCGCCCAGCGGGTATGCGCGATGCCGGTGTTGCCGGGAAACGGCTGTGCCAGATATAGCGCCTCCATCTCGCGCACCTTGCCCTTGGCACGCACGCGCTGGATGGCGCCCTGATCGAGCACGGCCACGCCGGAGGAGTCATAGCCGCGATATTCCAGTGCCTTAAGGCCGGCAATCAGCAGCGGCGCCACATCACGCTGGGCAGCGGCAGCAACAATTCCGCACATCGGTAAATCTCCTTGGGATGCGAGCCTGCGGGCCCGTCACATCGGCCATGATGGTGCGGCCGTCTTGCTGCAAACTTTCTTGCCACACCGGTTGTCGTTGCGGCGCGAACAGCCGGGAAGTCGCTTTAGTTCACCTTGCGGCGCAGATAGTTCAACAGGTCGATGCGGGTGATCAGGCCGAGAAATTCTTCGCCGTCGACCACAATGGCCACATGGCCGCGCTCGAACACCGGCAGCAGCGCTTCGATCGTCTCACCGACCTGCAGTTTTTGCAGGCTGGTCATCATGGCGGTGGAAACCTGGTCGCGAAAACGCGTCTCGTCGGCATGCACGTGCATCAGCACGTCGGACTCATCGACGATGCCGACCAGCTTGTGGCCGTCCATCACCGGCAGCTGCGAGACGTCGTACAGCTTCATGCGCGTGTAGGCCGTGATCAGCAATTCGTTCGGACCGATCACCACGGTGTCGCGTTGGGCGAAGGGGCGCAGCAACAGGTCCCGCAGGTCACCGTGCTGTTCGCGTTCGAGGAAGCCGTTGTCGAGCATCCAGTAGTCGTTGTACAGCTTGGACAGGTACTTGTTGCCGGTATCGCAGACCAGGGTTACCACACGCTTCGGCGCGGTCTGCTCGCGGCAGTAGCGCAATGCGGCGGCCACCAGCGTGCCGGTGGACGAACCGCCCAGGATGCCTTCCTTCGCCAGCAGCTCGCGCGCGGTGAGGAAGCTTTCCTTGTCTGGGATCGCGTAGGCCTTCTTCACACGGGTGAAGTCGCTGATGCTGGGCAGGAAATCCTCGCCGATGCCTTCGACCATCCAGCTCGCCGACTTGGTCGAGAGCGTGCCCTCGTTGATGTACTGCGCAAGGATCGAGCCGACCGGATCGGCCAGTACAAGCTCCGTCTGCGGCGAGTGCTCGGCGAAGAACTTCGACAGGCCGCTGAGCGTGCCGGACGAGCCGCAGCCGACCACGATCGCGTCGACCTGGCCATCCATCTGCTCGAGGATTTCCGGGCCGGTGGTGGCGATGTGCGCGGCCGGATTGTCGGGGTTGCCGAACTGGTTGATGAAGTAGGCGCCCGGTGTTTCGCGCGCAATGCGCTCGGCCATGTCCTGGTAGTACTCCGGGTGACCCTTGGCCACGTCGGAGCGGGTCAGCACGACTTCGGCGCCCATTGCCTTGAGGTTGAAGATCTTCTCGCGGCTCATCTTGTCCGGCACCACCAGGATCAGGCGGTAACCCTTCTGCTGCGCCACCAGGGCCAGGCCCAGGCCGGTGTTGCCGGCGGTGCCCTCGACCAGGATGTCGCCGGGACGGATGCGGCCGTCCTTCTCGGCTCCCTCGATCATCGACAGCCCGATGCGGTCCTTGATCGAACCGCCGGGATTGGCACTCTCGAGCTTGAGAAACAGCTCGCACGGTCCGGTATCCAGGCGTTGGGCGCGCACCATCGGGGTACGTCCGATCAGTTCAAGGACACTCTGGTGGACCGTCATGGAGACTCCGCTGCAGGGACGCCGGCGCTGCGTATTCGCACTGGCCGACAGGAGCGCCATGATAGCCGAGCCGCGCGCACCCACCGGAGCGTACTCACCGGAAACGCGGCGGCCCCGACGCTCTTCCGATCGTGCTGGAGAGCCCGGGGCCGCGCTTCACGTGAAATCGCAGCTCAGTGGATGAGGTGCGCCCTGTCGGCCCACATGCGTTCGAGCCGGGCCTTGGCCAGCAATTTCTCCTTCTTCATGCCGGCGAGGGTGACATCGTCGATGGGAAGCACGCCGATGTCGGCATCGTGCACCTTGCTGTCGAGCTGCCTGTGATGCTGGTAGAGCCGGCGAAATTCGGCGTCAGCCTTCATCAAAGCCTCGACATCATCGCGCTGCTGGTTTTCAAACATGATCCGACCTCCTCGAGAGTGGACTGGCGGACACCGGACAGGAGGCGTCCGCAAGCGGTTGAAACCATGCGCACGGACACCGCCCACGCCGGGAATATCGGGATGCGGGTGAGCATTGAACGTGGGGTTGAGCGCATGGTTCAGGTCAGTTACCCACGGGGCCTGGGTGCCCCGTGGACTTTGACCCTACTCCCCCGGTCCGGGGGGTGCAAGCACGCAAAGCGGGGTTCACGACGAAGCGCACGTTTTGGTAAATAACCTGTCAAAACAGGATTTTACGTTTGCCTAACCGAACCCGTGGCAGCCCAGGCGAGGCGCCACGGCCAGAGCTGTCGGCGGCTTCGTGCGACGCGCAAAGCGAACGTTCTAGGGGTGCGCAGGATGCTTTTTGGCGGGTTTCTTCGGCGCCGCTGGCGGTGCCTCGGCGGCGCTGTCGCCCTGCATCTGCGAACGCATCGCCTTGGCCGCCTGCGCCGCGAGAGCCGCCTCGCGCCGGGCCGCCTTGGCCACCTTGCTCTGCGCTGCTGCCAGTTTTTTGGCTTGCTCCGCCTCCGCGCGTGCCTGGTCGGCCGCCTGCGAGTATTCCTGCCCCTGTTGCTGCAGACGCGCCGTCTCTTCCTGCGCAAGCTGATATTGCAGGCGCTGACGTTCGAGTTCGCGGCGCGCCATTTCCGCATCGCGACGGCTGTTGTCGAGCAGGATCTGGTCGTGTTCGCGATCGAGCTGGGTGAGCTTGACTTGGGCGTCCTGCAACTGCGCGGCTGCCTTGGCCAGATCCACGCGGCGCTCGGCCAGGTACAGATCGTGCGCACGCTCGCGCGAACCGGCCTGCGCCAGCCGGTTGATCGCATCGCGCGCACGCGCCTGCTCGGCCTGCGCGTAATTGCCCAGGCCGGGATCGTTGGCAAGCTGGTCGAGGCTGCTGCTCAGACGGCTGAGGTCGATGTCGTCCTGGCGCGCATGCACCGATCCGGCAACGGCCAGAGCCAGTGCGACCGAGGCGAAGATCGTGGTGGAACGCTTCATGGCTGCACCTCCTGAGCGCTGGAGCTGGAAGCCGGCTGCGGGCTGTTGTCGGGCACGGTCTGGAAACCCGCGCCCGACGGCGGTGCCGAGAGCTCCGAGGACGGCGGGGCGGGCATGTCCTCGGTGCCGGGTGGCGCCGTCGTGGCTGCGGGAGCCGGCGGCGCATCGTCGTCCGCAGCCGCCTGCTCGCCCTGGGCGCGCAGGCGGGTGTTCTCCTGCACCTTGCTCTGGATCTGCGCCCGCGCCGCGCCCAGGCGGGCCTTGGCCCGCGCGAGTTCGGCGTCGGCTTGCGACTCCTCAGCCAGGTTGGCGGCGTCGGCATACTTGCGCGCGGCCATGGCGGCCTGCGCCTGCTGAAATTTGTCCTGCGCGAAGCCGAGGTCGACCGGCGCATAATCCGCTGCCCCCGCGTCGCGGGCCATCTGCAACTGCGTCTGCGCAAAATTCATCGAACCGTCGGGCGGCGGCACCGTGGCGCAGCCGGCAAGCGCCAGTGTCAATGCCAGGAAAGCGGCTGCCGTGCCGATGCGGCCAACGGATCCGGCCAGCGGGGAAAAGATGTGCATCACAGTCCTCATGGTATGTCGCAACGTATTGTGGGCAGGCATAATCCATCATTGCAACGCGCATAGAAACAGGGGTCATTCGTGGACATCGGTTACTTCCTCAAGCTTATGGTAGACAAGGGCGCGTCGGACATGTTCCTGACCACCGGCGCCCCGGTGAACATCAAAGTCGAGGGCAAGCTGTATCCACTGGGCAACACCGGCCTCCCCGGCGGCATGGTCAAGAAGATCGCCTACTCGCTGATGGACGAAGGCCAGGTGCCGCAGTTCGAACGCAATCTCGAATTGAACATGGCGCTGGCGGTGAAGGAAGCTGGCCGCTTCCGCATCAACGTGTTCAAGCAGCGCGGCGAAGTGGGCATGGTGATCCGCGCGATCAAGAGCGAGATCCCCAGCATCGACCAGCTGCAGCTGCCCGGCATCTTCCGCGACCTGATCATGGAGCCGCGCGGCCTGATCCTGGTGGTGGGCGCTACCGGCTCGGGCAAGTCGACCACGCTGGCGGCCATGATCGACCAGCGCAACACCCATTCCCCCGGCCACATCCTCACCATCGAGGACCCGATCGAATACCTGCACCGGCACAAGAAATCCATCGTCAACCAACGCGAGGTGGGGCTGGACACGCACAGCTACCACGAGGCGCTGAAGAACGCGATGCGCGAGGCGCCGGACGTGATCATGATCGGCGAGATCCGCGATACCGACACGATGGAGGCAGCGATCGCGTTCTCCGAAACCGGCCACCTCTGCCTGGCCACGCTGCACTCGAACAACTCCGACCAGACGCTGGAGCGCATTCTCAACTTCTTCCCGGAATCGGCGCACAAGAACGTGCTGATGAATCTGGCGCTGAACCTGCGCGCGGTGATCAGCCAGCGGCTGGTGATCGGCAAGGACGGGCGACGCATCCCGGCGGCGGAAGTGCTGCTCAACACGCCGCTGATCCGCGACATGATCCGCCGCGGCCAGATCCACGAGATCAAGGAAGCGATGGACCGCAGCCTGCAGGAAGGCATGCAGACGTTCGACCAGTCGCTGTACCGGCTCTACAAGGAAGGCCGGGTGGAACTGGAGGAGGCGCTCAGCAAGTCCGATTCACGCGATGGGCTCGCCCTGAAAATCCGCCTCGCCGAAGGTGGCAGCAGCGACCAGGAACTGGTCGGCAACGACCCGTACGGCATGGGTTTCTGAAGTGGCGGCATAGCCGCTCCGCGTTATCTTCTCGCGCTGCGGAAATGGCCCGCGAGAGGTTCTGCCTTCACACCACGGCAGGTGCGTCCGGCTGCACTTCCGGTGCCGCACGCTGGAAAGCCTCCAGCTCATTGCACGCCTCGTAAACCCGCCACACGGTCGGATAATCGTCCAGCGGCAGTTTCCAGCGCAGCGCGTTGTAGACCTGCGGCACCAGACACGCATCGGCCATGCTCGGCGTCTCGCCGTGGCAGTACCGACCCGTCGCGGCGTTGTCGGTGAGCATCGCCTCGATCGCCTGGAAGCCCAGCACCATCCAGTGCCGCGACCATGCGGCACGCTGCGCCTCGTCGGCGCCGAACTGGGACTCCAGCTGTTGCAGCACGCGCAGATTGCCCAGCGGATGGATGTCGCTGGTCACCATCATGGCCAGCGCACGAACCTGGGCCCGCCCGCGCGCGTCGACCGGCAGCAGCGCCGTCTCCAGCTCGGGGTGCATCTCGTCGAGGTATTCCATGATCGCCAGCGACTGGGTGATCACGCGATCTCCATCGCACAGGCACGGCACGAGCTGCTGCGGATTGAGTGCCCGGTAATCCGCGGCGTGCTGCTCGCCGCCATCGCGCACCAGGTGCACCGGCCGCGTCTCGTAGCTCAAGCCTTTCAGATTCAGCGCAATGCGCACGCGATATGCGGCACTGGAACGCCAGTAGCCGTAAAGCACCAACCCGCTAGCCATGGACCGCTCCCCCTGCATGGATAGCCGCCGTTTTACCACAATGTGAAGCCGCGTCGCGGCGTCTGGCGGCGAATCTGGTTCGGCCCGCGGTTTGCATCGGCAACCGACGCGCCGGACAATAGCCGGTTACCGCCCCACCGGGCCGATCCACGCACCCCCAACCGGAGCTCCGCCGTGTCCGTCATCCGCATGAATGACCTCGATTTGCGCAATCAGCGCGTGCTGATCCGCGAAGACCTGAACGTGCCGATCGACGACCACGGCCAGATCACCTCGACGCAACGGCTCGATGCGGCGCTGCCGACGATCAAGCTCGCGCGCGACGCGGGGGCACGGGTCATGGTGCTTTCGCACCTGGGCCGTCCGAAGGAAGGCCAGTTCGACGCGGCGTCCTCGCTGGCGCCGGTCGCGGCCTGGTTGAGCGAGCAGCTCGGCGCGCCGGTGCGGCTGGTGGCGGACTACCTCGACGGCGTCGACGTCGCACCGGGCGAAGTGGTGCTGCTGGAAAACTGCCGCATGAACGTCGGCGAGGGCAAGGACGACGAGGCGCTGGCGAAGAAATATGCCGCGCTGTGCGACATCTTCGTGATGGACGCGTTCGGCACCGCGCACCGTGCCCAGGCCTCCACCCATGGCGTGATCAGGTACGCCCCGATCGCCGCGGCCGGTCCGTTGCTGAGCGCGGAACTCGATGCGCTGGGCAAGGCGCTGGAGCACCCGGCGCATCCGCTGCTGGCGATCGTGGCCGGTTCCAAGGTATCGACCAAACTGACGCTGCTGGACAACCTGATCGGCAAGGTCGACCAGCTTATCGTCGGCGGCGGCATCGCCAACACCTTCATCGCCGCGATGGGCCATTCGGTCGGCAACTCGCTGTATGAGCCGGACCTGATCGACGCCGCGAAGAAAGTGCTGGCCGACGCGAAACGCCGCGGCGCCGAAGTTCCGATGCCGGTCGACGTGGTGGTGGCCCCGGCGTTCTCCGCGCATGCGGCGGCCACGGTGAAACCGGTCGATCAGGTCGGCGACGACGAAATGATTCTGGACATCGGCCCGCAGACCGCCGACATGTACGCCGCGCTGATCGCCAAGGCCGGCACGGTGGTATGGAATGGCCCGGTCGGCGTGTTCGAGTTCGACGCATTCGGCAAGGGCACCGAGACGCTGGCACGCGCGATCGCCGCATCGAACGCGTTCTCCATCGCCGGCGGCGGCGACACGCTGGCCGCGGTCGACAAGTACGGCATCGCCGACCAGGTCTCCTACATCTCCACCGGCGGCGGCGCCTTCCTCGAATTCCTCGAAGGCAAGGAACTGCCGGCGGTCACCGCGTTGAAGGCGCGGGCCGTGAAGTAATGCTTTGCCTGTTCGATCTTGACGGCACCCTGATCGACTCCGAGCACGGCATCACCGCCTGCGTGAAGCATGCGCTGGCGCGGCTGGATGTTCCGGCGCCGGCGCATGAGGTAGCTGCGCCGCTGGATCGGGCCGCCGCTGCGGCACAGCTTCGCGCCGCTGCTGGATCACGATCCGGAACGCATCGAGGCGGCGGTGGAGTACTACCACGAGCGCTTCAACACGCTGGGCTGGCGCGAGCACGAGATCTATCCGGGCATCGAAGCGCTCATCGAACAATTGCTCGGCACCGGCCATCAACTGGCCGTGGTGACCAGCAAGCCGCACCGGCACGCCGCCCCGATCATCGCCCACCTGCCGTTCGGCGCAGCGTTCCTGCGCCTGTACGGTCCGCACCCGGACAGCCCGCACAGCGAAAAGGCCTCGATGATCGCCGAAGCGCTGATGGACTTCGATTGCGCCTCGGCCGACGCGGTGATGATCGGCGACCGCCACTTCGACATCGATGGTGCGGTCGCCAACCGGGTGCGCGGCTTCGGCGTGCTGTGGGGGTTCGGCGGCCGCGCGGAACTGGAGCAGGCCGGGGCTCATGCCATTGCGGCGACGCCGGACGAACTGGGTCGTCTGTTGCTCGCCTGAGTTGGCCGCCACACACGAAAAAGCCGCGGCACGCCGCGGCTTTTTCGTGACCGAAGGAACCGACGCTCAGCGCACGACGCGCTTCACCGCGTCGACGACGTGCGCCGACGGTGAAGCCGAAGTGCTCGAACAGCTGCGGCGCCGGCGCCGAGGCACCAAACGTGGTCATGCCGACCACTTCGCCGTCCAGGCCCACGTACTTGCGCCAGAAGTCGGCGGTGGCCGCCTCCACCGCCACGCGGGCGCGGCACCAGAGCGGCAGCACGCCTTCGCGGTATTCCAGCGGCTGCGCGTCGAACACTTCGGTGCACGGCATCGACACCACGCGCACGGCTACGCCTTGCTGCGCCAGCGCGCGCGAAGCTTCCATCGCCAGCTCCACTTCCGAGCCGGTGGCGATCAGGATCGCCTGGAACTTCGTGTCCAGCGGATCGGACAGCACGTAGCCGCCGCGCAGGATGTCGGCCACCTGCTGCGCGCTGCGCTGCTGATGCTTGAGGTTCTGCCGCGAGAACACCAGGCACGACGGCGCGCCCCTGCGCTCGATCGCCGCCTTCCACGACGCCGCCGATTCCACCGCGTCGCACGGACGCCACAGGTGGTTGTTCGGGATGTAGCGCAAGGACGCCATGTGCTCGACCGGCTGGTGAGTCGGGCCGTCCTCGCCCAGGCCGATCGAGTCGTGCGTGTAGACGTGGATCGCGTGCGCGGGGATCAGCGCGCTCATGCGCACCGCGTTGCGCGCGTAGTCGGAGAACACCAGGAAGGTGGCGTCGTACGGAATGAAACCACCGTGCAACGCGAGGCCATTGGCGATCGCGGTCATGCCGAACTCGCGCACGCCGTAGTAGACGTAGTTGCCCTTGCCGTCCGCGCTGTTGCCGGTGGCGGCGTCGAGGCTGCCGCTCCATTTGGTGAGGTTGGAACCGGCCAGGTCGGCCGAGCCGCCGATCAGCTCCGGCAGCAGCGGACCAAACGCATCCAGGGCCATTTGCGAGGCCTTGCGTGACGCCACTTCGGGGCCATCGAGCTGCAGCTTGTCGATGTACGCCCGGGATTTTTCCGCCCAGTCGCGCCGGCAGCTCGCCGGCGATGCGGCGCTCGAATTCCGCGGCCAGTTCCGGATGGGCGGCGGCGTATTTCGCGAAGGCGTCGTTCCAGGATTGCTCGGCTTCGCTACCCGCGGCCCTGTGATCCCAGCCCTCATAAATCTCGGCCGGAATCTCGAACGGGGCGTGGTTCCAGCCCAGCTGCGCACGGGCTGCGGCGATCTCGTCCTTGCCCAGCGGCGCACCGTGGCTTTCCTCCTTGCCCTGCTTGTGCGGCGCACCGAAACCGATGATGGTCTTGGCGCAGATCAGGGTGGGCTTGTCGTTTTGCGCGGCGGCGGAGGCGATTGCCTTCTTCACGGCCTCGGCGTCGTGCCCGTCCACCCCGCGGATCACGTTCCAGCCATACGCCTCGAAGCGCGCCGGCGTGTCGTCGGTGAACCAGCCTTGCACTTCGCCGTCGATCGAGATGCCGTTGTCGTCGTAGATCGCCACAAGTTTGCCCAGCTGCCAAGTACCGGCCAGCGAGGCCACCTCATGCGAGACGCCTTCCATCAGGCAGCCGTCACCCAGAAATACGTAGGTGTGGTGATCGACCACGGCGTGACCCGGCCGGTTGAAGTGCGCCGCCAGCACCTTCTCGGCCAGCGCGAAGCCGACCGCATTGGCCAGACCCTGGCCGAGTGGGCCGGTGGTGGTTTCCACTCCCGGTGTTTCGCTGGCTTCCGGGTGGCCAGCGGTCTTCGAATGCAACTGGCGGAAGCGCTTCAGCTGCTCCATCGGCAGATCGAAGCCGCTCAGGTGCAGCAGCGCGTATTGCAGCATCGAGCCGTGGCCGTTGGAGAGCACGAAGCGATCGCGGTTGAACCATTTCGGGTTGGCGGGATTGAAGTGCAGGAAGTCGTTCCACAGCACTTCGGCGATATCGGCCATGCCCATCGGCATGCCCGGATGACCGGATTTCGCCGCTTCGACGGCGTCCATGGCAAGGGCTCGCACGGCATTGGCGAGTTCGCGGCGGGTGGTCATCGGGCAGTCTCCGGAGGGTGCAAAAGCGCCCATTGTCGCCGATATGCCCGTCGACTGTCGCTCACGGCGCCCGACTCGGTGCTGGAATTAATAAGCGCTTAACCCCAGCCGGGGTGGTTCAGCGAGCTTCAGCATCGGGCCGCTAGTAATACGCCCCGCAGAGCCATCCCCAGGCGCTGCCCGACCGCCTTCGTCCCCACGAATCGCGGCCCGGCTCAAAAAAGAGGAGTTCCCCATGCAGAAGAAAACACTCATCGCCCTCGCCATCGCGTCCTCCGGCTTGTGCACCCTGCCCGCCTTGGCCCAGGACAGCTCGCCCGCTTCCGCCGGTAACGACAGCAGCGCCGCGACCACCGGCAATTACCAGCCGGGCCAGGCCATCGGCAGCGGCAACTGGTTCGTCGACGGGCGCGTGGGCCAGTCCCACGTGAACAAGGGCCCGTACAACGATCATTCGACCACGTACGCCGTCACTGGCGGTTACCGCTGGAAGGTGGGCGAGGATTTGGGGCTCGGCGTGGATGCCGGCTACAACGATCTCGGCAACTTCAAGCTGAAGAACGCGTTCAACGACAACCCCGTCAATCTGACGGACCAGCGCAATGCGCTGCGTGGCTGGACCGCCGGCGTGAATGGCAAGATCAATGTCTGGCAAGGTCTGTACGTCAGCGGACGCGCGGGCGTCTACGGCTGGAAGGGCCACGGCTACGACAACCAGAGCATCAACCGGCATGACCTCGACAAGGTCGATTACTACGCCGGTGCCGGCGTGGGCTACGACGTCAACAGTCACTTCGGTGTTGGCCTGGCGTACGACTACTACCACGCCAAGAAGGACGGCATCAGCCTGTCCACGGACACCGCGTCGTTGACGGCCGAATACCGGTTCTGATCCCGCGAGCGGCGTGGCGGCTAGTCGCCGCGTCGCCCGAATTAACGCGGGCTTAATACTGAACTTGTCGGTATTGAATCTTCTCGTCCACGCACCATCTAACCGTTCAAGTGCCGCCGCCCAAGCGGGCGGCGCGCTTTCAGCAGCGGCCATTCCCCCACTGGGCCGGCTGCCATGACAACAACCGGAGAAGCTTTCGATGAAAATCCAAAAGACCCTGCTTGCCCTCGCCCTGACCTCCGCCGGTCTGCTGGCCGTCCCCGCCGTGTTTGCGCAGAGTGCGCCGACCCACAATGACGGCTGGTTCGTCAACGGCAATGTGGGCAAGACGTCGATCAACCACGGCGCGTACGACGACAGCGACACCGGCTACGCCGTCAATGGCGGCTACCGCTGGGCGCTGAGCCCGGCCGTCGCGCTGGGCGCCGAGGTCGGTTACAACGATCTGGGCAACATCCATGCGAAAAACATCTTCAACAGCCAGCCCGTCGTCGAGAACGGCAAGTCCCAGCTGCACGGTTGGACAGCCGGCGTGAACGGGCACTTCAACGTCAGCCCGAACTGGTACGTCAGCGCACGCACCGGCATCTACGGCTGGAAAGGCCACGGCCTCAGCAACGACGCCAACCCGGTCCGCAAGGGCCTGGACGACACCAGCTGGTACGCCGGTGCGGGCGTGGGCTACGACTTCAGCAACAACGTCAGCCTCGGCCTGAACTACGACTACTACGACGCGAAGAAGGATCGCGTGAACCTGAGCACCGACATGGTGTCGGTCAGCGCGGAATACCGTTTCTGATCCACCGCTTCTACGAGAAAGGAAAACGGGCGCCTCGCGGCGCCCGTTTTTTTTGTGGCGGATTGGCGTGGACGTCAGCCGTTCCACTGCCCCAGCGCGGCCAAACCGTTGTCACGCGCACGGGCATGGACGGTCTTCTGTGCTTCGGCGTAGTTCGCCTTCATGTCCTTCGACCACAGTTTCAGCGCTGCCTGCTGCATGGCGCGACCGTACGAGAACGACAACGGCCACGGGTGCGGACCGATCTGGTTCATCGCATTCAGATGCGCCGTGGACTGCTGGTCGGTCTGTCCGCCGGACAGGAACACGATGCCCGGCAGCGACGCCGGCACGGTGGACTTCAGCACGCGTACGGTGGCCTCGGCCACTTCCTCGACGTCGACCTGCTCGTCCGAATCCTTGCCCGGAATCACCATGCTGATCTTCAGGATGGTGCCCTCCAGCATCACGTTCTGCTCGTACAGCGCATTGAACAGGCTACGCAACACGGCCTCGTGCACCTCGTAGCTGACCTCGATGCTGTGGTCGCCGTCCATGATCACTTCAGGCTCGACCATCGGCACCAGGCCGGCTTCCTGGCACAGCGCCGCATAGCGCGCCAGCACATGGCAGTTCGCCTCGATCGCGGTGGAGCTGGGATTGTCCTCGCTGATATTGATCACGGCGCGCCACTTGGCGAACTGCGCGCCGAGCTTGGCGTATTCCTGCAGGCGCTCACGCAGGCCATCGAGGCCCTCGGTGACCACGTCGCCGGGGAAGCCGGCCAGCGGCTGCGGCCCCTTGTCGACCTTGATGCCGGGGATGATGCCGAGCTTCTTCATGACCTGGGTGAACGGCACGCCGTCCTTGGTGGACTGGCGGATCGTTTCGTCATACAGGATCGCGCCGGAAATGTGTTCATTCAGGCCCGGCGTCGTCAGCAGCAACTCGCGATAGGCGCGGCGGTTCTCTTCGGTGTTCTCGATGCCGACGGCCTCGAAGCGCTTCTTGATGGTGTTGGTCGACTCGTCGATGGCGATGATGCCCTTGCCGGGCGCAACCATCGCCAGGGCGATGCTTTCAAGATCTTCAATACTCATGACGACTCCGTGGTGCGCGGGCGAGGCCGACAGCACAATGGTGAAGCCGCCTCGGGGCCGAAGCGGCGTGGTTCAAAACGTGAATTATAGGCCAGATCGGCAGGCCGGATGCCCAGGCCTCGGGGGCCGCGTCGGCTCAGGCGCCGTATCCCGGCAGTTTGCAGGCATCCATCAACTTCTGGCGCTGTGCGGGATCGCCCGGTGCGTTGAACGGCACGATGTAATAGGTCGCCACCGGCTCGCCGATGCGGTTGCTCAGCGACGGGCCATAACGGAAATTGGACACCGCGCTGCGTGCCACCGGGCCCAGATCACTCTTCGGCACCACCTTGACCACCTGCACGTCCATCGGCACGCCATCGGAACCGATCGTGTAGGTCACTGCGGCGCAACCGGGCTTGTCCAGGTTCAGCCCGCTATTGGGGGCATCCATCTGCACCTTGGTATTGAGCAGGATCCAGTAGCGGTACAGATCCTGCTGATCGATCTTGCGCGATTGCGCGAATGCCGGTGTCACGAAAGCGAGCGCAAATGCCAGCAGCAGACCATGGCGAAGCGGGCGAAGGATGGATTTCATGATGACCTCCGGGTCGGAATGGCACGGGACCTGAGTGTAGCGGCCCCGCCGGTGCGCCACACTCACCGCGGCCTCGGCGGCCGGCCAGGTCGGCATCAGAGATTGCGCAGGCTCTCGACCATGCCGTCGGCGCCCACCGAGAGCAGCTTCAGGGTATTGGTGCCGCCGCCCTGACCCACGTGGTCGCCGTGGGTCAGCACCACGCGGTCCCCCTCGCTCAGGCGGCCTTGCGCGAACAGCTGCTGCACCGCCGAGCGGGCGGTCGCCGCAGAGCTCAGGCCCTCGTGCGAAAACGCCACCGGACGCACGTCGCGCAGCAGCAGCATGCGCCGGCGCGCGTCGGCCAGCGGCGACAGCGCGTAGATCGGTATGGCGGTGCGATAGCGCGACAGCCATTGCGCGGTGGCGCCGGATTCGGTCAGCGCCACGATCGCGCGCACGCCGAGCTCGCCGGCCAGCAGCATCGCCGCCAGCGCGATCGCCTGGTCGGTGCGATCCAGCCGGTGGCCACCCGCGGCGAGATCCTCCTTCGGCTCGAACTGGCGCTCGGCACCCAGGCAGATCCGGCGCATCGCCGCCACCGCCTTGTCCGGATGCGCACCGGCGGCAGTCTCCTCCGACAGCATCACCGCGTCGGTGCCGTCGATCACCGCGTTGGCCACGTCGAGCACCTCGGCGCGGGTCGGGATCGGCGAGCGCACCATCGATTGCAGCATCTGCGTGGCGGTGATCACCGCGCGGTTGCGCTGCACCGATTCGCGGATGATCTTCTTCTGCAAGCCCGGCAGTTCGGCATCGCCGATCTCTACGCCGAGGTCGCCACGCGCCACCATCACCACGTCGGACGCGTCGATGATCTCGCCCAGCACCGGAATCGCGTCGGCGCGCTCGATCTTCGCCACCAGCGCGGCGTTGCCACCGGCCTCGTGCAGCAACCGGCGCGCCTGGTGCATGTCCTCGGCCGAACGCACGAACGACACCGCCAGGAAATCCGCGCCGATCTCGGCGGCCAGCCTGATGTCGGCCTTGTCCTTGTCCGACAGCGCCGTCACCGAAAGCCCGCCGCCCTGCCGGTTGAGCCCCTTGCGGTTGGACAGCCTGCCACCGATCAGCACCTGGCAACGCACCTCGGCGCCGACCACGTCCAGCACCGTCAACGCGATCAGGCCGTCATCCAGCAGCAGCACGTCGCCTGCGTGCACGTCCTGCGGCAGGCCGTAGTAACTGACGCCGACGCGCGTGGTGTCGCCCGGCGGTGCATCAGGGCGGCAATCGAGCACGAACGGCGCGCCGTCGAGGAGCTCCACCGGACCGTTCGCAAAGGTCTCGATGCGGATCTTCGGACCTTGCAGATCGGCCAGCACGCCGACCTCGCGTCCGGCCGCCGTCGAGGCGGCGCGCACGGCGTTCGCGCGAGCGCGATGGTCGTCGGGGACGCCATGTGACAGGTTCAGCCGAACCACGTCGACGCCTTCGGCGATGAGTTTTTCGAGCATGCCCGGCGCGTCGGTGGCGGGGCCGAGCGTGGCGACAATCTTGGTGCGGCGCATCGTGGTATCGGTCATGCGGTCGAGGCTAGCAGATGTGTGCCGTACTGCCAGCGCTGCAAACGTATGCAATGGACGTCCAGACACCCAACGGCGATCCGCCGCAAGGATTCGTTCGCTGGACGCTGCCGCAGCTCAACGCGTCAGCGCCAGGTTGAGCACGTCGGCCAGGCGCCGCCCGGCCTGGCGCAGGCGCAGCTCGGCCTGCGGCAATTCGGCCTTGACGTACGCCGGACCGATCGCGTGGCCGCCCGGATAGAAGCCGGCCTGGGCGGTGATGCGGCAGGACTCTTCCGCCCACTGCGCGTACGGGTTGTCCAGCGGCGCGATCGGCGAGGGCAGTGCCGCCGGAACCGCGGAGTCGAGCTGTTGCGCATACGCCTGCCAGTCGAGACCGCGGCTGTACAACATGCCCGAATCCCACACCTTGTGCAGGTTGCTGCCCTTGCCGTCGAACTGCACCTGGTAGGTATTGCCACCCTTGTCGTCACGATAGCCGGCGTGCAGCGGCTGATGGATGTCGCCGACAAAATGCACCACGAACTTCAGCGCTTCGCGACGCGCCCCATCGGGCTGGCTGCGATCGCCCAGCACGCCCACGTAATACGGCAGCGCCGCCACCACGCAGCGACCGTCGTGGCAATCGCGCGGCGGCACGTAATCGCAGTCGCTGCCGCCGCGGAAATTGACGTAATGCTGGCCGCGGGTCTGCTTCCACAGCGCGGCCTGCGCGGGGTCGTTCTGGATCTGATCGGGCCAGTTGGCGATATCAGCCAGCGAGCGCGTGTGCTCCGGCGCCAGCAGCCGCTCGACTTCCGCCTCCGCCGCCGGACTCAGGTGACGTTGCGCCAGTTCGGCTACCACGCTGTGGCCGAGCGGTCCCCATGCCATCGCCTGCGGCGCGACCGCGAGCAAGGCCAAAACGAAGGTGATCGAGCGGCTTGAACGGGCCATGGCAACTTCCGACATAAAGGCCGCAGTCTGCCATAGCGACGATCGGACGCGGGCGGCAACGGCGCTTTCATTGTAAGATTTCACGGATGAAATACCGGCGCCGCGGCTCGCGGCTGCCCCGATTCGCGGCATCCCATCACCCTCAGGAGGACGTTCCCTCATGACCATCAAGGTCGGCATCAACGGCTTCGGCCGCATCGGTCGCAACGTGCTGCGCGCTGCCGTGCAGAACTTCGGCAACGATATCGAGATCGTGGCGATCAACGACCTGCTGGAGCCGGACTACCTTGCCTACATGCTGCGCTACGACTCGGTGCATGGCCGCTTCAAGGGCGATGTGAAAGTCGACGGTGGGCATCTGGTGGTCAACGGCAAGACCATCCGGCTGACCCAGGAACGCGATCCGGCCAACCTCAAATGGAATGAAGTGAACGCCGATGTGGTGATCGAATCCACCGGCCTGTTCCTGGACAAGGTCACCGCGCAGAAACATCTGGACGCGGGTGCGAAGAAGGTGATTCTGTCTGCGCCGTCGAAGGACGACACGCCTATGTTCGTCTACGGCGTCAACGACAAGACCTACCAGGGCGAGGCGATCATCTCCAACGCCAGCTGCACCACGAATTGCCTGGCACCGATCGCCAAGGTCATGCACGACAAGTGGGGCATCAAGCGCGGCCTGATGACCACCGTGCACGCCGCCACCGCCACCCAGAAGACCGTCGACGGCCCGAGCAACAAGGACTGGCGCGGCGGCCGTGGCATCCTGGAGAACATCATTCCCTCGTCCACCGGCGCGGCCAAGGCCGTCGGCGTGGTGATTCCCGAGCTCAACAAGAAACTCACCGGCATGAGCTTCCGCGTGCCGACTTCGGATGTGTCCGTGGTCGACCTCACCGTCGAGCTGGAAAAGCCCGCGACCTACGCTGAGATCTGCGCTGAAATGAAGACGCAGAGCGAAGGCGCATTGAAGGGCATCCTCGGCTATACGGAAGACAAGGTGGTCGCGACCGACTTCCGCGGCGAGACCTGCACCTCGGTATTCGACGCCGACGCCGGCATCGCGCTGGACAGCACCTTCGTCAAGCTGGTCAGCTGGTACGACAACGAGTGGGGCTACTCGAACAAGTGCCTGGAGATGGTGCGGGTCGTGGCCAAGTAAGCCGGCGCTCTGGTGGGAGCGGCTTCAGCCGCGACGCTTTTCCGTTTCGTGGTGGAAGAGCATC
Source organism: uncultured Gammaproteobacteria bacterium (assembly GCA_963697555.1). Lineage (GTDB taxonomy): Bacteria > Pseudomonadota > Gammaproteobacteria > Xanthomonadales > Rhodanobacteraceae > Rhodanobacter. The sequence continues at coordinate 485,718 of CAVOOK010000009.1, forward strand.
GCGACTGAAGTCGCTTCCACAAAAAGCCGCTACTGCAAGTCGGAAAGCCGGGCGAATGCCCGGTTTTTTTTCGCTCAACGCTTCAGCAGCGGCAGCTTGTCCGGCACGCCGTCCCACTTCGCGGCGTCCTCCATCGCGGCGATCTTGCTGGTCAGTACCGGCCATTCCCTGGCCAGTTCCGCGTTGATCGACATGAAGATTTCCTGCCCGGCCGGGACATCGAGCTCGGGAAAGATCGCGCCCACCGGGCACTCCTCGACGCACAGGGTGCAATCGATGCATTCGTCCGGATCGATCACCAGGAAATTCGGCCCCGCATGAAAGCAGTCCACCGGACACACCTCGACGCAATCGGTGTGCTTGCAGTTGATGCAGTTGTCGGTGACGACGTGCGTCATCATGCCTCCTTCGGCGACAGCCGGGACATGCGTACAGTGTCGGTGACAACGGCAAATGCAGCTCTGACCCAGATCAGGGCCAACCGTGCCACGCTGTTCCACAATCATGTGGCAGCTTGTTCCCAACCTGGTTCACTGGAGTCATTCCCATGCGCAAACTGATTGCCCTTGCCCTGCTCGCCGTGCTGTCCACCCCGTTGATGGCCGCCGAGTGCGCGACCACCATCGAAGGCAGCGATGCCATGCAGTTCAACCAGAAGACCATCACCGTGCCGAAGACCTGCAAGAGCTTCACGGTGACCCTGAAGCACACCGGCAAGCTGCCCAAGACCGCCATGGGCCACAACTGGGTGCTGACCCACAGCGCCGACGAATCGGCAGTGATCGCCGATGGCATGAAAGCCGGCGCAGCCAGCAGCTACGAGAAGCCGGGCGACACGCGCATCATCGCGCACACCAAGCTGATCGGCGGCGGCGAAACCGACTCGACCACCTTCAGCGTGGCTAAGCTCAAGGCCGGCGAAACCTACGCCTACTTCTGCAGCTTCCCCGGCCACGCTGCACTGATGAAGGGCACGCTGAGCCTGAGCAAGTAAGCTTGGCCCACGATCACGCGTTCGACCGCATGCGCCCGGACGCGTGATCGGCCCATCCTGCCGCCCGATCGATCCACGATGTCAGACATGAATGCACCAGCGCCTTTCGACGAGCGCGCCATCGCCACCCTGGTCGACCGCTTCTACGAGAAGGTGCGCCTCGATGCGCAACTGGGCCCGGTATTCAACGCGGCCGTGCACGACTGGGGCGAACACAAAGCCCTGCTGACCTCATTCTGGTCATCGGTCGCGTTGCGCGCAGGCAGCTACCGCGGCAACCCGATGGCGGCGCATCGAGCACATCCGATCCGCGCCGAACACTTCGACCGCTGGCTGGCGCTGTGGCGCGAAACCTGCGCCCAGGAACTGGACGAAGCCAACGCCGCGCTGATGCTGGAATACGCCGAACGCATTGGCCGCAGCCTGAAATATGGACTCGGCATTCACCCGCAGGCACGGACGTTCGGCGTACCGATCGTCGGCATCGAGCGCTGATCCACGCACGAAGCACGCAGGAGCACCGGGTGTGCTCCCGCCGCCGAATCATGCGGGTACGATCAAATCACGCCAATGCTTTTAGTGCCGCGTCGTAGTTCGGCTCGTGGCCGATTTCACTGACCAGTTCGGCGTGCAGCACCTTGTCGTGCTCGTCCAGCACCAGCACCGCGCGCGCTGCAAGGCCGGCCAGCGGACCGCTGGCGATCGCCACGCCGTAGTCGTCGAGGAACTGGCGGCCGCGCATCAACGAGAGATTGATGACCTGGTCGAGCCCCTCGGCGCCGCAAAAGCGCGCCTGCGCAAACGGCAGGTCGGCCGAAATGCACAGCACTACCGTGTTGCTCAGGCTACCGGCGAGCTGGTTGAAGCGGCGCACCGAGGTGGCGCATACGCCGGTATCCACGCTGGGGAAAATATTGAGTACCTTGCGCTTGCCGGCATAGCCTGACAACGCGACATCGGAAAGGTCGTTGGCGACCAGGCGGAACGTCGGCGCCTTGCTGCCTAGCGCCGGAAAATGGCCGTCGATGCTGATCGGCTGACCCTTGAACGTGACCTCGGACATCGCACACCTCTTACGTGAATGGACGGCTACAAGTAGAACATGGTCTTGGCCAGAAACACGATGCCCACCATCAAGCCCAGCACGAGCCGGTGGGTATGCCGGAAGCGGCAGACATCCATCCGGCCGCGGCGCATCGCCCACATCGCGTTGACGAACACGCCCAGTACGCCGAACGCCAGCAGCACCTTCAACAACAGCAGGTTGCCGAAGCGCGAACCGACGCAGGTAATGCCGCCGCAGCGGATGTCGAAAAGCATCCCGCCACTGACGAACAGCACGATGACCACCAGCGGCATGAAGCGCCGCACGCGCCCCACTACGGCCTGCTCGATGCGCTGCATCGTGGCGCCGTCGAAGTGCTTGTGCAGCGACTCGACCACCAGCACCTCGAAAGCGACCGCACCCACGAACACGATCGCGCAGGACAGGTGCAGCAGGACGATCCACGGATACCAGGCAGACACGGCGAACCTCGGCGCAAGTCGGATGAAACAGGTTCCGCCTCTGGCGGCACCACGGCCATGACCTGCATCAAGTGATGTTCCCCGAGGATGCCGCCGGGCAGCGCCCGGCATGAAAGATGGATGTCCCGCCCGCCACGCAACCCCCTGCGACAATTCGTGCCACGCCGATACCGCACCAGCTGACCTGCATCAAGAAGACCAGCCGGCGTTGCCGCCAGCATGCGCGCATCAATGAAGGGAGATGCGCGATGAGTACCACCCGAAAACTGTGGCTGGGCCTGGCGGCGTTGCTGATCGTCTCGTTCGGCGTGCTGCTGTGGGTCGGCCGTGTGGTGCACCAGCAGGCACCACCGCTGCCTGCCGCGGTGCTGACCAGCGACGGCCAGACGCTGTACACCAGGGCCGACATGGAAACGGGCCGACAGGTCTGGCAAAGCATCGGCGGCCAGCAATTGGGGTCGATCTGGGGCCACGGTGCACTGCTGGCGCCGGACTGGAGCGCCGACTGGCTGCACCGCGAGGCCACCACGATGCTGGAGCTGCTGGCGCGCGATGAAGGCCTCGGGCCGTACGCGTCGCTGGACGCCTCACAGCAGGCCGCGCTGAAGGCGCGCGTCCTGCAGGAGCTGCGCACCAATACGTATGACGCAAATGCCGACACGATCACCGTGTCGGACCTGCGCGCGCACGCGATGGAAGCGGTGGCGGCGCACTACATGAGCCTGTTCAGCAACGATCCGGCGACGAAGAAACTGCGCGAAGACTATGCGATGCGCGACAACACCGTCGCCGAGATGCCGCATCGCCGCGCGGTCACCGCGTTCTTCTGGTGGACCAGCTGGGCGGCCGCCGCGCAGCGCCCGCACGAGGCGATGAGCTACACGCAGAACTGGCCGTACGAGCCGCTCGCCGGCAACACGCCGACCTCGACCGCGTTTCTGTGGTCGGTCTTCAGCATCCTGTTCATGATCCTCGGCATCGGCCTGCTGGCGTGGCACCACGCGGTGCACGGCAGCGAGGAGAAGCCGGCGGTGCCGCCGCTGCGCGATCCGTTGGCCGACCTGAAACCGACGCCGTCGATGAAGGCGACCGCGAAATATTTCTGGACTGTGCTGGCGCTGTTTCTGGCGCAAATCCTGCTGGGTGCCACTACCGCGCATTATCAGGTCGAGGGACAACAGGCCTACGGTTTTGCACTGGCCAACTACCTGCCCTACGCGCTCACGCGCACCTGGCATACCGAACTGGCGGTGTTGTGGATCGCCACCGCGTGGCTGGCCACCGGTCTGTACATCGCGCCGATGATTTCCGGTTACGAGCCCAAGTTCCAGCGGCTCGGGGTGAATTTCCTGTGGGTCTGCCTGCTGCTGATCGTGGTCGGTTCGTTCGCCGGCCAGTGGTTTGCGGTGATGGACAAGATGGGGCTGCAGTACAACTTCTGGTTCGGGCACCAGGGCTGGGAATACACCGATCTCGGCCGCTTCTGGCAGATCTTCCTGTTCATCGGCCTGATGCTGTGGGTGTTCCTGGTCGGCCGCGCGCTGTGGCCGGTGATGCGCAGCAAGAGCGAAAGCGCCTCGATCGTCGGCCTGCTGTTCCTGTCCACCGTGGCGATCGGCCTGCTCTACGGCGCCGGCCTGATGTGGGGCGAGCACACCCATATCGCCATGGTCGAATATTGGCGCTGGTGGGTCGTGCACCTGTGGGTGGAAGGCTTCTTCGAGGTGTTCGCCACCGCGGTGATCAGCTACCTGTTCATGAAGCTGGGCCTGATCCGCGTGCATACCGCCACCGTCGGTGTGCTGTTCGCCACCATCGTGTTCATGGCCGGCGGCGTGCTCGGCACGCTTGCATCACCTGTACTTCAGCGGCACCACCACCGCGGTGATCGCGCTCGGCGCCAGCTTCTCGGTGCTGGAGGTGGTACCGCTGGCGCTGATCGGGCTGGAAGCCTACGGCACCTGGAAGCGCCAGCACGACGCGCCGTGGATGGCGCGCTACCGCTGGCCGATCATGTTCTTCGTGGCGGTGAGTTTCTGGAACCTGGTCGGCGCGGGCATGTTCGGCTTCCTGGTCAACACGCCGATCGCGCTGTACTACATGCAGGGCCTCAACCTCACCGCGCTGCATGGGCATACCGCGCTGTTCGGCGTGTACGGCATGCTCGGCATGGGCCTGATGCTGTTCTGCCTGCGCGGGATCAAACCGCAGGCGATGTGGCGCGAAGGCCTGCTGCGCGGCTCGTTCTGGAGCCTCAACATCGGGCTGTCGCTGATGGGCATCCTGACCCTGCTGCCGCTGGGTCTGCTGCAGCTGCGCGCGGTACTCGACCACGGCTACTGGTTCGCCCGCTCGGCCGAGTTCATGGACCGTCCGTTGATCCACATGCTGGTGTGGATGCGCATGCCCGGCGACATCCTGTTCGCGAGTCGGCGCGCTGCTGATCACCGTGTTCGTCGCCGCGCTGTGGCTGGCGCAGAAGCCGCAGGCACGGGCGAAAGTGCCGGCTCAGGCATTGCCCGAAGGCGCGCCGCCGGCCCGTGCCGAGGCCGTCGCCGAAACCGTGTGAGTCCTGGCGGGGCGCGCGTGATGTGCGCCCCGCTCCTCGCCGGCACCGCCGGCCACCACGCACGCACCGGGATCACGATGTTCGAGTTCTATCCGCAGATCAAATGGGTGCACATCGCCTGCGTGCTGGCCAGCGGCTCGCTGTTCGCGCTGCGCGGGCTGCTGGTGCAACTGGGGCATGCCGGCGCCGCGCAATGGACGCCGCTGCGGCTGCTCAGCTACAGCATCGATACCGCCCTGCTCACCGCCGCGCTGATGCTGCTGACGATCCTGCCCGGCGCGATGTTCGCCAACGGCTGGCTCACCACCAAGCTGATCCTGCTGGTGCTGTACGTGGTGCTGGGCACGCTGGCGCTGAAACGTGGGCGCACCCCGCGCACGCGGCAGCTGTGCTACGTCGCGGCGCTGGGCACCTACGTGTTCATGCTGGGCGTCGCCCGCATGCATCATCCGCTGGGCTGGCTGCACGGCTGGCTGGCATGAGCGCGGCCGTGCCGCTGCCCGCGCCGGCGCCGCGCGACCACACGCTGGACGCCTGCTTTCTCGGCCCCTACGGCGAGAACGATGCGCTGCTGGAAAAGCTGATGGTGGAATTCCTGCGCGACCACGTGTACTGGCGGCGCAACTTTCATCCGGAGGATCCACCGGCTATCGCCACCGCCGCCGTGCATCATCCGGATTACCTCGCGTTCGAGTCGCGCATGCGCCGCGAGCTGCATCTGCTGTCGGCCGCGTTGAAGAAATCGGTACCGTTCCACTCCCCGCGCTACATCGGCCATATGGCCTCGGACCTGCTACTGCCGGGGCTGGCGGCGCAGATGCTGACGCTGCCGTACAACCCCAACAACGTCAGTGAGGATGCCGCCCCGGTTACCGTCGACATGGAGGTGCAGGCGGGCCTGCAGCTGGCGCGGATGCTCGGCTACCCGCACGACCCTGCGCTGCCGGCCTGCGCGTTTGGCCATCTCACTTCCGGCGGCACCCTGGCCAACTACCAGGCGCTGCGGCTGGCGCTGGCGCTGAAGGCGTTTCCGGTGGCGTTGCGTGCGGCGACCGTGCCCGGGATCGAGCTGCCCGCGGACGACTGGCATGCGTTCAACCTCTCCCATGACGACGGCATCGCGTTGCTGGAAGCGTGGCAGCACTGGCTGGCCGCGCAGACACCGGCCGGGCGTGCGCACTGGCTGCAACAGGTGGAGGCCGAGCGCATCGAGCAGCGCGGCATGGTCGGCTTCTTCGCCGCGCATCCGTCACTGCGCGTGCCGCTGGTGCTGGCACCGGTCACCGCGCATTACTCGTGGAGCAAGGGACTGAAGCTGCTCGGCCTGGGCCGCGACCAGCTGGAACTGCTGCCGACCGACGGCATGCGGCTGGACCCGGCCGCACTGCGCGACACGCTGGTCCGCTGCGCGCGCGAGCGCCAGCCGGTGCTGATGTGCGTGGCGGTACTGGGCAGCACCGAGTACGGCACCATCGACCCGATCCACGAAGTACTCGCTGCGCGCGCCGAATCGCGCGGGCGCGGGCTGGATTTTGCCGTGCATGTGGACGCCGCCTGGGGCGGCTATCTGGCTACGCTGTTCCGTCACGACGATGGCTCGCTGCGCACGCGCGCCGACGTGGCCGCCGAGTACGTGCAGTTCCCCACGCCGGCGGTGCATGCGGCGTTCGCCGCGCTGGGCGACACCGACTCGGCCACGGTCGATCCGCACAAGCTCGGCTATCTGCCCTACGGCACCGGCGCCTTCATCTGCCGCGACCATCGGCCGATGGCGCTGCTGGCCGAACGCGCCGACTACGTGTTCCATGCGGCCACGCCCGCCGGCTACCTGGCGCGCTACCGCAGCCTCGGCCAGTTCATACCGGAAGGTTCCAAGTCCGGTGCGGCCGCAGCGGCGGTCTACGTGACGCACAAGGTGCTGCCGCTCGATCACCGGCACTTCGGCCAGCTGCCGCGCGCCACCGTACGCGCGGCCGAGGCGTTTCATGCACGCGCGCGCCGCTTCGCGCTGGAACTGGCCGACGGCGTGCATGCGCTGGTGCCGTTCGCGCCGGACAGCAACCTGGTCTGCCTTGCGCTCAACCCGCGCGGCAACGCGTCGGTGGCCGGCGCGAACGCGTTCGTGCGCGCACTGCATGACACGCTGCGCTGCGATCCCGGCCAGCCGCTGCAGCTGAAGGAATTCTTCGGCTCGGTGACCAGCCTGCGACCGGAGGTGCTCGGTGCCGCGGAGACCACGCGCATCCTCACCGGGCTGGCACTGGACGCCGGCACGCTGGAGCGTGACGGCGACGACGATCGCCTGCTGATCCTGCGCCACACCTTGATGAACCCGTACCTGATCGACCATGAAAACGGCATCAGCTACATCGATCGTTATTTCGAATTCCTCGGTCGCCGCGTGCGTGCGCTGACCGCCGCCACCGAGCACGCCCAGCCATGATCACGGAGTCTCCGATGGACAGCGTCCTGCGCCTCGTCAATCCGCAACGCGAAGCCGAACGCCGCTGGGTGCACACCGCGCTGGCGAAGCTGCAGCAGGAGTCGGCGCGCTCGGCCGACACCCATCTGCTCAAGCTCAACTTCCCCGGCTTCCACGGCATCGACTTCTATTTCAAGGACGAGGCTTCGCATCCCACCGGCAGCCTCAAGCACCGGCTGGCCCGCTCGCTGTTCCTGTACGCGCTGTGCAACGGGCGCCTGCGCGACGGCCAGACCGTGGTCGATGCCTCCTCCGGCAGCACGGCGATTTCCGAGGCGTGGTTCGCGCGCATGCTGGGCCTGCATTTCATCGCGGTGATGCCGGCGTGCACCGCGCCGGGCAAGATCCGCGACGTGCAGGCGCTGGGCGGCGAATGCGATCTGGTCGACGACCCCGCCCAGGTGCATGCACGCGCCGCCGAACACGCCGCGCGCGGCGCCTGCCACCTGGATCAGTTCGGCCTCGCCGAGCGCGCCACCGACTGGCGCGGCAACAACAACATCGCCGAGTCGATCATCGGCCAGCTCGCGCTGGAGGCGGAACCGGAGCCCGAATGGATCGTCTGCGGTGCCGGCACCGGCGGCACCTCGGCCACGATCGGCCGCTACCTGCGCTACCGCCGATTGCACAGCCGCCTGTGCGTGGCCGAGCCGGCCGGCAGCGGCTTCGTGCGTGGCTGGCGTACGCGCGACCCGCACGCCGTGGCCAGCCAGCCGACCCTGATCGAGGGCATCGGCCGGCCGCGGGTCGAGCCCGGCTTTCTGTTCGACGTGGTCGACCACGTCGTCGAGGTGCCGGACAGCGCCTCGATCGCCGCCGCCTGGCTGCTGGAGGAACTGCTGGGTCGTCGCTACGGCGGCTCGTCCGGCACCAACTTCGTCGCCTGCCTGCAGCTGGCCGCGTCGATGCGCGCACGCGGCGAGCGCGGCAGCATCGTCAGCCTGCTGTGCGATCGCGGCGAACGCTACGCGCAGACGCTGTTCGATCCGTCGTGGCTGGCCGCCCACGACATCGACATCGCACCATGGGACGAAGCCCTGCGCGCCAGCCTGCACGATGGCCGCTGGCATGCCGCGGACAGCGCCGCCGCGTGAGCCATCACGACCTGCGCAGCTTTCTCGCTCGACTGGAACGCGACCGGCAACTGCTGCGCGTGCAGGTTCCGATCGATCCGTACCTGGAATCCACCGCGCTGAGCCTGCGCGCGCTGCGCGAGGGTGGACCGGCGCTGTTGATGGAGCGGCCAGCCGGTGCAACGCATGCATTGCTCGGCAACCTGTTCGGCCATCGCCGGCGCATCGAGCTGGCACTGGCCGGACGACCGCTGGCCTCGCTGCGCGAGCTCGGCCAGCTGCTGGCGGCGATCAGGGAGCCGCGCTGGCCATCCAGCCTGCGGCAGGCCCTGGCCACCTGGCCGGAGCTGGCCCAGCTGGCGCACGTGGCGCCGCAGCGCGTGCGCGAGGCCGCGTTTGAACACGAGACACTGCAGGGCAGCGAGATCGATCTGGCGCGGCTGCCGATCCAGCACTGCTGGCCCGATGACGCCGGCAAGCTGATCACGTTCGGCATGGTGGTGACGCGCGGCACCAGCCAAGCAGCGACAGAACGTGGCGATCTACCGCCAGCAGGTGATCGGGCCGAACCGGGTGATCATGCGCTGGCTGCCGCATCGCGGCGGCGCGCTCGACTACGCCGACTGGTGCGCCGCGCATCCGCAGCAACCCTTCCCCGTGCTGGTGGCGATCGGGGCGGACCCGGCGACCATGCTGGCGGCGGTGGCGCCGGTGCCGGACAGCTTGTCCGAATACGAGTTCGCCGGCCTGCTGCGCGGCCAGCGTACTCTCGTGTGGCGCAGCGAACGGACCGGGCTGGACGCGCCGGCCGGCGCGGAGATCCTGCTGGAGGGTTTCATCCATCCCGGCGACACGGCGCTGGAAGGCCCGTTCGGCGACCACACCGGCTACTACAACGCGCAGGCCCACTTTCCGGTGTTCACCATCGAACGCATGCGCCTGCGTCGCGAGGCGATCTATCACGGCAGCTACATGGGACGCGCGCCGCACGACGAGCCGTCGGTGCTGGCGCTGGCCTTGAACGACATCTTCGTGCCGATCCTGCAGAAGGTGTTTCCGGAGATCGTGGACTTCCATCTGCCACCGGAGGCGTGTTCCTACCGCATCGCTGTGGTCAGCATCCGCAAGCAATACGCCGGCCACGCGCGCCGCGTGATGATGGGGGTGTGGTCGTACCTGCGCCAGTTCACCTACACCAAGTTCGTGATCGTCACCGACGACGACATCGACGTGCGCGACTGGGCGCAGGTGATCTGGGCCGTATCAACCCGCGTCGACCCGGCGCGCGACATGATGCTGGTGGAAAACACCCCGATCGACTATCTGGATTTCGCCAGCCCGGTGGCCGGACTAGGCTCCAAGCTCGGCATCGACGCGACGAACAAATGGCCGCCTGAAACCACGCGGGCATGGAGCCGGCCGATCGTGCCCGACGCCACGGTGGCGCGGCGGGTCGACACGCTGTGGGCCACGATCGCCCCGTCAGGACCTGGCTGAAGCATTCGCCGCGATCATCTACGGCACGCCCCACGCGCTCAGGGTTCGTCGTGCATCTCATGCATGACCGGAGCTACCTTGTCCCAGCCGGGGTCATTGAAGTACTGCGGGTAGCGCGCGATGGCGGCGCGCATCCGGGCAACGGCCTCGACATGTTTCGGATCGTTCTTCAGGGCCTGCGCGGCGCCGAGCAGGGGCACCAGGATGCCGTGCAGGGCGGCGTCGGGTTCCGCCGCCAGCTTGCAGTGGGCGAACATGAAGGTCACCGCCTGCTCGACGCTGGTGGCGCGATCGACCGCCATCGGCGCACTCATGTGACCCATCTCGTAGTGGCGCAACTCGTCCACGGCGGCGTATGCGCGGCGCATGCCCTCGCGCAATGGCGCATCGGGTGTCCAGCGCTGCGCGGGCGCAGTGACGGCGGCAACCGGAGCGGCGGCGTGGTGATGCGCTTGCGCCATGACCTGCGCCCATGGCGCCAGCGAAAACGCGCACAACAGGACCGCGCTGAAAGCATGTTTGCGTTTCATCGAATCGACTCCTCGTGTGGAAGCACATCATGCAGGTAAAGCATGTGGCCCATGGTATCCGCGGGCAATGCAGTTCCAGCTGATCCACGTCAACGCCGACACCGGTCGCGACCGCCACGATGCGTGCCGAATCCCCGCCATCGAGGTGCTCATGCAACTGGTCTGTCCCGCCGGCAACCTGCCGGCGCTGCAAGCGGCGATCGACGCCGGTGCCGACGCGGTCTACGCGGGCTTTCGCGACCAGACCAATGCACGGGCATTCCCCGGGCTGAACTTCAGCGACGACGAACTGCGCAACGGCATCGCCTATGCGCACCAGCGTGGCCGGCAGGTGTATCTGGCGCTGAATACCTACCCCGACAGTGCACGGTTGCAGCAGTGGTACGGCGCCGTGGACAAGGCCGCCGAGTTCGGCTGCGACGCCATCATCGCCGCCGAGATGGCGGTGCTCGACTACGCCACGCGCACGCACCCGTCACTCAAGCGGCATCTGTCGGTACAGGGTTCGGCCACCACCGCGCCGGCGCTGCGCTATGCGCACGAACGCTTCGGCATCAGCCGCGCGGTGCTGCCACGGGTGCTGTCGATCCAGCAGGTCGAGCGGTTGTGCGAAGGCTCGCCGGTGCCGCTGGAGGTGTTCGCGTTCGGCAGCCTGTGCATCATGGTCGAGGGCCGCTGCCAGCTGTCCAGCTACGTCACCGGCGCCTCGCCGAACCGGCATGGCGTGTGTTCGCCGGCCAGCTTCGTGCGCTGGGAAGAGCACGACGACGGCCGCCGCAGCGTGCGCCTCAACAACGTGCTGATGGATCGCTTCGAGCCGGCCGAACCGGCGGGCTACCCGACCGTGTGCAAGGGTCGCTTCGATGTGGGCGGCGAGATTTTTCACGCGCTCGAAGAGCCGACCAGCCTCAACACCCTGGAGCTGCTGCCGCGACTGGCGCAGGCCGGCGTGGCGGCGCTGAAGATCGAAGGCCGCCAGCGCGGCGTGGCCTATGTCGGCTCGGTCACCCGCACCTGGCGCGCAGCGCTGGATCGGTACCGCGACGCGCCCGACCGCTGGAGCCTGCAGCCGGGCTGGCAGCAGTCGCTCTCGAAACACGCCGAGGGTCACCAGACCACGCTCGGCCCCTATCACCGCTCGTGGCACTGATTTTTTGGGCATTGAACCGATGACGACGATGAAGCTGAGCCTCGGACCGCTGCAGTATTTCTGGCCACGCGAACGCACGCTGGCGTTCTACCGTGAAGCCGCCGGCTGGCCGCTCGACATCATCTACCTGGGCGAGACGGTGTGCAGCAAGCGGCGTGAGCTGGGTACGCGCGACTGGATCGCGTTGGCCGCCGAGCTTGCCCGCAGCAGCAAGCAGGTCGTGCTGTCGTCGCTGGCGCTGATCGAGGCCGAGTCGGAACTGGGCGTCTTGCAGCGGCTGGTCGACCACGGCGACTGCTGGATCGAGGCGAACGACCTGTCCGCGGTGCAACTGTGTCGCGAGCGCGGCGTGCCGTTTGTCGCCGGCCCCACGCTCAACGTCTACAACCACCGGGCGCTCGCGATGCTGATGGACGACGGCCTGCGCCGCTGGGTGCCGGGTGTCGAACAGGGCCATACCTTGCTGCGCGAACTGCGCGAGGCGATGCAGGCCGAAGGCAAGCCGATGCCCGAACTCGAGGTGATCGCGTTCGGCCGGCTGCCGCTGGCGTACTCGGCCCGCTGCTTCACCGCCCGCGCGTTGGACGTGGCGAAAGACCAGTGCGGCTTCCGCTGCATCGACTATCCCGACGGCATGCCGCTGGCCACGCGCGAAGGCCGCCCGTTCCTGCGCATCAACGGCATCCAGATCCAGGGCGAGGAGATCACCGACCTCGGCCCCGAGCTGCCGGCCCTGCGCGAACTCGGCGTGGACATCCTGCGACTGTACCCGCAAGCCGACGGCATGGCCGAGATGGTGGCCCACTTCCACCTCGCCCGCCGCTCGCCGGTGGCACCGCCGCGCATCGGTGCGCGCAACGGCTACTGGCACGGCGAGCCGGGCATGCGCATGACGACCGAAGCGTCGGGATGAGCGCCGCCGCTCAGTACGCGTAACGCAGGACCGTGGCGTAGTGGCAACCGGTGCCGGCCAGCACGAACAGATGCCAGATGAAATGGCTGTAGCGCAGCCGCTCGTGCAGCATGAAAAACACCACACCCAGCGTATACGCCACGCCACCGCCGAACAGCAGGATCAATCCGCCCGTCGGCATGTGCAGCCACAGCGGGCGGATCGCGATCAGCGCCATCCAGCCCATCGCCACATACAGTGCCGTGGACAGTCGCTCGAACCGCGCACCCACCACCAGCTTGAACACCAGCCCCAGCAGCGCCAGGCTCCAGATCACGCCGAGCAGAGCCAGGCCCCAGCTGTCGCGCAACACGCCCAACGCGATCGGCGTGTAGGTGCCGGCGATCAGCAGATAGATCGCGCCGTAGTCCAGCCGCTGCAGCCATCCCTTGACCCGCTCGTGCGATACCGCGTGATACAGCGTGGAGGCCATGTACAACAGGATCGCGCTGCCGCCGAATACCGCCGCCCCCACCATCGCCGCGGTGCTGCCGATGCGCACCGCGTTGACGATCAGTACCGGCAGGCCAACGATGGCCAGCAACACGCCCAGCCCGTGGCTGACGCTGTTGGCGATTTCCTCACCGAAGGTGGATGGGCGTGAGGCGGCGATGGCTGACATGGGGATCTTCAGGCGGGGAAAGGGTGGTGAAAGGCAATGGCCACGCCGTCGCAGAGTGGCGGGCGGCGCGTCGGCGTTGCCGTCACACCCTGGCGAATACCAGGCTGGCGTTGGTGCCGCCGAAGCCGAAGCTGTTCGACATCACCGTGTGCAAGGCGCGGGGCGGCTTGAGCGCACGATCGGAAATCCTTCGGCGCGCGGGTCCAGCTCGTCGATATGGGCCGAGCCGGCGATGAAGCCTTCGTTGAGCATCAGCAGGCTGTAGATCGCCTCGTGCACGCTGGCCGCGCCGAGCGAATGGCCGGTCAGCGCCTTGGTTGACGAAAGCGCCGGCACCGCGTCGCCGAACACGCTGCGCACCGACTGCAACTCGATGATGTCGCCCAGCGGTGTGGCGGTGCCGTGCGTGTTGAGGTAATCGATCGGTGCGTTCACGTTGGCCAAGGCCATCTGCATGCAGCGCACCGCGCCCTCGCCGGACGGCGCGACCATGTCGGCGCCATCGGAGGTGACGCCGTAACCGACCAGTTCGGCATGGATGTGCGCGCCGCGCGAGCGGGCATGCTCGTATTCCTCCAGCACCAGCATGCCGCCGCCACCGGCAATGACGAAACCGTCGCGGGCGACGTCGTACGGGCGCGATGCCCGCTCCGGCGTGTCGTTGCTGCCGGTGGACAGCGCGCCCATCGCGTCGAACTGCGCGGTCATGCCCCAGTGCTCTTCCTCGCCGCCACCGGCGAGCATCACGTCTTGCGCGCCGTGCCGGATCAGGTCGGCCGCGGCACCGATGCAGTGCCCGGAGGTAGCGCAGGCGGCGGCGATCGAATAGCTCAGGCCGAGGATGCCGAACGCGGTGGCCAGCGAAGCGGACACGGTGGAACACATCGTGCGCGGCACCATGAACGGGCCGACCTTGCGCACGCCCTTGTGGCGCAGCAGGTCGCCGGTTTCGATCTGCCACTGCGCCGAGCCGCCGCCGGAGCCGGCGATGACGCCGGTGCGCGGGTGACGCACCTGCTCGATGGCAAGCCCGGCATCGGCGATCGCCGAACGCATCGCCACATAGGCATAGGCGGCGGCATCGCCCATGAAGCGCCGCAGCTTGCGATCGATCGCGGTATCCAGATCGATGTGCGGCACACCCGCCACCTGGCTGCGCAGGCCGAGCTCCGCGTAATTCGACATCGCCCGGATACCGCTGCGGCCCTCGCGCAGCGCGCGCGACACCGTGGTCGGCAGGTTGCCCAGGCACGACACGATGCCCATGCCGGTCACCACGACGCGGCGCATCTCAAAAGCCCTCGGTGGACTGGAACAGGCCCACGCGCATGTCGCTGGCCACGTAGATCAGCCGGTCGTCGACGAAGGTCTTGCCGTCGGCGATCACCAGCGCCAGCTTGCCGCGCATCACGCGGCGGATGTCGATCTCGTAGCGCACCAGCTTCGCGGTGGGCATCACCTGTCCGGAAAATTTCACCTGGCCCACGCCCAGCGCGCGACCCCTGCCGGGTTCGCCCAGCCAGGGCAGGAAGAAACCACTGAGCTGCCACATCGCATCAAGCCCGAGGCAACCCGGCATCACCGGATCGCCGATGAAATGGCAGCCGAAGAACCACAGGTCCGGGTGGACGTCCAGTTCGGCATGGATCGAGCCCCGGCCGTAATCCCCGCCCTCGGCGGCAATGTGCGTGATGCGGTCGAACATCAGCATCGGCGGCGACGGCAGCCGCGCATTGCCATCTCCGAAAAGTTCGCCGCGGCCACAGGCCAGCAGTTGTTCGTAGTCGAACGAGGAAGGACGTGTCATGGAAAACTCACCGGGTAAGGAGCACGCAGTCTGCGCAGCGCAGCGCGATGCCGCCTTGACGCGGATCAACCGCGCCGTCTGGCGGCTACCTTTCGAGGATGCGACACGGTCGCGGGCGTGTGGCAGATCGTCGCGCCGCGCAAGCCAGCATCACGTCGACCGGTTGTCAGCGTTGTCATTCCGGCGGGCCGCGCGCGCCGCGCGGGCAAACCGCGCGCCGCGATTGAGCGCGATGCGCAGGCCCAAAGGCACCGACTCCCACGGCAACCGCTCCAGCAGGTTGCGCGCGGTGAGGCCCAGCTCGGTGTCGCCGGTCAGCTCCAGCGCGCGCTGGAAGAACAGCGTGTCGGCATCTTCCAGCCGGCTCGCCAGCAACAGCAAATCGGTGGCACTGCCGCGCACGCTGGCTTCGGGCACACCGTCGCCGACGTATAGACGGCCATCGCGCAGCTCCAGCACCCAGCGAAGTTGCAGGTCGCTCACCTCGATCCCGAGCCGGCGGCCACGCATGAAATCCAGCGTGCCGTCCTGCAGGGGCACGGCAAGCACGCGCGCCATGGCCCGTTCCAGCAAGTGGCGCTGCCAGTGCTGTGGCAGCACGCGCAGCAAGGGCGCGAACCGGCGCGGTGGTGGCAGCAGGCGCAACAGGTGCAGCGCGCGCGATTCGGAGACAGGCGTGTCGGACATGATGGTCGGCATCATGGCGGGCAACCGTGCCGGCGCGCCTTGATCGGGGTCAACCACCATGCCCTGTTGGCGACAGGCATCGACAATGGCCAGGTCCAGCACGCCCGCGGCGGTGTGCAGAGGCAGATCCAGTCGACGTGCCAGCGACTGCGCGCGCGCCCGCACCTGCCGCTCGCGTGCCGGGTCGCGTGGCGGCACGCCGGCACGTGGCTTCAGTGCCGCCACCACGCGCACCAGCTGACGGCGCGCGGCCAGCAACACGATCAGACCATCGTCGACGCGGTCGATCGCGCCGCGCAGGTGTGCCAGTGCGAAACGCTCAGGACTGCGCGGGCGCATCGGCTCCCTCCATGACTGATGTGGCGCTCACCGCATCGAGCAGCGCCCGCGCCGCTGGCCGCACCTCGGCCGCGTAGACCTGCTGCGCCTGGGCGAAATCGAAATCGGCGTGCTGGCGCTTTTTGACGCCGTAGTCCGATAGCACCAGATGCGTGTCGGCGACCACGCCCGCAGTGGCCAGGCAGGCCGAGGCGCATTTCAGCACGCAGCCATCCAGCGCCGACGTGTGCAACCCGCGCGATGCCAGCGCGTCGAGCAAAGGCATCGGCAGCAGCGGGTCAGCACGTGCACCGACTGTCCCGACTGCAGCGCGTCGGCTGCCGCCAGCGCGCGCAGCATCGGTTCGGGCGATGGCAGATGGCGCAGGTGAAGTTCGGGCCGTGCGTCGTCTTCAACGTTCAGGTGCGTCGGCCGGGTCACTTGCATGGCGCTATTTCAACCCGCCCGTGGCTCGGGCGCGCTGACCTGGGTCAACGCGTCCGCAGCGGAAGTGCGCGCATCGATCAACGCGCGTTCACCAGTGCCTGCTGACCTTTCCATTCCAGTTGCAGCCACAGCTTGGCGTTGTCGCGACCGAGGCCGTCCGCACGATAGTCCGCCACTTTCAGCATGCCGCTGAGGCCCTTCGCCAGCGGAAAGCTCAGCGACGCATTCCACTCGCTGCCGTAGCGGCCGCCGCGGTCGGCGCGGTAGTCGTGGTACGACACCACCCAGCCCAGCTTGCTGGCGAGACCGGCGCGACCGAGGTTGCCGGCCACGCCGACATAGCGATCCTCCAGACCACCGGCGGGCGTGACATTGAACTGGTCGTCCCAGCCATTGAACGCGTGCAGCGTGGCCAGCGGCGTCTGCAAGGCGTGGCGGCCGTTGCCGCCCAGATGTTCCCAGCCCAGCTTGGCGGTGATCCCTTGCAGGGTCCATGTCGGTTCGAGCAGCCAGTAGCTGTGCGCAAAGTGCAGTGGATTGTTGGCGTAATCGACCTGCCGCGCGGCCTCCAGCGTCCAGCCCGGGCCGTTCCCATCGTGCAGCGCCTTGCCGCTCCAGCGCAGACCATAGGTCTCGCTGGATGCGCTGGCCACATCGCGGTCTTCATGCAGGTAGGCATAACCCACCCATTGCTGCGCGCCCTGCGTCCACGCGGCGTTCAACAGATGGGTATTCAGCCGCCGCTCGCGCGCCAGTGGATTGAGCGCATCGCGGCCCGCCACCCGATGCACGCGATCGAGCCAGTCGTAACGCAGCGTCAACGCGGCCAGCGGCTGCCATTGCAACGCCACCGCGTCGTAGGTTTGCTCGTGCTGGCGCCAACCGCTGTTGCCGACCCAGCGCTGGTTGTCCAGCAGCAGTCGCTGGCGACCCGCGGTCACGCCGAACGCATCGCCCTGCCAGCCCAGCCAGGCCTGGTTGAGTTCGCTGCCGCGCGGGTCGGTGACCGCCGGATACTGCGTGTGGCCGTTCGCGCCGCTGTTGTAGTGCTGGCCGGCACTGGCCACGCCCGCGCCTTCCAGCAACGCGCTCCAGCCCTCGCCGAAGTTTGCGCGCAGGCCAAGCCGCAGCCGCACGGTGTCAGCGCTGGCGTCGCGGCTGAAGGCATCGTCGTCGACCTGTTCGTGGCGCAGACGCGCATCCCATTCCAGTTGCAGTGGTGCACTGGCGGGTGTGGTCTGTATGCCGCTGCCGTCGGCCCTGGCCGAAGGCGCGGCCATCACCGTGGCCAGCAGGCAAGCGATCGAAAGCATGTTGCGTGGAATTTTCATCGTGCGTCCCCTTTGTGGATGCGCGCAGTCTGCGTACCGGAGCGCACCGACCGATTGACCGCGGTCAGATTCGCGGCATGTCGGCGGCCGCTGTGACAACACGCCGCGCCCGCGCACACGAAAACGCCGCCATGACGGCGGCGTTTCGCAAGGCAATGGACGTACAGACGTCCATATGGGCGACCTGTTCAATGCTTTGAAACAACCTCGCTGATTGCCTTGACAAAGGCCGGGTCGAGCCTGCCGATCACGCTGGTGCGTGCCGCGATGCGGCCTTCGGCGTCGAGCAGGATCAGCTCGCTGCTGTGGTTGAATTCGCGATCAGGCAGCTGCCGGTACTGCAGGCCGAGTACACCGGAAAGCTGGCGTACCTGCGTCGGCGTGGTGCGCGCCAGCGTCCAGACACGCGGATCCAGCTTGCGTTTGTCGGCGTAGCTGCGCAGTGCGGCGACGTCGTCCCTGGCCGGATCGAAACTCACCGCGAGCAGGTCGATCTGCGCGCGGACGGCCGGATCCAGCGCATTGCGGGTCAGCCGCATGCTGTCGATGATCAGCGGGCAGACCATCTGGCACGAGGTATAGAACATCGTCACCAGTTGCGGCCGGCCGCGCCGCGCCGACAGCAGCTGCGACTGGCCGTCCTGGCCGGTCAATTGCACCGGGAGCTGGTAGACCGAATCGCCAGGCAGCGGCTGGGTGGCGTGGGCGCCGCTGCCCAGCAGAAGGAGCACCGCAAAAACAGACAGCAGGCGTTTCATGACGATTCCTCAATCGGACTTCGCGCAGCGAAAGCCCATGTTGTTGGTGGTGTCGGCGGCCTTCAGCGCAGACAGCATCGCGATGCGCATCAGCACCGCGTAGTTTTCCTTGTCCTGCATGCTGAGTGCGCCGGCACCGCAGAACTTCAGCAGATCCGGATCGCCCTGGTCGCGGCTGTCGCTGGCGACCATCAAGGCATTGAAGTCGTCGACCCATTCCCACACCAGGCCGTTGATGTCGTGCACGCCGTAGACGTTGGCGACACCGCCGATCTGCGGCAGCGCCGTGGTGGAAGGCCGCGAGTACCAGCCCAGGATGCTTTCGCGCCAGGCCGGGTCGGCACGCGCGTCGCGACGGGTGGCATCGGCCGCGGCGGCAAACTCCCATTCGTACCAGCTAGGCAGACGCGCCTGCTCGCTTTCGCAATAAGCCTGGGCCGCAAACCAGCTGACCCGCGTCACCGGCTGCCGCGGCAAGGCCTGCTCGCCCAGCACGTCGGCACCGGTCCAGTGCGTGAGGTAGCGTGCGTCGGCGAGGATCGGCGCGACCTGGTCGCGCCGCCATGCCGGATGGCTTTTCACGAACGCCAGGAATTCCGCATTGGTCACCAGCTCCGTGCGCAGGCGGAACGGCGCGACCTGCGCCGCGGCCGCCTTGCCATCGGCCGGCAGCACGCTGGCGAAACGCCCTCCCGGCAGGGCGGCGTAATCCGCCGCCACTGCCGGGAGCGCCAGCAGCAGACCCAGCCAGGCCAGTGCCAGTGCGCGCATCTCAGTGTTCCGCAGCCGGTGCCGGTGCCGCGGCCGCGCGTGCCTTGCCCACCTCTTCCTTGCTGAACTGACCACCCGGGTTGCCCCAGCTGTTCACTACATAGGTGAGGATATTGGCCACCTCGTCGTCGGTCAGCTGCGACATCGGCGGCATCACCGAATCGTATTCATGTCCGTTGACGGTGACCTTGCCGGTCAGGCCGTGCGTCACGATGGTCATCGCGCGCTTGGGATCGGCGGCGAGGAAGTCGGACTTCGCCAGCGGCGGGAACACATTGGCCAGACCTTCACCGTTGGCCTGGTGACAGACCGAACAGGTACCCGCGAACAGCTGCTTGCCCGCCGCGATCTGGTCTTCCTTGGTCAGCGTGCCGGCGGCGTGGGCCGTGGCGGCGGTGGTCACGGCCTGCAGGTTTCCAGCAGCGCGATCGCCCAGGTAGACCGAGTCCACTTCCTTGCCCGAATAGATCGACTTGTTCTCCGGACCATCCACTTTCAGGATGCCCAGCGC
Source organism: uncultured Gammaproteobacteria bacterium (assembly GCA_963697555.1). GTDB lineage: Bacteria > Pseudomonadota > Gammaproteobacteria > Xanthomonadales > Rhodanobacteraceae > Rhodanobacter. The sequence goes on from CAVOOK010000009.1 coordinate 505,744, forward strand.
GCCCTTGTTGAACGCGCGGAAGATCGAGTGGTCGACCAGCACGTAGCTGCCCGGCACGTCGGTGTGGAACTCCACGATCGCCGCGCCGCCGGAGGGGATCAGCGTGGTCTGCACGTTCTCCTGCGGATGCGTGCCGCCTTCGGGCTGCACCTTGTCGAAGATCTCGCCGATCACATGGAAGCTGGAGATCAGGTTGGGGCCGCCGTTGCCCACGAACAGGCGCACCTTCTCGTTGGTTTTGGCGGTCAGCGCGTTGTCGCCGGTGAGCGCGCCTTCCTTGCCGTTGAACAGCACATAGGTCGGGTTCTCGTCGATCGCCTTCTCCATGTCGAACGGCTGCAGACCCTTCTGGCGATATTTGCCGGTGGTGTAGAAATCGCCCTGCATCACGTAGTACTCGTGGTCGACCGGGGAGAGGCCCTCTGGTGGCTCGACCAGGATCAGGCCGTACATGCCGTTGGCGATATGCATGCCGACCGGCGCGGTGGCGCAGTGGTAGACGTAGATGCCCTGGTTGAGCGCCTTGAAGGTGAACTGCGACTCGTGTCCCGGTGCGGTGAAGCTGGACGCCGCGCCGCCGCCCGGCCCGGTCACGCCGTGCAGGTCGATGTTGTGCGGCATCTTGCTGTCCGGCGAATTCTTCAGATGGAACTCCACCGTGTCGCCCTGGCGTACGCGGATGAAGCTGCCCGGCACGGTGCCGCCGAAGGTCCAGAAGGTGTAGCTCACACCTTCGGAAATCGGCATCTCCTTCTCGATCACCTCCAGCTCGACGATCACCTTCGCCGGATAGTTGCGATGGATCGGTGGCGGCACGTGCGGCGGGCTGGTCAGCACGGCGTGGATCGGCTCGCCCTGCGGCGGGCCGAAGTCGCCACGCTCGGAAGCGACCGAGGTGCTGGTGGTGGGTGTGGCGGCGGCCGGACTGGACGAAGCCGACGGCTTGCCGGAACACGCGGCCAACGCGAGCATCGCGGCGGCGGCGAGGTAAAGGTGTGGACGTGTCATCAACGTTCTCCCTGGGGTCTGACGCCAGACTATGAGAACACGGAACGTCACGTTTGATCTGGGTCAATCCAGACTGATTCGACGCGGCGCTGCGTCACCCTGCCACAGCCCTCGCCTTCACCACTTCAGCCCGGCTTTCCGTCCGCGCGCGGGGTCAGGTAGATCCATGCCGAACGCACGACCCACGGCAGGAACGCCAGCAGCCAGCCGTACGCGGCGATCACCAGCCACAGGTAGACGTCGCCGCCGAACTCGGCGCGGATGCGCACCAGCACCACCAGCTGCAGCAGCGCGAAGCACACCCACGGCACCGCACCCATCTGCATCGGCCGGCCCGAATGACCCTGGGTCACGCGCGTCACCATCGCCACCAGCATCGAGCCGAAGTAGCCGATCGCCAGCGCGTGCAATGGCGCCCGGAAAAACAGCATCTGGCCACTGCTGGCATAGATCACGTCCTGCACCGCGTACAACGCGAACGCCACCGGCAACCACGCAAAAGACAGATGCAACACCGCCAGCACGCCGGGCCGCATCGCCTTCCACGGCTGCCAGGCCAGCGCATGCCAGGCGAACACCAGCGCCAGCGGAATGTCGGTGAGCCATAGCCAGCCCAGCGCGCCACGCCAGTCCAGCAGCAGATGCGCCAGCAGCAACGCCCACACCACGGGCAGGCTCCAGCGCGGGCGGCGCACGACGTAACCCACCGCCACGTTGCCGCTGAAGAACGGCAGCATCCGGTGCGTCACCGAGAAGAAGATCGGCAGCAACAGGCCGAAGGTGCCGATGCGCACGGCCAGTTGCGCACACTCGTCCGGAGCGCCGAACAGAAACGCAATGAATGCGACCAGGCCCAGCGCGCCCAGCGCGATGCCCAGGACGCACGACCGCGCGTGATCGTTGCGATCGCGCGATGCACGCAGCACCGATGCCAGCGTGATCAAGCCGATCAGGTATCCGCCCAGCATCATCACGAAGCCCAGCTTGAGCAGCCACGGCAGATCCAGCAAACCCACGTTGGCCAGCACATAGCCGCCGAACACCAGACCGGCCACCGGCACGTAACGCGAACGCGGCAACCCCGGCCGGTTCAACCAGCGCGGAAACACCGTCAGCAGGAAGCCGAACATGAAAAGCGGAAACATGCCGTACTGGATCAGCATGCCATGCGCATACGCCGGCGAGATCGACGGCTGCGGCCAGTGGCCCAGCCCGAAGCGCATCCAGGTCAGCTCCAGCGCCCACCACACCATGCTCAGCAGCACCGCGATGGAACCTGCCAGAAACAGCAGCCGGTGCGGCGCCGAGGCGAGCAACGCCGGCAGTTCCGCGAAGGTCGCCGGCTTGAGGGTGGACGTACGCGATTCAGCCATGGTGAGCCAGCTCGAATGAGAACGATTTGCCATGGTGGCAGGTCCGCAGGAGTGTCGGCCATGACCTGCATCAGTTGCCTGCCGCGACGACGGACCGGCCTCCGCAAAAGACGATGTTCGCGAGCGCACGCCGACATGGCATTGAATTGACGCCGGTCAACGCCGGTCTGCCCCGTTCCGCGCACGCTGCAATCATCAACCGCGGAGGACACGGTCATGGGCAGGCTCGACGGCAAGGTGGCGTTGGTAACCGGTGGCGCCGTGGGCATTGGTGCCGCCTGCGTGGCGCGTCTGGCGGAAGCAGGCGCCAGGGTCGCCATCGTCGACCTGCACGACGATGCCGGCCAGAAGCTGGCCGAACAGCTTGGCGCCAGCGCCCGCTATTTCCACGCCGACGTGTCGGTGGAGGCCGAAGTGGCGGCGGCGATCGCCGGCACCGTGGAGGCATTTGGACGTCTGGACGTCCTGGTCAACAACGCCGGCATCGCCGGGCCGAACAAGCCCACGCACGAGCTCACCGAAGCGGAGTGGGACCGGGTGCAGGCGGTCAACGTGAAAGGCGTGTTCCTCGGCACCAAGCATGCGATCGCGCCGCTGCGCGCGGCCGGCGGTGGCAGCATCATCAACCTGTCGTCGATCTACGGCCTGGTCGGCGCGCCCGACCTGCCGCCTTATCACGCGTCCAAGGGCGCGGTGCGGCTGATGAGCAAGACCGACGCGCTGATCTATGCGGCCGACCGCATCCGGGTCAACTCGATCCATCCCGGCTTCATCTGGACGCCGCTGGTGGAACAGCACCTCGCCACGATGGGCGGCGACGTGCAGCAACACCGCCGCGAAGTGGGCGCGCTGCATCCGCTCGGCCACATGGGCGAACCGGACGACATCGCCTGGGGCGTGGTCTACCTCGCCTCGGACGAGTCGAAGTTCATGACCGGCACCGAACTGGTCATCGATGGCGGCTATACCTGCCGCTGAGCATTCAATCCATCGAGGAGTCAGCCATGTTCAAGCACATTCTTCTGCCTACCGACGGCTCGGATCTGTCGCTGCGTGCGGCGACACTCGGCATCGAGCTGGCGAAAACCTGCGGCGCACGGGTGTATGCGCTGCACGTGGTGGCGCCGTACCACACCATTGCCTACATGGCGGAGATGCTGGCGGCTACCGAGATCACCTATACGCAGGACGCCACCGCGCGGGCCGAGCAATACCTGGCCGAGGTGAGGCGCATGGCCGAGGCGGCCGGGGTGGCATGCTCCACCGAGTACGTGTTCGACGACCGCCCGCACGAGGCAATCATCCGTGCCGCACGCGAGCAGCACTGCGATCTGGCCGTGATGGCGTCGCACGGCTGGCGCGGCCTCACACGGCTGCTGCTCGGCAGCGAGGTGCACAAGGTACTGCTGGAAAGCGAAATCCCCGTGCTGGTCTGCCGTTGAGCCTGCCGGCGTCGGCGCGGTCGACCGTTGCGATGCATCCGAGGAGCCACCCATGTTCAAGCACATCCTGCTGCCCGTCGACGGATCCGAGCTATCGATGCGCGCGGTCGACACCGGCATCGCGCTGGCCGCTGCGCTGGGCGCGCGCATCCACGCGCTGCACGTGTTGCCACCGTTTCCGGCCGTGACCTATTTCGCGGCGATCGCCCAGGCCAACGAGACGATGTACGTCGAGCGCGCCGTGGCCAGCGCCGAGCGTGTGCTGGCCGGGGTGCAGGACCGCGCGCGGGCGGCCGGCGTGCCCTGCGGGACCAGCCACGAGATAGACAGCCGCCCCTATTGCGCGATCGCCGCCGCCGTCTCGAGATACCACTGCGACGTGATCGTGATGGCTACGCACGGCAGGCGCGGCTTCGAAAAACTGTTGCTGGGCAGCGTGACCCAGAAGGCCTTGCTGCTGGCCGACGTGCCGGTGCTGGTCTGTCGTTGAAGGGCGCGGCCGCCGCGATCAGCGCCGCACCGAGACGGGGGCCGATGGGCGGACGCAGGACAACTTGGGCGGACATCAACGGTGCGCCCGGGGGCACCGCATGAACATGGCCAGACCGCCATCAACCGACCGGCTTGACGGACTGGATCCGGCCGAGGCGGCGCGCCGGCTGGCGGCGCGGGGGCCGAACCTGCTGCCGGGCAGCGCGCCAAAGACACTGTGGAAGATGGTCATCGGTGTCGTGCTGGAACCGATGTTCCTGATGCTGCTGGTCGCTGGTGGTCTGTACCTGGCGTTGGGCGACCTGGCCGAGGCCTCGTTCCTGCTGTCCTTCGTATTCGTGGTGATCGGCATCACGCTGGCGCAGGAGCGCAAGACGCAGCGCGCGCTGGAGTCGTTGCGCGAGCTGTCCGCCCCGCGCGCGCTGGTGATCCGCGGCGGCCAGGAAGTCCGCATTCCCGGTCGCGAGGTGGTGGTCGGCGACCTGCTGGTGCTGCATGAAGGCGATCGCATCGCCGCCGATGCCGTGCTGCTGGACGGCCATCTGGATGTCAACGAGTCGCTGCTGACGGGCGAGGCGGTGCCGGTCACCAAACTGCCTGGCCCCGACACCGGTCAGCTGTTCGCCAGCACGGTGGTGACCAAGGGTGTCGGCGTCGCCGAGGTCCACGCCGTCGCCGAATCCACCGCGGTCGGCCGCATCGGCCAGGCGCTCACGTCCACCGTCGAACCGGTGTCCGGATTGCAGCAGGCCTCGCGCCGGCTGATCCGCAACCTCACCATCGGTGGATTGCTGCTGGCCACGGCGTACGCGCTGCTCGGCTGGCTGTGGGACGGCCACGGCCTGCTGCAGAGCGTGCTGGCCGGCATCGCGCTGACCATGGCGATCCTGCCTGAGGAAATCCCGGTGATCCTCACCGTGTTCCTCGCGTTGGGCGCATGGCGGATCTCCAAGCACAAGGTGCTGACCCGGCGCGTGCCGGCGGTGGAGGCGCTGGGGGCGATCTCGGTGCTGGCGGTCGACAAGACCGGCACGCTGACGCAGAACCGCATGCAGGTCGCCGAGCTGCGCCTGGTCGATGACAGTGCCCACGACGAGGCTTCGACCGAGCTGCCCGAGCCGTTCCACGAGCTGGTCGAATTCGCCATGCTGGCGACGCCGCTGGATCCGTTCGATCCGATGGAGAAGGCGATCCAGCAGTTCGGGCTGCACTGGCTCACCGATACCGAGCACGTCCACGCCGCATGGTCGCCGGAGTTCGAGTACGGCCTGTCGCCGGACATCCTGGCGATGACACGCGTGTTCCGTGGCGACGCGCGCGACGCGCACCTGCTGGCGACCAAGGGCGCGCCGGAAGCGGTGATCGACCTGTGCCATCTGCCCGCCGCGGACGCCGCGGCCATCCTGCGCCAGGTCGAGGCGATGGCCGGGCGCGGCTTGCGTGTGCTCGGCGTGGCACGCGGTGAGTGGCATGGTGCCGCATGGCCGCACAGCCAGCACGACTTCGATTTCCGCTTTCTTGGCCTGGTCGGCTTCGTCGATCCGCCGCGCCCGGAAGTGCCCGCGGCCATCGCCGAATGCCGCAACGCCGGCGTGCGCATCATCATGCTGACTGGCGACCATCCGGCCACGGCGCGCGCGATCGCCGGCAAGGTGGGCTTGAGCGACCGCGCCGAGGTGATCACCGGCGCGGAAATGGCGACGCTGGACGACGCCGCGCTGCGCGGACGCCTGCGCCATGTCGACCTGTGCGCGCGGCTCAAGCCCGAGCAGAAGCTGCGCCTGGTGCAACTGCTGCGCGAGACCGGCGAGGTGGTGGCGATGACCGGCGACGGCGTCAACGACGCGCCCGCGCTGAAGGCCGCCGACGTCGGCATCGCGATGGGCGAGCGCGGCACCGACGTGGCTCGGGAGGCAGCTTCGCTGGTGCTGCTGGACGACAGCTTCGCCAGCATCGTCAGCGCGATTCGCCAAGGCCGGCGCATCTACGACAACATCACCAAGGCGACCCGCTTCGTGTTCGCCGTGCACATGCCGATCATCGCGCTGGCGCTGGTGCCAACCCTGCTGCACTGGCCCGTGCTGCTGATGCCGGTGCACATCGTGCTGCTGGAACTGCTGATCGATCCGGCCTGTTCGATCGTGTTCGAGGCGGAGCCCGCTGCCGACGACATCATGCGGCGACCGCCGCGTGCACCATCGGACTCCCCGTTCGCCGCCGCCAGCCTGCGCTACGCGGTGGCCCAGGGTCTCGGCTTTGCCGGCATCCTGCTGCTCGGCTATGAGCTGCTGCTCAAGCAAGGCCTCGGCGAGACGCAAAGCCGCAGCGCGGTGTTCATTGCACTGGTGATCGGCCTGTTCCTGCTGACCCTGGCCAACCGCGACTGGTCCCGCCCCGCGCTGGCCCGGGCGCCCGCGGCGAGAAACCCCTGGCTGCCCAGGATGTTCGGTGGCGTCGCGGTGATGCTGCTCGTGGTGATCGGCGTACCGTTCTTCCGCGGCGTGATGGCGCTGGCGTTGCCCGATGCCACCGCTCTGGGCGGCGCCGTCGCCATGTTGCTGGCCACCGTCGCCTGGCTGGAAGGCTGGCGACATGCCGCACGGCGTATCGGGACGACCCTGCCACCCCAGGCGAAACGCACATGATCATCTACAGCTGCCACGGCGCCGCCAAACAGGTCACCGGGTCCTGCCATCTGGTCACCTGCAACGACTCTCGCGTGCTGATCGACTGCGGCATGTTCCAGGGCAGCGAAGAAACCGAACGGGCGAACGCCGAACCGTTCGGTTTCGATCCGGCCAGTATCGACGTGTTGCTGCTGACCCATGCGCATCTCGATCACTGCGGCCGGATTCCGCTGCTGGTGCGCCGGGGCTTTCGCGGACGCATCCTCACCACCGCCGCGACCCGCGAACTGGCACGGGTGGTGATGCTGGACGCCGCCGGCCTGCAGGAAGAGGAAGCGCGCCGGGCGCAGCGCCACAACCACCGCGGCGAGCCAGCGGCGCCGGTGCTGTACACGCTGGAAGACGCCCTGCACGCGCTGGATTTCTTCGGCACGGATGTCGGCTACAACGAAGTCGTGCACATTGCCGACGGCATCGCCGCACGTTTCCTCGACGCCGGCCATATCCTCGGCTCGGCCTCGGTGCTGCTCGAACTGGACGACGGCAGCCAGCGTCGCCGCATGGTGTTCTCCGGCGACCTCGGCAACCCGGGCCGCCCGCTGTTGCGCGACCCGACGCCCGCACCGGCCGCCGACTATGTCGTGATGGAAAGCACCTACGGCGATCGTCCACACCGCTCGGTGCCGGATTCGATCGACGAGATGTACCAGGCCATCCGCGAGACCGTGACGCGTCGCGGCAACGTGGTGATTCCCACCTTCGCGCTCGAACGCACCCAGGAAATTCTCTACTACCTGCATCGCGGCATCCTCGACGGCGCGATTCCGCCGCATGTGCGGGTATTCCTGGATTCACCGATGGCGATCTCCGCCACCGAGATCTTCCGCCGCCACCCGGAGTGCTTCGACGACGACTTCCTGGGCGAGCTGCGGCACGGCGATCCGTTCGCCATGCCAGGCCTGCATTTCACCCGCGAGACGGCCGAGTCGATGGCGATCAACAGCATCGACGGCGGCGCGATCATCCTGGCCGGCTCCGGCATGTGCAACGGCGGCCGCGTGCGCCACCACCTCAAGCACAACCTGTGGCGCGAACGCAGCAGCGTGATCTTCGTCGGCTACGCCGCCGAGGGCACGCTGGCGCGACGGATCATCGACGGCGCGGCCAGCGTGCGCGTGTTCAACGAGGAAATCCCGGTGCGCGCGCAGGTGTGGACGATCAACGGCTTTTCCGCCCACGCCGACCAGCCATCGCTGCTGGCCTGGCTGGGCGACGCACCGCGGCGAAAGGTGTTCCTGGTGCACGGCGAGTACAACCGCGGCATGCAGGCGATGCAGGAGGTACTGGCCACGCGCGGCGTCGCCTGCCAGCTGCCCGGCCTGCACGAGCCGATCAAGCTCGACTGAACCACCCCGGCAGCATGCGTCGCAAGGTGTTGTCGCGCATTCCGTAGTGGTGGAACAGCGCGGCGGCCGCGTGCAGACCGACCAGGTAGTAGCCGACCGTGCCGATGGTCTCGTGGATCTCCTTCAGCGAATCGGCGAGCGCTTTGTCCACCCCTACCAGCGCCGGCAACTGTAGGCCGAAGAACGGGATCGGCTTGCCCGCGGCGCTGAGGGTGAGCCAGCCGAGCAGCGGCATCACGGTCAGAAAGGCGTACAGCGCCAGGTGCATGAGCCTGGCCAGGCGTTCCTGCCACACCGGCGGCGCCGGCCGGATCGGCGGCGTCGCCCCCGCCGCGAAGCGGATCGCCAGGCGCGCGAAGACCAGTGCGAACACGCCGAGACCCAGCATGAAGTGCCAGGTCTTCAGGCCCTCGCGCAGGTCGCTGCCGCGCGGGTAAAAGCCGCGCAATTCGATGCAGGCATACACGCCGACCAGCAACAGCAGCATCAGCCAGTGCATGCCGATCGACAGCGAGCCGTAACGGTCAGTGGTGCTTTTCCAGTTCATGGTTATCTCCGGCGAGAGGTTTTACCGGCAACGTTCAGAGTTCGACCGGTTCTTGCGCGACAGCGTGCTCCCGATGGCAACGGGCCGACTTGAGCCCGATCAAGTTCGCGGCTGATCGTGACGTGACGATTGCGTCGTTTCGCCGCGGCCGGAGTGCCGGTCAAACCGCGTCGCGGCAGACCGTGTGATAATTTCCATGGAATAGCGTGTGATTCCGCGTGTACGAGAGAGCGTCCATGGAACCCGCCGCCACCGTGCTCGATCTCAACCAGTTGCGCCGCAGCTGCAGTTCCTGCGCGCTGCACGAACTGTGTCTGCCGGCCGGCATCGGCGCCGACGATCTGAAACGGCTGGACGCCACGGTGAGGGACAAGCGCACGCTGGATCGAGGCGCCATGCTGTACCGCGAAGGCGACCTGTTCGACGCGCTCTACGTGGTGCGTTCCGGCTCGCTGAAGACCTTCGTGCAGAACGAGGCCGGCGACGTGCAGATACTCGCGTTCCACCTGCCCGGCGAGATCATCGGCTTCGACGCGCTGGCGACCAACCAGCATGTCAGCCAGGCCGAGGCGCTGGAACGCTCCAGTATCTGCGAACTGCCCTATGCCCAGTTGCAGCAGGTCACCAGCGAGGTGCCTGCGCTGCATCGCCAGCTGATGCGCGTGATCAGCCGCGAAGTGGTGGAGGAACACCGGCACCTGGTGATGATGGGCCGACAGCAGGCGCAGGAGCAGCTGGCCACCTTCCTGCGCAGTCTGGCGGACCGTTACCAGCGGCTGCAGCGGGACGGCACGGTGCTCAACTTGCCGATGTCGCGCTACGACATCGCCAACTATCTGGGCCTGGTCGTCGAAACGGTGAGCCGGTTGTTTTCGCGCATGGAGGAGATGGGCGTGCTCGAAGTCAACCGCAAATCCGTGACCATCCTGCGTCCCGACCTGCTGGCCGCCCTCTGTCGCGCCGACGCCGCATCGAAACAGAAAGGCGCCGGCTGAGCTTGTTCGCGTCACGCCATCCGCCATCTTTTGCCTGCGCATGCGGTCACACCCGGCGAGGCGACACCGCGCTCAGTTGACGGAGGTCAAGTGGCGCCGGCCGGCATCGGCGTACAACGGCATCGTGCAGCAAGCCAAGTTGCCCTGTCTGCGTGCCGGACATGGGAACCGCACGATCACCCGCATCGAGGACCACGCCATGTCCGACGTCTACCACTCGCCAGCCGGCGCTGACGACGCCCCTGCCATTCACCTCGAGAAGCTCGGTGGCTCGCACTGGATCGAGTCCCTCGCCGACGGCACGCGGGTGCTGATCCGCCCGCTGCGGGAAGAGGATCGCGAGCGTGAGGAAGACTTCATCCACCGCCTGTCGCCGGACTCGCGCCGGTTTCGTTTCATGGGCGGGTTCAAGGAGGCCAGCCCCGAGCTGATCAGGCAATTGATGGATGTCGACTACGACCAGCGGATGGCATTCGTCGCGCTGGCCCATGACAACGGCAAGCTGCGCGAAGTCGGTGTCAGCCGTTACAGCGCCACCGGGGAGCCAGGTCGCTGCGAATGCGCGGTGACCGTGGCCGACGACTGGCGCAAGCGCGGTCTCGGCGTGCTGCTGATGCGGCACCTGATCGATCTCGCCCGCAGGAACGGCTACAGACAGATGATTTCGCTCGATGCCGCCGACAACGAAGCGATGCGCGATCTTGCCAGCTACCTGGGCTTCCATCGCCGCCTCGATCCAGGCGATTCGAGCCAGGTCACCCATACGCTGGATCTCTGATCGTTGCCGCGCCTGCCGGGACACCGTCATGCCCATGCATCCCCAAGAATCCGACATCGCCCATGCCGATACCGCTGTCGAACCGACGATGCCGCTCGCGCACGCCGGCGACGTGCTCGCCCTGGTGACATCGACCGAGCCGTGGAGTCCCGCCGCCATCGTGGGCACGGTCATAGCGGCGCGCTGGGGCGGCAACCTGACCGGATGTTTCGTCGAGCCCTCGGCGCGCATGCTGCGCGACAGCGAGGGCGGACCCACCGTACTCGGCCTGTTGGCGGAGCCGCGCGCCGATGACGTCGACGCCTTCGCTGCGTTCGGCGCGTTCGCGCGGCAGTGCGGCGTCAACGCGGCGACATGGACCACCAGCGGCGTGGGCATGGCGCGGACGCTGCGGCATCTCGGCGCCTGGCACGACTTGGCGGTCATCGAGCGGGACATGGTGGCGCCGACCGGGCTGCTCGACGTGCTCGGCGAGGCGATCCTTGGTTGCGAGCTGGCATGCCTGATCCTGCCGCCGCGATGGAACCGGGAAATCAGCTTCGAGCGTATCGTGGTCGCCTGCAACGGCAGCCTCGAATCGATCCGCGCGATCCACGCCGCGTTGCCGTTCCTCAGGATGGCCAGGCAGGTGACCCTGATCGATGGCGACGTGCGCGGATCGCGCAATGCGGACGGCCGCCTGCCGCACTTCGATCCGTTCGTCTATCTGCTGCGCCACCACATCACCGCGCGACCGCAATACATTCGCGCCTCGTCCGATCTTGCCGGCGAACGTCTGTTGAAGGAGGCTTGCGATGGACAGGTCGACTTGCTGGTGATGGGCGCCTACGGCCAATCGCCGGCGCGCGAGCGCTTTTTTGGCGGCGCCACCCGGCAGGTGCTCGAGGGGGCGGACATCCCGGTGTTGATGCGGCACTAGCGGCGCGCGCTGGGGTCAAGCCATCGCGCAGCGGTTCACTCCGGCAACAGGCCCTGGCCAATGGCGAGCAGGCCTTTCGGATCCAGGATCTGCAGCTCGCGCCCCTCTATCTCGATGAGCAGCTGGGTGCGGAAGCGGCTGAGCACCCGGCTGACCGTTTCCGCGGCCAGGCGCAAATAGTTGGCGATGTCACCGCGCGACATGCTGAGATGGAAGCGGGTGGCGGAAAAGCCGCGCGCGGCATAACGGCTGGCCAGGTCCATCAGGAAGGCGGCGACACGTTCGTCGGCGCTGTGATCACCGGCCAGTAGGCTGGCGGTGCCCAGTTCCTTGCTGAGCATGCGGAACAAATGCTGCTGCACCGCCGGCACGCGCGAGGCCAGCGCGCTCATCGCCGGGAACGAGAAGCGACAAAAGAACGTGGTATCCAGCGCCACCGCATCGCACGGAAAGTGTTCCGGATAAATCGCGTTGAGGCCGATCACCTCGCCGGGCAGGTAGAAGCCGAGCACCTGCTCGCGACCTTCCTTGTCGACCATGCGGGTTTTGACGGTGCCTGCGCGCACGGCGAAGATCGCGCGGAACGGATCGCCGGTGCGGAAGATGTGCTCGCCCGCCCGGAACGGCCCGACATGTTCCACCAGGCATTGCAGCTCGGCCAGCTCGGGCTTGTGGTAACCGGCCGCGATGCAGGCGCTGGAGAATGCGCAGGTGCCACAGAAATGCGCCTCGTCGCCGTCGTCGGCGATCGGGCTGGGCGGATCGGGCAGGCGTCCTGCCGGGTGCTTGGATTGCATGAGGTGATGGGCTGCCAATGAGCTGCGAGGGTCAGATCACGCGCGAATATCGTGGAGCCTGCGCCGCGTCGCCCAGATAGGCATCGAAGCACATCGCGATGATACGCAACAGCAACCTCCCCTGCGAGGTCACCCGCAGAGTGCGCGTGTCCTCCTCAATCAGGCCGTCGGCCAGCAGCGGCGCCAGATGCCGCCGCTCGCGCACGAAGTACTCGTCGAACAGCAACCGGTGACGCGCACCGAAGGCGCGCTTGTCCAGCGTGCCATGGCACATGAGCTCGCCGATCAGCTCGCGCCGGATCAGGTCGTCCTCGTCCAGTTGCAGGCCGCGCACCACCGGAAGGCGGCCGGCGTCCAGCGCGGCGTAATAGCCGATCAGGTCGCGCGCGTTCTGGCTGTAGCTGTCGCCGACGCGACCGATCGCGCTGACGCCCAGGCCGACGATGTCGCAATCGCCATGCGTGGAATAGCCCTGGAAATTGCGCTGCAGCGTGCCGGCACGTTGTGCCCGCGCCAGCTCGTCGTCGAAGCGCGCGAAGTGGTCCATGCCGATGTAGACGTAGCCTGCCGCGCTCAGCTTCTCCAGCGCGCAGCCGAAAAGCGCGAGCCGCGTCGCCGGATCGGGCAGCTCGGCCGCCTCGATCTGACGCTGTGCCTTGAACATTTCCGGCAGGTGCGCGTAGCCATAGACAGCGACGCGATCGGGCCCAAGCGCCACTACCTGGTCCAGCGTGCGGCTGAAGCCGTCGAGCGTCTGCAAGGGCAAACCGTAGATCAGATCCACGCTGGCCGAACGGAAGTGCGCGGCGCGCGCGGCATCGATCACTTCGCGGGTCTGCTCGAAGCTCTGGATGCGATTGACCGCCCGCTGCACGGCCGGGTCGAAATCCTGGATCCCCACCGAAATGCGGTTGAAACCCAGCTCGCCCAGTGCGCGCACATAGTCGCCATCGGCAAAGCGCGGGTCGATCTCGATGCCGTACTCGCGATCCGCCTCCTGGCTGAAGCTGAAATGCCGGGCAAGCGACTCCATCAGCTCGCGCATGCGCGCGGCATCGAGAAAATTGGGCGTGCCGCCCCCGAAGTGCAGCTGGCGTACTGGCCGGTCACGATCAAACAGCGGCGCGATCAGCTCGATTTCGCGGTACAGCCGTTCGAGGTAGCGATCGGCCTGGCTCATGTCGCGGGTGATCACCCGGTTGCAGCCGCAGTAGAAGCACGGACTCATGCAGAACGGCACGTGCACGTATAGCGACAACGCACGCGGAATCGGTTCCTCGTTGGAGGTGCGGATGGCCGCGCGCAGGGCCGCCTCGCCGAAGTCGGCGGTGAACTGCGGCGCCGTCGGATAGCTGGTGTAGCGCGGACCGGCCACGTCGTAACGGGCGATCAGGGCGGGGTCGAATTCGGGAGGTGCGAGGGGAGTGGCCATGGGGACGAGTCTGTCGAGCTCACCGCTGGCGCGCCTTGATCCCGGTCAATTCGCGCGCTGGCCGCGGCAACCTGCCGCGGCGCGCCAAAGACCACCAACGTGTGGGAGCGACCTCGGTCGCGATGCTCCTGTCTGCAAGCTCCAAAGCAAAAGCATCGCGACTGAAGTCGCTCCCACCGGTCACGCCCCGGCGCTCAGCGCGTCAGCGGTTCGATCCGCTGCTCGATCGATCCGAAGATCGAAGCACCGGTGGCGTCGGTGATGTCGATCTTCAGGTGGTCACCGAATTTCATGAATGGCGTCGCGGGGTGGCCGTCGCGCAGGGTTTCCACCGTGCGCTGCTCGGCCAGGCAGGAGGCGCCCTTGCCGGTGTCCTCGTTGGCGATGGTGCCGGAGCCGACGATGGTGCCGGCAGTGAGTGGACGGGTCTTCGCTACATGCGCGACCAGTTCGGCGAAGCTGAACTGCATGTCGACGCCGCACTCGGCCTCGCCGAACCACGCGCCGTTCAACCAGGTGCGCATCGGCAGGTGCAGCTTGTCGCCCTGCCACGCGTCGCCCAGCTCGTCCGGCGTGACCAGCACTGGCGACAGCGCCGAGCGCGGCTTGCTCTGCAGGAAGCCGAAGCCCTTGGCCAACTCGCCGGGAATCAGCCCGCGCAGGCTGACGTCGTTGATCAGGCCGATCAGCTGGATGTGTTCGGACGCCTGCGCCGGCGTGGCTGCCATCGGCACATCGTCGGTAACCACGATGACTTCGGCCTCCAGATCGATGCCGTAGTCCTCGCTCGACACGATCACCGGATCGCGCGGCCCGAGGAAACCGGCGCTGGTCGCCTGATACATCAGCGGGTCGGTATAGAACGATTTCGGCACCTCGGCACCGCGGGCACGACGCACACGTTCCACGTGTGGAAGGTAGGCGCTGCCATCGACGAATTCGTAAGCGCGCGGCAGCGGCGAGGCCAGCGCGTGCACGTCCAGCGCAAACGCACCGGCGGCATGGCCGGCGTTCAGTTCGTCGGACAGCGCGTTAAGCCGTGGGGCGGCGTTCGACCAGTCGTCCAGCGCCGCCTGCAACGTTGACGCGATGGCGTTCGCCTTCACCGCGCGGGTGAGGTCGCGGCTGACGACGACCAGCGTGCCGTCGCGGCCGCCTTCCTTGAGACTTGCGAGTTTCATTGGAGCTCCTAACTGCAACCTTCCACGTAATCGACCTGCGGCGGCACACCTGCGCGCCATCGCGTCACCTTGCCATGTTCATCGGTTTCAAACAGCAACACGCCGTCGCCCCGTGGCGCGGCGATGCGCAGATATTTTGCGCCATCGACGTAAAAGTGCGGCTGCGCCTGGACACGGGCACCGTACAACGCGAGGATGCGCGCCTCGTCCATGCCGACCCTGCCACCGCCCGGCGCGGCCTCTTTCGCGGTACCGACGTCGTAACGCACGAAATGGCCGGCTTCGAACATGAAGGCAAGGTTCCCCGACGACTTCACCCATTTCGGGGTTTTGTAGAAGCATGGCGAATCCGGCTCCGGCGCGCCCTTCAGCTCGCCGCCCCAGGCTTTGTCGAAGGTGGCTTCGTCCATGCCGAAACGCATGTCGCCGTATCCGTCGTAGCGGGCCATCGTGTCGGAAGCGGTCGTTGCCGGCGTGCTCGTGGCCGCGGCCGGTCGGGCGCTCGACGACGCAACCGATGGAAGATCCGCAGTCGACGACGCCGACGGGCCAGCCTGGCCGCACCCGGCCAGCGCCAGCGCCGCGGCCGCGATCAGCACGTGACATTTCATGCCTCGTTGCCTGCATCGAAATGCTTGGCGATGCCCTGCCAGCATGCGTGGTAATTGGTCTGCAATTGCGGCGACGCGAGCGCCTGCCGCGTGGGTCGGATCACCTTGCGCGTCTCGAACATGAAGGCCATGGTGCCGCCGATCACGTCCGCCTTCGACAGGTCGGCGTTCGACGCCTTCTCGAAAGTGGCTGCATCCGGCCCGTGCCCACTCATGCAATTGTGCAGCGAGGCACCGCCGGGCACGAAGCCCTCGGCCTTGGCGTCGTACACGCCGGTGATCAGGCCCATGAACTCGCTGGCCACGTTGCGATGGAACCATGGCGGCCGGAACGTATGCTGCGCGACCAGCCAGCGTGGCGGAAAGATCGCGAAGTCGATATTCGCCGTGCCCGCGGTGTCGCTGGGCGAGGTCAGCACGGTGAAGATCGACGGATCGGGATGGTCGTAGCTGATCGAGCCGATCGTGTTGAAGCGGCGCAGGTCGTACTTGTACGGCGCATAGTTGCCATGCCAGCCCACCACGTCCAGCGGCGAGTGGTCGATCTTCGCCGTCCACAGCGCACCCTGGAATTTGGCGATAAGCTCGAACGCGCCTTCGGCATCTTCGTACGCGGCGTGCGGAGTGAGGAAATCGCGCGCGTTGGCCAGACAGTTCGAGCCAATCGGCCCCAGATCCGGCAGGCGCAGCAGCGCGCCGAAGTTCTCGCAGACGTAGCCGCGGGCTTCGTCGTCGAGCAGCTCGACGCGGATACGCACCCCGCGCGGAATCACCGCAACCTCCTGCGGCTCGACCTCGATCACGCCCAGCTCGGTGGCCAGGCGCAAGCGGCCCAGCTGCGGCACGATTAGCAACTCGCCATCGGCGTCGTAGAAGAAGCGGCCCTGCATCGAGCGGTTGGCCGTATAGACGTGGATACCGATGCCAGCCTGCTCGGCGGGGCCGCCGTTGCCCGCAAGCGTGACCAGGCCGTCGACGAAATCGGTCGGCGCGGTAGCCAGCGGCAGCGGATCCCAGCGTAGCTGGTTCGGCGTGGCGGGCGCCTCGTCGAAACGATTGTGGAACGTGGCGTGTGCCAGCGGCTGGAACGGCTCGTGCACCGCCGCCGGACGAATCCGATACAGCCAGCTGCGTCGGTTGCTGTGCCGCGGCGCGGTGAACGCGGTGCCGGAGAGTTGTTCGGCGTACAAGCCGTGAGCCACGCGCTGCGGAGAGTTCTGGCCGACGGGCAGCACGCCGTCGATCGCCTGGCTGGCGAATTCGTTGCCGAAACCGGATTGGTAACCGTTGCTGACGATCGCAGACATGCGCATGCCTCTGGTTCTAAAGCCCCTCTCCCATCGGGAGAGGGGTTGGGGTGAGGGTTCGGTTTTCGGTGGCGTTGACGATCGCCTCCAGCACCGCTCCCATCCGTTCCAATACTTCGTTGTCCCAATAGCGCAGGATTCTCAAACCACGCATCTCGAGGAACCGCGTGCGCTCTCGATCGAATTCCACATTATGCTGCGATCCATCAAGCTCCACGACCAGCTGCATCGCTTCGCAATAGAAGTCGACGATGTAGGGCGGCACGGGATGCTGCCGACGAAACTTCATACCGTTCAACCGCGCAACTGATACCAAAGCTTGCGTTCGGGTCGGTTTCACTCTGGCGCGAGTCTCGCGCATGCTTGTGGGTAGCGACGGTTTGATTGTTCCAGGCATCTCCGAACCCTCACCCCAACCCCTCTCCCGACGGGAGAGGGGCTTCAAGAACTCAAAGGAAGCCGCGCTTCATCTGATCCCGCTCGATGCTCTCGAACAGCGCCTGGAAATTGCCCTCGCCGAAGCCCTCGTTGCCCTTGCGCTGGATGATCTCGAAGAAGATCGGGCCGATTGCGTTCTGGGTGAAGATCTGCAGCAGCTTGCGCTGTTTGGTTTCCAGGTCGGCGTCGATCAGGATCTTGTTCTTCGCCAGCCGTGCCACGTCTTCGCCATGGTTCGGCACGCGCTCGTCGATCACCTCGAAGTAGGCGTCCGGCGTATCGAGGAATTCCACGCCCGCTTCGCGCATCCGCTCGACCGTGCTGTAGATGTCGTCGGTGAAGCAGGCGATGTGCTGGATGCCTTCGCCGTGATAGGCGTCGAGGTATTCGTTGATCTGGCTTTTCGGGTCGTTCGATTCGTTCAGCGGAATGCGCACGACGCCGTCCGGCGCGGTCATCGCCTTGGACACGAGACCGGTCTTGGCACCCTTGATGTCGAAGTAGCGGATCTCGCGGAAGTTGAACAGCCGCTCGTAGTAGTCCGACCACTTCTGCATGTTTCCGAAGTGCAGGTTGTGGGTCAGGTGATCGATGAAGGTCAAGCCGAAACCTTTCGGATGCTGATCGGCGCCTTCGATCGCCTCGTAGTCGGCGTCGTAGATGCTGCCCAGGTCACCGTAGCGATCGACCAGGTAGAGCATGCAGTCGCCGATGCCCTTGATCACCGCCGCGTTCACCGCCTTGCTGGCTTCCTTGTGGTCAATTTTTTCGCCGCCGTTGTCCAGCACCGTTTGCAGCACCTGCACGTCGGGCTTGCGGAAGCGGATGGCGAAACCGCAGGCGCTGGGACCATGCGCCTTGGCAAAATCCGCGGCGAAAGAATCCGGATCCTCGTTGATCAGGAAGTTCACGCCGTTCTGCCGGTACACCGTGATCTGCCGCGATCTATGTTTCAGCACAGCGGTGAAGCCCATGCGCTTGAACTGGTCGTGCAGTTCATCGGCGCGACCGGCCGGCGCGGCAAACTCGACGAACTCGAAACCGTCGATGCCCATCGGGTTCTCGAACGTGGTGACCTGCATGCCAAGATTCGGCTGGGGGTTCATGGCGCTCTCCTGTATGTCGGTGCACGATGGCAGCACACGAGGGTGCCACCACCGGTGGTAATCACACGTTATAGTTTCATATGTAACCATTTGCAAGGACCACTGCCGCAATGCCCGCCAAACGCAAGCCCGCCCCGGCCACAGCCGAGCACGCCCCGCTGCAACTGGAGCATTTCCTGCCGTACCGGCTGTCGATTCTGTCCAACACGGTCAGCCAGGCGATTGCCGACGACTACCAGCGCCGTTACGACATTTCGATGACCGAATGGCGGGTGATGGCGGTGCTGGCGCGCTTCGAGGGTCTGTCAGCGCGCGAGGTGGCCGAGCGCACGGCGATGGACAAGGTAGCCGTGAGCCGTGCGCTGGCGCGGCTGGTCAGCGCAGGGCGCGTCAGTCGGGTGATGCATGACGACGACAAGCGCCGCTCGGTGCTGGGCCTCACCGAGGCGGGCTGGCGCATGCACGATGAAGTCGCCCCGATGGCCAGGGCGCGCGAGCGAGAGTTGCTGGCCCGGCTCGACGCCGAAGAGCGCGCCTGGCTCACGCGCATCCTGGACAAGCTGCTCTGAGTGGCGGGGAATCGACGGCGTCGGTCGTTGCGGACATCCGATTCCCCGCCTCTCAGCGCACCCCGTGCATCAGCTTGTTGATCAGCGGCGCCGCAAAGAACAGCAGCGCCCCCGGAATCACCAGCAGCCAGAAGCTGAAAGTGAAACCGCTCAATGCCGAGGCCACGGTCATGCCGGTTTCGCCGCTGACGTGTCCGGCGAAGATACCCGACAGGTTGTTGCCGATGCCGGTGGACAGGAACCAGCCACCCATCGCAAAACCCACCATGCGCACGGGCGCAAGCTTGGTGGTCATCGACAGGCCGATCGGCGAGAGGCAGAGCTCGCCGATGACCTGCATCACGTAGACCAGCACCAACGGCCAGAATGGGATATGGCCGCTGTCGTTGACCAGCCGCGACAGCGCATACATCAGCACCGTGAACGCCAGCGCGTTGAACAGCAGGCCCAGGCCGAACTTGCGCGGAATCGACGGTTCGGCGCCGCGCCGGTCCATCCAGGCCCAGGCGATCGACACCAGCGGTGCCAGCAACACGATCGCCAGCGGCGCGACCGACTGGAACCAGCCCACCGGGAAGACCCAGCCGTCGAACATCCGGCGATCGACGATGTTCTGCGCCAGGAAGTTGAACGAGCTGCCGGCCTGTTCGTAGAACATCCAGAACAGCACGTTGAACGCGAAAATCAGCAGCATCGCGATCACCCGGTCACGCTGCACCTTGCCCTCGCGGATGCCCTCGACCAGCAGCATCAGCGACAGCCCGACGAACATCACGCTGAGCAGCCACTGCAGGAAGATCGCTCCGGCCTTCGCCATCAGCAGGTACACCAGCGGCGCCGCAAGCACGCAGCCGATCAGCACGTAGAGCATGCGCATGCGGCTGGCCTGCTCCGGCGCGGGACGGCCCACGCCCTTGAGCTGGTGGCGTCCCATCAGGAACCACAGCAGGCTGATCAGCATGCCGACGCCGGAGGCCAGGAACACCAGCTTGTAGTTCTGCTGCATCGGCGTGTCGGTGAAGTGGCTCGCCAGCCAGCCGGTCAGCAGAGGCGCCACCAGCGCCCCGCCGTTGATGCCCATGTAGAACAGCGTGAAGCCGCGATCGCGGCGCGGGTCGCCCACGCCATACAGCCGCCCCACCATCGAGGAAATATTCGGCTTGAACAGGCCATTGCCCACGATCACCGTGGACAGGCCGAGCAGGAATACCTGCTGGTTCGGCCACATGATCATGAACAGACCGGCCGCCATCACCACCGCGCCCAGCAGGATCGAACGCTGGTAGCCCAGCACCTTGTCCGCCACGTAACCGCCAAACACGGCCGCCGCGTACACGAGTGCCAGGTACGCGCCATAGGTGCGGCTGGCGTACGCCTGGCCGGCCGGATCGCCGCCGAAGAATTCGGCCACGATGTACAGCGTCAGCGCCCAGCGCATGCCGTAGAACGCGAAGCGCTCCCAGAACTCGGTCATGAACAGCATCCACAGCGGCCGCGGATGGCCGAGCATCTGCGGATAATCGGGCGCGGCGCCTGGCGTCGTGTCGGTGATCTGGCTCATGGTTCCCTCGGTGGTGGCGGCACGTCACGTGCGGACCTGTAATTTCTTGCGAAAGGTGTAACCGCTGACCGCCGTCCGGGTCAAATGCGCTGCAGCACGAGGCCAGGCGCAGACCGGGCGCGGTGAGCTGCGCCGGCCACCGGCGAGGGCCGGGAAAGTCCATCGGAAATGATTTTGATGGACTCTTCTCGGTCCGTCGTGGCATGGAAAAGTGCAGCCCGATCGGCGCTTTGGGGGCATAATCGCGGCGCGTGACGTCATGTGGCGTCACCATCGTTCCAGCGACAATGAACACGGTCGGATCGAGGCCCGTGGACCTGCGCTCCGGCTATGGGAGAGCCTGGCGTGTTGCTGCGGATCAACCTGATACTGCTTGTCGCATTCGCGCTCGGCATGTTCGCGATCTCCATGATCGTGACCTCGACATTGCAGGAAAACGCAACGCGCGAGGTGCTTGCCCAGGCCGGTTTGATGCTGGACAGCGCCGCGGCGATCCGCTCCTACACGGAAACCGAGATCGGGCCGCTGCTCGACGAGAAGATGGTCAGCGCGTTCCGCCCGCAGAGCGTGCCGTTCTATGCCGCGACGCAGAACTTCCTCACGCTGCACAAAAAGCATCCTGACTATTCGTACAAGGAAGCGACGCTCAACCCGACCAATCCACGCGACCGCGCCACCGACTGGGAGGCGGACATCGTGCAGCGCTTCCGCAACGACACCACCGCCCGGCAAGTGAGCGGGACACGCGACACCCCGCTGGGCAGGGTCCTTTACCTGGCGCGCCCGATTCGCGTCGAAACCGGATGCCTGGGCTGCCACAGCCTGCCTTCGGCGGCACCGGCAACGATGCTCGCACGCTATGGCAGCGACAACGGGTTCGGCTGGCAGCCGAACGAGATCGTCGGCGCGCAGATTGTCTCGGTGCCGTTCGCCAGCGCCGAGTCGAGCGCCGGGCGCGTTCGCCGCGACGTGCTGACCGCCATCGCCGCGATGCTCGTCAGCGTACTGCTGGTCGTCAACGCCTCGCTCTATGTACTGGTCATTCGTCCGGTGCGCCGGATCGCACGGATCGCCGACCAGGTGAGCCTCGGCGATACCTCGGCCGCGGAATTTCCGAGCGGCGGCGGACCCGAGGTGGCGGCGCTGTCGGCCGCCTTCAATCGCATGCGCAAGAGTCTGGACAAGGCGCTGCGGATGCTTGGCGCTGAGCCGTGACACACCTGTTCGTCAGCTATTCGCAGCCGGATCGGGAAGCCGCTTTCGCTCTGGTGCAGCGCCTGGAGGCGCGCGGCATCAACGTGTGGATTGCGCCGCGCGACGTGTCCCCGGCGGCCGACTGGGCCGCCGAAATCATTGATGCGATTTCCAGTGCGCGGCTCATGGTTCTGGTTTTCTCCGGCAGCAGCAACGACTCGGGCCAGGTGCGGCGTGAGGTCGAGCGGGCCGTGCACAAGCAGTTGCCGATCCTGCCGTTCCGGATCGAGGATGTACTGCCATCGAAGAGCCTGGAGTACTTCCTCAGCGCACAGCACTGGATGGACGCGTTCCCGCCACCCATCGAGCCGCACATCGATCGCCTGTGCGATTACCTCGATACAGCTGTGGGCGGATCCACCGCCAAGGATTCCCCCGCCGAACGGCGTCCGTCACGCAGCACCGGGCCAGCCGATATCACCCCTCCGGCAGGCGGTGTCGACGCGGCGCACTTGCGCCTGCTGGAGCTCGAACTCGCCAGGCGCATCGGGCCGGTGGCCGGACACCTGGTACGCCGGGCAGCGCAGAGTGGTGGCGATCTGGATGCCATGGCGCAGCGCCTCGCATCGGAAATCGATGGCGAGTTGGAACGCCGGCTATTCCTTGAAGCCTGCTGGCGGATCGGCAAACGCACATAGCGGACGGGGCCGTCGAGCATGCCCCGCGCTCATCGCACCCCGTGCATCAGCTTGTTGATCAACGGCGAAATCAGCAGCAACAGCACGCCGGCACCGGCCAGCAACCAGAAGCTGAAAGTGAACCCGCTCAGTGCCGACGCCGCCGTCATGCCGCTCTCGCCACTGATGCGCCCGGCCAGCAGGCCGGACAGGTTGCCGCCCACCGCCAGCGACAGAAACCAGCCGCCCATCGCCAGGCCGACCAGCCGCGGCGGCGCCAGCTTGGTCACCATCGACAGGCCGATCGGCGACAGGCACAGCTCGCCCACGGTCTGCAGCACGTAGCACAGCACCAGTGGCCAGAACGGAATAAGGCCATGGCCGTTGAGCAGTTGCGACAAGGCATACATCAGCACCGCAAAACCCAGCCCGTTGAAGACCAGCCCCAAGCCGAACTTCCGCGGGATCGACGGCTCGCGCCGACGTGCCGCAAGCAGCGCCCACACCAGGGTCACCAGCGGCGCCAGCAGGATGATCGCCAGCGGGCTGACCGACTGGAACCAGCCCACCGGAAACTCCCAGCCACCGAACATCTGCCGATCGACCAGGTTCTGCGCCAGGAAATTGAACGACGTGCCCAGCTGAAAATAGAACATCCAGAACAGCATGTTGAAGGCGAAGATGATCAGCATCGCGATCACCCGGTCCACCTGCACGCGATCATGACGCTGCCCTTCCACCAGCAGCATCACCGCGACACCGATGAACAACAGCCCCAGCAGCCACGACAGATACGCCGCGCCCACGTATGCCAGCATGAGATAGATCAGCGGCACCGCCACCACCACGCCAAGCAGCACCCACACCACGCGCATGCGGCTGGCCTGGTCCACCGGCGGACGGCCCACGTGCTTGAGCTGGCGCCGGCCGATCCAGAACCACACCAGGCTCAGCAGCATGCCGACGCCGGCCGCACCGAACACCGCCTTGTAGTTCTGTTCCAGCGGCGTGTCGGTGAAATAGCTGGCGAGCCAGCCGGTGAGCAGCGGCGCCACCAGCGCGCCGCCATTGATGCCCATGTAGAACAGCGTGAAGCCGCGATCGCGGCGCTCGTCGTCGCGCGCATAGAGCTGTCCGACCATCGAGGAAATGTTCGGTTTGAACAGGCCGTTGCCCACGATCACCAGTGAAAGGCCGAGCATGAACAACTGCTTGTTCGGCAGCATGATCGCGAACAATCCCAGCGCCATCACCGCTGCGCCGATGAGGATCGAGCGTTGATAGCCGATCACCTTGTCAGCGATGTAGCCGCCGAAGATCCCCATCGCGTAGATCAGCGCCACCCACGCGCCGTAGATGCCGCTGGCCCAGCCCTGCCCCGCCGGATCGCCGTGGTAGAACTGCGCCACGATGTACAGCGCCAGCGCCCAGCTCACGCTGTAGAACGCGAAGCGCTCCCAGAACTCGGTCATGAACAGCATCCACAACGGGCGTGGATGACCCAGCAGTTGCGGGTAGTCGGGTGCGTCGCTGACGGCGTCGATGGTCTGGTTCATGCTGCCCCTGGATATTGGTGCCGAAGGACTGTTCGGCGATCGATGTTGCGAATCGTGCAGATGTACCCGGCACCCACCGATGCCGTCAAATGCGCTGCCACCGGCGTCAACTGCCCAGCACGGTGCGCACGTCCAGCAGCTCGGGGAAAAACTCCAGGTCGAGCGCCTTTTTCAGGAAACTCACGCCCGAGGAACCACCGGTGCCGCGACGATGGCCGATGATCCGCTCCACCGTTTTCATGTGCCGGAAACGCCACAGCTGGAAACTCTCCTCCACGTCCACCAGCTGCTCGCACATGTGATATTCCGGCCAGAAATTTGCACGACCTTCGTAGATGCGCTTGAGCACCGGCAACAACGCCTCGTTGCGCCGATACGGCTGGGTCCAGTCGCGCTGCAGCAGTTCGGCCGGCACCGCATGGCCGCGCCGCGCGAGATAGCGCAGGAATTCGTCGTACAGGCTGGGCGCCTCCAGGACGGCGCGCAGTTGGGCCTGCGCGGCCGGGTCATGCGCGAAAACCTTCAGCATGTCGGCGTTCTTGTTGCCGAGCAGGAACTCGATCTGCCGGTATTGCAGCGACTGGAAGCCGGACGAAGGGCCGAGCACGCCGCGAAACTCCAGGTACTCCGAAGGTGTCAGCGTCTCCAGCACCGCCCATTGTTCGAACAACTGGCGCTGCACCTGCTTCACCCGCGCCAGGATCTTCAGGCAGGCGTCGATATCGTCTGCCTGCAGGTGCGCCACCGCCGCCTTGAGTTCGTGGATCAGCAGCTTCATCCACAGCTCCGACACATGATGCTGCACGATGAACAACATCTCGTCGTGATGCGGCGGCTGGCTCAGCGGCTTCTGCGCCGACAGCAGCGTATCAAGCTGCAGATAGCCGCCATACGTCATCTGTCCGTTGAGGTCGGTCTGGATGCCCGCTTCGAGATCGCGCTGGTTGTCGCTCATGCTGTTCCGTCACGTATTCGGAAAGCGGCCATGGTAAACGGTTGCGTGCCCGGTAGGCCTTGGAACGGCGTGGACGGTGGTTCACGCGAGGCGTTCGGTAGCCGCGAAGCGGATCGGCCGGGCATCGCTGGCGAGCGGCAACCCCGCATTTCGGCTTTCGCTGGAATGACGCTTCCAGGTGGTGGCGGCGCCTGCGCGAAGCCTTGTGCATGGCGCCCGGAGGGCCTCGGCCGGCGGCGGCAATGCCCTCCCCATACGTGAACGAATGCTGCGCTGTACCTTGCAGCGCAACATGCCCGCCTGTTATCAAGCGCGGTCTTGTTCGGTCGTTTGCGGGCCCTGGATCGTCGGCGCGCACGTTCTCCCAGCTTTCCCCTTCCTCACTCCGGAGCGAGTCGTGACCATCGCCGCCAAGTTTGAAATCGAATACCTGCAATACCTCGATGCCGAGGGCAGGCAGGTCCGTGACGACCTGCCCGAGTTCGCCAAAGACCTCGAGCACATGGTCAAGCTGTACAAGCTGATGCTGTCCACGCGCGTGTTCGATGCCAAGTCGATCGCGCTGCAGCGCACCGGCAAGCTCGGCACCTACGCCAGCTGCCTCGGCCACGAGGCGGCGCACGTCGGCATCGGCAGCGCGATGAAGCCCGAGGACGTGTACGCGCCGAGCTACCGCGAATACGGCGCGCAGCTGTATCGCGGCGTGCAGCCGCGCGAGGTGTACATGTACTGGGGCGGCGACGAACGTGGCAACGATTACCAGAAGGAGCCGGCGCGGCACGACTTCGCTTGGTCGGTGCCGATCGCCACGCAGTGCCTGCACGCGGCCGGCACGGCGCTGGCCTTCAAGATCCGCGGCGAGAAGCGCGTGGCGGTGTGTACGATCGGCGACGGCGGCTCGTCCAAGGGCGACTTCTACGGTGCCATCAACATCGCCGGCGCGCAGAACCTGCCGCTGGTGGCGGTGATCGTCAACAACCAGTGGGCGATCTCGGTGCCGCGCAAGATCCAGTCCGGCGCTCCCACGCTGGCGCAGAAGGGCATCGCCGCTGGCCTGTTCTCGATCCAGGTGGACGGCAACGACATCATCGCCGTGCGCAAGGCGATGGAAGATGCGCTCGACCGCGCGCGCAACGGCCAGGGCGGCAGCGTGATCGAGGCGGTCACGTATCGCCTCGGCGACCACACCACTGCCGACGACGCGCGCCGCTACCGCGGCGAGCAGGAAGTGAAGGACGGTTGGGAGAAGGAGCCGATGAAGCGGCTGCGCAACTGGCTGGTAGCGAAGAAGGTGTGGGACGACGCGAAGGAAGAGGCCTGGAAGGCCGAGTGCGACGAGTGGATGGACAACGAGGTGAACGCCTATCTCGAGACCAAGACGCAGCCGGTCTCGGCGATGTTCGACTACATCTTCGCCGAAGTTCCCGCCGATCTCGCAAAGCAGCGCGACTACGTCCTCTCGCTTGAAAACAAGGGTCACTGAGTCATGGCACAAATCACTCTCATCGAAGCCGTAACCCAGGCGCTTGCCTATGAAATGGCGCACGACGACAGCGTCGTGGTGCTGGGCGAGGACGTCGGCGTCAACGGCGGCGTGTTCCGCGCCACCCAGGGCCTGCAGGAGAAATTCGGCGAGCTGCGCGTGCTCGACACGCCGCTGGACGAAACCACCATCGCCGGCGTCACCGTCGGCCTCGCGGTCGCCGGCATGAAGCCAGTCGCCGAGGCGCAGTTCGAAGGCTTCATCTACCCGATGATGGAACAGATCGCCTGCCACGCCGCGCGCATGCGCAACCGCACCCGCGGCCGCCTCACCGTGCCGGCCGTATGGCGTGCGCCGTGGGGCGGCGGCATCCGCGCGCCGGAGCATCACTCCGAGGCGAACGAGCACCTGTTCACCAACATCCCCGGCCTGCGCGTGGTGATGCCGTCCTCGCCCGCACGCGCCTATGGCCTGCTGCTCGCCGCGATCCGCGATCCCGATCCGGTGATGTTTTTCGAGCCCAAGCGCATCTACCGCCAGTACAAGGAAGAAGTGCCGGACGACGGCGAGGCGCTGCCGCTGGACGTGTGCTTCGTGTTGCGCGACGGCACCGACGTGACCCTGGTGAGCTGGGGCGCGCAGGTGAAGGAAGCGCTGGAAGCGGCCGATGAACTGGCCAGCCAGGGCATCAGCGCCGAAGTGATCGACGTGGCCACGCTGACCCCGCTGGATTTCGACACCATCGCCGAATCGGTGCAGAAGACCGGCCGCTGCGTGATCGTGCACGAAGCGCCCGAAGACCGCCGGTTTCGGCGCCGAGATCGCCGCGCGCCTGGCCGAGGAATGCATGTACGACCTGCTCGCCCCGGTCGAGCGCGTCACCGGCTTCGACACGCACATCCCGCTGTTCCGCCTGGAAATGAAATACCTGCCGAGCGTGGAGCGCGTCGTCGACGCGGCGAAGCGTACGCTGGCGGCAAGCTGACACTCTTGCTCCTTCCCCTGTCTGCAGAGGGAGGCCGGGAGGGGATAAAGCTCTTGATGTGAAGCCCGTGCAAAGAGCACCCCACCCCAACCTTCCCCTGCGATGCGGGGAAGGGAGCAAACCGGAAAACTCATACTTGGAAATCCGCTCATGGCTGACATCAAGACGTTCTACCTCCCCGACCTCGGCGAAGGCCTGCCCGACGCGACCGTCGTCGAGTGGCATGTGAAGGTGGGCGACAGCATCAAGCTCGACGCGCCGCTGTGCTCGATGGAAACCGCCAAGGCGGTGGTCGACGTGCCCTCGCCGTACACCGGCAAGGTCACCAAGTTGCACGGCGCGCCCGGCGACATCATCGAGACCGGCGCGGCGCTGGCCGATTTCGAGCCCGATCCGAACGCCAAGCAGCGCGCCGAATCGCAGGAAACCGGCCATCACCACGGGCCGAAGAAGAGCGTCGGCAGCCCGGCGCCCGATGACGGCAGCAAGGTGATCGCCTCGGACGAAGGCGGCGAAGTCGAGAGCAACGGCAAGGCCGATCGCGAAGACGAAGGCACCGTGGTCGGCGCGATGGTTAGCGGCAGCCACGTGCACGTCGAACAGGCCGCCAGCATCGGCGGCGTGAAGGCCGTGCCCGCGGTGCGTGCGCTGGCGAAGAAGCTCAAGGTCGACCTCGGCCGCGTGCGCCCGAGCGGTGCCGATGGCGTGGTCACCATGAAGGACGTGAAGGATGCTGCCACGAACGGTTCGGCGGCACTCGGTGCCGCCCCGGCCCGCGGCGTCCCCGCCTCCGCCGGCCGTCACCTCGCGCCCGAGCTGCCGGAGCCGCAGCGCGGCCCGGTCTCGCTCGCCGGCAAGCCGGTACGCACCGCACCGCCGTCGCAACAAGCCAGCGGCCAGCCGGATCAGCTCAAGGGCGTGCGCCGCAACATGGCCCGCGTGATGGCCGACGCGCACGCGCAGGTCGTGCCGACCACCCTGGTCGACGACGCCGACCTGCATGCCTGGATCGGCAAGCAGGACATCACTGCGCGCCTGATCCGCGCGATCGTCGCCGCCTGCAAGGCGGTGCCGGCGCTGAACGCCTGGTTCGACGGCAAGAACCTCAGCCGCACCCTGCATCCGCAGGTGGACATCGGCATCGCGGTCGACACCGACGACGGCCTGTTCGTGCCGGCGTTGCGCAATGCCGACGTGCTCGACGCGGCCGGCGTGCGCGCCGCGATCAAGCGCCTGCGCACGCAGGTCGAGGACCGCACGATCCCGGCTTCCGAACTGTCCGGCTACACCATCAGCCTGTCCAACTTCGGCATGTTCGCCGGCCGCTACGCCACGCCGGTCGTGGTGCCGCCGACCGTCGCCATCGTCGGCGCCGGCAAGCTCAGCCATGACGTGGTCGCGGTGATGGGTGGCATCGAGGTACACCGCCGCATGCCGCTGTCGCTGACCTTCGACCACCGCGCCGCCACCGGCGGTGAGGCCGCGCGGTTCCTCAAGGCGATGCTGGACGATCTGGCGCTGCCGAACTGATCGGACCAGGTTGATGCAAAAAAGAACGGGCGCCCGGTGCGCCCGTTTTCTTGCCTGGACTTTCACTCGTCATGCAGGAGCCCGCCCGCCGGCGATGGTCGTGCTCCAACCCCGACCGACAACATCCCCACCAGCGGGCTCCTGCACCGGCAGCGGATCAGTAGTCACGCACGTCCAGCAGCACGAAGCAGCTCGCGCTGTAGTCGGCGCCGCTCGGCCATGCCACCGCGTCGAGCGCCAGCGTTCCCGCCGTCCATGGCTCGTTGTCGAGCAAGGCCTCGCAGCGCGCCTCATCGCGAGCATGGCGATGGGTCAGCCGCAACCAGTGCAATTCGGGCGTGAGCGCCTCGCGCTTCAATGCGGCCTCGACGGCATCCATCGCTTCGGCCGGAACAATCAGCTCTCCGTCGCCGCGTACGTTGAATGGGCCGATGAAAACGTCCCAGGTGCGCACGCCGATATCCCACGCCGTGATGCGCATGCGGCGATCGTCGGTGACATACCAGCAGGCGGCCAGCAGCAAATGAAAGGCGTTCTCCTCGAAAGTCTGCAGCGCGTCGCGACAGCCGGCCTCCCCGCCACCGAAACCGACGAAACTTTCCTCGATCCGCCGCTCCTCGCTCAGCACGACGTCGACATCCAGACGGCCCGGTTCGCCCGCCGCGCCTTCCTGCCAGCTGGCGCGGATCGCAGGAAAATCATCGTCGGTGACCAGCCAGCCGTCTTCATCTGCGTCCAGTTCGACGTCGTGCCGCTCGAACAATCGCAGCAAATATTTCTGTAGTGCCGCACTGTCCATCGTCATTCCTTGTTGGCCGCATTGATCGGCGTCTGCAGTTCGCGCCAGGTCAGATACACGCGCAGGTCGAACTCCAGCTGGTGGTAGTCCGGCAGCATGTGCGTGCACAGCTGGTAAAACGCCTTGTTGTGATCGTATTCCTTGAGGTGCGCCAATTCGTGAACCACGATCATCCGCAGGAATTCCGGCGCCGCGGCCTTGAACAGTGCGGCCACGCGGATCTCCTTTTTTGCCTTGAGTTTGCTGCCCTGCACGCGCGAGATCGCGGTATGCAGGCCCAGCGCGTTGCGCACTACATCGAGCTTGGCGTCGTACAGCACCTTGTCGACGGCCGGTGCATTCCTCAGGTGTTGCTGCTTAAGGTCCATGGTGTAGCCGTACAGCGCCTTGTCGCTCTGCACGGGGTGGCGATCGGGGTAGCGCTTCGACAGGTGTTCGCCCAGGCGCTCCTGCGCGATCAGCTCGCGCACCTTGTCCTGCAAAGCGGCCGGGTAAGCCTGGAGATATTTCAGCGGGATCATGCGCACATTCTCGCATCGTATTCATGCAGCGGCGCGGGAGGCGCCCAGCGGCCACGCTTCTGCATGATCCGGCGACGGCCCGCGATATCCGGGCCGCGCCTGAATCGCCAGACTGAGACTACATATCGAAGCGGTAGCTGACCTTGACCAGCAACTGCTCGTCATCTCGCAGCGCAAAGCTGTTGCCGAACACGTCGGCGGTGTTGCGCGCATAGCCGTCCAGTGCATAGCCGCCGCGGCCATACACGACGTACAGGTACGACAGCGGCGCGAGCTCGTAGCGATAGCGGATCTGCAGGCCGAGATTGCGCACGCTGAAATCGTCGACTACATCGTTGCTGGGTACGGCACGACCGCTGCCGCCGACGCGGTAGCCGCCGCGCTCTCGCGCGTCCAGACCGATCGCCTGCAGTTTCAGGCGCAGCTCCTGGCGGCTGTCGATGCTCCAGTCGAAACCGGCGTCGAGCTGCAACGTGTGCTCGTCGAAGCGGCCGATCAGGTTGTCGTGCTGCCACACCAGCCAGTCCGGCAAGTGTTCGTAATAGGGGCCGGCATACACGCTGAACGCGTCACTGATGAAATAGGTCGGTATGAATTTGACGTCATAACCGAGCTGCCGGTTGCCGCCAAGTCCACCGCTGAGAATTTCCGCATCCAGCTTGAACGCCCAGTCGCCGTGACGCGGACTGACGCGCTCATAGGCCAGATCCAGCGTCGGCGGCAGGAACAGCGCGCCGTTGGCACGGGTGAGCAGGTCGTCCCAACCCGCACTGTTGACGTTGAGTTGCACTTCCTCGGTGACACCGTTGCGCAACGTGCTCTGGCGGCTGATGCGCAATTGGCGACGCAGGCGCAGGCCGTGGTCGTTGTCCAGCGCATCGACGCGGAAATGCCAGTCGTGCGAGCTGTACGCGGAGTCGCCCGGCAACGCGGTATTGCGCTTGCGTACTTCCCAGTGCCCGTAGTTGAAGTTGTTGCGCTCCAGATAACCGAAATCGTTGACCTGCAGCTGATCGCCGAAATGCATGCCCAGCCATTGCTGGCGCCAGCCGTTGCCCATCTCGAGGTCGGCGACGACGGTGCCGCCGCTGCCGCGCGTATGCGTGCCGGACTGCACGATCTCGCTGCCGACCACGTTGCTGGCGATGGTGAGCTGCGGCGTCGGACGCCAGTGGTGGTCGATGCCGAGCACCGTCGCTTCGCGATCGAGCCAGGGACGGTCCACGCGGGTCAGCAGCATGCCCAGGCTCTGCGCGCCAAAGTCGTGGGTTACGCGCGCCGCGCCGAAGAATCGTCCGGCCTCGCCATCCTCGTCCGCCGCGAGCACGCCGTAACTGGTGGTGCCGAAGCTGCCGTTGAGCTTGACCGCGGCGTTGATGTTGGCAGCGCCCTGGCCGTCGTCGGATGGCCCACCCACGCGGCGGGTGTAGATCAGCTGGCTGTTGTCATCGAGCAGACTGAAATCGAAGATGCCCTGGTTCTCGGTGAAGAACGGGCGCTTGTCGCTCACATAGGTTTCGGTGGCGCCGAAGTTCACCACCAGATCATCGCTCTCGACCTGGCCGAAGTCCGGGTTGAGCGCGGCAGTCAGCTGAAACTGGCCATTCGGTTTCCACAGCAGATCGGCGCCTTCCTGGAAATGGCTGCGCCCGCGCACGTTGTCGTAGAGGCCGGACATGTACGGGGTAACCGCCAGCAGCGACTGGCTGTACTGCGGCACCTCGACGCGGCTGAACTCGGACAGGAAGCGCGGACGCATGAAGCTGGCGACCGGCCACGAATCACGCTCGCCGGTGGAGCCGACCACGCGATCGAGATATAGCCCGATCGTGCGCCGACCGTCATGCGCGGTGTGCATCGGCGCGATGTACCAGGGAATCAGTATTTCCACCGTCCAGCCGGCGGCGTCCTCGCTGACCGCATGCTGCCAGTTGCCGTCCCAGTCCTTGTTGAAAGTGACTTCGTTGGTGATGACCGCATCGTTGATGCCGTCCGTCGAACTGACCACGAAGTCGTAGCCGGTACGCCCGTTGCCGTCGAAATCGACCATCAGGTTGACACGATCGACCTGATCCTCGAAATCCCGCTGCACCCGTTGCCGCGTGCGCGGCACCTCCGGCGGCTGGTCGCAGCGAAACGCCACAGCCAGGCCTTTCGGGGTGGCCAGTATCCACGCCTCCGTATGCACCGAGCCGGGCTTGCCACTGAGCGGCTGGGTCTGGCGGAAGTCGGTGACGTGGCGCGCGCCCTTCCATTCGTCGGCACGGATATGTCCATCGATGTCCACCGCCAGAGCGGGCACCGACGATGCAGCGAGAATCAAGAACAGCAGGCATGCGATGCGCATGTCGTGGGGATTTCCAGTGAGATTGCGCCGATTGCGCGCGTTGCGAAGGATTCGCTGCAACGGATAGATGCGCAGGATGCACTCTGCGTTTAGTCGCCATCGACAGCCAGAAGTCACGTATGAACGTGTGGCAGACACCGCAGCGGCTTTCTCAATGCTGCTCGGCGGGGTGCAATGCTTCGTCAGCGCGCTCGGCCAGAGCGGCGCGCGTTCAACGTCGTCGCCAGATCACGTGGCGCAAAACCGTCGCCGACAGCAGCACCGCGGTGAACGCACCGTAGCCGTACAACGCGGGTGACACCTGCTGCCAGATCGCCCCGCTCGCCCGACCGAAACCGTCGACCGTGGGCAACGCAACACGATCGAAACCGAGCGCCGCGGCGAATACCGTGGAGATCACGGCCAGCACCAGCACGACGGCGTCGAAGACGCGCCGGACCGACGTGCGCGGCAGGCTCTTCGGATATGCCCAATACGCCCAGCACAGAATCAGCAGCCAGGGTGCCAGCAGCAGGATGGCGAGGTAACGCATCGGTCAGCACTCCGTCAGCAGCAGATGCCGCGTCAATCCTGCGCGGCGAGTTGATCCAGCGCCTCGTGCAACCGGGCGAGGGCATCGTCGCGAGCGGCTTCATCGCCGTAATCCGGCGTAGTGGCTACGGCGGCGCCATCGAGCTCGAGCGTCATGCCCCGCGGCTGCACCTGCAGCACGGCCGCGGTCGCGCCCAGCGTGCGCAGCCGCTTCTGCAAGGCACCGGCCGCCTTCGGATCGGTGAACGGCATCGACAGCAGCAGCTCGTCGCCGGCCGCAGAGAAAAGGCGAAAACGGAAGTTACCATCGGCATCGCGGAAACTGGCGAAACGCGGCAATTTGCCCTGCTTCGGCGCCGCATCCGGCTGACTGGCCGGCGCTGCGGCGGCGCCGGCCGACCGCAGCCCGAGTGCGTTGCGCAGCGCTGCGATCTTGGGCGTGGCGATCGTGCGCGCCTTTTGCGCGCCCTGTTGCAGGATCGTCTCGATCGCCGCCGGGTCGGCCATGAACCGTTCGTAGCGTTCGCGCATCGGCGCCACATCGGACTCGATCCGCTCATAGAGCAACTGCTTCGCCTCGCCCCAGCCGATGCCATCGAGCAGCGCCTGGCGGAACGCCGCCGTCTCGGCCTCGCTGGCAAACGCCTGGAAGATGGTGAACAGCGCGCAATTGTCCGGATCCTTCGGCTCGCCCGGCAGGCGCGAGTCGGTGACGATGCGCATGATCGCCTCACGCAGCTGCTTGCTGCCGCCGGCGAACAGCGGGATCGTGTTGTCGTAGCTCTTCGACATCTTGCGGCCATCCAGGCCAGGTAGCGTGGCCACCTGTTCCTCGATCAGCGCCTCGGGCAGCACGAAAAACTCCCGTCCATGGATGTGGTTGAAGCGCTGGCCCAGATCGCGCGCCATCTCGATGTGCTGGATCTGGTCGCGTCCCACCGGCACCAGGTTCGCGTCGAACGCCAGGATGTCCGCCGCCATCAGCACCGGATACATGTACAGGCCCGCCGTGATGCCGGCGTCGGCGTCTTCGCCGGTTTCCGTATTGCGGTCCACCGCCGCCTTGTACGCATGCGCGCGGTTGAGCATGCCCTTGGCGGCGACGCAGGTGAGGAACCAGGTGAGCTCGGGGATTTCCGGGATGTCCGATTGGCGGTAGAAGGTAACGCGCGCGGGGTCCAGGCCGGCCGCCAGCCAGGTGGCAGCGATCTCCAGCCGCGAGCGTTCGATCCGCGCCGCATCGTCGCTCTTGATCAGGGCGTGGTAGTCGGCCATGAAATAGAACGCATCCACGTCGGCGCGCCGACTGGCCTCGACGGCGGGGCGTATTGCTCCCACGTAGTTGCCAAGGTGCGGCGTGCCGGTGGTCGTGATGCCAGTGAGTACACGAGTCTGCATGGTGTTCGCTAATGATGTTTTCGGGGAGCCCGGCAATCAACGGATCAGCGTGGATTTGCCGAACAGCGATTCGACCAGATCCACCGCCAGCTTCGCGGTCTGGTTGCGCTTGTCGAATGCCGGGTTGAGCTCGACGATGTCCAGCGACGCCATCCGTCCGGTGTCGGCGATCATCTCCATGCACAACTGCGCCTCGCGATAGTTGGGCCCGCCGCGCACGGTGGTACCGACACCCGGCGCGATGCTCGGGTCGAGGAAATCGACGTCGAAGCTCACATGCAGATGGGTGTTTTCGTCCATGCCGGCCAGCGACTCCTCCATCACCCGCTTCATGCCGACCTCGTCGATATGGCGCATGTCATGGACTTGCATGTTTGCGCCGCGCACCAGCCGTTTCTCGCCTTCGTCGACCGAACGGATGCCGATGTAGCGAAACACGTCCGGCGTGGTCGCCGGCGCATGGCCACTCAGGCCTGTGAGCTGGTCCGGACCGGTGCCGCACAGGCAGGCCACCGGCATGCCGTGGATATTCCCGGTCGGCGTGGCCTGCGCCGTGTTGAAGTCGGTATGCGCATCCAGCCACAACACGCGCAACTGCTTGCCTTCGTCATGGCAATGCCGGGCGACCGCCGAAATCGAGCCTATCGCCAGACAGTGGTCCCCGCCGAGCATGATCGGCAAGCGGCCGGACTGCAGCTCCTGGTGTACGGCCGTATAGACGGCCGTACACCAGGCAACCACCTCGTCCAGGTGGCGATACCCCTGTTCGGGCGGCTGCCAGGGATTGAGCGGCCCCTGCAAGTTGCCGCGATCGATCACCTTGCGCCCGCTGCGCTCCAGCCGCGCCGCGAGGTTGGCCACCCGTAAAGCCTCCGGCCCCATCGCGGCGCCGCGATGGCCGGCCCCGATATCGGTCGGCACGCCGATCAGTGAAATGGTCTGTTTGCTCATGCTTTGCCTTCATTGCCCGATCGCGCTGCGTCATTGGCGGTGACGGTCGCAGGCCCACGCCGCACGACAATGGACGCAGCAGCAGCCGCGCATCGCCATCGTCGCGAAAAGATGGCCACGCGATACGGTTCATCGCCAGCCCAGGAAGTTTACCGGAACGGCATGGCCGACGCCGGCGCGCATCGCTCAGCATGGCCGTTGCCGGGCCAATGAAGGGAGCAATAGTCCGCGAATGTCACCGCACGGCGTCGATGGGACTCCACGTCGTCGTCCCCACGCCAGCGGTCGAACACGCCTGCCTAGTGCAACGTTGTCTGGCGACTTCGCGCCAGCTCGTCCTCGCGACGCGATCGTGCGCCCCCGCACCAGGACACCAGTGCATCACGAACGGGCGCGATCGGGTCTTCTATGTCGCGGTTGAGCTTGCCAATCAGCATCCCTGCAAACAACGACACTCCACGCCAAAAGGCGGAATGTGCGAGAAGCGTTTGCATTTTGTTTTCCCGGGCTACCCCTGTGTAGCCACGGTCCCGATCGTAGCAAGCTTTCACGGGACGTGCACATGGATTTTCTGTCCGGAAAGTGCTGAGCGAAAGAGGTCGTTTGTCGGCCCACGCCTGCGCCTAACGCAGTTGACGCAGGCTCTGCTGTTCCGGGTGGGGCACATGGCCGTAAGTTGCCAGGATGACGGGCTGCGAATATTCGTCGCGATCGACGTCCGCCGCCTGTGCATAGACCAGCACGCCATCGCGTTCCGCCGCCAAGACCTCGGCGCGAGTCATGGCCAGTTTTTCCATGCCATGAAGGATCGGTTTGTCCGCAACGACATCCCCGGCCGTCTCGTGAAATGCCTGTACCACGTAAAGCGTACCCATGGAATGTCCTCGCGTTCGCCCGTCGAGCAAGCTTCCAGGGACGGTGGTGCATGGATCGCGACAAGCGGGTTAAACATCCGTGGGAGCTGAACACCCGTACAGCTTTCCGCTATCGGAACACGTCGCTTGGAGACGCACGGCAATGGATCGGTATCGCGCAGGCGGTTCGTGACGCGCATCACGGACCGACGCTGCCGGAAATGAGTAAATGTGAATTGCATCACCCCTGTAGTTCCGCCGTGAGGCGTTCAATCCCAGGCCTTCCCCCGGCGCAGATGGACAAGCCCGCTTCGGCGGGCTTTTTTATGCCGTGGCAACCTGCTTGATGGCTGTCTCGAACGTGGAATCCGTGAAGCCTTGGCCCAGTCAAAAAAAAGCCCGCATTGCTGCGAGCCTTATGTACTGGTGCCGGCACCCGGATTCGAACTGGGGACCTACTGATTACAAATCAGTTGCTCTACCAACTGAGCTATGCCGGCGAAGGCGGGGATTCTAGCAGGGCTGTCGCAGCTGGTGCTCAAAAGCAGCCGGTGCTGTGCGAGCCGACACCGCTGGCCGCGATGTGGCTGCGCCAGTCGAAATGGTTGCGGTCGGCGACCACCAGATCCAGCCAGTATTCGGGAACGCTTTCGCTGCGCTCGCTCATGCGGGCGGGAAAGCCGGCGGCCACGACCTCGTCGCGGCGCTTGCGCGCGTTGCCGGGATCCTTGAACAGGCCCAGTGAAATCGTGTTGGGTTGATCGCCGGAACTGACCACGAAGTAATCGCCGATATGGTGGGCGCCCAGCTGCCTGGCCTGTTCCAGCGCCTGCGCGCGGCTGCCGGCTGCCGGCAGGTACACCCACCAGCCGCTCGCCTGGCTGGCCTGCTCCTGACGCGAGCGCATGCGCGTGGCTTGTGTCGCGAGTGTCTGTCGCGCGTTGCGCAAATCCTGCGGCGTGGCGAACGGACCCAGCGCGATGCAGCTGTAGCTGAGTTCGGGTTGCGCTACGGCGGGCGCCTGCACGCTGGCGACGGTCGAAGAAGCCCTCATGTCTGGCTCGGGCATTTCGGACAGCAGGCGCAGCTCGGCCACGCCGGGATCAACGGGATTGCCGCCACGGGCGTACGGCTGGCCCAGCAGCAGCCAGGCACCCACCGCGATATTGAGAGCGCTCAAGAGAACGAACAGCAGACGCAGGAACATCCAACCCCCATCAACGCGCAACCATCGTCATTCTAATCGGGTGACGCGGCCGCCCGATGTGTATTTGCCCACACGGCCAGGCCGCGCAGCACGCTGTCCTCGCTCAGCTGCACCGGTGAGGACTGCAGCAGCGGTGCCAGCCGGGCCGCGTCGCCGCCGCCGAGGATCAGCGCAGCGGGGCGATCAAATCGCAGGGCCATCCGGGCCACGAAACGGTCGATCGATGCCGCCGCCGCCAGCCAGCAGCCCGACGCCACAGCGTCGGCGGTGTTGTCGGCCAGCTCCACGATGTCACCGGCCCGTTCCGGTCGCACCCGCGCCGTCGCGGTCAGCAGCGACTGCTGCATCAACAGCGGCCCGGGCGCGATCAGCCCGCCCAGATGCCGGCCGTCGGCCGCCAACGCGTCCAGTGTGAGTGCGGTGCCCGCGCCAGCAAGCACGCAAGGTGCGACGCCATCGTGCAGGGCTGCCACCATCGCCAGAAAGCGATCCACGCCCAGTCGTTGCGGCTCGACATACGCGTTGCGTACGCCGGCGGCGCTCGCAGGCGTTCGCAGCCAATGCGGCGACCGCGCAAACACGCGTTCGATCACGCCGGCCACCTCGGCCTCGCGCAGACTGTCGACCACCGAGGCAGCGACGACGTCGTCCGGAAGCGGCAGGCTGGCCCAGGCCGAGGCCAGCTTCGCCGATACGTCGGCGTCACTCCAGTCCACCGCCCCGTGCGCCAGCCATTCAGACGCCCGCGCCTGCAGCGCCCACTTCAGGCGGGAGTTGCCCAAATCCAGCAGCAGTTTCATGCGCGACGCACCGTGACGTCCGCGCTGTCGACCCGGCGCACGCTGCCGTCGGTCATGCGTACCTGGAGGGCGCCATGACGGTCCACGCCGGCACCTACGCCCTCGAACTCGCCCAGCGCGCCGCTCAGACGCAGGTGCTCATCGTGCAGCAAGTCGTGCCTCGCATAGTCCGCCAGAAAGCCGGCAAAACCCTCGCGCTCGAATTGCCGCAGACCTTCCACCAGCGACGCGATCAGTGCGGCGGCGACAAGATTGCGATCCGGTGGCGTGCCGCCGGTCAGCGTGGCGAGATCGGTGGCTGGCTGTCCGGCCTGGGCGTGCAGCGCCGGAGTCAGCCGCAGGTTGAGCCCGATGCCGATGATCGCCGCGCACGGCCCCTGATACTCGCCGCTCAACTCGACCAGGATGCCGGCTAGCTTGCCGCCCGGCTGGCCGGCAGTCGTGGCAAGCACGTCGTTGGGCCACTTCAGCGCCGCACCGGCGATACCGAGATGTTCCAGCGCGCGCAAGACGATGACCCCGATCGCCAGCGACAAGCCGCTCAGCGCGGCAAAGCCCCGGTCGAAGCGTTTTAGGCACGAAAGATAGAGGTTCAGACCCGGCGGCGACAGCCATGGCCGGCCGCGGCGACCCCGGCCGGCCGTCTGGGTTTCGGCGAGCACGATACTGAAATCGCTGGCGGCCGCACCGCGTCGCTGCAGTTCGCTGGAGGTGGAATCCAGTTCCCAGTGAAGTTCCAACGCGCCGAGCGAACCGTCCAGAGGCGGCGGCAGCGTCGCGCGGATCTGGTTGGCCTCGAGCATCTGCAGCGGCCACGGCAGCTGATATCCCGCCGCCCCCCGCGCCTCGATCGGCACGCCGCGCGCGCGAAGCGCTTCGATCTGTTTCCAGATCGCCGCGCGGGTCACGCCGACCTGCGCGGCCAGGGCCGCGCCGGAAAGCGGTTCGCCCGGCGCGAGCAGTGCCAGCAGCTGCGCGGGTTGCATCAACAGGCGCCTGGCGCCGCGGCGGACGTCATGCAGCGGCAAGTGGCGGAAACGGGGGAAAGAATAGGCATCCCCGGATTTTAGCCCGGCACGCCAGCCACGCGGCATCCGGCACATGCAAACCGCCAACGGCAGCACTGGCACAGCACCGGCGTTTCTGAGACGATCCATGGTCTTCGCTTGCATGTCCGGGAGTTCGATCGCCATGCGTGCCACCTATTGGCTCATCGGTTGCGCCTTGTGCATTGCCGGGATCGGCAGTGCCGCAGGGACGAGCGTGGATACCCAGGATATGGACGGTGCCCCGCCCACTACGGCGGACAGCACGAGCCAGCACAGCGGCAATGCCAGTGGCGGCGATGCGCTGGGCCTGACCCGGGACTGCACGCCGACCAGCGGCAACGGGGAGTCCTCCGGCACCACCACCGGCGCCAATGGCGACCATTCCGGCGGCGCTTCCTCTGCACCGACGCAAACCCACCGGCTGCATCTGGGCTGGCAATCGCTGCTGCCTGGTTCCATCCAGTAAGCGCTCGGCGTCATGCCGGGGCATTGGTGGCACTCACTGCTGACGCGGCTGGAACCGACGCCGATTCCCGATCCGCTGTGGCGACGCGCGCTGCTTGCCTGTCCGCTGGCGCGCCGGCTTGACCCGGAACGGCAACACGCGCTGCGCCGGCTCGCCGCGTTGTTTCTCGCACGCAAACGCTTTCATGCGCTGGCCGGTGCCGTGCTGGACGATTACTGGCGTCTGCTGATCGCCATGCAGGCCTGCCTGCCGGCATTGCAGCAGGGCGCCGCCAGCCTGCGCGGATGGCGCGAGGTGCTGATCTATCCGGGGGAGTTCAAGGTGCGCCGCAGTCACCACGACGATCGCACCGGCGTGGTCACCGAAGGCGATGAAGTGCTTGCTGGCGAGGCGTGGCAACACGGCCCGCTGGTGTTGTCGCTGGCCGATGTGCAACTGGATCTGGAACAGCCGTGGGACGGCTACAACGTCGTCGTGCACGAAATGGCGCACAAGCTCGACATGCTCGACGGCCCGCCCGACGGCGTGCCACCTCTGGTGGAGATTCCGCGGCGGCGGTGGATCACGCAGTTCCAGCAGGCTTACGACCGCCTGGTCCGCATGCCGGCAGACAGCTACGACAGCCCGATAGATCATTACGCCACGGAAAGCGCCAGCGAATACTTCGCCGTGGTCAGCGAACTGCACTACTCGCAGC
The DNA here is from genome assembly GCA_963697555.1 of uncultured Gammaproteobacteria bacterium. GTDB lineage: Bacteria > Pseudomonadota > Gammaproteobacteria > Xanthomonadales > Rhodanobacteraceae > Rhodanobacter. The sequence goes on from CAVOOK010000009.1 coordinate 546,333, forward strand.
CGGCGCAGTTGCGCCTGGCGGAACCGGCCATTGCCGAATTGCTGGAGGGGTTCTACGGACGCTCGCCGGCCGAGGGTTGCGAACCACCCGGTTACTGCCGTTCCCGTTGACGGGCAGCGGAGCACCTGGAGCCAAGGCCGTGATCTTTTCGACCTGCCGGAGCGATCACCCGCAGCAATGAACGCCATGCGGGAGGCGTTTCACCGGCGGCAGGTCAGCGCGACCTTTCGTTCGTTCTCCGACAAGCTCAAGGACGAACCGAGGCCGGGATGAAGCGCCCCGCTCAACTCGCCGCCAGCTTCGCGCAGAAGCGAGCGCCACCGAATTCGGTGGAACGATCCACCGTCAGTTCGCCCTGGTAGGCGTGCACGATGTCCTGCACGATCGACAGGCCGATGCCGTGGCCCTGCACGCGCTCGTCGCCGCGCACGCCACGCTGCAGTACCTTTTCGATCTTGTCCTCGGCGATGCCGGGGCCGTCATCTTCCACGCACAACAACAGGCCCGGACGCTGCTTTCCAGCCTGCGGCTGCATCTTCACCACCAGCAGCACGCGATGCCCGGCCCACTTGAACGCGTTCTCCAGCAGGTTGCCCAGCAGCTCGAGCAAGTCGCCCTGTTCGCCATAGAACACCGCGCCATCGGCGATATCGAATTCGCACAGGACGTTCTTGCTCGCATAGACCTTCTCCAGGCTTTGCACGAGGTCTTCGGCGTGCCCGGCGATGGGCACCGCGCTCGCAAAGGTCTGGCGCCCGGAGGTAGCCGCACGCGATAGCTGGTAAGCCACCAGCTCGTTCATCCGGCGCACCTGGTCGAGCACGCTGCTGCGGCGCGTCTGCTCGTCCGCCGTGGGCGCTTCCAGTTGCGAACGGATCACGGCCAGCGGCGTCTTGAGGCTGTGCGCAAGGTCGGCCAGCGTATGCCGGTAGCGCGTGCGTTGTTCGCGTTCGTTGTTGATGAACACGTTGATGCGTTCGGTCAGGCCGGTCAGCTCCATCGGGTACTGGCTGTCGAGTTGCTCGCTTTCGCCGCGCTCGACCCGGCTCATGTCGCTGGCCACCTTGCGCAACGGCGTCAGGCTCCAGCGCAGCAGCAGCAGCTGCAGCACGATCAGCATCACGCCCAGGATCGACAACCAGATCACCAGCGTGTGCCGGAACACCGCGTTCTCGCCTTCGAGCTGATCCTCCGATTGCGCCACCGTCATGGTGAGGTGCACCGACTTGCCCGTCTCCATGTCCAGCGCCACGCCGTAGCTGTAGTAGTACAGCCGTCCCATGCGCGTGTCGATCGGGCCGACGAACTGGCTTTGGCCAGGTTCCAGCGGCTTCAGGAAACTGAAATCACGGCCGATCGCCGAGGAGGATTCCCAGCGAAAACCGCGATCGCCGATCGCCACCGCGTACAACCCGGAGCCCGGCCCCGAGAAGTTCGGATCCGGCAAGGTATCGATCGGCGGCAGCAGTTTCCCGTAGCGGTTGACGTCGGTATGCGTGATGTACGCAAGCGCGAAATTCTCCAGGCGATCATGCAGCGCGCTCAGCGCACGCTGCTTGTTCGCCTGCGACAGGGTAAGCCCGACCAGCCCGAGAAACCCGGCCAGCACGAAGCCGGTCGCGATCGCCGCGCGCGCCGCCAGGGACAACGGGCGGCGCGCCGGCGATGCGGATTCGTTACTCGTCGTCGCCGTCGGTGCGCGGGATGGCAAAGCGGTATCCGCGTCCACGTACCGTCTCTATGGGTTTGAGGGTACCTTCCGGATCGAGCTTGCGCCGCAACCGGCCGATGAATACTTCGAGCACGTTGGAATCGCGGTCGAAATCCTGCTGATAGATGTGCTCGGTGAGGTCGGCCTTCGAGACCAGCTCGCCAGCGTGCAGCATCAGGTATTCCAGCACCTTGTATTCGTAGCTGGTGAGGTCGACCAGCTTGCCTTCCACCGTCACCGTCTGCGCGGTGGTGTCCAGCTTGATCATGCCGCAGGCCAGGATCGGCTTCGACCAGCCACTGGCGCGGCGCACCAGCGCGTTGATGCGCGCCAGCAGTTCCTCGACGTGGAACGGCTTCACCAGGTAGTCGTCGGCGCCGTACTTCAGGCCTTCGACCTTGTCCTGCCAACTGCCGCGCGCGGTCAGGATCAGGATCGGATAGCGCTGGCCGTGCTCGCGCAGCGCCTTGACCAGATCCATGCCGGACATCTTGGGCAGGCCCAGGTCGATGATCGCCAGATCGAACGGCACCTCGCGGCCGAGATAGATGCCCTCCTCGCCGTCCTGCGCCGCGTCGACCGCAAAACCGTCCCGCTTCAGGCGTGCCGCCAGCGTCTCGCGCAACGGCGCCTCGTCCTCCACCAACAGGATGCGCATCAGTGTTTCTCCTTGCTGCCCGCACGTTTCGCAGGCGGATTCTTGGTTGACTGGCTGGATGCCGGATTCTTGCCCGATTCGGAAGAGACCACCATCACCTTGACGTGGCCATCGGGTGTGAGCACCTTGATGCGGTACTCCTGCCGATGCCCCACACCCCTTTGCTCGGCGGACAAAACCTTGCCGCCGGTGTTCTGCTGCACCTCAAGCACCGCCTGGTCCAGCGTCACCGATTTGGCCGATTGCGCCAAAGCCGTCCCTGACACGCCAGCGAACAAGGATATGAACAGAGCAGGGATGAAGCTTTTGTGCGTTGTCATCGTGAGGATTCCGCCCGGCACCTGCCGTGGCGTCCAGCCTAGGCAATCAGGCCTGAATACTGACCGGACGGGCGGCGGCTGTCACGCCGCCACCGAACACGGCGCACACGCCTGCTCCAGCAACGCCCAACCCGCGCCCGGAAGGTGCGCGCCCTCGCTGATCGTGCGCCGGAAAGCGCGCGCGCCCGGTTCACCCTGATACAGCCCGAGCAGATGCCGGCTGATGTGTTTGAGCGCGGTGCCGCGCGCCAGCTCGGCCTCGACGTACGGCCGCATGCGGCGCAGCACGTCGTCCCGCGACGGCAGCGGCTCGCCGTACAGCGCCGCCTCGACCCGCGCCAGCAGGTACGGATCGTGATACGCCGCGCGCCCCAGCATCACGCCATCCAGTCGTGCCAGGTGCTCCTGCACCTGTTCCACCGTGGTGATGCCGCCGTTGATCACCACCACCAGTTCGGGAAACTCGCGCTTGAGCCGGTAGACCCGTTCGTAGTCCAGCGGCGGCACCTCGCGGTTCTCCTTCGGCGACAAACCCTGCAGCCAAGCCTTGCGCGCGTGCACCACCAGCACCTGGACACCGGCTTGCAGCATCAGTTCGGTGAAGTGCTGCAGGCCCGCATAGTCGTCCTGGTCATCCACGCCGATGCGGCACTTCACCGTCACCGGCACGCTCACCGCATCGCGCATCGCCTTGACACATTCGCCGACCAGCGCCGGCTCACGCATCAGGCACGCGCCGAAGCGACCGGACTGCACGCGGTCGGACGGGCAACCCACGTTGAGGTTGATCTCGTCGTAGCCTGCCGCGGCGCCCAGATGCGCCGCCTGTGCCAGCTCCAGCGGATCGCTGCCGCCAAGTTGCAGTGCGAGCGGATGTTCCTGCTGGCTGTGTTCGAGCAGGCGCAGCTGTTTCCCGCGCACCAGCGCCGCGCTGGTCACCATCTCGGTATACAGCCGCGCATGCGGCGTCAGCAGCCGGTGGAAGTAGCGGCAGTGGCGGTCGGTCCAGTCCATCATCGGGGCGACGGAGAGGCGCCAGGGTGATACGCGGGAGGAGTCGTTCATGCGCGTAGTGTAAAGGCAGCCCGTTGCGCGCCATGCGAATGCACGACCCGCTCATGCGCCCTCGAGTCGCTCTGGCCCGTCGGATGATTCCTTCACCGTCTTCCCGGCCACTCGCCGACTCTTGTCGAACCGGTCGAGGTGGCTTGCCAGCGGCATGATGCGGGCAGGAGGGCCGCCGGAGCCGAGGTGCGGCGCTCAGGGAGGATTGCCGGGCTTCGCCGGCTTGGCGCGCCGCTTGCGCCCGGCGCCACCGGGCGCCGCCATGGGCTTGGGCGCGGGCGCGCCGAGCAGGTCGTGTCCGGGCGTGCCCGGCACGGACGAAGCGCGCAGCAACTCGCACAGGCTGTCGAAGCGGCAGCAGCATTCCTCGTAGCCGCCGTTGTCGCCGATGGCGCCAAGCACCGCCTGGTGATGCAGGCCGCGCGGCGGCAAGGCGGCGGGCGCGCCGTTCACCGATGGCCAGTCGAGCTGACCGTTGCCGGCCACCCGCGCGGGGATCAGCCAGTAGTCCCCGGTGGCGTATACGCCGCCGGGCTCGAAGGTGATCTGGATGCTGTCCTCCAGCACGATCGGCGCACCCTCGGCCACGGCCAGCACGCCCTGCGCGTTTACCGCCTCGCGCTGGTCCCAGCGACGCAGCAGCGGATGCCGGCGCGGATCATCGTCCAGCGGCCACGGCAGAACGTTCTTCGGCACGTTCAAGGTGACACTGCAGCCCGCCGTGTCGATGGCGATCACCTGCAGCAGCGGATAGGCGCGCTGCCCCAGCGTGTAGCGATCGTCGACCAGCTCGACCCAATCGTTCGCCGCCAGCCCGAGCCGGGCATCGCGACCGAGCCGTGCCAGGGTCACCGTCAGTTGCGCGCTGCCGTCGTCCGCCGCCGCGCCGAGGTCGCCGCGCGTGACCGCAAACACCACCGAGCCGTTCTCGCGCGACCATTTGAAGCTGGCCATGGCGGCCGGTCCGCCCTGGTGGATCTCGACCCGGTACAGCTGGTTCTCCATGCCGCGGTAGCGCGCGTCGGCGGCGATCACGCAGGGGTCGTCGTCGGCCTCGTGCGGACCCAGCTCGGCGCGCAGCCGTGGCAAGGCGTACGCAGCGCGCGCGCCGAACAACTGGCGCAGCAGCACGCAGGGCGAGGCGTTGGCCTGACTGCCGCTGTCGAGGCCCTTGCGCAACTGCGCCACCTCGGCGAGCTGCTGCTTGATGGCAGTGACGTCGGCCGGGCTGCCAGCGGCGCCTTGGCGCGTCTTCAACGCCGCGGTGACGTCGTCGAGCTGCTGCTGCGCGCGCGGCTGATCGAGCAGGCGCAGCTGCCACACCACTTGCGCGCGCGAGGCGGTGTCGACGCCATCCAGCGCCACGTCGGCGATGCCCGGTGCCTCCACCGCGCACAGGTGCCGTTCCCACACGTCCAGCCACAGCGCGAAGCCCGCCGGCGGATTCTCGAAGCCGCTCTTGCCATCGGCCACGCCGTAGTCGGGCGTGGGCGCGTTTGGCTGCTGGGCCAGCGTGCACGCGGCCTCGTTCACGCACAGGATGCCGTCGACGTAGAAGTGTCCCGGCGCCAGCAGCCAGTCGGTCAGCGGCAGCGGCTTGCTGCTGCCGTCCGCATTGGTCGTGGTGCTGGTGAGGGCGAAGCCGGTGCCCGCCGCCCAGCATGGGCCGACCAGGTCGCGTACCAGGGTGCGCAGCAGGTGCAGCTGGATGTGCGCCTGCTCGTTCCAGTCCGCCTCCAGCAATACGCGGCCTTGCTGCTGGAGCACCTGGCTGTAATGCAGGGTCGGATCGAAGCTGACGCGTGCGAAGTCGCCTTTCATGGTCGATCTCCTAATTCGCGAAAAGAATGCCGGCGTCCGTGCCCGCCGGAACGTATTCGGCCAGCCGCGCCACGAGGTTCGCCTCGCGCTGCGGTTCGTACAGGTCGTGATAGACGCCCATCGCCGAACGATCGGACGCGCCGCTGCGGATCTCCGCGCAGCAGCTGTCGGACAGGCGCAGGTAATACGGCGCGGGATAGCGCTGGCTGCGGAACTGCGGCACCACGCGCAGCCGCTCGTGCGCACGCTCGACGACATCGGCCGCAGCGACCGCCGCCAGCGCCAGATCCGGCTGGCAGTGGAAACGCCGCGGCGTGCGCGAGCCGTCCGGCACGTAGCAGAAGCGCACGCAGCCATGCTGCCGGCGCAGCACGCGCAGCGGGCTGGCGAAGATCGAGTCCTCGGCCAGCGCGATGCCATGCGCCTGCACCATGCCGATCACCGTGCAACGACGGAAGCTGGCCTCGACGTACGCCACCGCCTCGTCCGGCGCCCCCAACGCCACCCGCTCCGCACCCGTGGCGTCCACGATGCTGTCGCAGATTTCCAGCAACGGCGGCTCGCCACGCTGCGCCGGGCTGATCACCGCGATGGCGCCCAGGATGCTGTGGTCGACACGCAGCGCGGCGCGCGTGCCGTCGAGCGTGACGCTCGGTTCGCCCGGACGCTTGGGATCGCAATCGCAATGCAGCGCCCAGCCCGGCACCAGGGTGCAATGCCGGATCACCAGCTCGCACAGATCGTCCGTCGCCGCGGTCTCTTCCGCCGGCCCGTGCACCTCGATGCCGCGGCCCACGATCAGCAGGCCGTCGAGCAGCACCCGGCTGCCGGCACGACCGCTGAGGCTGAGCGCATCCGGCTGGCTGGCGCGTACGTCCAGCAGGCGCAGCACCGGCCGCGTGCGCTCGGCAGCCCGCAGCTGGATCGCCTCGCCGGCATCGAGCTGCAGGTCGAGGCTGCCTTCGTAGACGCCGCTCTCGGCCAGCTCGACGATCAATGCACGCAGCGGCTGCTGCACCGGCGCGGCGGACTTCGCCTGCGCCCACGCCGCCAGCGCCGCGGCGATGCTGCCGTAGTGGCCTGGCGGCAGGCTGGCATTCGGATCGGCGCCCGGCAACGTGGTGTGCACGACGTAGCGCGTGGCGCCTTCCAGCTCCGGCGTCAGCCGTCCGTATTCGCCGCCGCCGATATCCGCGGCGTAGCCATACTGGTACGACACCCACACGCCGCGCTTCGGTCGCTGGTTGGCGGGAAACATCAGCCGGCCCAGCTCGGGATCGACGGCCACGCGCCCGCGCGGTACCTGGTAGTGCCATCCGGAGAGATCGGCGGGAATCAGCGCCTCGCGCGGCACCGGCACGCCCTGACCTTTGGCCGGCCAATCCGGCGCCCAGATCTGCACACTGCGTTCGTCGCCGTACACGTCTTCCGTCACGCTGGCGTAATCGGCCTGCGGGCCACGCTCGGCGAAGCGGTAGCGCCGCAACGGCAGTGGCAGGTTGCGTTCGTCAGCAATATGGGTGGGCTCGGTTTCCTCGACCGGGCGCTGGAACAGCGGCGTGTCGTTGCCGAGCACGCTGAAGCTGAAACAGTGCGGGCCGCGTTCTTCGATGCAATACGCCGGCGTGCGGGTCACCGGATAGCTGCGCAGGCGACAGGCGAACACGCCGACGGCAGGGATGTTGTAACGGCCGCGACGCCGCGCGCTGCCCATCCGCCGCACGTCGGCGCTGTGCGCGAACGGATCGAGCGCACCATTGGCCCAGCGGATGCGCTGCAGCCTGCCTGGATTGCGCAGCTCCGCGGTGCCGCCGCGATGCGGATGCGGGTGATCGAGATGCTGCATCCAGCCGAGCCGCCGGTAGTACTCCACCGCGCGCGCCGGCCAGCCGGCCGCATCGCGCGACAGGTCTTCGAGCAGCGACAGCGTGCCCTTGCGCCGGCGCGCGTCGATCGTGTTCGCCACGTCCGCGCGCGGTGCCAGCACGCGACCGAGCCCGGCCGTGCACGCATCACCCGTCGCGTCCAGCGTCGCCGCTTCCGGCAGCAAGGTGTAGCCGAGCAGGTCGCCGATGTACGGCACCACCCAGTCGTCGCAGGTCTCGATGAACCAGTTGTCGTACAGCCGCGCGATGTCCTGTTCCAGCACGTTGGCCTGGGTCGCCAGCACGCGCAGGAGATCGCGCAGCGGATAACCCTGCTCCGCATCGCGCATGCGATAGACCACGGGCAGCAGGTCGTACAGCCGGTCCGGACGGGCAGTCATGGCATGGCCTCCTGCAGCAGCAAGGTGTCGGGAACGTTCGGCGGCAGATAGGCGAGCTGCGCCGGCCGCAGCGTGCCGTCGCCGTCGAAGCGCGCGGGCAGCACCTGCACGCGCGGCGGTGGCGTGACGCCTGACGTTGCCGCAAGCGGCGTGGCGTGCGTCATCAACGAGTCACCGCCCTTGCGGTTGCCCGCATCGTCGAAGCCGGCCAGCAGGGTCGCCTCGTCGATGCTTCCGAACGCATCCACATCGACCCACGCGACGCCGCGCACCGCCTGCATGCAGGCGACGAGCTCGCTGAGATAGACGTTCTGCGCCAGCGCGCGCCGCCCGAAACCGAACGCCTCCAGCAGCGTCGCGCGCAGCGGCGGTTCGACCGACTCCCACACGTAGTCCTGCGCCAGGCCGACCTTCGCGCTGAGCGTCAACGCCAGCAACTCGCGCACGCCAAGGCGCAGCGGCAGCGACGGATCGCCGTACTGCTGCAGTGCCTGCAGCAGGTTGCGGTAGAGATCGGAGGTGGGGTCGATCGGTGCATCATCCGCACCGGCGATGGTCACCTGCACCAGACTGCCGAGCTTGCGCGCCGTCGCCTTGCCGACGCCGCCGAAGGTGCGTGCGAAGTCGGCGTAGTCCGGCACCGAGACCAGCCGGTCCAGCGCCAGCACCGCCAATGGCACGTTGCCGCGCGCCTGGTCGCGCGTCTCCGCGTCGGCGCCACCGGAAGCGCGCAGCGGATTGACCACCGCCTTGACGCCGAGTGGCTTGGTCGCCAGCAGGCTGATCTGCTGCGCGCTCACGTTCCCTGGCGTGCCGATGCCGTTGCGATACGTCGCCGTGATGTTTTCCACACCGGTGGGCAGGCGCGCGCCATGCACGCCGTCACCGAACACCACGCGGGTCTTGCCGCTGTCATCGGTAGCCGTGACGAAGTTGCGGTCAGCCGCGCCGACGAAAGCAAGATTGCGCGTCTCGTGCCAGGTCATGTCGTTGACGTGCACGCCAAGGGTGCTCTGCACGCCATCGACGGTGGCGGCGGACACCCAGGTCAGCGGCGCCTGCTTCAGCACGAACGTCTGCATCGACAGCGCGCCGTTGCCGCTGCCGAGCACCTCGTTGCGCGTCTCGCCATGGGTGGCGCGCACCACGTTGGCGTACACCGACACGCTGTCGCGCACGTAGCTGTAGGCCAGGCCCTGGTTGGCGAACACCAGCGTGCTGTGCACGGTGTCGCCGGGCAGCGCAGCATCCGCACCCTGCTCCACCGCGGCCAGCATCACCAGTTCGGCGGCGCTCACCGCATCGGTGCCCGGTACGTCGCTGCGCTGGCCCTCGACGATCACCCAGCGGCCCGACTTGAGGCCATCGATGGCGCCGTCGAGAGTGAGCCGCGTGGCGCCGTCCCGGGTGATCCGCGTCGAGGTGTCGTTCGCGGCAATGCTGCCGACAGTGTCGGTAAGCGCTAGTTCGGCCAGCGGCAGCAACTCGCTCTGCGCATACACCTGGGTGCTGCGCACGCTGCTCATGTCCGGCGCCTGCCATACCGGGGAGCCATCGCCGGCCGCCGGGGCGAGCAGCACGATGTCGGTGGTCTTGCCGCTGATGCCGTAATCGCTGCGCGGATGCACCTGGGCACTCCTCGCCTGCGCCACGACCGGTACCGACCGGGATGACTGCTGGATCAGCAGGTAGGCTGCCGGCGAGGATGCCGTCGTAGGCATTGTCCAGCTGCACGCGGTCGTCCTGCTCGGCCGGGCTCCAGTCGCCGTCGGGCATCGAGACATACGGCACCGCGGCCTTGGTGGCGCCATCGGTGTTCAGGCCCAGACCCATGATGCGCGGCGCGTTGTAGCCGAACAGCGGCGCGGCCACGCGCATGGCGTACACGCCGACCAGCGTGGGCGAAGGTTCGCCTTGCGGCACGCTGGTCCACGCGCGATAGAACGTATCGGCCAGCCGGCTCTCGAAATTCAGCAGCAGTTGCGGACGCGTGTCGCTGGCCTTGCCCAGCGCGGTGGCGACGTTGCGTTGCAGGTGCAGGCGGTTCGCCGGCTGCAGCGTCGGCGTCGCGGTCAGCGCGCCGAACAACGCAGTGAAACTGCTGGCCGGCGGCGCACCGGCCGGGCCGTCGCCGGCGAAGGCCTGCTGCGCGGCCTGCAGGAAATCCTGCGCGGCCTGCGGGCCGCCGGCGAACCCCTCGAGCTCGCCGAAGCTGCGGATGAATTCGATATAGCTGCCGCCATTGTCCTTGCCCAGCAGCAGCTGCTGGCGCAACTGCTGCACGCCACCCAGCCAGTGACCGGCGGTGGCAGCCAGTGCGGCGATCGCGACCTGCGCCGCCGCAAGAATCCTGACGGTCACCGGATCGACCGGTTGCAGCAACACCCGGCTGCGCGCGCTGGCCTGCTGCACGTCGACCGACTGCACCAGGCGGATCGCCTGCGCGCCGGTGGCGAGGTCGCCGAACAGGAACAGCAGGCGATCGTTCGGCTTGAGGTGGCTGGCGGTGCCGGCGATCCACAGCTCGCCGAGTCCGGCGACGTTGTCGAGCGAGATGTTCTGCGGGCGCGTCAACCGCGGGTTGAGCCCGTTCCACTCGTGGCGCGCGTCCAGCGGCTCGGCGGTCTCGAAGGTCTGCATCTGCTCGCCGGGCGCGGGGATGGACTGTGCGCGTGCGCCGGCAGGAATCGTCACCGGCGGCGAATCCTTCTCGACGGTGTAGGCGAGATAGACGCTGGCGGCCACGCCGGGCCGCAGCCGGTAATCGACCAGCCGCGCCAGCTCCAGCACCGAGCGGCGCTCGCTGGCGGTGCGCAGGTAGCCCTCGTTGGCGATGCGTTCGGTGTAGAAGCTGAGCACGTCGGCGCCGACCGCCCAGGCGTCGAGCAGGGCCATCGCCGGATCGTCGGCCTCGCGCGTGCGCAGCCCGGCCAGCGCCGGCAGTGCGGCATCACTGAGCCCGGCCTGCATGGTGGCGCGGAAATCCGCATACGCGCCCACGCGATAGGCGAGGTTGTCGCGTCCCGGCCGGTTGTACAGCGACAGCGGCGTGCCGGCGATCGCTCCGCATCCGCAGGCACAGGCGTGCCTGCCACAGGCGCTACAGCAGCTCATCGGCCACCTCCCAGCGTGAACGCGACGCTTCCGTGGTCGGGGTGATCCGGATCGTTGTCGACCTGCGCGATCTCGCGCGCGGCCAGGTGCAGTACGCCGTCCGCGGGCACGTCGCCGTTCCGCGCGAGCTCGGCCCGGACCAGCTTGGTGACCTCGACGTGCGCGACGCCGATGATCGACTGCGCCTCGGCCAGCAGCGCGCTGACGAACACCGGCGCGCCCAGCCGCAGTCGGTCCGGATGGAAGAAGCCGGGCGTGCCGTCGCGACGCAGGCTCGCGCTGAAACGATCACGCAGCTCGGCCTCGACGTGCGCCACCAGAAACTCCGGCAGCACGCAGACGAACAGCTCGATCTGCAGCGGCACGTAGCGGGCGCCACTGACCGCCACGTCGTGACCGATGCGGCGATAGCGTTGCAATTGCGCCGTGATGCGATGCGCCAGGCCGGCTGGCAGGTTCTCGCGACCGAGCGGATCGACCACCACGTCGGCGGCGTACCAGCTGCCGCTCCACGCGAGCGTCGCCGTCGTGCCCTGCAGCTCCGGCGCACGCGCGGCGAACATCGCGTAGTCGTCGGCCACGATCGCGCGCAACGGATTCGCGCGAAACGCGCCGGGCGCATACAGCTTTACCTCGGCGATGCTTTCCGGCGCCGTGCCGCCACTGGCCGGCAGCGGGTTGCGCGGCTGCAGGTCGGCCGACAGCACGCCGGACTTCAGCGCCAGCCACACGATGCTGTCGCGACCGACGTTGCCGGCCGGGCCGTTGCCGATGCGCGAGGCGGCGCGAAAGAAGTCGCCGGCCTGCGGCTGCCGCCCCAGCACGCCATCGCCGAAGCGCAGGTGCGCGGCGCCGTCGTCGTCGATCTCGACCACGAAGTGGCGATCGTCAGGTCCGCTTTCCAGCAGGTCGTACTGCGCCTGCCACTGCCAGCGGGGATCGGGCGTGCCGGCGACCAGAACGTCACCGAGGGCGCCGCCGTAGACGCGCAGTTGCGGCAACGCGCGGCGCGGATCGCGCGCAAGCAGCTGGCACACCGGTGCGCTTGGCCGGCAGCGGTTCGGCCCAGGTCAGCGGCGTGCCGGGCAACACATGGCCGGTGTCCGAAGGCGGGCGTCGCACGTCCTGCACCGCGCCATCGCAATGGCAGCAGCCGTACTGCGCGGCACCCGGCACCAGCCAGCAATCCTCGGCCAGCGTGCCGCAGCGCGTGCAGGCATCCGGCATCGCGGCAAGCGCGGCCGAGAGTCCGGGGTAATCGCCATCGTGGCCGCCGGGCATGCAGATCGCATCGGAGGTGCACTGGCCGCGCACGTGCTCGCCGTGATCGACCAGCAACACGTTGCCGCGCGCCAGGCTGACGTCGTGTAGCCAGGCGCAATCGGGCGCTGTCGTGCGTACCGAAAGGCACAGGTCGAACGGCAGCGCGTCGCAGGCGTCCCAGGCAATTTCCAGCAGCAGGGTGCCATCGAGTGGATCGATGGACGTCTGGACGTCCGTCAGGCGCACCGCATGCCGATGCGCGGGATCGGCATCGGCGGGATTGCCGGTCTGCGGCCCCAGCACTTCCTCGAAAACCAGCAGGTCGCCGACCGCGAGCTTCAGCGCACGCTGCGCGGTGGTGGTGGCCATGGCGACCGGTGCGGGATCGTTCGCTGCCGTGGATATCGGCGTCGGTGCCGGTGCGGGCGGTGGCGTCGTCGGAGGCGGTGCATCGACCAGCGTTGCGCGGGCGCTGCCGCGCGGCAGGCAGCACATCTCATCGCCCCAGGTGTGCAGGCGCACCGCGCTGTGCGCCGCGATCACGTTGAACGTCTTCGCGCCGTCCCTGCGCATCGGCTCGAACAGCAAGGCGCCCTGCGTGCGCGCGGCATCGAGCTGGGCCGCGGTGATCACGCCGGGCTTCGCGTTGTTCTGTCCCGGCGGCGGCACCAGCAGCAACAGGTTGTCGAGCTCGAGCACAAGATCGGTATCCGCGGCCAGCGCGACCAGCGCACGCGCATTGCAGCCTTCGTGCATGCGGTAGTCGACCAGGCGTGCATGCCGGCGCACCGAGATGCGCCGGCGCGCGGTGTCGAGGTAGGCCTCGGTGGCGACCGCGTCCTGGTAGTAGCTGAGGTAATCGGCGGTGTACGCCAGCACCTCCACCAGCGCGATGCCGATGTCCGGCACATGCCGCTCCTGCCACGCCGGCATGTCCAGCGCGATGCGGTCGAGGAACAGCTGGCGGAAGCTGGCGTAGTCCTTGGCCAGATAGTTGATTTCCGGCAGCGGCAGCGGCGTCGGCACGCACGCCGCCGTGTCTGCGCAATCGAGCGACTTGGCGCAGTCGAGGCGGAAATGCAGCACGACGCAGGCATAGCGCGGATCGAAACCCGGATACGCCAGCCAACTGGCAGGTTCGTTGCCCGAGGCCGTATCCACCAGGCACAGGCAGTACGCCGTGTGGTCACCCTGGCGATCGAGAACGATGCGCAGGCAGGCATCGTCGTGCATGTCCGGCTCCAGCTCGGGTTTGACGCTGAGCACGCGGAGGCCGGTAATGCGGTCGCCGCCGCTGATGCGCACGTTCGCCACGCCGAGCCCCTGCGGAATGTCGCCGAACAGGTGCACGCACAGGCTCACGCCGTCGTCGCCGACCTCGACGTAGTCGATGCCGTTGAGCGTGCCGGACAGACGCAGCTTTTCGCGCCGGGCGGGCACGCTGCACGCGGGCAGCGCGACACAGCCGATCACGCCCGGGTTCGCGCTGCGACTCGCGGTGTTCATGGCAGGCTCCGCGTGAAGCTGTCGCTGCGCGTGTCGCCACTGGCGCGCACGGTGTAGCTGAGATCGACGCGCAGGGTGGCGTCCTCGCTGCTCACCTCCAGCGCGCCGACATCGATCACGTCGCCGAGCCAGCGCTGCAAGGCCGCCTGCAGGGTGAACTGCAAGGCGGCGGCGAGCTCCGGGCTGTTCGGCGCGAACACCAGCTGCAGCAGGCCGCTGCCGAAGTCCGGCCGGTTCACGCGCTCGCCCGGGCTGGTGAACAGCAGCTGCTCGATCATGTCGCGCACGTGATCGTCGTCGCCGGTCGTCCGCGCTGCGGCCGCGGTTGTCGAAATGGAACGGGAAGTCGATGTTCATCCTGGCGTCCTCACATCGCGGTGACGCGCGTCTGGCTGGCGACGATCAGCAGCGGCGTGCCGGTCGGCGCGCAGATCGCCTGGCTGTCGAGGAGCAGCAGCGGCTGTCCGTTGGAGGTCACGCGCGTCGCGGCCGTGACGAACTGCGCGGTGACGCACGGCCCGTTCGCCGCCGGCGGTGGCGGCAACGCGCAGCCGGCGACCAGCCACGGCGCCGGCATCGTCACGCTCGGCTGGCCGCTGACGCGTGACGCGCGGATTCGGCACGGTGGCCTGCGCCTGCCCGCCGTGCGAACAGAGCACGCTGGCGCCGACATGGAGGAGGAAGCCCGGCATCGCATGCCTCCTAGGTGACCACCAGCGCGCCGTTGTTGACCGTCACCGTCGGCCCCGCCAGCACGATGGTGGCGCCCTGGCCGTTGGAGATCGTGATGCCGATCTCGTTGACCATGATCATCGCGCCGGTGACGCTCTTCAGCAGGATGCCGCCGGTCGGCCCCGGCACGTCGCTGATCGAGATGGTGTTCTGCAGGCCCGTCTGCAGCACGATGCTCGGGCTGGCCGGGTTGCCGGCCAGGGCCAGCGCCGGCACTTCCGCCGCCACGCCCCAGAAACCGCCGATCCAGATCGGGTAATCCGGATCGCCCTGCTCGAACTCGATCCACACGCCGGCGCCGATCTGCGGCACCACGTAGACGCCGCTCTGCTTGCCGGCGATCGGCACGCACGGCATCGCCCAGGTCGACGGCAGCAGGCCGGACACGTCCGGCACCATCGCCTGGATGCGGCCGCGCTGCTCGGGATCGACGTTCTGGATCACCGTGCCGCGGTACTTGCCGTAGTAGCTTGTCGCTCATGCCAGCACCAGCGGCACGGTGGAGATCAGCCCGTTGCGCGACAGCGCGAAGCTCTGCTTGTACTCGCCGCGCTTGATCGTGTGGCGCACCTGGTGACGTAGTGCAGCCCGTCGAACGCCGGGCCGACACCGCGCACGCCGACCAGCTGGCGCGCCTTCAGCACGCGGCCGTAGCGCACCACGTCGAGGCTGCCGCTGCCGGTGACGGTGTCGGCGGATTTCGCCGCCTCGGCCATGCCCAGCAGCATCGCGCGCATCGGCGAATACTTCGCGGTCTCCGGCAGCGTGCGGAATTTCTGCGGCGGCGGATCGATCAGCCCCAGCGGCGGATTGAGCGGGCCGATGTCCGGGATCGGTATCGGCATCGGCACCTTGGTCTGCTCGTTCTGGATGTAGACGATCGGCAGGCTGCGCGCGTTGCCGTCGTAGCTGAAGCTGAGGCTCTCGACGTTGCTCTCCGCGTCCATGTCCACGTTCAGCGCCGGCTGCGGCACGCCGACCTTCATCTTCGGTCCCCAGTACGCGATGCTCATGCCGGGCGCCGGCCCGGGGTCGAGGTAGAACACGTAGCCGACGCGCTCGGCCAGCGTGCGGATGTATTCCAGGTCGGTGCCCTGCTGGGTCGGGATGCGGTTGGTCGGGATCGGCACGTCGATCGCGATGCTCGGGATCACCAGCGGCACGATGCCGAGGAACGCGTACTTGGCCAGCAGCAGCGCCACGATCGCCTCGGCCGGCATCGCCGGATAGGGCAGGCCAGGCAGGCCGGAGAATTCCAGTTTGCTCATCACCGCGGTGAGGTCGTCGCCGGTGACCTGCAGGGTGGTGTGGCGCTGGTCCGCGCCGGGCAGCACTTCGGTGCGGGTCACCACGCCGTCGATCAGCACCTGCGGCATGCCGTTGAGCGTGACCACCACGATCACCCGCAGCAACGGCACCACGCCGCCACCGCTGAGCAGGAACAGCGTGTGCAGCGGCGACTGCACGCTCAGCGTGAACTGCAGGGTGAACGCGCCGGCCGCCTCGTCCGGTGCACTCACCTCGACCTGGTCAGCGCATCCAGCACGAACTGCGGCACCGGCACCGGCACCACCGGGCCGACCAGCAAGGTCAGGTGCACGCCCTTAAGCATGCGGCACCCCCGGAATGCCTTCGGGCAAGGTGATGCGCAGCTGCTTTCCGACCGTCTCGGTCAGCTCCTCCGGGCGCAGCGCGCGATTCGCGTCGCACAGCCGCCAGAATTGTTCGGGATCGCCGAGGTAGCGCGCCGTGATGTTGTCCAGCCGCTCGCCCTGCACGACTTGATGCCATTGCAGCAGCGCGAGGTTTTCCGGCGCCGGCACGAAGCGGCGCTTGAGGTAGATCACCGGCGTGCCGTCGGCGCGCACGAAGGTTCCGGTCGGCGTCAGCGCGTAGCGGCTGGTGGGAGGAAAGATCACATTCATCACGGCACTCCACTCAAGCCGAGCGCGGACAGCTGGCCGCCGGCACCGCCGGCCAGGCGCTCCTTCTGCTGCAGGTAACTCATGAACAGGCTGGCGGCCTTGTGCCCCGACGGCACATCGTTCACCGACAGCACGCGCATGCCGAGGCTGACCTTGGCGCGGATCGGATTCAGCGCCGTGTCGAACGCCTCCTCGGTGATGCTGAATTCGGTGATGCGCACCGGCAGGATGCGCGACTTGCTCCACACGAACAGCGCCAGCGGCGTCTCCATCGGCACGATCTCCAGCGTGCCGATCTGCGCCAGCACGTCGTTCGCGCGCAGCTGCCCGCTGGTCGGATAGACCATCGTCTCCAGCGCCGCCAGTTGCGCGAAGAGGCCGGACTGCGTGGCGACGCTGTTCTGTTCCGGAAACTCCAGCTGGTCGGTGGCGTCGATCTCCGCCTCCAGCTTCATCGTCTCCACCGGCGGTCCCTTCAGGCGCAGCACTTCCGAACGATCGCCGCCATCCGCGCTGACTGCCTGCACCTGCAGCGAGCGGGTCAGCGTATCGGGGTTGTACTGCAGCGCGATCACGCGCAGCACCGCCGAGCTGGCCGGATCGATCAGCACGATGCCGCCCTTGAGGATGCGCGGTGATCCGGGGAAGGCGCTCATGGCACATGGCCGTAGCCGAGCAGCTTGTCCATCCGGCTCAGCACATAGGAGAAGCCCTGCACGCGCGGGCTGTGGTTGCCCTCGATCGTGTACAGCATGCCGTCCTGCACCGAATGCACCAGGCCGGTATGACCGAGCCAGCCGGCCAGGCTCACCCGCCACCACACCACGACGTCGCCCGTTTCCGGCACGTAGCCGCTGCCCGGTGCGCTGGACCAGCCCTGCTGCTTGAACTCGGCCAGCAAGGTGCGCGCGCTGGCGTCATAGGCGAACGGCATCGCCGCCTTGTCGCCACCGCTCGCCTGCATGAAGCAGTAACTGACGAAACCGCCACACCAAGAATTGCCTTCGTCGAGGCCAGCCGGCGCGAGGTATTTGCGGACGAACGGACCGCGGTTGTCGCCGCCGATCTCGCGCGCGTTCGCCTTCAGTTCGCCGATCGCGGCGGTGAGTGCAGCACGACCACGTTTGCTGCCGCCGCTCGCCGGCAGCGTGGCGTAATCGACCGCGGTCGTCGTACGGATGAATGGCTTCGGATTCTGCAGGCTCCACCAGGTCAGCGGTCCGGCCACGCCATCGACGACCAGCGGCTGGCCATGCTGATCGAGATTCTGCGTCTGGAACGCGCGCGTCGCCTGCCAGGTCTTCGTGTCGAACGTGCCGTTGATGTCGGCCATGTAACCACGCTGCACCAGCAGCTGTTGCAACTGCCGCACCTGCGTCCCCTGATCGCCTTTGCGCAAGGTATCCATCGTCAATGCTCCGCCGGCGTGTTGCCCGCCACGGCCGCGCGCAGCACCGCGGCGTTGATCCTGATGTTCGGGTCGAGCTTGAGCGCGGCGTCGACCTTCGCCGGCGCCTTCTGCGGCTGGCCGGGCACGACGCAGGTCGTGGCCAACGCGGCATGCGAATCATGGGGTGGCAGGTACCGGGCAAGGAGGCTCGACATCACTCATCCCTCATGGTCGGTGCCTGCGGCGTGTGTTCGCGCAGGTTGCCGACCGCCTTGGTGCACATCCGCAGAAAGGTCGAGTTCGACAGGCGATTCCAGTACGGAATCGGCGGATTTGCCGGGACGTACTGGTCGCCTTGCTTGACGATGACCTCCACCTTCGGCCACCAGCCCGGCTTAGGCCCCTTGAACAGGTAGTCGAGCACCTGATCCCGCGGCACCGGCGGCCCGCCGTAATAGCCCCAGGTATCGTTGGCCGCCTGGACCTCGCCCAGCATTTTCTGTTTCTCGTCGTCGGCAAGCCCGTCGTAGGCGCGTCGGCTTTCCACGCCGAACGTCACCGACGTCGACTGCGGCTTGCATCCTTCGCCCAGCCCGGAAGCCGTCGGCGCCTTGCCGCCGCGCGCGAGGTTGTCGGTGATCGTCTGCTCGAACGCCGCCGTCACCTGGCAACCGTAGAGCACCACGCGATTCGGGCCGAACTGGTCGCGCCATCCGACGAACGTGCTGTCGCCGCCGAACAGCGACTTGATGGCGGCCTCGTCGTAGAACACCGCGTTCTTCTGCCAGTCCGGCGGCGCCTGCGCACCGAGCCGGTTCTCCGACGCGTGGATCGCGAGCACCAGCGTCCAGGGCTTGTCGACCCTGCGCTGCATCAGCCGGGTCTTCGCGGCGGCCAGGTCGGATACCAGCACGCCGCCGCCCAGATCGAGTCCCGAGTCGCGCACCACGATGTGGAAATAGGCCGTGGCCGGATCCGGTGTCACCGGAGCGGGTTGCTGCTGCACGGTGTCGCTCTTCGGCTTGTCCTTCTTCTCGTCGCGCTGCAGGGAGAGGCCACCGGCCCTGCCTTGCTGCACGACATGGGTCAACTCGTGCGCCAGCAGGCGCGTCCCTTTCGCGCTGCCGGGGTCGAACTGTCCGGCGCCGAACACGATATGACTGCCGACCGTATACGCATTGGCGAGCACATCGTGCGCGGAACGTGCGGCGCCCTGGTCCGAATGCACGCGGACGCTGCTGAAGTCGTGGCCGAAACGCTGCTCCATGCCTTGCCTCAAAGCTGGCTGCAGCGGTTCGCCCGGGTTCTCCAGGACCTGATCCACACTGGCCGGCGCTGCATCGCCGCGCCCATCCGATTGCCGGGCGAGACGCTGGATGCCCAGTGGCGCCTGGGTGGGTCCCTGATGTCCGGGCACGCCCATCACCCGATCCGCAATCCGATCAGCCTCCTGCTCGTAGATATCTCCAGCCTCGTTGACCTGGAGCTGGGTCTGCACGCTCGCGCGTTTTGTCTTGCTGCACTGGGTGCACTCCCCGCCATCGGGCGTGTGCCGGCCACACGCGCAGGTGCGCTGCAAGCGCAGGCTCCGGACCAACAACGGCGAAGCCGGTTTCATCGTCACGCTGGCGCCACGCTCGGTCATGGCTTCTTCGACCCGGCACGTCTGCGCGCAGGCGTCTGTTTGCTGGATGCCGGTGGTCGCTTGCGAAGTGCAGCGAGGAACGCATCGAGCTTGCCCGCGTCGAGCGCGCGCTTCTTTTTCGCCGTGTCGATCGCGTCGATGATCGCGTAGGCCTCGTCGCAGTACTTGACAAGGAAGGCCCAGCTCATCTGCTGCTTGCGGCCCCAGGTGACACAGACCGGCCCGCTTTTTGTATAGCCGGGAACGTAGACGTAATGGCCATTGTTCGGGTTCGGCTGGCCGGTTTTCCCGCTGACCACCGCCCACGGTTTTCCGGCATAGAACTGGGTCAGCGCCGCATCGGGCAGGGTGAAGCCGAGGCCAAGGCCGATGTCCATGAACACCGCCCGCCGGACCTCGCTGCGCTTGCGCTGGTCGATCTGCGCGAAGGCCTTGATCCTGTAGCGCTTCTTCGCCGCGATCCAGCCGGATTTACGCCACTCCTTCAGCGAATCGAGCACGACCAGGCCGCTGTCGACACCGCCGCTCTCGCTGAAGTACTCATGCAGTACGTCGTGGTCGGTGATCGCGATCAATTTGTTTTTCTCGGCCTTCTCGAAGCGCAACGTCTGATGCGCACGACCAGCCATCACGCAGTCGCCGTACTGGTCGTTGCCGAACATCGGCGTGGGGATGCCCTGGTGGACCACGTCGAAGTCGTACTCGGCCGGCAACGCCGGCGGCGCCTTCAACAAGGCGGCGAACATCAGGTTGCGGTCGTCGCGTTTGGCCTTCCTTTTGCCGAAACGCAGGATGCCGCCGGGGCGGGGTTTGGGGATGCGTGTGCTGGTGCTGCTCTTCATATCGCTACACCTTTACGGTTTGGCCTTTGCCTTGCTGCTCACGGCATCGGACGGCGAATGCAGTGCATCGACGCCCTCGGCATATTCGAAATGCATCGAATCGACGCCGCCCGGCGCCCACTCCGAACCCTGGTCGAAGCCGTGCTTCGCCATTTCTTCCATGAAGTTCAAATCGAACCCCTGCGGCGGCGTTGGCGCCGGCCTGGGTGCGGCGGGCTTCCTGGCCCCTGCTGCTGCGGGTATCGGGGCCGGCATGGGCGCGACTGACGGCGGCGCCGGATCGACGTTGAAAAAGCCTTTCGAGAACAGTTGGACCAGCGACGGGTCGCGCACTTCCTTGTCGGCCTCCGCGTCTTTGTTGCCAATGCCGAACACCAGACGGGCGTCAAAGTCGTCCAGCGAAAGCCCGCGTTGCAGATCTTCCAGCTGGTGCAGCCACAACCGCTTTCTCGAAGCCCCTCTGGCCTCGTCGAGCGCGGCATCCGCATTACTCTTGTCGACGCCCGACTGGATGCGCCGGTTCGCGCTCGCTTGCGTTGCGGAGATCGCCGCCGTCTTCGCCTCCTGCTCGGCGCGCCGTTTCTCTTCAAGGCGCGTACGACGGGCAGGGTTACGCTCGGCCTTCAGTTGCGTGTCCGTACGAGTGACCGCGTTCGCATGCTGGGTCAGCGCGGCACGAACTTTCCGCAGGTCGCGATCGGCCGATGCCACCGCAGCCTGCGCTTCCACCTTGGCCTTCTGCAGTCGATCGAGCTTGGCGGCGTAGTCTTTCTCACTGTCGCTGACATATGGCGCCTGTTTCGTGCGCTGAAGGTCGGCGTCCGTCTTGTCGATCAAACCCTTGAGGATGGTCCGTGTGCGCTCGATGATCGATTGCCGTTGCGCGGTTACCTGCATGATCTCGTTGAGCAGGCGGCCACGCTCAGTGGTGAGATCGGGCTTGAGCATGGCGCTGGCGACGTCGGCCGGGTCGACCGTCAGCGATTCACCGCGCCTCAACCTGGCCCTGGCCGCCGCGAGCGCCTTCTGGAAAGCGCGTCGGCGCAGCAAATAAGCTTTGTACTCATCACGCAGGGCTTTCAGGGCCGCCAGGTTGGGAGCGCTGATTTCGTGCGTGATGAGCTCGTTGCCAGCCAGATCCTTGGCGCCCTCCGCGCGGAAGCGCGCGATGAAATCCTTGCGCTCCCTGGCATCCTCCGCCAGCTCGCCGCGGCCCATTTTCCTGATGGTGCCCCGGCGCGTGGTCCAGCTGCCGGTGGCGATGTTGAAGCTGGTCTGGCTCTGCTTGTACAGCGCCTGCACGGCAACCAGGCGCGCATCTTTGAAATGCGGATTGCGTGCGGCGCGGAAATCGATCGCATAGCCCACCGCGTGAACCATCTGCCCGGGCGTTTGCACGGCCGCCTTGATCTTGTCGCGCAGCGCGAAGCCGGTACCGGAGGACGGCATGTTCTTCGCGCCAATCACGCTTTGCACGTCGCGCAGATGGCTGATGGCATCGGTGTGCAGATCGAGCCGGGTGCCGTCGGCGAACTTGAACACATCAATGCCCTTGAAGTGATCGATGGTGTTCGGGTGCGGCCCGAGATACAGCGACATGCGCGACAGGAATCGCCGCTGGTAGTCGATGTCCGTACCGAGCTCCTTCTGCACCACTTCCGGCAGGCCGGAGATGGCGCTGGCGACGTCGGCGTCGTCCGGAAAGATCTTGTCGGTGTCTTCGATGGCCTCCGCTTCATTCCCGGGTACGCGCGTGGGCGCGGCTGGAGCGGGTGTTCCGGCATCGGCCGACGGCGCTCCCGCGTCGCCGGCTGGAGCCGCTACGGCGCCGGCGTCGGTGGACGGGCTTGCCGGTGCATCGAGTCCCGCGTCGTTCGATGGCTGTCGCTGCACGGCCACGCCTGAGCCCGCACCCTGCTGCAACACGTGGGTCAATTCATGCGCGAGCAGATGCCTGCCGCCCGGCGTGTGCGGCATGAAACGACCGGCGCCGAAAACGATGTGCGGACCGACGGTATAGGCGTGTGCGCGAAGTTCGTGCGCCGATCGGGCTGCCGCCGGGTCGGTATGCAGGCGCACTTGCGAGAAGTCATGGCCGAACTGTTGCTGCATGTCCCGCCTGAGCGCGGATGGCAGGGCCGTGCCGGCGGCGGCGAGCGTGTGTTCGACGGAGCGGGCCAGCATGTGCATGGAACCTTGCGAGGCCATCGCCGTGACATGCGATGGCAGCAGCAGCCGGTTCGTGGTCACGCCGGCGTTGTCGAGCACGCGGTCGGCGATCCGGTCAGCTTCCGTTTCCAGCGGGTCGTTCGTCCTCCCGATGACCAGCTGGCGTTGCAGTGGTTGCCTTGCATGCGCGCAGCGCTCGCACAATTCACCCGAGGTATGCGTGCCGCAGACGCATTTGCGCTGCAGCTGCGCCTGCTGCGTGGTGGCGGGCGCAAGCGCCTTGGCGGCGAGGCTGGCGACGCGGGCGGTCATGGCACTTTCCGCCCGCTCGCGGCATCGCCTGCGCCAAGCCCCCGCTCCACCGCCGCTGCGATGCGCTGGCCCAGACGATCGTGCGACGAACGGCCTGCCGGCAAGGCCACCGGCGGCAAGGCGGTCGCCGCGCCGATGCCACGCAAGGCGTCGCCAGCCCCCGGCTGCGCCAGCCGCCGGGTCAGTTCATGTTCGATCGCCGCACGCACCGCCCCGCTGCGCTCACCGCTCAGGAGTGCCTCGTCCAGCACCAGCCGCTCAATGTGCAGCACGATGCTCATGGCTTGGCTCCCGCGCTTTCGAGCCAGCGGAAGTCGGCCTCGTTGACTGGCTTGTCGAGCTTGCGGTACTCCGCGCGGGCCGCATCGAGCAGCAGCGGCATGCCGATCTGCACGCCGGCTTTCGCGGCCATGAACGCCGCGTTGAGCGCGATGCCCTGGATGCTGCCGCCGGTGAGGGCGAGTCGCGCCAGCCGGTCCAGATCCAGCGCCGTGGTCGCTGCCTGCGCGGGAAAGACCGAGGCCCAGATCGCCTTGCGTTCGGCCACGCCGGGGAACGGAAAGTTGATGACGAAGCGCAGCCGGCGCATGAACGCCGTGTCGAGCGCGCCCTTCATGTTGGTGGCCAGGATCGCCAGCCCGCGGAACGATTCCAGACGTTGCAGCAGGTAGTTCACCTCGATGTTGGCGTAGCGGTCGTGGCTGTCCTTCACTTCGCTGCGCTTGCCGAACAGCGCGTCGGCCTCGTCGAAGAACAGGATCGCACCGCCGTCCTCGGCCGCGTCGAACAGCTTGCGCAGGTTCTTCTCGGTCTCGCCGATGTATTTGCTGACCACCGCCGACAGGTCGATGCGGTAGAGCGACAGGCCCAATTCCTTCGCCAGCACTTCCGCCGCCATGGTCTTGCCGGTACCGCTCTCGCCGGTGAACAGCGCAGTGATCGAGAGGCCGCGATTCATCCGCTGGCGGAAACCCCAGTCGTCGTAGACGGTGCTGCGCTGGCCGACCTGGTCGGCGATCTGGCGCAGCAGGGTCTTCTCGCTGTCGGGCAGCTTGAGATCATCCCAGCCGGCCTTCGGCTCGATGCGCTGCGCGAGCTGGTCCAGCGCCGGCCGCGTCTGCGCCAGGGCGCCCTGCCACAGCGTGTGCGCCAGCGCTTCGGGTTTCTGCCCGGCAGCATGCCCCTCGACCGCCGCCAGCGCGGCATGCGCGATCTGCTCGATGCGGCCGAGGTTGAAATCGAAATGGCCGGCCAATTGTTGCGGGTGCGGGCCGGCCGCGTCACCGAGCAGGCGCTGCCACAGCGTACGTTGCTCGACCGCGGTGGGCTTGGCGACGTCGACGCTGAGCGCATGCGTCGTCGCGCTCGCCCACGGCTCGCGCGCATCGACGAAGGTCAGTCCGCCGGCGCGGGCAAGGAAGCGCTTGACCAGGATGGCAGCGGCGTCGCCGCGTTCGACCTCGGCGGCGTCGAGGTACAGCGCCAGCGGCAGCAGCCGGCTTTCGCGCTGCCACAAGCGCAGCAGGGTTTCCTGTTCGGCGGTCGCGCTGGGCAACAGCTCGGCCGAAAGCCGGTACGCCTGCGCGCCGAACGCTGCGGCGACCGTCTGCGCGATCGCCTGCTTGCTGGTGCTGTCGCTGCCGAGCAGTTGCACCACCGGCAGCGCGTCGCCCACCGGCACGTGCTGCAGACCTTCCAGCAGATGGTCGGCAATCGCATGCTGCGAGGGCGGCAGTGTGGCCGGCGGCAATGCAGTGAGCAGCGGGCTCAGCCGGTCGTCCAGGTAGTTCATGCCCTTGACGAAATTGACCACGCGCTCGTCGGCGCTGAGCGCGGCACCGATCAGCGGCTGCGCGCCGGGCTGATGGATGTCGAGCAGGCGCCAGTAGCGCAGCGGACGTTCCGGCGACAATGCATCCCAGCTCGGCTCGTCCAGCATGGCGAAGGCCAGCGCGAAGGTCGGATACGGCCTGGCCGGATCGTGTTGCGCCTGTGCGCACAGCGCGGGGAACCGCGTGTCCAGTTCCATGCCGATGCACAGCAGCAGCAGCTCGCGCTCGAACGCGGACAGGCCGAGCCGGTTCGCCAGCACACTTAGCGCCGGCGTGTGACCGCCGCCATCGGTGGCGCTGCTGGCGGGCGCTGTCGCGACGTCGGTTGCCGCCCCGTCGGCATCCGGTACCTCGACGACCAGCGGCTGTGCCGCGGGCGGCGTGTCGATGAGCTGCATCTGCGCGGTCGAAAGCGGCGTGCGTGCGGGCTGCCTGCCGAACATCCGTGCGAACCACGCATGCTTCGGGCCGCCCTGCGCACTCACCGCCGGCGCGGATTCCATCAGCGCAGTGGCTGCAGCGGCCGGCGCCGGCGGTTTGGCGGGGGCATCAGGTGACTGCGCGGCGCGGCGCAATCGCTCGCGCAGATCCGCCAACGCCGTGGCGAGGTACTGGTCGTTAGCTTCCAGCCAGGGCGCGTAGTCGCTCATGTCACGACCACCTGCTGGTTGCCGGCGAACGCGGGCGCGCTGCCGCTGAAATCGACCGGGATGCTGTCGGCGCCATCGACGCGCAGGCGCACGGTGTACGTGCCGGCCGTCACGCCCGTCAGCTGGAACACCAGCGCGCTCGGCTGCTGCGCGTCGGACGGGTTGCTGATGCTTTGCGGCAGCAGCAGGCGATCGCCGAACAGCAGGAACACCCGCTGGCCGTCGCGCAGGCGCGGCAGGCAGGTGACGTTCAAGGCGAAGTCGCCGGCCGCGGCGCTGAGCGGGTTCAGCGTGATGATCGGCGCCAGCACCAGCGGCAGTTCATTGCTGAGCAGCGGCGGCAACCCGGGCGGCTGCACCAGCAAGGCCACGGTGTAGATGCCCGGCGCCCAGCGCGACGCGGCGTCCGCATCGTCGGGGGTGTTGGCGAGATGCACGCGCAACGTCCCGCCGACATCACCGACCTGAGGGGCAATGTCGATCGGTGCGTCGAGACGCAGGCTGTTGAAGCGTGCCAGCGCGTGATCCGTGGTGAGCTGGCGACCGCTCAGCACGATGTCTTCACCAAGCCGCACGGCCGGCTGCGTGCGCGGATAGCTCAACGTGTCCAGCACCGCGGCGGCGGATGCAGTGGCGATCACGCCGCGATCCTGCGCGCCGCGTCGCAACACCGGCAGCGGCGCGCGCATCGTCGCCTGGCTGTCGATCAGCAGCACCGCCGCCTCGTAGGCGGCCGAGGTGCGGTAGTTGGTCTGGAACGCGGTCCACAGCCTGGACAGTTCGTCCACACTTTGCGGCAGCGGCGTGACGCGCACGCGTTCGACCTGATTGGCGAGGTCGTTGTCGGGCAGCGCGTTGCGGATGTCGTTGCCGTCGAGCACGCCGCGGTCGTGCAGGGTGCTCATCGCCGCTGCGAGCACGCGGTGGCTGATCGCATCGACGTCGCTGTCGCCGCGTCCCCAGGCGGTGATCACGTAATGCAGGTTGAGCGCCAGCGGCGGCGGCGCGCTTTCGCCGGGCCGAACCTGGCCGGGCATGTCGAGGTTGCGCCACGCGGCATTGGCGACCACCTGGTACAGGAACAGGTTGAGCTGCGCCTTGCTGATGCCCTTGCGCGCCACATCCGGCGGCTGCAGGGTCACTTCCAGGTCGCTGAGCTCCGTGTCCAGCATCGGCATCTGCGCCAGCAGCAGGTTGCGCAACGTGCGCGTGGTCGCGGCGATGGCCAGCACATTGCTCATGGCGATGCCTTGCCGCGCTGGCGCAGGTAGTCGTCGAGGCTGCTCGGCTGCGGGCCATCGCGACGACGTGGCGGCGAGGCCATCGGTGCCGCACGCACCTCGAGCCGGCCAATGCTGACGTGCACGATCGGCTCGCTGGCTGCATGGCCCTGCCCGGCCGGTGCCGCGGATGTGCGCATCGCAGTCGCATGCGCCGGTCGACCCGAAGCTTCGCCTGCACGTGTCGCGCCGAACACCGGCGTGGCCGGGGGCAGCAACGCGCCCTCTACCGAATGCGCAGGCGTTGCCGGCCCGGGTTGTTCAATCGCGATGCGCATCTGGCGCGGCCGCACCGACCGTGGCGCGGAGACCTCGGTCGGCGCGGGCGACACGACGGCGCGCTCGACCATCGAGGATGGAGCCGGCACGGCCGCACTCGCCGGTGGCCGCACCGCGGCGCGCGGCGCGATTGCAGCGGCACGCGCTGGTGTCGGCTCGGGATTCGCTTCGCGCGCGGCCGCTGCAACGCGCGATGCATCCGTTGCGGCCATCGTCGGTGCAAGCGGCGAGCGCATCGGCGTGGCCGTCGGCGCCACCGCTGCCGCCGACACCGTTTCGTGCGGCCCTGGCGATGTCTCGCCATCGTCCGGCAGCGGCATGATCGGCGCGCGCTGCAGCGGTTCGAACAAGGACGGCAAACGCGGCGCCAGCGCCGACCTGGCGCCGGCGGACTCGCTGCCGATGGCCCGTGCCGCCAGCCGGTCCAGGAAATCGCTCATGGCGCGCACAGCTCCAGATAGGCCTGCCGGCGGCGCGGACTCAGGCTCAGGATGTCCTGTTCGGCCCAGTGATACGCGCGCGCCAGCGTGTCCACATCGCGCAGCATGCGTAGCGACCAGGCCTGCAGCTCCTGCCACAGGAAGCGCGCGATATCGAACACCGGCTGCCACTCGCCGCCGCAACCGGGACAGCGCAGGGCCAGCTGGAGATCGGCCTGCGGATCGGCCTGCGCCATCGCCTGCGCGATCTCGCTCTGCAACGGTGGTGGCAGGCGGCGCGCATCAAGCGCCCCGCCGGCGTGCGACGCGCTCAACACGCAGCGTTCGAGCAGCAGCTGGCGAGCTTCCTCGCCGTCGCCGCAACGCTCCAGCGCCAGCAGGTCATTGCTGTCGGGCAGGCGGAACTGCACGCGCAGGCCATCGCCGGGCGAGACATGTTCGAGCGTCGACGCCCCGCCCTCCGGCGAGTTCAGCAGCAGATCGTCGCAGCGGAACGTCGCCTCGACCGCTGCCGCGCAGCGGGGGCAATTCGCCACCGCGCAGATCTCGCCGCCGAACAGCCGCACGCGCAATTGCAGCAGCAGCGCATCGCGTCGCCCCAGCGGCAGCGCCGCCAGCGCTTCGGCCGGATACTCGTCGCAACTGCTGCCGAGCAGCAGAAGGCCGCACGTCGCGACGGATGGGCCGCTTCCGCGTTCCCATACCTGCAGCAATTGCGCGGGCGTGGGCGTGCGCATGCCGTTCAGCCCGCGGGCACGGTGAAGCTTGGCTCGGCCGGTTCCGGCACGCCGACGTCGCGCTCCCAGCCCTCGTTCTCGAGCTTGAGATGCTGGATCGCCACCGCATTCGCATTGGCGTCCAGGTCGGGCATGGCCTGGAACTCCGACACCCAGCATCGATACAGCTTGTACGCGAGGGCGAGCTGGCCGGCCTCGTTGTAGACCTCGAGAATCAGGTCCTTGCGGAAGTCCTTCAGCGAGACTTCCGCGCCGAGCCCGGCACCGAAGTTCCACACCTTGTTCGCCCACTTCTCGAACTCGGTGTCGTGGGTGACGCCGCGCTCGATGGTGATCGCCTCGTACTCGGTGCGACCGGGCGACTTGCGCGTGCTGCTGGGATCGCCGCCCTCGCGATGCTTGACCACTTCGGTGGTGCGCTTGAGGCCGGATACCTTGCTGACGCCGGCCACGTAGCGGCCATCCCATTTCACCCGGAACTTGAAGTTCTTGTACGGATCGAAGCGCTGCGCATTGACGCTGAATTGAGCCATGACGTAAGTCCTCAGAGCCTGTTTATGATCTTCACGTAGCCCGCATCGGGAGCTGTTTGCGCGCAGATCAAGGAAGAGTGAGGGAGTGGACGTCCGTCCACGACCGAACGATGACGAAGGGATGCGGGCAAACAGGCCCGACCCGGAGGGTTGTTGTTGACTGGCCACCTCTGGTGGACAGTCAACAACAATGCGAGCGACGTGGAGGTCATAAACAGGCTCTCAAGTCTGGATCTGGCCGGCCATCTGCTGCAGCTGGATGACCACGAACTCGGCGGGCTTGAGCGGCGCGAATCCGACCACGATGTTGACGATGCCGAGGTTGATGTCGTTCTGCGTGGTGGTTTCCTTGTCGCACTTGACGAAGTAGGCATCGCTCGGCGTCTTGCCCTGGAACGCGCCCTGGCGGAACAGGTTCTGCATGAACGCGCCCACGTTGAGGCGGATCTGCGACCACAGCGGCTCGTCGTTCGGCTCGAACACCACCCACTGGGTGCCGCGGAACAGGCTCTCCTCGATGTACAGCGCGAGCCGGCGCACCGGCACGTACTTGTATTCGTCGGCGAGCAGGTCGGCGCCGCGCAGCGTGCGCGAACCCCACACCACCGGGCCGACCAGCGGAAAGCGGCGCAGGCAATTGACCCCGAGCGGATTGAGCATGCCGTTCTCGGCATCGGTGAGCGTGATGGCCAGACCCTGCACGCCGTTCAGTGCGGCATCCAGGCCGGCCGGTGCTTTCCACACGCCACGTTGCGTATCGGTGCGCGCCATCACGCCGGCGACGATGCCACAGGGTACGAACGTGTCGAGCTGGCCCTGCCGGACCGGATCGGACTCGATCACCCGCGGGAAATACAACGCCGCGTTGCGTGCGGCGTCGCCGTTGAGGCCGAGCGCGGTCAGCGCCGCGTTGTTGCTCTGGGTGATTGCGCCGGCGCTGCCCCACTCGACCGGCGCATCGACGAGCAGCAGGGCGCGGCGATCGACGCAGAACGCCATCGCCGACTGGTACACCGGAACGGACGTGTTGCCATCGCGCACATCGGGTGGAATGCACAGCAGGTTGAACAGGTCGGTCTTCTTCAAGGCATAGATGCCGGTCTTGGCGTCGGGATCGCCCAGGTATGCGGCATCGTCCAGTGCCGCGCTGTCGGCCGCCTGGTCGGCGGCGACGACGCCGGTGGACGACTTGTCCTGGTCCCATACCGTCTTGCCCGCATCCGGATCCAGATGGGCGGCCGGGATGGCGGTCGCCGGCAGGCTCAGGGATGCGGCGATGCGTGCCAGCGACGAACGCGCTTTCAGCACGCGATCGACCCTCGCCGGGCTTTCCTTCACGCTGAGATTGGTGAAGGTTTCCTGCCGCCCGCTGGCCATGTCGCGCACGGTGAGGTTGAACAGGTCGGTGCCGGCCAGCCCGTAACGCGCCGCCACCTCGGCCGACACGTTGGTGTCGATGCGTGCGCGCAGTTGGTTGCCCCAGCTGCCGGCCGATGCGGCCTCGAGCGGAAGGTTCGCGATCTTGATGGCGGACCTGGCTGCCGCTGCCGGGTTGCCGCCCGCCTTGTACAACCGGACGATGGCGGCCTGGCTGCCGCCGTTGAGGTAGAAATCGCGCACGGCATAGCCCATCGGATAGGCCGGGTCGAGCTTGCCGAAGCTGCGCTCGAAATCGCCGTAGCTGTTGACGATCACCGGGCTTTCCGCGTCGGTGTCGGTCGGTCCGCAGGCGGCGCGGCCGACGAAGGCCGTGATCGACGTCGCCACCCCGGTGATGGTGCGGACGCCGCTGGGAATTTCCTCGATATAGACGCCCGGATAGGTGAGCGCAGCTGGCATGAGTCTGTCCTCCCTCGTGAAAACCCGCGTCACAGTCAATGCGGCTGCGGCGACCTCGTGTGCTTGTTCAACGCGTACAGCACTTCGCCATCGGGCAACCGGTCGCAATGCAGCCATCCTTCCGCAACCAGTCGGCCCAGCACGTGTTCGATGTGCCGGCATTCGCTTTCGTAACGCTGCTGCGGCAGCCACCAGTTGACGATGCCGCGAAGCGTGTCCGCGGCCTGCGGATGGCCACGCAGGTACGCGAGCACGGCGTGCTCGACCTCCACCTCGTTGCCGCCTGCCGCTTCTTGGCCCTGATGTTTCGTCATGGCACTCTTCTGCACACATGCGTGAGGGTGGAGGCAACATGCATGCCACGGTGCGGAGAGGGCGAACTGGCTCGCCAGGTGGATTCATGCCGCCCGCATCGGGCTGCGCGGGTCAGCGATGACCCGCTTCGCCGGCGCGCTGGGGGAGATTGCACCCGGCCCGGATACCGGCTGATGCGGACAAGGCGAAACGCACTCAGTGCGAACGGAACTGCTTGGTGCCGATGCCGTGCTTGAGCAGCAGCTTGCCGAGCTGGCGGCGCTCGGTACCGGAGAGGCGCGCGGCGGCACTGATGTTGCCGCAGGCCTGCTGCATCAGGTGGGTGAGATAGTCGTGCTCGAACGTGCGGATGGCGTGTGTCTTGGCCGCGCTGAAACCGAGAGAGGGTTCGTTCGCGCGGCGCCGCGGGACCGAACCCGTCGCGGCAAACGCCGGCTCCGCCGACACCAGTTCGGCGAGGCCGATCACGCCGTCTTCGGCACACATGTAGGCACGCAGCGCGACATGGTCCAGCTCGCGCACATTGCCTGGCCATGCATACGCGGCAAGCGCCTGCATGGCGTCCTCGCCCCAGCACTTCTCCGGCCCGCGCAGGCGCGCTGCCACGGTACGGATGAAATGCCCTGCCAGCAGGACCACGTCGTCGCCGCGCTCGCGCAACGGCGGCAACCGCAGGTTCAGGGCATTGAGCCGGTACTGCAGATCCCGCCGGAAATGCCCGGCGGCGACCTGCTGCGCCAGGTCGGCATTCGTGGCCGCGATGACCCTGGCGTCCGACACGCGCGCGGCACCTCCGCCCACCGGCCGGTATTCGTTGTCCTGCAGGAAGCGCAGCAGGGTCACCTGCCCCTTGTCGGAGAGTGCGTCGACTTCATCGAGGAACAGCGTGCCGCCGCGTGCGTGATCGATCAGTCCGGGCTGGGCGACCCTGGCGTCGGTGAACGCACCGCGATCGTGCCCGAACAGCTCGTTCTCGATCAGGCTGTCGGGGATGGCGCCGCAATTGACCGGAACGAACGGGTGGTCGCGGCGCGCGCTGGCGTAGTGGATTTCGCGGGCCGCCAGTTCCTTGCCGGTACCGGTCTCGCCCTCGATCAGCACTTGCACGTCGCAGCCGGCGTAGCGCTGCAATTGCGCCCGCACCGTCTGGATTACCTGGGATTGGCCGAGCATGACCGGCATCATCCGCCCCAAAGTCACCACGAAGAACCCGGCGCGCCTCATCGGCGCGCAATGGAATCCCCCTGGTTTCCCTCCCGATCCGGCCATGGCAACCCGGATCGCGGCGACGGTGAAGTATGCGCAGCTTCGATGCTGTAGTTCAAGAACGCGTCCCTCGCCGCTTCTGCAGTAATACCTGGCCTGCCCGGAGCGCCGGGCACAGGCGCATTCACGTCCGCCCGCGTATCCTTGAAACCTGCCGCCGCGATCATTCCGGCGTTCGCAAGGCACTGCAGTCACGCTGCCCTCCCCGCGGGAGCTCGAGCCGCCCACCGGATGGCTGGCGGCGCAGCACCAGACCCTGGCCCGGCAACAACACGAGAAAGCAACATGGTGGCAATGGCAACCGAGCACGTGATCGACGTGCGGCACTGGAACGACACGCTTTTCAGCTTTCGCACCACGCGCGATCCGGGATTCCGTTTCGACAGCGGCCAGTTCGTGATGATCGGACTGGAGACCGATGGCCGCCCACTGATGCGCGCGTATTCCGTCGCCAGCGCCAGCTGGGAAGAACATCTGGAGTTCTTCTCGATCAAGGTTGCCGACGGCCCGCTCACGTCGCGCCTGCAACACCTGAAGCCGGGCGATCCGCTGATCGTCACGCGCAAGCCCACCGGCACGCTGGTGCTGAACGATCTGAAGCCCGGCAAGCACCTGTACCTGCTCGGCACCGGCACCGGCTTGGCACCGTTCCTCAGCATCGTGCGCGACCCGGAAACCTACGAGCGCTTCGACCGCATCGTGCTGGCCCATGGCGTGCGCCGTATCGAGGATCTCGCCTATGCGCACTATCTGGAACACGAACTGCCGCAGCACGAATACCTCGGCGAGCTGGTGCGCGAACAACTGATCTACTACCCCACGGTCACGCGCGAGCCGTTTCGCCACCGCGGCCGCATCACCGATGCCATCGTCGACGGCGTGATGAGCGAGGCGATTGGCCTGCCGCCGCTGAATCCGCACACCGACCGCGTGATGCTGTGCGGCAGCCCGGCGATGCTGGCGGATCTGTGCGGCCTGCTCGAAGGGCGCGGCTTTGAGCCCTCGCCGCGCACGCGCGAACCGGGCGACTACGTGATCGAGCGTGCTTTCGTCGAGAAGTGAACCGCACGGCTCAGTCGCGCACGCGGCCGCGCCCTTCATTGTCCCAGTAACCGAAGACGCGCCGCGCGATCAGCTTGTACAGACGCTTGCCGGTGGCGCGCCACAACCGCGAATGCGGCGCCGGCGTCTGCAGGATCGCCCGCTGCCGCGCACTCAGCGCCGCGGCGCAATAGGTGCGTTTGTGCTTGAGCAGGTGACGCAGGTCCTCGCGCGCCAGTAGGCGGAACAAGCGCCCCCGCCGCCCGCGCGTCCACGCGATCTGGAAATCCACCAATGCCGGCGAGCCGTCCGCGCGCACCAGCCAGTTCGGCTCCTTGGCCAGATCGTTGTGCACGATGCCGCGGCGATGCAGGCGTGCGAGCAGGCGCAACGCATCGCGGTAATAGCCGCGCTGCCGCGGCTGCGCCTGCTGCATCGGCGCACCGGCGATATAGCTGCGCAGCAATTCCCGACCGTCCCAGCCGAGCAGCGTGGGCACGCCGTCGACATCGGTCAGCCGGATCAGGGCACGCGCTTCACGCGCCGCTGCACGATGGGCAAACAATCGTGCCCACCAACGCGCGGCCGCGATGTCGCGGCGGATCATCCGCACGCCTCCGCGCTCGACGATCTCGATGCGCCCCAATTCGTCGGCCTTGAGCAGGATGGGCTGGACCGTGTCCATGGGATTCCGATGGACGCGAACGGCGCGCCGCCGCCGCCATAGTGGCCCAACCGGTTATGGTTGTGCGAACCGCGGCAATCACGCCGCCCGACCGCGCGACGGATCGTCATGCTGGATATCGCGTTATATGTGCTCGCCGCGCTGCTGATCGTGGGCGGCCTGGCCGGTTCGGTACTGCCGGCGCTGCCGGGCATTCCGATGCTGTTCGGCGGCATCTGGCTGGTCGCGGCGCTGGACGGTTACCGGCACCTGGGCCTGTGGTGGCTGCTGATCATCGGCGCGCTGGGCGTCATTGGCGTGATCGTGGATTTCGTGGCCAGCACGCTCGGCGCCAAACGCGTGGGAGCCAGCAAACTTGCCTTGTGGGGTGCCGGCCTGGGCACCGTGGTCGGCATGTTCTTCGGCATTCCGGGGCTGCTGTTCGGCCCGTTCGCGGGCGCGCTGGCCGGAGAGCTGGCGTCCGGCACCAGCGTGCTGCGCTCGGCGCACGTCGGCGTCGGCACCTGGCTCGGCCTGCTGTTCGGCACACTGGTGAAGCTGGTGCTTTCGTTCGTGATGGTGGGCCTGTTCGGGCTGGCCATGCTGTTCGGCTAGGGAGGGCCGAACCCGACCTTCGGCACATGGCGCGCATGGCGGCGGCCGCTTAGGGTGGTCTATCCCAGGGAGAAATCAGCTCATGTCCAGACACCTCGTTGTCGTCCTCGCCACGCTTGTCGCCGCCGGCTCGTTGCATGCGCAGGCCGCTGCGCCAGCGTGGATCGCGCGCAGCGACGCGGATTCGAAAATCCTGCTCGACGAGATCGTGCGCTTCAGTCCGGAATCCGCCTCGCAACTGGGCGTGGCCGGTTACGACGACAAGGTGGCCGATCTCAAGCCCGGCGTGGACGAACGCTCGCGCGCCGCACTGGTGGCCGCGAAGGTGAAGCTGCAGGCGCTGCTGGCCACGGAGAACGACGTCAATGTGCGGCAGGACCTGCAGATCCTGATCAAGGCCGCTGACGAGCAGATCGAGGGCATCGACCTCAACCGGAAATACCTGCTGCCCTACAACGACGTCGGCCAGCTGATCTTCAGCGGCGAGTTTGGACTGCTGAAAGACGACGTCGCCCCCGCGCGCCGCTCTTCCGCGCTCAGGCGGCTGCAGTGCTACGTCGGCAAGACGCCCGGCTGCACGCCCATCACCGAGCTGGCCGAGGCGCAGACCACCGCCAGGCTAGGCGACAAGGCGTTGCTCGGCCCGTACAAGGGCGAGGTGGAACAGAAGCTGGCCAACACATCGCGTTATGTCGATGGCATCCGCCAGCTGTTCGCCAAGTACAAGCTCGATGACGCCGACGGCAAGGCCGCGCTGGACGCGCTCGACGCGCAGCTGAAAGCCTACGACAACTGGGTGCGCAGCACCGTGCTGCCGCGCGCGCGTACTGACTTTCGCCTGCCCGAGCCGCTGTACGCGTTCAATCTCAAGCAGGTCGGCATCGACATTCCACCGCAGCAGCTGATCCAGCAGGCGCAACTGGAGTTCGTCGAGCTGCGCGGCATGCTGCAGGTGCTGGCGCCGACCGTGGCGAAGGCCGAAGGCATCGACGCCGTCGACTATCGCGACGTGTTGAAGGCGCTGAAGAAACAGCAACTGGGCAAGGACCAGGTGGTGCCGTGGTATCACGAGGTGCTCGGACGCATCGAGCAGATCATCCGGCGCGAACACATCGTCACCCTGCCGCAGCGCAAGATGCAGATGCGCCTGGCCTCGGAGGCCGAAGCGGCGCAAGTGCCCGCACCGCACATGGACCCGCCGCCGTTCGTCAACAACCACGGCGAGCAGGGCACCTTCGTGCTGACCATGGGCAATCCGGGCACGAGCACCGATGGTAAATCCGGTGACAAGAGCCAGGCCTACGACGACTTCACTTTCAAGGCGGCCGCGTGGACGCTCACCGCGCACGAGGGCCGGCCGGGACATGAACTGCAGTTCGCCGCGATGGTGGAACGCGGTGTATCGCTGGCGCGCAGCCTGTTCGCCTTCAACAGCGTCAACGTGGAAGGCTGGGCGCTTTACGCCGAATCGGAGATGCTGCCGTACGAACCGCCAGCCGGTCAGTTCATCGCCGTGCAGAATCGCCTGATGCGCGCGGCGCGCGCCTGGCTCGACCCGATGCTCAACCTGGGCCTGATCACGCCCGAGCGCGCGCACGACGTGCTGGTGCATGACGTCGGCCTGTCCGAAGCCCTGGCGCGACAAGAGATCAATCGCTACACGTTCGATTCGCCCGGCCAGGCCACCGCCTATTTCTACGGCTACATGCGCCTGCAGCAATTGCGCCTGCAAACCGAACAGAGCCTGGGACCGGCGTTCGACCGCATGGCCTTCAACGACTTCGTGATCGACCAGGGCCTGCTGCCACCGGACCAGCTGGCCGAGGCGGTACGCACGCAATTCGTGCCGGCCCGGCGGAAACGCTGAGCGCCCGCCATGCGGCAGGGCGGTCATCTTCGATTCGCCCGCTCGGCGTCAGCGGCGCCGTTCTCGCGATGACACCGCGCGCCGCGGTTTCGCCGCCGCCTGCGCGCTCTTCGCCAGCCAGCCGGCGAGTTGCACCGTATCGTGGCTCAGCGACGCCGGCAGCACGATGTAGTGCCGGCTCGGCGCCGCACCCGGCTTGGCGATCAGCCGCGATGTACCCGCCAGCTGCAGCAGCGCTGGTTGATCGGCAGGGGCCAGCTTCAAGGCCAGCCCGGCAGTTGTCAGCCATGCGCAAGGCTTCTCGTCGAGCCAGGCCATCAGGCCGCCGAACATCGGCTTGATGCGCAGGTCGTGCAGCTTGCCCAGATGCTTGGCCGCGTCCTCGAGCTCGCCGCGCAGCACATCGAGTACCACGTTCACGCTCCTGCCGGCGCGTCGGGAATCACGTACAGCAGCACCGCGAGGAAATGCAGCACGCTGCCGGCCAGCACGAACCCATGCCACAACGCGTGGTGATACGGCAGGCGCCGCCACAAATAGAAGGGCACACCCAGCGTATAGGCCAGGCCGCCGGCGAGCAGCAACGCGGTGCCGCCGGTCTGCAGATGTTTGCTGAGCGGCTCGAACGCGACCATGCCGATCCAGCCCATGCCCACGTACAGCAGCACGGCCAGCTTGTGGTAGCGCTTGAGCAGGCCGAGTTCCAGCGCGCTACCCGCCAGCGCCAGCGTCCACACCGCCACGAACAGGCTCCAGCCCCACACACCGGGCAACGCGATCAGGGTGAATGGCGTATACGTGCCGGCGATCAGCACATAGATCGCGATGTGGTCGAGAGCGCGCA
Organism: uncultured Gammaproteobacteria bacterium; assembly: GCA_963697555.1. Classification (GTDB taxonomy): domain Bacteria; phylum Pseudomonadota; class Gammaproteobacteria; order Xanthomonadales; family Rhodanobacteraceae; genus Rhodanobacter. The sequence continues at coordinate 583,274 of CAVOOK010000009.1, forward strand.
ACGCCGGCTTGGCCGCCGCGACGGAAATCGAGTGGTACAGGGTGGACGCCGTATACAGCAGCACCAGCGACGTACCGAACACCGCGCAGGCCACCACGGTAAGCGCATTGCCGTGCAGGGCGGCCACCGCCACCAGCAACGCCAGACCGCCGATGCTCAACGCGATGCCGATACCGTGGATGACGCTGCTGGCCAGTTCGTCGCCGAAGCGATAGCGCGGAATCGCCGCGGCGGATGGTGTGGACATGGAATGCTCCTGGCGTGGCCGGACGGCACCGGTGCCGCCTATTCGATGATGAACGCGCCGAACGCGACGCCCAGGTTCCAACCGCTGCCCTTGCCGCTGAGCGCCAATGATACGTTGCCCTTGGTCAGCACCTGCGCCTCGGCAGACTTGCTTTCGGCGCCGGCGTGCGCCTCGGCGTTGGCATAGTGGCCAAGCACGTCGCGCACGTTGCTGATCCCGCTGAACTTGCCGATGCCGTCGGTGATTTTCGTCTTGCCGAACGTAAGGCCGCCGCCCTTGGCGCGCAGTTTCACGTGCAGGGTCTGGCCGTTGCTGCAGCGTACCGTGCCACTGCCGCTGGCGGTCTTGTAGAACACCGACCAGCCGGACAACTGGAAACTCATCTTGCAGGACAGGTCGCCCGCATGTGCCGGCGCACCCAGCAGCAGTCCGCCGCACATCAACGCCAGCATGCCTGCTCGTTCGATCATGTTCATGCGTATCTCCGCTCTGCCCGGCCCGCTGCCGATGCGCGATTGTTGCAGGACTGCCGTGACGCTGGCGAGGTCCCGCGAAATCGCGTGACGCGGCTTCCCGAACCGCTTCGGCCCGCCTCGCACGATGGCCGAATGGCCATCCAGGCGTCCACTTGCGTGACCGCGCCGGACGGGCATACGCTGCAGGCGCGACAGCGCGATCCCCCTGCCCATGCAGCGCGACTGCCGCCACAACCCCACGTTGTCAGGAGGTCGCCATGTCGTCCGCAAGCCTGGCCGTTGCTCATCGTACCCATCCCGACAGTGCACGCATCGCCGCCCTCAGCGCTGCCATCGCACTCAACCTTGCCGTCCTCGTGATCGCCTCGCGGCCGATCACCCCGACGCAACTCTCATTGTTCCAGCCGCCCGCTGCGATCCAGCAGATCCGCCTGATCACCGCGCCCCCGGAGCTGCCGCCCCCGCCGCCGATCGAGCTGAAACCGCTGCCGCATCCACCCACCGTACCGCAAGCGCACCCGCGCGCACTGCCGCTCAGCCCGCCGTTGGCGGTGCCTACCGCACAGGGCAGCCTGGCTGCGCCACCACTCAGTGAACCCACGCTGCTGCCGGGCAACGCCATGCCCGGTCCGGTGAGCGTGCCGGCTCCGGTCGAAGCCAGCCTCGCCTATCGTTCGGCACCGCTGCACTTCCCCACCGCGGGCCTGCGCCAGCGCATGCACGGCACGGTGCTGTTGCGGGTGCTCGTGGATGAAACCGGCAAGCCGCTGCAAGTGGATGTGGAGCAAGGCAGCGGCTACGCCCTGCTCGACCGCAGCGCGCGTGACCAGGTGCTGGCGGGCTGGCGCTTCCAGCCGGCCATGGTGAACGGACAAGCGGTGCGCGCCTGGGCTCGGGTGCCGGTGAATTTCAACCTGCGCGACTAACCCGTCCGCGACCATCCGGATAGAACTTTCCCTGCCGACGCGACGGCGCCACCGTCGCTGCCGGCAGAATCTTGCGGATGCCTCCGGCTTACGTGGCTTTAACGATATGCATGATCCACTGGCGCCCATTCACCCTGCCAGGTTTCATGCATGGGCAAGCATCTGCATACCTTGAAAACCCTGCGCGAGATCGCGCTTGAACACGCCGTCGCGGGCCAGCCCGACCTCGCCTCGATGGCGCGCGAGCTCGGCCGCGTGGTGCATCAGGATGCCGCCGCGCTGTCCACGCGGCTGGCGCCGCTGCGCGCACGCCGGTGCGGGTTCGAGCGCTGGCTGCTGGCCGAACGCCAGAAGCCGGCCATCAGCGTGCTGGTGATGGCGTGGCCACCGAATCACCGCACGCCGGTGCACGATCACGCCGGCCTGTGGGGCCTGGAGATGACCTTGCACGGCGCGCTGGAAGTGCAGTCGTATTCGCGCGACCCGGTCTCGGGCGATCTGCGCATGCAAGGCCGCGACTGGCTCGGCCCCGGCGACGGCACCTGGTTCGAGGGCGACCAGAACCACGCCCATCGCTGCCGCAACCTGTCCCGCCACGATACGGCGCTCACGCTCCACGTCTACGGTGGCGAGCTGGCGCAATACTTCGCTTACGAGCAGGCGGAACCGGCCGGACGCTGGATCGCCCAACCGCAACGCAGCGTCCTCGCCGGCCGTCTGCAGCGCTGACCGGCACGGCACCTAACCGAGGATTTCCATGTTTCGACGGGTCGCCATCATCGGCGGCGGTGCCGCGGCCGCCACGCTGCTCAGCGAATTGCTGGAGCGCCAGCCGGCGCAGCCGCTGCATCTGGACTGGTACACCGGTGGCGAGGCCTCCGCGCGCGGGGTGGCGTACGGCACCACGTCGGAGCGCCACCTGCTGAACGTGCGGGCGGCGTCGATGAGCATGTTCGCCGGCAAGCCGCGCGGTTTCCTGGATTTCGTGCAGCGCGACGATCCGGTCATCGCCGGCACCGATTTCCTGCCCCGGCGCCGGTACGGCGACTACCTCGAGGCGGAGGTCGCGCGCGCGCTGCATCAGGGCAAGGCGCACGGCCATGACGTGAACGTCATTCCGTTCGCCGTCGATGCACTGGTGCCCGAACGTGACGGCGTCACCGTGATCCATGGCGAGGAGAGCCGCCGCGTGGACGCCGCCGTGCTGGCGCTGGGCGCTCTGCCGCCGCAGCCGCTGCCGGGCGTCAGTGACGCGGCGCTGGAGAGTGGCCGCTACGTGGTGGATCCGTGGCGTCTGCTGGCCGACCGCGATGCGTGGCCGCAACCACCGCGCAACGTGGTGCTGATCGGGCTCGGCTTGACGGCGGTCGACGTGCTGCTGGAGCTGTCCGCGCGCTGGCCGCAGACCACGTTCACTGCGATCTCGCGCCACGGCCTGTTGCCTGAGGCGCACCTGCATGCCGCCGCCGCGCCGGCGGACGACGGCACCGGGCTGGTCGAAGCCATGCGCGACACGCCGGATATCCGTCACTGGCTGCACCTGCTGCGCGAGGCGATAGCGCAGGAAGGCACTGCCTGGCGCACCATCGTCGACAGCCTGCGCCCGCACGCCACCAGCCTGTGGGTCGAACTGCCACTGGCGCAGCGCGCGCGTTTCATGCGTCACGCGCGCTGGGCGTGGGAGCGCGTGCGTCACCGCATGCCGCCGCAGATTCGCGATGCGCTCACCGCACTCGAACAGGATGGCCGCCTGCAGCGACGGCGCGGACGCATGCAGTCCGTCGATCTGACGGACAAAGGTGTGCTGCTGAGCCTGGACCACGCAGGCCACGCAGATACGCTGGCAGCCGATCTGGTGATCCAGACCGTCGGCCTGAACACCGACGTGCGGCGTACCCGGCACCGGCTGATCAGCCAGTTGCTGACCAATGCCCACATCACGCCCGATCCGCTGGGCCTGGGCGTGCTGGCCGATATGGACGGCCATCTGCAGCACAACGGCGCCCAGGCGAAGCCGACGCACTGGCCACACCTGTTTGCCATCGGCAGCCTGTTGCGCGGCACCTTGTGGGAATCCACCGCGATGCCGGAGATTCGCCAGCAGGCACGCCACCTGGCCGATCAGTTGCTGGCCCCCTGAGCGGCCTGCCGCGCCGCGATGACCACCGCCAGCGCACTCACCACCGGCATCATCCTGTTGCATCTGCTCGGCGTGTTCGCGGCGATGCACGCGGTGATGCACGCGCGCACCCCGCAGGGTGCGATCGGTTGGGCACTCGGCCTGATGCTGCTGCCCTATGCGACCTTGCTGCCGTATCTCTATCTCGGTTCCAGCCGCTTCCTCGGCTATCGCATCGCGCATTCCGCGGCTCTGCCACGCACGCTCCCGCTGGTCGCGGAGGCGCCCGCCGACCCGGGCTGTGAGCGCTATGCCGCCATCGGCGCGTTGCAGGGCCGCGGCTTCCGCAGCGGCCATCGGCTCCGCCTGCTGATCGACGGCGACGCGGCGTTCGATGCCATGCTGGCGGCCATGGCGGCGGCCGAGCACTGCCTGCTGGTGCAGTTCTTCATCATCCACGACGACGCGCTGGGACAGCGCCTGCAGCGAATCCTGCTGGAGCGCGCCGCCGCGGGCGTACGCGTGTGCGTGCTGTTCGACGGCATCGGCAGCCACGCGCTGCCGCAGCGCTATGTCGAAACGCTGCGTGCCGGCGGTGTGGCGATCCACCGGTTCGCCACGCATCGCTGGCGCAATCGCCTGCAATTGAATTTTCGCAACCATCGCAAGATCGTGGTCGTGGACGGCGCACGCGCCTTCGTCGGCGGGCTCAACGTGGGCGACGAGTACCTCGGCCTGAAACCACCGCTCGCGCCCTGGCGCGATACCCAGCTGGAGCTGCAAGGGCCGGCGGTGACCGACCTGCAGCAACTGTTCGCGCAGGACTGGCAGTGGATCACCGGCGAGCAGCCACCGCTGCTGCCGGCGCCGGCGGCCGAGGGCCATGCCAGTGCGCTTATCGTGGCTTGCGGGCCGGCCGATCCGCAGGAAACCGGCTCGCTGTTCTTCACCGCGGCGATCAACGCCGCGCGCCAGCGGGTGTGGCTGAGCACGCCGTACTTCGTGCCCGACCACGCCGTGCGCGCGGCCCTGCAACTGGCCGTGCTGCGCGGCGTCGACGTGCGTGTGCTGATCCCGTCGCGGCCGGATCACCGCACCGTGTTCCTGGCTTCCAGCCTGCATGCGCATCACGCGGTGCGCGCCGGTATCCGCGTGTTCCGCTACCAGCCCGGCTTCCTGCATCAGAAAGTCATGCTGATCGACCGCGACACCGCCGCCATCGGCAGCATGAACCTGGACAGCCGCTCGTTCCGGCTCAATTTCGAGGTGGCCGCCCTGGTGGTCGACCAGGGCTTCGCCGCCGAGGTGGCCGCCATGCTGGCTGCGGATTTCAGGCAGGCCCGCGCCGTCGACGAGCGCGATTATCGCGATGCGCCCTACCTGCGCCGGGTGGCGATGCAGGTGGCGCGACTGTTCGATCCGTTGCTGTAGCCATGTTGCGCCGCGGCTTGCCGCCGGCATCGCATCGGCATGAACTGCATACCCCGCGCCGTGGTTTTCCGATCATGCGATCCCTCCTCGTACTGCTCTTGCTGGTAACTGCAAGCTTTGTCAGCCAGGCCGGCGAACCCGCCCGCTTCGTCGCCCGGTCGCTCGACATGCACGGCAAGACCTGGCGTTACCAGGTTTACGTTCCGGACGGCTGGACGGCCAAACGGGCATGGCCGGTAGTTCTGTTCCTGCACGGCAGCGGCGAGCGCGGCAACGACAACTGGAGTCAGCTCAGCCAGGGGCTGCCGCCGTGGCTGCGGCAGCACGGCAAGGATTTTCCCGCCATCGTGGTGATTCCGCAGGCGCCGCAGGACAGTGCCTGGAACGGCGAGGTCGAGCAGATGGCGCTGCAGGCGCTCGAAGACGGCATCGCGGCCTATCACGGCGATCGCCAGCGGCTGTATCTCACCGGACTGTCGATGGGTGGCTACGGCGCGTGGCAGATCGCCGTGGACCACCCCGGCATGTTCGCCGCCGCCGCGGTCATCTGCGGAGGCATCCGCCATCCCAACGACAACGACCGCTTGCGCGTGCACGGCATTCCCGACGGCGTTGCCGATCCTTATGCCTGGGTGGCTGCACATACCGGCGGACTGCCGGTGTGGATCTTCAACGGCGCCGTCGACGACGTGGTACCGCCGGACGAATCGCATCGCATGCACGCTGCGCTCAAGGCGCGCGGCAGCGAAGTGCGCTATACCGAATTCCCCGGCGTCGGGCATGGCTCGTGGGACGCTGCGTATGCGACGCAGGGCTTGTGGCCATGGATGTTCGCGCACCGACTGGCGCCTTCGCCAAGCCGGCGCAAGGCGAGTTCAATCCCGTCCGCGATCGCCGCGCCAGCGGCACACTACCCAGCCGACATAGATCCCCAGCGCCGCGCCGAGCAGTTCGCACAGGACGCGCGTGCCGATGCCGTCGGGGTCGTGCACCTGGGCGAGTTTGGCCTTGAGCAGTTGCAGTGACTGCAGCCGCGCGTAATTGAAATAGAACAGGTCCCACAGGTCGCCACTGACCGTGAGCAGCGTCGCCAGCAGGAACGACCAGCCGATCTGCGGACCGTCACTCCAGCCGCTGCGCCGGCCCACCCAGTGGAACAGGCCGAACAGCAGCAGTCCCGCCAGCGCGGATATGGCGCCGGCTTCCATCCCGCCGACGATGCCGTAGCCCATCCAGCCCTGGTCGTAATGCATGTGGCGGCGATTTCCTTCGGTTGATGTCTTCGCATTATGCCCGCAGCCACCCTTCGACCGTGGCCGTGCCGCGCTAGACTCCGCCGTATCCTTTCGCGGAAACCCGCATGAGCCGCATCTTCTCGCCACGTGCCGCGTTGATCGTGGTCGACGTGCAGCCGGACTTCATGCCCGGTGGCGCGCTCGCCTGCCACGAGGGCGATGCCATCGTTCCGGGCCTCGACCGCCTGTTGCGCTCGCGCGTGTTTTCCCACGTCGTGGCCACGCAGGATTGGCACCCGCGCGGGCACGCCTCGTTCGCCAGCTCGCATCCTGGCCGCGTGGCCTTCGAGCAGATCGCATGGCATGACCAGCCGCAGATGCTCTGGCCGGATCATTGCGTGCAGGGCACGGCGGGCGCGGCGCTGCATCCCGCCGTCGACTGGTCGGCGCTGGACGCGGTGATCCGCAAGGGCAGCGATCCGGCAGTGGATTCCTACAGCGGCTTTCGCGAAAACCACGGCCCGGCCGGCGCGCGACCGAGCACCGGCCTGGCCGGCTGGTTGCGCGAGCGCGGCGTGGAGGAAGTATTCGTGTGCGGACTGGCGCGCGACGTGTGCGTGTTGTGGACCGCGCAGGACGCGGAGGACCTCGGCTTTCGCGCCAGCGTGCTGTGGGACCTCAGCCGCCCGGTCACGCCGGCCAGCGACGATGCCACACGCGCCGCACTTCAGGCGGGCGGCATCGCTATCGTCGGTGCGGCGCGCATCCTGGCAGCCTGAAGCGCGCATGCGCCGAGCGCCGTCAGGATCGCGGCAAACAGGTACAGAAGAGAGCACTTGCCGGCGGTGTAGCGATACACGCGCGGATACGGCGGGTCGGCCGTCGACGACGGCCCACGATCGGTCCCGCCGAAATCATCCCTGTTCATGGCCATCCCCTGAACTGCGCGGATTTTTCCGCAGGCGCGCCGTCGCGACAGACCCGGCCGCTAAACTGGCGGCGACATGGCGGGTGATCGGAGCTCGGCGATCGACCACAGCTGCGGCAGGCGGATCGCGAACAACCCGGCACTGCGCGTGCGGCGATCCAGCTTCAGCAGTTCCTTGTCCTTGCTGAGCAACCAGCGTGCCCCACACGCCAGCGTCAGCTCCAGGAATTTCTGGTCATCCGGATCGGCGCAGCGCGGCAGGCCCGGGTCGCCTTCGCGCAAGGTCGATGCCTCCGGCGGCAACAGCTGGATCGCCGCATCGAACGCGGCCACGAACGCCGGACGCTGCGGCGCGTCGATCGGCAATTGCGGATAGTGCAGCACGCGCTGCCACTCCGCGCGGCAGTCCTCGCGCGTCACCGCCTGCACCGCACCGCGCTGCATGGCCGACAGCAGGTGCGAACACAGCGGATCGCGAAACACGAACAGGTCCAGGCATACGTTGGTATCCAGCACGATGCGCGGCACCGGCATGTCGACGAGCGCAACCGGCGTGCTCGGCTCAGGCATCGTTTTCGGCGGTCGCGGCGACTTGTATATCGCCACCCCCATCGAGCCGGACGCTCAGCGTGATCGGGCGGCAACACACCTGGCAATCCTCGATGTAACTCTGGTCGCCGGCCGACTCATCGACCAGGACCTCGATGGGTTCGCCGCAATACGGGCATGAAATGTCGAAGGGCGTGAGCATGAGCGAGTACCTGGGGCGGGACAGTGAGCTTGCCACAGAGCCGCAAGGCGAAGCGTCACGAGCATCAGGCGATACACTGGGCCAACCCTATTTCCGGACGACACCGATGGCCGAGCGCGAATTCGACAACTACCTGGCCCGCTCCGGCGCCACGCTCGAAGGCTCGCGCTATACCGCCTACCTCGCGGTCACCCCGCGCGGAAACGGTTTTCCGATGTATTTCGCGATCTGCGAAAACCGCAGCTTCCGCGACAAGACCATCGCCGAAACCGCCGCCGCCAAGGCGCTGGCCGACATGCTGGGGCTGGAGGAAGACGGCACGCCGATTTTTCCGGAAGGCTATACCGGCTTCGACGACGACAAGCCGGAAGAAGTCCCGGAATAGGCCTTGCGACCGCGCGCAACCGCACGCCTCATCGCATCGCGACCCGGGTTCAAACCGCGGCGCGCTCGCCCAACTGCGTGATCGCGGCAGGAATCGACGACGCCGCATCCACCGTGACCACATGGTGCTCGTCCTCGCCCAGCCCGTGTTCCTGCTCGTGCGCCCAGGTCACGTGGTACGGCAGGTGCACGCCCCAGCCGCCGAGGCGCACCACCGGCTCGATGTCCGAGCGCAGCGAGTTGCCGACCATGGCGAACTGCGCCGGCTGCAGGTCGAACTCGGCCAGCACGCGCCGGTAGGTATCGGCGTTTTTCTCCGACACGATCTCGATGCGCCGGAACAGCCCGGCCAGCCCGCACTGCGCCACCTTCTTCTCCTGGTGGAACAGGTCGCCCTTGGTGATCAACACGATCTCATGCTGCGCAGCTACCGCCTCCACCGCGGCGCGAATACCGGGAAGCAGCTCCACCGGGTGCTGCAGCACGGCCTTGCCGATGTTCACCAGCCGATGGATGTCGCCGGTGGACACGCGTCCGTCGGTGATCGCGATCGCGGTTTCCACCATCGACAAGGTCATGCCCTTGGCGCCGTAGCCGAACAGCTGCAGGTTGCGCCGCTCGGTCGCCAGCATGCTGTCGTGCACGTGGCTGTCGGCCAAGTCGACATAGCGCCCCACGATCGCCGCGAACTCCTCGTTCGCCTGCCGGTAATAACCTTCGCTGTGCCACAGCGTGTCGTCGCCGTCGAAGCCGATCAATTGCAACATTCCATCCACCTTTTCATAACGCGCGGGCTGCGGAACAGCAGCCGGAAGTGGGCCTATGATAGACGTCCGGCCCGCCGCACCTCAGGCACAGCAGGCCACCGGGTTCGATGGAGTTTTCGATGACCACGCACTGCGACCATATCGATGGTATCCAGGACGTCACGCCCAGCGCGCGCGGTTGCGAAGAATGCCTTCAGTCCGGCGATGTCTGGCTGCACCTGCGCATCTGCCGCACCTGCGGCCACGTCGGCTGCTGCGACGATTCGCCGAACCGCCACGCCACCAGGCACTTTCACGGCACGGGACACCCGATCATCGAAGGCTACGACCCGCCCGAAGGTTGGGGCTGGTGTTATGTGGACGAGGCGATGCTCGACCTGCGCGACCGGATGACGCCACAGCTCGGACCGATCCCGCGTTACTACTGACAGCGGAGTACACAACCATGAGCCAGCCGGCGAGAATCCTGCTGCAGACGACGATCCCCACCGTCAGCGACGACTGGCACATCGGCCGCTTCAGCCTGTTGCGCGACTATCTGGCCGGCCTGCGCGACATGGATGGCGAAGCACTGTTCGAGGTGACGGCGCGCGACCGCGACCCGCCCGGCGCGCCCGACAGCGTGCTGTCGCAGCTGGACACCTCATCGTTCGACGAGATGTGGCTGTTCGCCGTCGATACCGGTGATGGGCTGACCGAGGAAGACTGCGCCGCCATCTCGCGCTTCCGCCAGCGTGGCGGCGGACTGCTGGTGACGCGCGACCACATGGACCTGGGCAGTTCGGTGTGCACGCTGGGCGGCGTCGGTGCCGCGCACTTCTTCCATTCGAAGAACCTCGACCCGGACCAGGCGCGGCGGCGCATCGACGACACCGAGACCAGCGCAGATCCTGTGGCCGAACTACCACTCCGGCGCCAACGGCGATTTCCAGCACATCGAGGTCAGCCCGCCGTTGCACCCGGTGCTGACCGATCCGGAGGCGGCGGATGGCGCCGTGCACTGCCTGCCGGCGCATCCGCACGAAGGCGCCGTCGGCAAACCGGCGGACGATCCTACCGCGCGGGTGATCGCGACCGGCCGCAGCACGATCAGCGGTGTGGCGTTCAACCTCGCGGTGGCGTTCGAGCCGTCGGCCGATGGCGGGCCCGCCATCGCGCAGTCCACCTTCCATCACTTCGCCGACTACAACTGGAATCCCCAGCTGGGCGCGCCCAGCTTCGTGTCTGAACCGCCGGGCGACGCCCTCGCGCATTCGCCCGAGGCGCAGCGTTCGATCGAGCGCTACGTGAGGAACGTGGCGTTGTGGCTGGCCGGGCGGCCGCTGGATACCGCGCTGGCGGCGTAGCCACCGCAACTTGCCGCTCAGCTCACTTCGCTGCCCAGGCGCAGGTTGATGCCCAGCGCCGTGGCCAGTTCGCGCAACGGTTCGCCGTCGCGGGTGAGCGTCATGAAACCGGCGTAGGTATCGCCATCGGTTTCCCACGCCCACAGCGTGTAGCCGAACTCGGCCAGACGGTCGTAAGCGATCGAGAACAGTTCGGCCACGTCCATGTCGTCGTAGAACTCGTCATCATCCGGATCGCCGTTCCAGTCGATCGAAAGATTCCAGCGCGAGGACAGTTCGTTCACCGCCTGCACCAGCGAGTGCAGGTCGTTCGCACCGACGATGAAACCGGAGCGCCAGTCGATCACCCGGCCGATCGCTTCGATCGGCTCGACCTCGTCGGCATCGGCGTCCGCCGTCGCCTCGCGGTAGTCGTTGAACTGCAGCAGCGCAGTTTCCTCGTCGCCCGGATTGATCAGCAACAAAAGCTGCCAGACCTTCGCCTCGACGGAATCCTCGTCGACATCGTCGAATTCGCGCTCGGCATCGTAGTCGTCGTCGGAGGAGTTCATGGGCGGATCACGGCAGGCGGGAGTCGCATGGTGGCGTGTCTGCCGCCCCGGGGGAAGCGCCGGGTGTCACGCGCCCACGCGGCGGCGCACCGCGTCCATGTCACGTACCGGCCGGATCTCGATCGCGCCGGTGCGCGACCATGGGAATTCCGAGGCGATCCGCACGGCCTCGGCCATGTTCTCGGCCTCGATCAGGTTGAAGCCGCCCAGGTATTCCTTGGTCTCGGCAAACGGCCCGTCGACCACGCTGACCTGCCCGTTGCGCGCGCGTATCGTCTTTGCCGTGGCCGGCCCTTCCAGTTGCTGGGAACCGCGCAGGTATCCGTCCTTCTGCAGTTCGTCCGCATGCATGAAGCAGCCGTGCATCATCGCGTCGAACTCGCCTTCGGGCAGCGCACCCAGCAGGCTGTCGTCGCTGTAAATCATGACCAGGTATTTCATGGCGTCCTCGCGGAGGGAAAGTTCATGGAATCGTGGGAAGTGCAGGCATGGATAATGCCGCATCATGTCGACCATGCACGATACCCCCATTGCCTTTTCCTGCCAGCCCATCGCGTTCGTGCGCTCACCATATGCGCGCCGAATCGACGCGCCGCACCAATCCACCGTGATCGCCGGCACCGAGACCGAAGCGGCGGCCGAGGCCACCATCGAGTTCGTGGAGGGGTTTCCTTCCGCCGCGTTTCGCGATCTCGCCGGCTTCGAGCGGATCTGGCTGGTGTTCGTGTTCCATCGCAGCGAAGGCTGGAAAGCCGAAGTTCGGCCGCCGCGCGGCGGTGGCAAGCGCAGCGTGCTGGCCACGCGTTCGCCGCATCGGCCGAACGCGATCGGGCTGTCCGCGGTGGAACTGGTCGGCGTCACCGCGCATGCGCTGCGCGTGCGCGGCGTGGATCTGCTCGACGGCACGCCGATCCTCGACATCAAGCCCTACGTGCCCTATGCCGATGCCTTTCCCGATGCGCGCGCAGGCTGGATCGACGACATCGACGCCGCGCAGGGCCGCCACTCGGCACCCGGGCCGCGCAAGCCACGCAAGCCCGCGCCGGGCGACGCTAGCGCGTCATGAGCAGCTGCCGCAGCAATCGCTGCCGCCGCTGACGTGGATCTGCCGCGGCTCGGACATCCGGCTGGCTTCGTAGCCGACAGTCTGCAGGGCCGCGATGATCTGCCCCGCGGTGAGCTGGGCCGATACGTCGATTTGCCCGACGAGCGGATCGACGGCGACCTGCGCCCTCGCGTCATGGGCGCGCAGTGCGGCGACGATGGCGCCGGTATCGCCGGCAAGATCCTTCACTTGAAACAGCATGGGCAATTTCTCCAGGGTACGTTGCGGGACTTCCGCCGCCGCGATGATGGCGGGCGACACCAGCGCGCGCCCTGATCTCGGTCAGGCCGGTCCCGTCGATCCCAGTCCCTGAGACACCCCGCGCCTATCTTGCCCGTGCCGCAACGAAACCTTCGTCGACGGCGCCCGATTCACTGGCAGTGGTCGGTTCAAACTTTGGCCGCGTCCGGCGCATGCCCGACGCGGCTTTTTTTTGTGCGCCCGCGCACGCCATCGCTGCGCGAGGCCTCATCGTCAAGCCGTGTTCACGCGCTCGATTGTTGAATCGTGCAGGAGGAGAACACCATGAAAACCTGTTTGATGCTGCTACCACTCATGCTCGCTGCGTGCATGTCGGCACCGGAGCCGGCAACGCATGCGAGCGCTGCCACGGCGATCGACACCAGCGCACCGGTTTCGGCCGCCGCCCTGGCGCGCTACCGCTGGGAACTGCGCGATGCCGTCGACGGCGAGAACAAGCGCCTCGACGCGCTGTTCGGCAAGGCGGACCAGCCGCTGCAGCTCGACTTCACCGCCGGGCGCGTGAGCGTGAGCCATGCCTGCAACCGGATCAGCGGCGCCTACACGATCGTCGAGGGGCACCTCGTCACCACGAACCTGCTGAACACGATGATGGCGTGTTCCGACCAGACCCTGATGGAACGCGAGACCGTCATCAAGTCCGTGCTGCAAGGCCGGCCGATGCTGATCCTGACCGCCGATGGCGGCTCGCCGCTGCTCACTCTGGCAGCGGAGAGCGGCCAGTCGCTGACGTTCGCCGGCACGCCATCGGGACAGGTTCCCGGCCGCTCGAGCCCGGCGCAGAGGCCTGACTCGTCACTGCATCCGTGATCGGCGCATTCGGGGCTGCGCCATGCAGCGTGTTCTTTCACACCTCGACAACCACGACTCAGGCAGGTTTCCATTGCCGGGGGCGTTACCGTTTGGCCGTGGGAGATCCGGGCCATGCAACGGATTTTCATCGTCGGGTGTCCACGCTCAGGCACAACCTATCTGCAGGCCCTGCTTGCCAGGCATCCAGACGTCTATACCTTGCCTGAGACGGCATTTTTCGAGCGCCTCTACGACGACCTGGCATGGCGCTGGGGCGATCATCGTGCGAAGCCGCGACGGCGCCGCTGGCCGCAACGCCTTGGCCTGATGAGAAAGGGAGTGCGGCCGGTGGTCGTGCCGCTGCTGCATGCCCTGGATCGCGAAGGCGCAGTGATCAGGCACGTGCCCTTCCAAGCCCATGCCTGCGCCAGCAAGTTCATCGAACTGCTCGACGCGCGGACGTTGCAGGCCGGTTGTTCGCTATGGGTGGAGAAGACGCCGAACCATCTGCTGTACATGCCTGAAATCGAGGCGTGCGCGCCCAATGCCCGGTTCATCCACGTCATACGCCCGGGGCCGGACGTGCTGGCCTCGCTGGCGGACGCCTATCTGCGTTTCGAGAACGACGACGCCTTTGGAGGCGGCACGGTGCACTGGGCGCGTCGCTGGAACCGCGCCATGCAGATCCATGCGACCTGCATCGGTGGCGCCCGTCACGCTTTCGTATTCCTGGAAGACCTGATCTCGGAGCCCGACGACGAATGGGCACGGATCTGTCGCTTCCTGGATCTGCGTCCCGATATCCGGATCGACGCCGCCTGCAACCGGACCATTGCGAATCTGGAACACGAACCCTGGAAGCGCGGTGCCACTACCGGCCTTCTGGCGCCCATGCGAACCAAGGCGGACGAAATGTTCACCGCGAAGTTCCAGCGGTGGCTGGACGATCATCTGGAGTCGTACGACAAGTTGCGCACGGAGTGTCTCGCTCTGCGCGGCAGGGAGCTGCAGCGCGAGCCGCGCAGATCGAGGAAGGTGCGCGGCGGCCCTTCCGGACAGCCGCCCACCACGCACTGAACGGAGCATTGCTGCGCGCTTGCCATGGAGGTGGCAAGACCAACCCCTTTGTGCGCGAGGATGCACGCTTCAGATGATTCCGCCGTTGGCGCGCAGCACCTGGCCGTTGACCCAGCCGCCGTCTGCGCCGGCAAGGAACGCCACCACATTGGCGATGTCCTCGGACTGACCCAGACGTTCCAGCGGCGCCAGTTTGGCCAGATGGTCGATCAGTTCCGGCGACTTGCCGTTGAGGAACAGCTCGGTGGCGGTGGGACCGGGCGCGACCGCGTTGACGGTGATCCTGCGGCCGCGCAGTTCTTTCGCCAGCACGCCGGTCATCGCCTCGACGGCGGCCTTGGTGGCGGCATAGACGCCGTAGCCCGGCTGCAGCAGGCCGACCACGCTGGAAGAGAAATTGATGATGCGGCCACCGGTGCGCAGCCGCGTGGCCGCCTCGCGCAACGTGTTGAAGCTGCCCTTGAGATTCACCGCGATCTGCCGGTCGAACATGCTGTCGTCGGCATCGGCCAGATTCGCCAGCTGCATGATGCCGGCGTTGTTGACCAGCACATCCACCCCGCCGAACGCGGATTCGGCCGCATCGAACAGTTGGCGTACTGCTACCGGGTCGCTGACGTCTGCCTGTACGGCAAGCGCATGCCCGCCGCTGGCTTGGATATCGCGAGTCAGGGTTTCGGCTGCCTTCACGTCGCCGGCGTAGTTGATCACCACCGTGAGACCGTCGCGGGCCAGACGTTTGGCCACCGCGGCGCCGATGCCGCGTGAGGCGCCGGTAACGAGTGCGATCTTGCTGATGTGCTCGTTCATGTGTGCTCTCCGAGCCGAACCGTTCGGCCATGGAGGGCAAGTATGACTAGCGGGGCCTTGGGATAATCCACCTGCATCAGCCAACACACTATTCGGCGAAAAGGCACAATGCGCCGACTGGATACGCGGGATGCCATGCGCCTGTTCATGCGCATCGTCGACCGTCGCTGTTTCACTCTAGCCGCGCCGGATCTCGACTCGCCACACACCACCGCCACCGGTGCGATCAGGCAACTGGAAACGCGCCTCGGCGCACGACTTCTGCACCGCACCACCCGTCAGGTCAACCCTACCCTGGATGGCGAGTCGCACTACCGGTGCTGCAAGACAATCATCGCGGACATCGAAGATGCCGAAGCGGGCGTCCGCGGCTCCAGGCCGCGCGGCGTCCTGCGCGTCGACCGTGCACGGCACGCTGGCCCGGCATTTCGTACTGCCGCGGCTGCCCGATTTTCTGGCAGCGTATCCGGACATGCAGCTGCATCTCGGGGAAGGCGACCACCTGGTCGCCGGTCCGCGAAGGCACCGACTGCGTGTTACGCGTGGGCCAGCTGCATGACAGCAGCATGATCGCTCGACGCGTCGCCACGCTCGGCGAAATCACCTGCGCCAGCCCGCCTACCTGAAACAGTTCGGCAAGCCGAAGACGCCGGACGATCTCGACGGTCATCAGGTGATCGCCTTTCTCTCCTCGTCGACCGGCAGTCCTCTGCTGCTCGAGTTCGCCATGGGCGACGGGGTGCGCAACGTCGTTTGCCCGCGCGCCTGCCCGTCGTCAACGCCGAGACTTACGTCGCCGCGCGGCTCGGCCTTGGCCTTATCCAGGTGCCGCGCAATCACGTCGAACGCGACCTGGCCGATAGGAGCCTGGTCGAGGTGCTGCCCGAATACCCACCTACACCCTCGCCGGTTTCGCTGCTGTATCCGCACAGTCGCCAGCTGGCGCCGCGCGTACGCGTATTCGTCGAGTGGCTGGCGAAGGCATTTGCGTGAATCGTCGCTCGGGGGCGATAGGGAACCTCACACTGTCGTGCCGCACACTTAACCGCCGAATGTCCAGCATCCTCGCGTCGATACGACGACAGGCAGGAGCACGTCATGCTGGCCGATCACGATGCAGCCGCCAACATTGCCGTAAGGGACATCGCGGTCGCGCGGAACTTCTATGAGGGCACACTCGGGCTCGCCGTTAGCGGTACCGAAGGTCAGGAGGTAGTCAGCTACCGTTGTGGCCAGTCGACGATCCTCGTCTATCACTCGGAATACGCCGGGACCAACCAAGCCACGGCGCTGACCTGGATGGTCGGCGACAAGGTCGACGAACTCGCCCGCGCACTGAAGGCCAAGGGCGTGCGGTTCGAACACTACGAGATGCCGCAGACACACCTCGAAGGTGACGTTCACGTCGCCGGCGAGCGGCGCATCGCGTGGTTCAGGGATCCCGACGGCAACATCCTGTCATTCGTCAGCGGATGACGGCCTGCTGTAGCGTCCTGTCCAGGGGCGTTAGCCCCCTTTCAGTCAGTTCGCGGGAGCCGCCGCCTCGCGCACCGGTGGCGCCAGCGCCGCGAGTTCGCGCTGCACACGCAACTTCAGAAATGGTCGCTCGATAAGGCAATGCAGCAATGACCATGCATGCGAGAACGCCGTGTTGCGCACCGGTTCGATCAGCAGGTTCAGCGTGAAGGTGGCGAACTGCCACCACGGCTGCAGTCCGGGTGCTTCGCGCAGCGCGGGGAAACACACATACAACGCAAGCACCACCGCGAACACCGGCAGGATGCGCCAAGCACGTCGTGCGTAGAACGCGCCGAACGAGAACGGCTCGCCCCGCTGCAACGGCCGCAGCACCTGGCTGCCGATCAGGAAGCCGCTGAGCACGAAGAAGATGTCCACGCCCGCCCAGCCGTAGCGCGACAGCCAGGAAAAATGCGGGCCGAGACCATCGACGATGAACGAGTGGAACAGCATCACCCAGATGATGGCGATGGCGCGAAGCAGGTCGAGGCCGGGTAGGCGACGCATGGACATCCTGTCGCCGGAGCGGCATCTATGGGCAGGTAGACCGGCGGAGCCGGCGGTTGCCCATTTGATCACGCCATCCGCTGAATGCGCAGCGGTCCGGATGGCTGCCTTTGACGGCAGGCAACCGGTAGAGGCATCCGAAGTGCCCGGGCGCAGGCAGTGCTGTTCAACTGCGCGAGCAGGCGGCGTCCGTCGCCGGGCAGGCGACCGGCGCAATCGGGGCCACGGCAGTGGCCTTGCCCGCGCCGGCCAGCTGCACCGACGCCGGCGTGGTCTTCAGCATGGCGCCCATGACGGCTGCGCAGATGCCGAAGCAGACGGCGAACAGTCCGGCCAGGATGAGTGATTCGAATTTCATGATGTGTCTCCGTGGTTGACGAGTGCTGTGTACTGTCACAGGGCAAGCGCCGTGCCACTCGATTCGCCGAAGACAAACCGTTGAATTTCAATGGGAGGTCGCGTCGCCGGGCTAACCGCGCGGCTGTCCGCGGACAGCTATTCGGCCGACGACGGACAGCCGGACAGCCGACGCGACGCACGCGAGGTGGCCAACGCCGTCAGTCGATCACGTCCGCCAACGGCGTATTGCCCGCGGCCACATCGAGCGCTTGCAGCGACACGATTTTCCTGCCGCCGTCGAGCTGCTGCGTGCCGATTTCGCGGAAACCCAGCTTCGCGTGGAACCGGGCGGATACCGGGTTGGGTGGCGCGATGTCGAACTCGCAGGTAATCGCCGGCACGCCGTCGCGTGATGCCTGCGCGTAGACATCGCGATAGAGCTGCCGGCCAGCGCCACGCGCCTGCGTATCGGCGGCAACCACGATGCGGTCGACATACAGGAACCGCGCATGGCGCTGCGCGAACCAGCGGTAATTGGGGCTGTCGTAGTCCGCGCCCTCGCGCAGCACCAGCAGGAAGGCCTCGATCCGCCCGTCCTGCTCGATCACCCGATGCAGTGCCGCCTGTGCATGCAAGTGCGCCAATCGCGCGCCATCAAGTGGACTGAGTACGCTGACGAATGCCTCGTTGAGCGCAAGGATGGCGGGAAAATCGGCGGAGGTCGCGTCGCGAAGCGTCATCGGCAAGAGCCTGTCTTCAAGGCGGCATTTCGGGGATCAGCGCGGACAGGTCGGTAACGCCCACGTCGATGCCGAGCTGGCTGAACAAGGTGGTGACCTGGCCGCGGTGATGCGTCTGGTGATTGAACACGTGACGCAACACCAGGCCGGGCGGCTTGATGTGCGATTCGCCGGAGCTGTTCACGTAATGCAGCGGCTGGCCATACAGCTCATCGCTGGCTTCGAGGGTGAAATCCACGAGCACCGCATCCATCGCCTCCCGCTCGCTGCGCAGCGGCGCGAAATCGGGAAAGCTGATGCCGCGAACCAGCTCGGGCAACGGCAGAGCGCGCACGGCGTCGAGCGAAGCCACGTGAGGCAAGGCCACCGCGAAGCGTTTCATCCAGTGCACATCGGCGGCGTGGATATGCGCCAGCGTGGCCAGGATGGAGCCGAAGAACGCGCCCCGATCGGCTCGCAGCTCCGCTTCGTCCAGCTGCGCCGCCGTGGCATAGAGCCGCTGGTTCATCCACTGGTTGTAGCGCGCCATCAATTCGAAATCGAGCTTGAGCGACATGGGTTTCCGGGTGGTTGGGGCGGCAGGCGCATCGCTCTGCTAGTGTCGTCGCAGCACGCACGCGAGCCGGTTGTTCTCAACGCAACGAAGCGGCGGCCGTTACATCTGTTCCACCGGCAGCACACGGCGGCGGGCGCGCTCGCGCAGCGAGTAATCACGCAGCGTTTCGGCCATCGCTTCCAGATCCGGTATGCCGTACAGGGAAACGGACGGCATGTCCGGATCGGACGTGTGCAGATGCACCTGGCACTGGCCCAGCAGCCGCATGCCGAGAGGCTTCAGCACATCGAAGTGGTCGACCCGGAACAGTTCGAGGTTGTCCTTTACCTTGGAGAACAGGCCGCGCTCGACCTGCACGCGCTGGGTGGTGATGGTGAACGTGGTCGCAAGGCTGCGGACCCAGTAGACCAGCAGCGCGATGCCGAGGGTGCATACCGCCAGCACATACTGGCCGAAGCTGTAGATGACCCTGGGGTGTCCGGAGAACAGCGCCTTTTCCACCGTTGCCTCGTGGGCCGCCACGTAGGCGTCGATGTCCGTCCCGCAGTAACGGCATTTATGCGCGGCGGCCTGGATCTCCTCCGCACACGCCGGGCACCGCTTGGTTGCTTCCATGGCTGACTCCGTCTGGCGTACCGATCGCCCGATTATGCGGCATACCTAGCCGGCCAGGCTTTCGAAGGCGCGCGCGATCTGCATCCAGGTGGCCGTGGCCGCAAAGGGTACGGTCAGCACCTGCTGCGCGAGCAATACCGCACCGCCATACACGTATACCGGATGCGGTCGACCGATGAGACGCCAGTCGCGCACCATCGCGACCACCACGAACAGGTCGGCCACCAGCGACGGCGGGATCGACACAAACGGGGCCGGTGGCCCCACCGCGCCGCCGGCGGGCGCAAGCAAGGTGAGAAACACGCGGGCGATCGCCGGCGTCATCATCCCGGCCATCAGCAACGTCATCAGGCGCTTGTGCACTTCGGGGCGGCGCACGTTGATGATCGCCAGCGCGAACAGCCCCACCATCAGCGGCCATGCGCACAGCGTCACTGCCGCGAAACGATGCGCCGCCTCACCCATGCCTAGCGCCTCGTCCCGCTTGAGCACCGCCATCTCGCCCACCAGGATCGCGCAGGCGATCACGCTGAACAACGAGATGCCGGCCAGGCCCCACGCGCGATGGTCCAGCGTGCGGCCACTGGCGACCAGCGCCGTCTGCACGAAATAGAAACATGTCCAGGCGAACATCAGCATGCCGTGGACGTGGATGATCGGTGGCGCGTGAAATGTCCGCGCGAGCACCGGCGCCCAGTACGTCGGCACGAAGCCGCCGAAGGCCACCAGCACAAACGCGCCCGCCATCCAGACATAGAAATAGCGACCTGCAACCGCGCCCGCTGCAACCGCAGAGCCCTGTGCGTTCATCGGAATCACCCGTCTGTCGCGAAGCCGCTATCCCGCGTGCCGCGCGCAGCGGCACGTGCCCTCGTTGGACGACCGAACCCCCGATCGACCGGCCCAGCCACACGCCCGCCGCATCCCAACAGGCCGCAGTGTCCTCCTGCTCCCAGCCAGGCGAAAGTGTCGGTGCGACCTGCCGGCGGGGCGCGCCAGACGGCGGCTTACTGGTCGCTGGAATGGATCAATGCCAGCCCCGCCTGTGTCAGCTGCAAGGAGGCAGGCGCGACCTCCGAGGCCGCCATCCACAGCACCAGCCCCGCCGCCAGCAACCGTTGAGTCGCGGCGGCATCCAGCAGAAGCGATCGCCCTTGCGCCACCAGCGCAAGGTTGTCGTAGTCGGCGGCATCGAGGCGGCTGGTGGCGGGCATGGGAAAAATTCCCCGATCGGATGTCATCGTCATCGTTACGGCGCGGCCGAGGTTTCCACGCGATGCGCCAGTGCGAAGTCGATAGCCGCGCAAACGGCTGCGACCTGCGCGTCGTTGCATTGCTCCGGCGTCGCGCGCGGGCTGTCGGGATAGACCTCGGTGGTGGTCTTGTACGGTGCGCCGGTGATGCCGGCACAAAGACCGAGCTGCGTGAGCGGGTACTCGATGACACCCGGCGCGACCACCGGCGAACCGATGATCTCGCCGTTCGGCGTCCGCCGGCGCGATGTGGGTGACCTTCGCGACGGCCGCGATGATCGCCTGCTGGAACTCGGGTTGCGGATGCGCGCTGTCGTCGACCAGGTAGAAGCCGTCGGGAATCTCGCCGGCTTCGTAATCCACGCCATCGCGGGCGGCCAGCGCGGGGCGGAATTCGGATTCGTCGGTGTCCGTGGTTTCGTGCAGGTCGACATGCACCAGCACGCGATCGCGGAACGGCGCGACCAGGTTCCACAGCGCCGCCGACTCCTGCGCAGGGCTGTCGTCGCGGAACGAACGGTTCGGATCGAGCGCGTCGGCATTCCAGCGATGGATGCGCTCGTACGCCCAGGGGCTCACGCAAGGCACCACGATCAGGTCGATCCGGCCGTCATAATCCGCCGCATGCCGTTCGAGGAACTGCAGCGCGCCGTGCACGCCACTGGTTTCATACCCGTGCACGCCGCCCGTCACCAGCACGCAGGGACGGTTGCCGGTCCACGGGCGACTGCGGATGGCAAACAGCGGGTAGTGGTCGGGGGCGTAATCCAGACGCGCCGTATTCGGACACGTCAAAGCGCGAACGCAAGGCGTCGATACGACTCGCCACATCCACCGCGTAGCTGCGCCGGACTGCCTGCCGCGAACGCCATGTCGCCACTTCCCTATCGCCCCACGGGCGACCCGGTGTACCGATGGAATAGAAGGCCTGGCTAGTCATCGTTTCGTTCGCTTCGCATGGGGAATCCACGCTGGACTCTAGCATCCGGCTGCAGCCGCACCAGCGGAAGCCCGGATGCGCGCACCAGCGAAGCGGCAGGCTCTCCCGCCAGCGCCTCGACGCGGCAAGCATCCGCGCTGGTCATGCTCACGCGCGATAACCTGCCTTGCTGGAACCCGCCTTGCCTGCTCGTCGTCTTCTGCTCACCGCCCTGGCGCTGGCAAGGTCCGGCCTGCCCGTTTCCATCCTGGCGTCGCCGGTAGTGCGCGTGATGACGCTGAACGTGCGCTAGCCCAACGCAAACGATGGCGCGAACCGCTGGGAATGGCGCCGCGACCCGATGGTGCGCACCATCCGCGAGCAGCATCCGGACGTGCTCGGTACGCAGGAGCTGTACAAACTGCAGGGCGATTACCTGGTTAGCAAACTGCCGCACTGCGCCTGGTTCGGGATCGGCCGCTACGGCGACGACCGCGGCGAGCACATGTGTGTGTTCTACCGCACCGACCGGCTGCGACTAAGGAATCAGGCAACTTCTGGTTGTCGGATACGCCGGACAAACCGGGCAGCATCATCGGCAAGCCGGATCGTCGCATCGACGGCATCCTCTACCGCGGCCTCCACGCCAACGCCGCGCACACCGTCACCACCAGCCGCGACCGCCGTTATCCGTCGGATCACTTTCCGGTGAGCGCCGAGCTGGCATGGGATCCCGCCACCCCCTGGCGGCAATACCCATACGCTGCGCAATATGCCGATGGACTATGGACGTCCAAAGCCCACCGGCATCAACCGCGCGTCAGCCGGCGCTGGCCGGCGCGCCTGCGCCGGTGCCGCTCGCGTCGCCGGCGAAATCGACCACCAGGGTGACGCGGCGGTTCGGCGCACCCGACTCGCGCGTCTGGCCCTTGTCCACCTGGCGGTTGGTGTCCTCGCCGTAGCTTACGGCGCGCAGACGGTCGGCCGACAAACCACCGGTATTGACCAGGTAGTCGCGCACGGCCGCCGCACGCTTGGCGCCGAGGCGGCGGTTGTAATGGCGCGAGCCGGCGGGGTCGGCAAAACCCTCGACGGTGACGGTCGCGCCGGGGTAATGGCTGCTGATGACCTTGGCGAAATCGTCCAGCATGGGTTTGTCTTCGTCGCGCACGGTGGCGTCGTTGAAGGCAAAGTGCGCGGCGGTATCGACGCGCACGCGACCGCCCATCTCGGCGATCTGGGCATCGTACTTGGCGAACCGCTGCTGCATTTCCTGGGTGAGCGAATCGAGCTGCTGCTGCTGTTTCTGGTCATTGGCGCGCAGCTCGGCGATGGCCGAATCGAAGTCGGCCTGTTTCACGTAGTGCGTGCAACCACCCAACGACACCGCCGCGAAAAACAGCGGAACGGACACCTTTCGCATAGTCGAGTTGATCATGACTTCTCCTCGGGGGTAGGGAGCCGATGGCGCGCCCGGACGCGCACGCACCAAGGGCTCGGGGGTCCACCCAACCTAGCACCGCCGTGGCGACTGAAGATTTACTTCACCTGACTCGGGCGCCTTGTCGGAGCCGCGACCGCGAAGGCATCGCTCGCACGCACAGCACCCAGCGCGGGTGGTTGGCACGCGGAGCTTATGGATGCATAACCTCAGATTATGGAAGCCGCTTGGAACGGATACCGCCGGCATCAACACCACACGCGCGACACCCCGGTACGGGTCCACGGCGAAGGCGAAATCGTCCGCAGGCCGATGATTGCCATGGATATCGACCGATCAGCGCTTCGCCAGCTGGTACGCCACGGTCTCGAGTTCACTCACCCCTTCGGCGACGAAACCCGGTTGCTGCGCCAGGATGTCGCGCCGCTCCAGGGTCTGCACTTGCCAGTCGCGGCCATACAGATCGCGCACTTCCGCTTCACGCACGCTAAACGGCGGGCCCTGCTTTTCATGCGGCGGATATTCCAGGGTGATCAGCAGGCCGCGGCAGCCGGCAGGCAGTTGCGCATGCAGTTCGCGCACATACCGCCAGCGCAGTTGCGGCGGCAACGCAATCAGCGCGGCGCGGTCGTATACCGCCGCGCAGTCGGCCAGGATATCGGCATCGAGAGCGAAGGCATCGCCGCAGATCAGTTCGATGTCGCCGCCCCGGTAGTGCCGTCCGTAGCGCGAGTCGTGCACCTGCGGGGACAGGCCGTGCTCGGCGAAGAACTGCGTGACGGCCAGCGGCGACAGTTCCACGCCCAGCACGCGATGGCCTTGCGCGGCCAGCCAGAGAAGATCCAGCGACTTGCCCGCCAGCGGCACGAACACCTGGCTGCCCCGCGCCAGCGCAAGCGCCGACCAATGCTCGATCAACAACGGCGTCGGCCGGTCCTGATGAAAACCGGTGCGGCCTTCGCGCCAGCGCTGGTGCCAGAAATCGGGATCCATAGCAGCCTCTCCTGCGGGCATGCGGGTGCGATCGCCCTGATCGGCTAGCGTGGCGCGACCAGGCGTTGCTGCAGTTCGGGGAGCATCATCGCCGCGGCGGGGCCGTATCATCCAGCCCTGTACGGGTCAGCCGGAATTGAGTGGCGTCATGAGCGACAACGTCGGCGGACCGTAGAGGCCGTCGCCGGGCAACGCATCGACACCACTGGCAAGCAACTTTTTGTCGTCAAGCCAAGGCACTGGTTGCAAGGGACCGGGAACGTACGCCTGCCACTGTCCATAGGGCGCGTCCGCTCCGGAATTTATCGAATAGGCCACCGGCATCTGCAGTATGCGATAGGGCGCAGGGTCTGAAGGATCTGCGGGACTGTAGGTCCACTGGCGCAATCCCTTCACGCTGGCGTCGGCGAAGAGTTGCCGATAGCGGTCTAGCGTTTTGTCATCCGCTATTGCCTGAAGATTGACCTGTTCGGCGGTCGCATCCACCACCTTGCCTGAGCGATCGAGGCGCAGAAGCATGTATACCGTTGCCGCGATCCGTTCCCGAATGGCCGGCCTCGGATAGACAATCCGTACAGTTTTCGTCCGCTCGCTGGCAGCGTTCGGATCGCCGAAGTAGGCGGCGTTCACCATCACGCGATAGTTGCCGCCGCCAATCGGATGCGCCACCACGCGCAGGCTCATGCGGGATCTGGAAGCAACGGGCTTGCCATCGTGCAACACGGGTCGGAAGGTCCATCTCGGCAAGGTCTCGCTGACTGCCTGCGCCACCGCGGAAGGCAGTTTCTCCGGGCGATCAAGCGCATAGGCGAGAACCGTACCTTGCGGTGTGACGGCGATCGTCCCGGTGACCACCATGCTGTCCTCTACCCGTTCCCGAACCGACGTCAGATCTCCGGCAACTGCCACGGTGGCGATCAGGCAACCCAGCACTCCATATAGCAGGCGATTCATGTGACCTCCGCGGACTCAGCGATGAAAGGGACGCCTGAAGGGAGCGAGGAGCACCGCCTGTTTCACCCATTGCCGCAGGACGCAACTCGACTGCGTCCACAAAACGCAAACCCGATGGGACTGCCTATCGCCCCCAAAGCGACTCGAAAATATTCGCACGCCGCACGGGCCGTGACGATGCTTCGCTTGACGAAAGTTACTGCGATCGGAAACTCGCGGTGCGCGGCGACGACACCGCGACGCGTCCGATCGTGGCCGATGGCGCCCGCTCTCGCCTCCGCCTCCGCGCCACGCGGCCACCTCGCTCCCACGTCACACCGATGCGGCTTGCAAACGCTAGCCCGGCAGCGAGGGATCTGCATGTGGAGGAAAAACGTCGACATGGATCTAGGTCAGCCCGATCCCGCGTTCAGGCCTTCGCCAGCACCCGGTCCTGCGGCCCGGCTGCTTTCGCCGGCCACGGATCGGCCCAGCCGGGAATCTGCATCAGGCCATCGAGCCAGCGGGCGATATTCGGATACTCCACGAACGGCATTTCCGCATCGCGCCAGTCGCACGCCATGGACGCCAGCTGGAAATCGGCGATGGTGAGGCGATCGCAAGCGACGAAATCGCGCTGCTGCAGATGGCCGTCCAGAACCGCGGCCAGCTTGCGCAGCTCCGGCAGCATCGCCGTCATTTCCGAGCGGTCCAGCTCGCCAAGATGGAAGGCCGGCTTGATCACGTGCTCGAAGTAGAACGGACCGACCGCGCGCGACCAGTGGTTGTCGTTCCAGGACAGCCAGCGCAGTATCTCGACCTGTTCGGCCGGCTGGTTCACCGGCCACATGTCCGACCCGGTCTTGACGCACAGGTAGGCCATGATCGCCGACGATTCCCACAGCGTGACGTCGCCGTCCACCATGGTCGGCGCCTTGCCGTTGGGGTTGAGCGCCAGGTACGACGGCGTCTTCAGGCCGCCCGCCAGGAGGTCGACCTCGATGCATTCCGCGTCGATGCCGAGATGCTTGACCAGCGCCAGCACGCGACGCGGCGCCTGCGCCCTGATCCAGTAGATTTTCATGTCCGTCTCCGCTTCGTGGGTTACCGATGGCCCAGCTTACGCAACCGCAAAATATGTTAAAGAACATATTTTGCGGGCCTGCTATACCTGCCAACCGGAGGCACCTCACCATGCCCTACAGTCCCGAACATGCCGTCCAGACACGCGCCCGCATCGTCGAGTCCGCGCGCCGACTGTTCAATCGCCACGGTTTCGAACAGGTCACCATCGACCAGGTCATGGCGGCCGCCGGCTTGACGCGCGGCGCGTTCTACCATCACTTCCACAGCAAGGACGAGTTGTACGCCTCCGCGGTGGCGAGCTTCGTAACGTGCAACCCGTTCGCCATCAAGACGGCGGATGCGGCGCGGACCCTGCGCGATCCGCGCGGGCTGGCACGCATGTTGGTCGAGCTCTACCTCAGCGATGAAGCGCTGGACAACATCGACCTGCACTGCCCGCTCTATGCCCTGCCGTCGGATGTCGCGCGTGCCGGCCTGGAACCGCAGCAGGCGTACACCGACCTGATACGCGGCATGGGCCACATCTATCGCACGGCGCTCAAGGGCGTCCGCAATGCCGGCCGGAGGGCCGAAACAATGGTGGCACTTTGCGTGGGCGGGATGGTGCTGGCACGCACCACCAACGACCCGAGCCTGCGCAAGTCGCTGCGTGCGTCGGCCAGGCACCAGGCGCTGGCGCTGCTGAAGGCCGACTAGCGCGCGGGATCGCGGCATGCCTCAGCCTGCTACGTCAGAGCTTTTCCGGCCCCTGACGCAGCCACTGATCGATCAGGGATTTCTCGTAACGCAACGAGTCCTGATCCGCCACGAAGTTGTGGCTGAGGAAGGACAGGTCGCGCAGCGTGCGATGGCCCTGGCGCAGCACCTTGCCATCGGCATCGTACAGGGTGAAATCCAGGTCGATGCGCGGAGGATAGATGTCCTTGATGATGCGCACGTCGTCCATGCGCAACCCGCGCCAGGGCTCGTATTCGCCGGCCAGGTCCACGTCGGTCACCTCGATGTCCAGCCGCTGGCCCGGTGCCAGCATGCGCGAGGCACGCTGGTCGATGTAGGCTTTGAGCGGCTGCAGATAATCGTTGGCGTGGATCCGGTGCATGCCGAAGCTGCGCTTCGCTTCGGTGAAGTGCTGCGGGTCCTTGTAGTGCACGCTGACGTTGTCCGGCAACGCCGACGCCCGCGTCATGACGGAAACGAGGGCCAGGCTGGCGACGCACAGCAGGCGGGACGGCAGGGAAGATTTCACGGCGGACCTCCCGCAGAAAAAGCACCTGTCCTGAGTATACGTCCGGCATCGAACAGCAGGCATTGCACTACGCAGGACGGTTGCTTGCGAGCTGACAAGGGTCGACGGAAGGCGCGCTACAACTGCCCGGCCGCCTGCGACGAAAGCCAGTCGATGGCGCGCTGCCGCCACGGCCGCTCGCGCCATTGCGCCAGGGTGAGTTCGCGCGAGCGGGCGATGTCGCTGTCGATCACGTCGGTCATGTGCGCCGCGAAGGCGTGATCGTAAATGTTGATGTTGGCTTCGTCGTTGAGCTGGAACGACCGGTTGTCGAAATTGGCCGAGCCGCCGATGGTGAGATAGCCGTCCACCACCATCAGCTTGTTGTGGAAAAGCGCCGGCTGGTAGCGGTACATGCGTGCGCCGGCCTGCAACATCGCGCCCCATTGCGCCTGCGACGCGTTGCGCGTCACCTTGCTGTCCACGTACGGGCCGGGCACCACCAGGCGCACGCGCACACCGCGTTTCATCGCATCGCGCAGCGCCGTGAGGGTGAGCTCGTCGGGCACGAAATAGGCCGACTCCAGGTCGATGCTGCGGCGGGCGGCGTTGATCGCCATCAGGAACATCAACTGCATGTTCTCGCCGCCACCGTCCGGCGAGCTGGCAAATGCCTGCGCCGTCAGGTCGCCGCCACGCTGAACCTCGGGATAGTAATCCGGGCCCAGCAGCGCCTCGCCGGTGGTGGTCAGCCAGTTGTCCCCGAAGATTGCCTGCACCTGCGCCGCGGCCGGACCCTCCACCCGAAACTGCATGTCGCGCCAGCGATCCGGCTGCAAGCCATTGCCTTCCCACTCGTCGGCTATGCCCACGCCGCCGTTGAACGCCACCCGCCCGTCCACCACCAGCAACTTGCGATGGGTGCGATTGTTGATGCGGTTCAGCGAATACCAGTGCAGCGGATGGAAATATTCGAAGCGCACGCCACCTGCACGCAAGGCGTCGATCACGCTCTGCTTCATGCGGGTGGAACCCACCCAGTCGGCCAGCACGCGCACCTTCACCCCGGCGTGCGAGCGCTCGGTCAGCGCGGCGACGAATTTCTTCGACACCTCGCCCGACCAGTAGATGTAGGTCTCCATGCTGACGCTGTGTTGCGCGCCGTGGATGGCCGCCAGCATGGCCGGGAAAATCTCCTCGCCGTTCTGGAAATCCGCCACCGCATTGCCGTCGCTGACTCCCGGGCCCAGCAGCGTGCCGATCTCGCGCCGGAACTGCGCGCTCTCGACGGCGCTCACGTGGCCAAGGCGATGCTGCAGCTGCTTTTCCTGCGGCCACACATTGAGCAGCACGATGCCGATCAGCAGCGCAGCCACCGCGCCGGTGGCCAGCCATGCAACGCGTCGCCGCCAGCGGTTCGCCGTCACCATCGTGTCAACCCTCGCCATGCGTTTGCGCCAGCGTGACGTGGTGCGTGCAGCGGTAATGTGAGCGCGGTTGCGCGGGCCGGGGGTGATCGCGAAGCTTCGTCAGCAGGACCCGACCAGCTCGTGCGCGAACGAACACGCCGCCGCCATCGCCTGTTCCTCCTCCGCGAAATGCTCGCCAGGCACCGTGCGCAAGCTGCCGTCGGGGAGCCGCACGGAGACGCTGAAGCGGCCATCCTCCTGCTTGTTCAAGATGGCGGCGAACGATTTGCCGCTGTCCTCGAAGGCGCGTTCGTGATGGGCACTGCTCATGATGGGTCCTCCCGCCGGGGTCGATGAATCGGAACTTGGCCGCCGGCACGAATGCCACAGTCAGGCTGCGGACGGCGTGAAGGCGTGCGGCGCCCTTGTGGTTTGGATCATGCGGGCCCGGCCGTCATACTGCCGGGTTGCGATCGAACGACCACGTGGCCTGCATGCATATCGGTATCGACTTCGGCACCAGCTATTCGGCCGCCGCCGCCATCGTCGACGGCGAACTGAGCCTGGTGCGCTTCGGCGCGGCCGAGCAGTTCCGCACCGCGGTATTTTTCCCCGAACTGGTCCCCGACCCGGACGCCTTCACACTCACGCCCGAGCTGGAGGCACAACTGGACGTCCAACTGCGCCTGGCGCGAACCCGCCAACGCGAGATGGCGGCAGCCGCTGCCGCGCGCGGACAGGCGCCGCTATCGCGCAGCGAGGGCGAACTTCATCGCGAGGCGCTGCGCGCGGTGCGGCGGCAGTGGATGGAACAGCAGGCGCGCGAAGCCACCGCCTCGGTCGCCAGCTTCCAGCACGCGCTGTTCGGCGAAGAAGCGGTGGAAGGCTACCTGGACAGCGGCGGCGGCAACCTCATCGAATCGCCGAAGTCGATGTTCGGCTATCGGCTCGACCCGCAGGTGCGCAAGGTGATCGTGCACATCGCCACGCATATCCTCGAACACATCCGCCTCACCGCCAGCCGGCAATTCGGCACGCCGGTGCGCGGCGCGGTGATCGGGCGCCCAGTGGAATTCCGCAGCTCGATGGGCGCGCAGGGCTCGGCGCAGGCGATCGAGATCCTGCGCGAGGCAGCCGCCGTAGCCGGGTTCGACCAGGTGAGCTTCCTCGAAGAGCCGGCAGCCGCCGCCATGCACTATCACAAGAGCCTGGATGCACGGCAGCACGCGCTCATCGTCGATATCGGCGGCGGCACCACCGACGTGGCGCATGCCGAACTCGGCGGCGGACGCGCGCCGCACATCGCACGCAGCTGGGGCCTGCCCAAGGGCGGCACCGACCTGGACGTCAACGCTGAGCCTGCGCAGCTTCATGCCGCTGCTGGGCAAGGACAGCATCCGCATACCGCAGCACCAGTTCGTCGAAGCGGCCAGCGTGCACAACCTGCCGAAGCAGCGCGAATTCCGCAAGCAGGACTATCGCCTGGTGGCCGCGCCCTACGGTGCGCGCCTGCGCGCCCTGCAGGAGCCCGGCGCCACCACCCGTCTCAACCAGTTGGCCGAACGCAGCAAGATCGCGCTGAGCATGTCGACGCTGCATCGTGCCGAACTGGACTTCATCGAACCCGGCCTCGCCGTGGAAGCCGGCAGCGCGGATTTCGATGCCGCCATCGAAACCTTCCTGGGCCAGCTCGAACGCACGCTGGCCACCGTGCGCAACGACCTGGCCGAAGCGCCGGCCAGCGTCTTCCTCACCGGCGGCACCTCGCGCTCACCGCAGATCAAGGCCCGCGTCGAGGCCTGTTTTCCCGGGATTCCGCTGGTGCAGGGCGACCCGTCGCTGGGCGTGGTGTCGGGACTGGCGGTGGCGGCGAGCGAGCCGGCCGCGTCTGCCTGATCGGATCGGCCTGATCGGATCAGCGATTGTCGCCTTTCGGAAAACGAACGCGATCCGGCTTGGCGTTGAGCTGTTCCAGCATGACCCGCAACAGCCGCGACTTCACGCTGCCGGCGCGCTTGGGGTCCACCAGGTAACGCACCTTGGCGTCGATCCAGGTGTTGGCGTTGACGCGGAACAGTACCGTCGGGCGCTCCTTTACCTCCACTTCGTCGACCGGTGTGCTGGCGAGGATGTCGCGGAACGTGCGCACGCGGTCGATCATGGCTTCGCCCAGCTCGTTCTCGGCCGCCGTCTGCATGACTTCGCTCACAAAGGCCAGGTCGCTGTCGTAGGCGATCTGGAACGAGATCTCGTTCCAGATATAGGGAAACATCTCCCACGAAAAATTGTAGACCGCGCTGGTCAGCACGTTCGCGTTGGGAAACTTGATCAGCCGTCCACTGGGATGCCCGCTGGATACATACGGGCCGCCCACTTCCCACAACGTCGTATCCAGGTAGGTCACCTCGATCACGTCGCCGGTCGCCTCGCCGATGCTGATGCGATCGCCCACGCGGTAGGGCCGGCGGGCGAGGATGTAGACCCAGCCGATGAAGCTGGTGATCGGCGTCTGCAGCGCAAAGCCAAGGACCAGCGAGATCAGTCCCAGCGAGGCCACGGCCGCGTACCAGTTGGCGAACAGCATCGAGACGACGATCAGCGCGATCAGCACGAAAACCACCAGCCCGACGATGCGCTGGAGGTTGTAGCGGGTCACCGCGTTGTCGATGACATCGACCGCCTTCGCGCGTATCAGCCGCGCGAGCGCCAGCGTCAACACGATCGCCATCGCGCCGACCACGATCCGCCGCGCCGGCGCGAGGTAGCGCGCGGCCACGGGCACCAGCTCGAGCCTGAGCACGTAGTAGAGCGCGGCGAGCGCCAGCAGCAGCAAGACATAGCCGCCCAGCCACAGCGCATGCCTGTCGCCGCGGACCGGGGATTTCACGCTGGTTTCCTTGGACATGCATGCACTCCTGGCTGGAGGCAAGCTGCCACCGCGTGCGTGTTCGGTGCGTCGACAGTCAGGCGATGTCGCCAGCGAAAACCTTCCGTAACGCCCTTCCCGTGCAAGCTGAAATCCATTGGCCGGCACGACGAGGCGACAGGGGATCGCCGCTTCACCAGCTTGGCTGTTGCAGGCTGCTCTTCGCACGCGACGGGCAAACGAAAGGCTAAAGATTCCGACAGCGGCGATTCCGCCGGCATGGTCCGATAAGCGCCGGGTGCGCGGATACACTGGGCGTCCCGTGCCCCTGGCCGGGCTCGCCATCGCGGCATCGGACGATGCAAGCGGGCAGGCCCGGCAGATCGACACACCGCCGAAGAAGGAACCCCGCATGACCCAGACCGAGAAGGCCCGTCGCTTTGCGCAGTTGCACATCAGCGGCACGCCGCTGGTGCTCTACAACGCCTGGGACGCGGGCAGCGCGAAAGCCGTCGTCGACGCGGGCGCTGCGGCCGTCGCCACCGGCAGCTGGTCGGTGGCGGCGGCGCAGGGCTACGCCGACGGCGAAAACATTCCGGCGGGATTCGTCGAACAAATCGTTGCGCGCATCACGGCGACAGTCGACGTGCCGGTCTCCATCGATTTCGAAGGCGGCTATACGGACGACGATGCCGCCCTGGCGCAGAACGTCTCGCGCCTGCTGGAGCTGGGCGTGGTCGGCATCAATTTCGAAGACAGGGTGGTGGCGGGGAACGGCCTCCACGACATTGATCGCCAGGCTCGGCGCATCGGCGCGATCCGCCAGGCAGCCGAGCGCAGCAACGTGCCGCTCTTCATCAATGCGCGCACCGACCTGTTCCTCGCCGGGACGGCCGACCCATCGGACGCGATGAACGACGCCCTGGACCGGGGCAAGGCCTACGCCGCTGCCGGGGCCTCGGGCTTCTTCGTTCCCGGCTTGAAGGACGACGCGCTCATCGCGCGCATCTGCGAAGACGTTCCGTTGCCGGTCAACATCATGGTCATGGAAGGCGTGTCGCCGACGACGCGGCTGGCGCCGCTCGGCGTGGCGCGCGTGAGCTACGGACCCATCCCCTATATCCGCGCGATGAACGATCTGAAGGCAGCGGCGCAAGCCATCTATCGGTGAGGGCCGGGATGCCTGACCGCTGGACCAGCTCGGCAGCGCCCAACGCAACGGTCCTGTGGCGCGCATCGAGACGCTTCCGCACATCGCCACCTTGGCCGGTGCGGGGCTTGCCTGAGCGCGCTACAGTCCGTGCCG
The DNA here is from genome assembly GCA_963697555.1 of uncultured Gammaproteobacteria bacterium. Classification (GTDB taxonomy): domain Bacteria; phylum Pseudomonadota; class Gammaproteobacteria; order Xanthomonadales; family Rhodanobacteraceae; genus Rhodanobacter. Next base: position 616,186 of record CAVOOK010000009.1, read on the forward strand.
AGCCATGCGGAATGGCCGTTTGGCAACCCCCAGCCGCGCCAGCCGCCACCTCGCCATGACCGACGCTCCCGCCAACAACGAGTTGAACGCCAGCGTGCTGCTCGAGACGAATACGTTGACGATCCGCGACGTGACCTGCTCGGGCACGTGCCGGCACAAGTCGGCGACGGAATGCGCCAGCGCGACGCAGCTGGTGTTCCCCTACCGTGGCGTTTTCGTGCGGCATGTCGGAACCGTGCACACGGTCGCCGAGGCCAACCAGCTGGTGTTCTTCAACGACGCGCAGGAGTACGCGGTCAGCCATCCGGTGGCAGGCGGCGATGCCTGCCTGTCGATCGCGATCGATCAGGAGCTGCTGCGCGAGCTCAGCCCGGGCGACCAGTTGGCCGATGGTGCCGCCACCGTATTCCGCGCCGCGCGGCGCGCCATCGACCCGCGGGCGCAGGCGCTGGTGGCCTTGTTGCGCCATGGCCTGACCCAGGGCGCGATCGAAACGCTCGAGGCCGAAACGCTGGTCCTGACCCTGATCCGGCGCTCCCTGGGCGAACGCACCTCGCATGCGCCGACGTCCAGCTACGGGCGGCAGAAGCTGGTCGACCGCACCAAGCTCCTGCTGGCCACCGACCCGGCGCGGCGCTGGACGTTGGCGGAGATCGCCCGCGCGATCGGCGTGTCGCCGGTCTACCTCACCCAGGTATTCGCGCAGGTCGAGGGCATTCCGCTCTACCGCTACCAGCTGCGCCTGCGCCTCGCGCGCGCGCTCGACCTGCTCGCCGACGGCGATGACCTGACCACGCTCGGCCTGCAGCTGGGGTTTTCGAGCCACAGCCATTTCAGCGCGGCCTTCCGGCAACTTTACGGCCGCACGCCGGCGGAATTCCGCCGCGCCGTAGTTGTCCGCCGGCCGCGCGGTTGACGCGCCGCGCTGGCTAAAGTCGCCGAAGATTCCGACAGCGGCATCGTCGCTCCTCGCGCTTTGATGGACCACCCGAAATCCTCGGGCCAGCGGAGATGACGACCATGAACCAGAAGACCTGCGCCGCCTGCGACTACCCTCTGGACGACCATGCGATCAGCGTGACGCTCGGCGGAAAGACCGTCGAGGTCTGCTGCGACGATTGCGCACGCGCGCTCGGGGAGGCACAGGCCTCCATGGAGAAGGAGGCCTGAAAAGACGCACGGGCGCAGAAAAGCCCGGGTCTGCGCCGCACGGATCGTCGTGGTTTCACGACGACCCGTGCGCTCGCGCAGCGGAGCCATGACCGTCTATTGAAAGACGAGCGGCCGCCCGCCCCACCCATCGCGGCACCGCCCAGCGGGGACGATCACCTGCCGGCTTAGACAGAACCTGCACATTCCCTTTTCGTGGCCGGTTCGTACGCTCGGAGTGCTTGCGCATTTCGTGTCCGCGCAGGCAGCGCGGACGACACGCCGGATCGCGACGAACCATGACTGCGAACAGCACCAGCGGCAGCGACGACAGCGGCCGCCCCGACCGCACGGCCTCGCTGGAGCACGAAATTGCCCGCCTGCGTGACGCGCTCCAGCGCAATGGCATCGACCCCGGCAACGCGCTGGATGACGAGTTGCACCGCAGCAACGTCGCGCTGGAAGCCAGCCAGGCGGCGCTGCTCCAAAGCCAGGCCCGACTCAAGGGCCTGTTCTCGATGAACACCGTCGCCGTGATTTTCTGGGGGCCGGATTTCACCGTGACGGGCGCCAATGGCGCCTTCCTCGCGATGACCGGTTTCAGCCAGGAAGAAGCGCTGGGCCTGAGCTGGCAGCAGCTGACCCCACGCGAGTTCTACCCGATGTCGCTGCATGCCATCGAGGAGCTCACGAGCATCGGGGAAAGCACGCCCTACGAGAAGCAGTACTTCCGCAAGGACGGCTCGCGTTGGTGGGGACTGTTCGCCGCACGCAAGATAGATCACGAGACCGTGGAGGTGGTGCTCGACGTTACCGACCGCCGGCAAGTCCAGGACGCTCTGCGCGAAAGCGAAGAGCGCCTGCGCCTGATCGTGGAAGGCGCCCGCGACCATGCCATCTTCACGACCGATCCGCAGGGCTGCATCAGCCAATGGTCGTCGGGCGCCGCCGCGGTCTTCGGCTGGAGTGCGGACGAGGCGCTGGGATGCTCCGCGGAGATCATCTTCACCCCCGAGGACCGCCGCGCGCGGCAGTCGGAAAAGGAGATGGCGCTTGCCCGCGCCCATGGCGTCGCCCCGGATGTGCGGTGGCATCTCCGGCGGGACGGGACGCGTGTATTCATCGACGGGCGCATGAGCGCCCTGCACGGTCCGCGAGGCGAGCTCCGCGGCTTCCTGAAGATCGGCCACGACATCACCGAGCAGCGCGCGGCCGAGGACCAGCTGCGGCAAAGCGAGGCTGCGCTGCGCCACCTTGCCGATACGCTGGAAGCGCAGGTGGACGCGCGCACCGCCGAGCTTCGCCATGCGGTCGAGGCGCTGCATGCCGAGGCGAGCGATCACGCACTGGCGGAGGACGCGCTGCGCCAGGCGCAGAAGATGGAGGCCATCGGCCAGCTCACCGGCGGGATCGCGCACGACTTCAACAACCTGCTCGCCGGCATCATCGGCAGTATCGACCTGATGCAGGCGCGCGCCACCCAGGGCCGCTACAACGATCTCGACCGCTACCTGAGCGCGGCCCGCGGCGCCGCCGACCGCGCCGCCGCACTGACCCATCGCCTGCTGGCCTTCTCGCGCCGGAACCCGCTCGAGCCGAAGCCGACCCATCTCAACGAGCTGATGCAGGGCATGACCGAACTGCTGCGTCGGACCATCGACCCGCACATCGCGATGGAGGTGATCGCCGCGCCGGATCTGTGGACGACGCTGTGCGACCCGAACCAGCAGGAGAACGCGCTGCTGAACCTCTGCATCAACGCGCGCGACGCCATGCCCGACGGCGGCAAGCTGGTCATCGAAACCGGCAACGTGCAGCTCGACGCGGCCCAGGCCAAGGCCCTCGACCTGCCGGCCGGTCCCTATGTATGCCTGCGCGTCACCGACAACGGCAGCGGCATGCCGCCGGAAGTGATCGCGCGCGCCTTCGATCCTTTTTACACGACCAAACCGCAAGGCCAGGGAACCGGGCTGGGGCTGTCGATGGTGTACGGCTTCGCGCGGCAGAGCGGTGGCCAGGTGCATATCGATTCGACGCCAGGGAGCGGCACCTCGGTGGCGATCTATCTGCCCCGGCACGAGGGCTCGGCCCAGGACGACACGCAGCGCGAGCACGGCGCCGCCGCACAGGAAGCGCAGGCGACGGGAACCGTGCTGGTGGTGGACGACGAGCCGACCGTGCGCATGCTGGTCGGTGAAGTGCTGCGCGACTATGGCTACACCACGATCGAGGCGGCCGATGCCCGCACCGGCCTGCGCGTGCTGCAGTCGTCGGCGCCGCTGGACCTGCTGGTGACCGACGTCGGCCTGCCCGGCAACATCGACGGCCGGCAGCTGGCCGAGCGCGCCCGCCTCGCGCGTCCGGAACTGAAGATACTGTTCATCACCGGCTACGCGGAAAGTGCCAGGCTCGGCACCCTCGACGCGGGCATGCAGGTGCTGGCAAAACCGTTTGCGCTGAGTGCCCTGACTTCGCGCATCCGTGACATGCTCACCGGTCCCGCGGGCGCGCGGACGGATTGATCCACTCCTCGCGTGGCAACCATCAGCCCTGCACCGACCGGCGGCGCGAGGCTCTGCGGTCGGTCGACGACTGCGCCATCGACATCATCGTGGTCGATCGACCACTCCACGTTAACCTGCCGCCCGCTAGCGTCGGGCTCATCCAACCGTGGAGCACCGTCATGTCCAAGGGCGACAAATCGTCTTACACCGACAAGCAGAAACGCGAAGCCTCGCACATCGAGAAAAGCGAGAAGAAGGAAGGCAAATCGGAGAAGACCGCCGAGCGCATTGCGTGGGCGACGGTGAACAAGCAGGACGGCGGCGGCAAGAAATCCTGACCGGCGCCACGCCACGGTTTCATCAGCGACTGGCTGCTCCACCCTCGCAACCGTCCATCCGCACGATCGCCGACCCCGAGTTCGATCAGCGCGCGGCGGCATCGGGTGCGTGTACCGACAACGCCATGTTGGTGCGCATCGCCACCGTGGCGCAGCACTACCTGCAGCGCAATCACCCCGGCGCCGCAGGTGGGCCTACCGGCCTGGACGGCCGCGAGGAGCAATGACATGCCGGCGCCCGCACGCGCGGGCGCCGATCGCGACAGCCGGTGACCTTGAAGCCTCGGGCAACCGGCTCGAACATCTTCCCGCGACTCGCGCGTGCTCGCAAAAAATGCACGATGATGCTTTGCTTCATCGAGGCGCGTGCCGAAAGCGACCCGCGCGTCATGCCGGAAGGATGCTGCGATGACCCAGTACATAGCCCTGCTTCGTGCCGTCAATGTCGGTGGCACCGGCAAGCTGCCGATGAGCGAGCTCAAGGCCATGTGCGAAGCGGCCGGCCTCGCGGATGTGCGCACGTACATCGCCAGCGGCAACGCGCTCTTTACCAGCAGGCTCGGCGAGTCCGCGGTGAAGAAAAAACTGGAGCAGCAATTGCACGACTACGCGGGCAAACCGGTTGGGGTGCTGGTACGCAGCGCCGCCGAGATGGCGCAGGTCGCGGCCGACAATCCCTTTCCGGACGCACCCGGCAACCGCGTGGTGGCGATCTTTCTCGACGGCCCGCCGCCGGCGCATGCGCTGGATGACGTCAAGCATCAGACGCAGGAGCGACTGGCTTGCGGCAAGCGCGAAATCTACGTGCACTACGGCGACGGCATGGCCGACTCGCGCCTGGCGATTCCCGCCGCCAGGGCCGGCACCGCGCGCAACATCAACACCGTCACCAAGCTCGCCGAACTCGCCGGCGCACGCTGAGCCAGCCTGCTCGACCGCTTCGTCGGATCGTCAGCCCAGTTTGCCTGAGCCATGGCGATCACCTGGATCGGGTCGTACTGCGAGAACCTGGTGATGCCTCCATCGATCCACAGGTCGACACGTGCCGCAGGCAGGGTCGCGCCCATGGCCAGGTCGAACACTTCAGCGCAGCCAGTCGGCGGCGTACGGCATGGTCGCCTTGCCCGTGCAGCGCAGGCAGCGCAGGCAGCGAAGTTTCACGCTGGCTCGGGTGACAAAGGACCACGCGGAAGCTCGCAAAAAACGGGCGCCGGCCGGCACGCGCGGCGGCGAACGACGATTCTGCATGCGTGGCGGTCGGCAAGGAATGCGAATCGTGAACCGCGCGCCTGCGCCCGCAACGACGGCGTGGCTTCGGACCTAGTTCCGGTTTCGGGCGCTGACGCGACTGAGCGCCGCCGCACGGCTCATGGCCTGGCGCGCATGCCGTGCCTCGCCGAGCTGCTGGTACACGCGGGCCAGCCCGACGTAGAAACGCGGGTCGCCGTCGTACAGCCGGATGGCACGCTGGTAGTGCTGCGCGGCGCCGGCGTAATCGGCGTGCTTCTCGGCGTCCTCGGCCTGCAGGAACTGGAAGTACGGGTCTTTCGCCTGGATCTTCTCGATGCGCCGCGCATACATGGCGCGGCGCGCCTCGTCGCCGGTGCTCCGGTACAGCGTCACCAGGTTGACCAGCGCGCTCGCGTTTTTCGGATCGAGCGCCAGCGCCTTCAGATAATCGCGTTCGGCCGCCTGCCGGTCGCCCTGGCGCAGATGCATCACGCCGGCATTGGCCCAGGCGCCGGCATAGCGCGGCGCCAGTTGCAGGGCCATGGCCATGTACGGCGCGGCCGGCGCGGGCGTGGCGCCGGCCAGCAACTCGGCGGCGCGGTTGCTGTAGTAGAGCGCCAGCAGGCGCTGGTCGGTCACCGGCTCGGGCGGGTTGCGCGCCATCACCAGATCGCGCGCCACGTCCACCGTGAAACGCGTGCTGCCGATGCGGATCCCCGCGTTGACGTGGTTGAACCCGTAGATGATGTCGTCATCCACGCGCCAGGCCACGATGTCGTCGAGCTCCTGCCCGTAGGCCTCCAGGCCGGACGCACGCGCCAGCGCCACGGTCAGCAGGGTGAAGGTGAGGCAGTTGGCCTTGCGCGTGCGGTAGGCCTGCTCGACGGTCAACGTGGGCTCGGCCGAATATTCCATGCCCAGGCCGGACTTCTGGAACAGGAACAGCGCCAGCCGTTCCAGCCGCGCCCTGTCCGAGCCGCCGCCATCGATGACCTGCTGCTGCAGTTGCGCACGCAGCTCCGGCGGCACCGCCATGACCTGCTCCGGGCGCGGCATCGGCGGCACGACCGGCGTAACCGCGGCAGGCACGGCAAGCGACCATGCCAGGAATGCTGCGTACGCCCAAGTCACCATGCCGAAACCCTCCACGCCTGAGGCGGGAACGTTTGCCAAAGCCAGTTTAGTCCCCTTCGCAGGCGGCGGATCAGTCGATCGGGGGAATGTTGGCAGCAAGCGGCGGCGGGATACCGGGCGCGGGCGCAAGAACGATCAAACGCTGGCGCCGACGCTGCGGTTACCCTGCATCGGTCGATTCCGCCACCGGATGCCAGCGATGGCTGCTGCCGAGAAAGCGCTCTGGTTCATCGAAAGCCATTACAGCGAGGAACTGTCGCTCGGCCGCATCGCCGAAGTGGCCGGGGTCTCGCCGTTCCACCTGGCGCGGCTGTTCCAGGCGATGACCGGCTGCTCGGTGGTGCGCTACCTGCGCGGGCGCCGGATGACCGAGGCCGCACGCCGGCTGGCCGCGGGCGCGCCGGACATCCTGGAGGTGGCGCTGAGTAGCGGCTACGGCTCGCACGAGGCGTTCACGCGGGCCTTCGGCGAGCAGTTCGGCCTGAGTCCGGCGAGCGTGCGCGAGCGTGGCTCGGTGGCCGGGCTGGCCCTGGTCGAACCCTGGCGCACCGCCGACGGTGCCGGCGTGACGCTGGACGAGCCGCGCCTGGCGCACGACGGCACGCGCCTCATCGCCGGGCTCGGCTGCCGCTACACGCCGGACACCACGCAAGGCATTCCGGCGCAGTGGCAGCGCCTGTTCCTGCACCACGCCGCCGCGCTGCCGAAGCAGCACACCGCGTTCGGCGTGTTCTGCAACAGCGACGACGAAGGCAGCTTCGAGTACATCGCCGGTGTCGACGTGCCGGGTTTCGGCGGCCTCGACCCCGCGCTCAGCACCTTGCGCCTGCCCGCGCGCGACTACGTGGTGGCCACACACCACGGGCATATCTCGGCCATCCGCCGCACCTGGCAGGCCTTCGTCGGCGACTGGCTGCCGCGCTCGGGGCTGCAGGTGGCCGACGCTCCCGATTTCGAGAAATACAGCGCGGATTTCGATGACGTCACCGGCATCGGCGATGTCGAGATCTGGCTCCCGTTGCAAGCTTGAATCCTCCATCACACACCACCTGACGAGAACCGCATGACTGCACGCATCACTCGCATTGTTCTGGCCGCCGCATGGCTGGGTGTCTGCACCGTGGCGCACGCGGCCACGGTCGGCGAAACCCACCGAGTGGCGCACACGCCGAGCGCCGCTCTGCGTGATGCGCAGCACCGCGACGCGCTGCGCATCACGGTGTGGTATCCCGCCGTCGATGGCGCCAGCGAAGAGCCGCTTCAGATCGGGCCGCCGGACCATCCCTTGTTCGACGCCGGTCGCGCCGCGGCCGATGCGCCGTTCGCGCCCGGGCGGCATCCGGTGATCCTGCTCTCGCACGGCTTCGGTGGCAGCGCGCGGATCATGGCCTGGTTCGGCACGGCGCTGGCCCGCTCCGGCGACGTGGTGATCGCGGTGGATCACCCCGGCACCAACGGCCGCGACCCGATGACCATGGCTGGCGGCCTGCTGGTATGGGACCGCGCGGTGGATCTGCGCACAGCGCTCGATACCGCGAAAGCCGACGCGCAGATCGCGCCGCACCTGGACGTGCAACGGCTGGGCATAGCCGGTTTTTCGATGGGCGGTTTCGCGGCCCTGGTAAGCGCCGGGGCGCGGGTCGACATCGACCACTACATCGCGTTTTGTCACGCGCATCCCGCCGATGCCACGTGCGCACCGCAGGCCGAGGCGCCCGACCAGACCCTGGCCGCCCGCGAGCAGGCGCTGAAGACGCCGCAGATGACGGCGCTGGCGAAACACGCCGGCGACGACTACGCGATACCCGGCGTCCGCGCCGTGTTCGCGATGGCGCCTGGCGGCATCGAGGCGCTCGCCCCGGCCAGCCTGCATGCGGTCGACACACCCGTGAGCATCCTGCTCGGCGAGGCCGATCCGGTCGCGCCGCCGGCCAGCAATGGCAAGCTCGCCGCGAGCCTGCTGCCGCACGCCACCCTGAAGACCCTGAAGGACGTCGGCCACTACGATTTCCTGGCCAACTGCAGCGCACTGGGCCGCCAGCACGAGCCGCTGTGCAAGCACTTTCACGTGCCGCAGCAGCGCACCCACGCTACCGCAATCACCACCGCCGAAGCGTTCTTCGCGCGCCATCTCTGACAGGTCAGCCCGACTTTTCAAAAACCGCCCGCGCTGATTCCGCAGTCAGTCGTCCGCTTCCACGGTGACGACCAGCGCCTGGATCCTGCCGTCGACACGGCCACGCCCGAATCGCCTGGCGATGGCCTCGGCGGCGACCTCGGTGGCTTCACCGAGCCGGGCGGCATCGCGGGCCTCGATCTCGTTTCTCAGCGGCGTGCCCTGGCAGTAAGCCAGGGCGACCTCGCGCGCAGATTCTGCGACGCTGCGCGCCACCACGGTGTCCATCCGGGACAGGCGGGTGAAACCGCCCTGGGCCAGATCCCGCGCGATGCGCTCGAGGTCGTGATAACCGTGCGGCGTGCGCGCCATGAAGCGTGGCGGATCGGACGGGAACACGGATGCCAGCGCGTTGGTGATGACGTCGGCGAATTCGTTGTCCTCGATCCGGTCCCACACGCTGAAAATGAAGACGCCGCCCTTGCCGAGCACCCGACGCGCTTCGGCGAACGCACCCGGCTTGTCCGGAAAGAACATGGCGCCGAACTGGCACACGACGGCGTCGAACGTCGCATCCTGGAAGGGCAACTGCAACGCATCCGCCTGGCGCCATTCGACGGTGCGCGGTGTTCCCACGGCGCGCGCATGGTCCAGCATCGCCTGATTCAGATCCGTGGCGACGATCGTGCAGCTCTCCGGCAGTGCCGCGGCCATGGCCCGCGTCACCACGCCGGTACCGGCGGCGACTTCGAGCACGCGGGAAAGAGGCCGGGATTTCAGCCGGCGCACCAGATCGGCCGCGTAAGGCGCGAAGATCAGCGGCACCATGTACGTGTCGTAGAGTTCCGGAACGGAACCGGCAAACACCGCGTCGGCATCACGATCACTCATGGCGCTCAGCTCCTCACATGGTCGCGGCGCGCGGATCGTCGCGGCACCATCAACCCGGGGCTGGCGAATCCCCGCTGGCCCTCACCGCAAGACCTGCACGAAAAACGATAGCAGGCATCGCAGAGCGATGCGCCGTACCGGGGTCGCGCGCAAAGCAGTTCGTTCGCAAGGCACGGCGTGGCATCTGCCGTCAGTGATCCGTCGCGACGATCGTCATCGCGTACGAACCCGGCCACTGTCCATACCGATGCCGCCATGCGTTTGGCGAAGGAAGCGGCGCACCCGACTTCCGCGCGAAGGAAAAGCTGCAGCTGTCATGGGGCCATCACGTTTCGCCGCTCTCCTCTTCACCGGTCGCCCGCAAGGATGTGTGCCTGCAGCGGGAGAGATGCATGCTGCCGAGTCCGGTCGTCGGTACCTGGTGCCGCACGAATGAGTTCGGCGCAGGACGTCACCGCACGAAATAACAGCAAAGGATTTCCTGTCCGGATTCAGCCCCGGACGTCGAGTCCACACGCTGATCCACGGAGGCCAAGAATGCTCGCCACCACCTATCGCCGCCCTTACCGGGTAAGCGCCAGGCAGGTGCCCGATCCGGCGATCGAGCATCCCTTCGACGCCATCGTGCGGGTGTTGCGCAGCTGCATCTGCGGGTCGGACCTGCACCTCTATCACGGGCTGGTTCCGGACACGCGCGTGGGCTCGATCTTCGGCCATGAATTCGTCGGCGAGGTTGTCGACGTGGGCACGGGCGTGCGCAAACTGAAGGTGGGTGAGAAGGTGATCGTGCCTTTCAACATCTTTTGCGGGACGTGCTACTTCTGCCAGCGCGAGCTCTACAGCAACTGCCACAACGTGAACCCGGAAGCGACGGCGGTCGGTGGGATCTACGGCTACTCGCACACCACCGGTGGCTACGACGGCGGCCAGGCCGAATACGTCCGCGTGCCATTCGCCGATATCGGACCCACCGTGATTCCGGCCGGCATGCATATCGAGGATGCGGTGCTGCTCACCGACGTGGTGCCTACCGGATACCAGGCGGCCGAGATGGGCAACATCAGCGAAGACGATACCGTCGTGGTGTTCGGCGCCGGCCCCATCGGCATCATGGCGGCGCGCTGTGCGTGGCTGATGGGTGCGGGTCGCGTCATCGTGGTCGACCAGGTGGATTACCGCCTGGATTTTGTCCGCCGCTATGCGCGCTGCGAGGTGGTCGATTTCCGCTCCGTGCAAGACATGGCGATCCACATCAAGAAAATGACCGATGGTCTGGGCGCCGACGTCTGCATCGACGCCGTAGGTTGCGAGGCGGCAGGGAACGCCATGCAGAGCATCACCGGCGTCAAGATGAAGCTGCAGGCAGGCGCGGCGACCGTGCTGCACTGGGCGATCAATTCGGTGCGCAAGGGCGGCAACGTTTCCATCGTCGGCGTCTACGGACCCACGTTCAACGCGGTGCCGATCGGCAACGCCGTCAACAAGGGGCTCACGCTGCGCATGAATCAGGCCAGCGTGAAGCGGCATCTGCCGCGGCTCATCGAACACGTGCAGGCAGGCCGGCTCGATCCCCGCGCGATCATCACGCATCGGGTGCCGCTGGAAGAAGTGAGCGATGCCTACGACATGTTTTCGGGCAAGAGGGACCAGTGCATCAAGGCCGTCCTGATCCCGCCGGGCGTGTCCGATCTGCCGCCCGCCACCCCCAACCCCGAGGCAGCTGCGCCATGAATCCATCCCATGGAAATCCGCCACAGGATCGCATCCCGGGTTGGGGCGCGGACCTCGATCGCGCCAATCGCCCGGCCGTGCCGATGGAACGTAAGCCGCCGCGTCTGGACGGCGTGTACTGGACCGAACCGCCGCGCCAGCAGTCCAGCGTGGAAATCCTGAGGTCGACCGAGCACCTCCAGATGCCGCCGGTATTCGGTACCAGCGTTCCGCCCCGCGGCCTCAGCGGCTGGGTTCGCCGACGCGCTTTCCGACGCAGCGAGAACGATCTTCGCCACTGGCTGATGCTGCTGTTTGCCGACCGGGTCGACGTCGTGGAAAACATGTTCTCCGATGCCAGCCGCTCGCCGCGCGTGCGAGCGACCGCCGCCGTGGTCGGAGCGGTGCTGCTGGCAAGCTATCTGCTCCGTCGTCCGCCATCGTGATGCGGCAGCAACGCGATTTGCCGGCGCACCGGGAGAAAGCTCCTTCACGCCGCCGGCACGCAACACCGCTTTGTTTATGGCGTCTACCGCGGTAGGGACTCATCGATGAACAAACCTGTCACCTGCACCATCGTGGCATTTTTGCTGATGACGACTGCGGCCCTGGTGGGCGCTGCGGTCGTTCCGGAAAAAGGCGCGCAGGCGAACGGCGACTGGCCGATGCCGGCGCACGATTTCTCCAGCACCCGCTACAGCCCGCTGGACGAGATCACGGCCGCCAACGTCGGCACGCTCAAGGTCGCCTTCACTTTTTCGACAGGGGTCGACCGCGGCCACGAAGCGGCGCCCATCGTCGTCGGCGACACCATGTATGTGGTGACACCGTTCCCGAACGCCGTCTATGCGCTGGACCTGACCCGCGAGGGCGCACCGGCGAAATGGTCGTTCCGGCCGCAGCCCGACTCGGCCGCGCAGGGCGTGGCCTGTTGCGATGTGGTCAACCGCGGCGGCGTCGTCGCGAACGGCAAGCTGTTCTTCAACACGCTGGACGGACAGACGATCGCGCTGGATACCGCCACCGGCAAGCAGATCTGGCGCACCAAGCTCGGCGATATCAACCGCGGCGAAACGATGACGATGGCGCCGCTGGTGGTGAAGGACAAGGTGCTGGTCGGCATCTCCGGCGGCGAGTTCGGCGTGCGCGGCTGGCTGGCCGCGCTGGACACGTCCACCGGCAAGGTGGTGTGGAAGGCGTACAGCACCGGGCCGGACAAGGACGTGCTGATCGGCCCGTCGTTCAAGCCGTTCTACGCCAGCGACAAGGGCAAGGATCTGGGCGTGAGCAGCTGGCCGCCCGAGGCGTGGAAGACGGGTGGTGGTTCGGTATGGGGCTGGATTTCCTACGACCCGGAAACCAACCTGCTCTTCTACGGCACCGGCAATCCCGGCCCGTGGAACGCCGAGCAGCGGCCCGGCGACAACAAGTGGACCGCCGGCATGTTCGCGCGCGACCTCGATACCGGCCAGGCACGCTGGTACTACCAGTTCAACCCGCACGACATTACCGACTACGACGCGATCAACGAGAGCGTGCTGGTGGACCTGCCGGTGCAGGGCGCGATGCGCAAGGTCATCGTGCGTCCGGAGCGCAACGGCTATGTGTACGTCATCGATCGCGCCAGCGGCCAGGTGCTTTCCGCCGACAAGTTCGCGCCGGTCAATGCGGTGCTCGGCGTCGACCTCAAGACCGGACGTCCGCACTACAACCCCGACAAGCAGCCGAAGATGGGCAAGGTCGTGCGCGACATCTGCCCCTCGCCGCCCGGGGCGAAGGACTGGAACCCGTCGGCCTGGTCGCCAAGCACGGGCCTGCTCTACATACCGCACGCCAACCTGTGCATGGACTGGGAAACGATGCAGGCGAACTACATCGCCGGCACGCCTTATGTCGGCGCCGACGTGCGCATGCATGGCGGGCCCGGCGGCTACCGCGGTGCCGTGACCGCCTGGGATCCGGTGCACCGCCGCACCGCCTGGGAAATCCACGAGGACCTGCCGGTATGGAGCGGAACGGTAGCCACCGCCGGCGGCGTGGTGTTCTACGGCACCATGGACGGCTGGTTCAAGGCGGTCGACGCGCAGGAGCGGCAAGCTTCTCTGGCAGTTCAAGACCGGCTCCGGAATCATCGGCCAGCCGGTGAGCTACCGGGGACCGGACGGCCACCAGTACGTCGCCGTGCTTTCCGGCGTCGGCGGCTGGGCGGGCGCGATCGTCGTCGGCAACCTGGACCCGCGCGACAGCACCGGCGCCATGGGCATGGTCAACGCCACCAGGGACCTCAAACAGAAAACCCAGCCCGGAGGCACGCTGTATGTGTTCGCGCTTCCTTGAACTGGCGTCGGGGACGCTGTGCGCCGCGCTGTTGCTTGGCGGGTGCCAGCGCGAGCAGCGCGACTTCAGCGGGCCGGCGCCCACGTCCGGCGGCCCGGCGCCCTCCCAGATCGACCTGCAGCCCGGCACGCCCACCGCGCAACCGCGCGATCCGCGCGGTGTCGTCTACGAGAACAACGCGTATCACATCAGCCAGGGCCAGAACCTGTTCCGCTGGATGAACTGCACTGGCTGCCATGCGAACGGCGGCGGCAACATCGGCCCGCCGCTGATGGACGATGCATGGCGTTACGGCGGCGACATCGACCACATCTTCGCCTCCATCGACCAGGGCCGGCCCAACGGCATGCCGGCGTTCCGCGGCAAGCTTCCGCCCGAGCAGATCTGGGAACTGGCCGCGTACGTGCGCTCGCTCTCGGGAAACATCCGCAAGGATGCGGTGCCGTCGCGCGCCGAAGGCATGTCGTCCATCCCGCCGCTGACGCGCATGAAGCCCGAGCCGCCCAAGCCGGTGGATCCCGCTGCGGGCCAGGAGCCGCAGAAATGAAGCGAGCCGCCGCGGGTTTGGCCGTGCTTCTGGCCGGATGCAGCGGACGGCAGAACGCGCTCGACTACGCGAGCGATCAGGCGCGGGCCATCGGCGACATCTGGCAACTCATGCTCGTCGTCTGCGGCCTGATGTATCTGTTGATGATGGCGCTGCTGGCCTGGGCGATCTGGCGGGCGAAAAGACGATCGCCGGACGCAGCGCCCCGCACCGATGCGCCTGCGGCGGACGCCACCCTGCGCCGGCTGCTGATCGGCTGGACCGCGCTTATCGTGGTCGGCCTGTTCGTGCTCGCCGGCGGCAGCTTCCTCGTCGACCGCCGGCTCGCCCACGCTGAAGACCCGCACGCCCTGCAGGTGCGCATCACCGCGGCGGAATGGTGGTGGCAGGTCGAATACCTCGACCCGGATCCTTCGCGCACGAGCGTCACCGCGAACGAACTCCACCTGCCGGTGGATCGCGCCACGCGCATCGAGCTGCGCTCCAACGACGTCATCCACAGCTTCTGGGTGCCCAACCTCAACGGCAAGACCGACCTCATTCCCGGGCGCAGCAATTTCCAGACGATCACGCCGCGGCGCACCGGACGCTGGCGCGGCCAGTGCGCGGAGTTCTGCGGACTGGAGCACGCGCGCATGGCGCTGCGACGTCAGCGTCGACGATGCGGCCACGTTCGAACGGTGGCGCGCGGCCCAGCTCGCGCCGGCAGCAGGCGCCGCAGAATGCGCGCCAGCAGCAGGGGCAACAGGTGTTTCTCGCCAGCACCTGCGCCTCCTGCCACACCATCGCCGGCACCGACGCGGCGGGCAGGATCGGTCCGGACCTCACCCATCTGGCCAGCCGGCGCACGCTCGCCGCCGGGGCGCTGCCGATGAAGCCGGACGCGCTGGCGACCTGGATCAGCGACCCGCAGCCGCCAAACCGGGCACCAACATGCCCGCCACCGATCTCCCACCCGACCAGCTTGCCGCGCTGGTCGATTACCTGATGTCACTGCGATGACCGACGACCCTGCGCAACTCGAACAGACGTGGACCGATCCGCCGGGCCTGATGGGCTGGCTGTGCACGGTCGACCACAAGCGCATCGGCTGCCGCTATCTCGTCACGGCCTTCGTGTTCTTCGCTCATCGGCGGCGTGCTGGCGCTTGATCATGCGCACCCAGCTCGCGCCACCCGAACAGCCACCTGGTGGGTCCGGACCGCTACAACCAGCTGTTCTCGATGCACGGCTTCGTCGATGATGTTCCTGTTCGCGGTGCCGATCATGGAAGCGGTGGCCGTGTACGTGGTGCCGCTGATGGTGCGGCACGCGCAACATCTCGTTTCCGCGCCTGAACGCCTTCAGCTACTGGATCTACCTGTTCGGCGGCATCATGATCTACGCCGCGTTCTTCGCTGAACGTCGGGCCCGGAGGCCGGCTGGTTCTCCTACGTGCCGCTGTCCGGCCCGCAGTACTCGCCCGGCAAGCGCACGGACTTCTGGGCGCAGATGATCACCTTCACCGAGGTGGCCGCGCTCGCCGTCGCGATCGAGCTGATCACCACCATCCTGAAGACGCGCGCACCGGGCATGACGCTGGCGCGCATGCCGCTGTTCCTGTGGTCGATGCTGGTGACGAGCTTCATGATCATCTTCGCCATGCCGGCGGTGATGCTGGCCAGTACCTTCCTGATCATCGACCGCCTGATCGGCACGCACTTCTACAACGCGGCCGAGGGCGGCGATCGCGCTGCTGTGGCAGCACCTGTTCTGGTTCTTCGGCCACCCGGAGGTGTACATCATCTTCCTGCCGGCACTCGGCATGGTCTCCACCATCATCGAGACCTTCTCGCGGCGGCCGATGTTCGGGCACATCGCGCATGGTGCTGTCGCTGCTCGCGACCGGTTTCCTGGCGTTCGGCCTGTGGGTCCACCACATGTTCGCGACCGGCCTGCCGCGCATGGGCAACAGTTTCTACACCGCCGCCAGCATGATGATCGCGCTGCCCGCCGGCGTGCAGATCTTCTGCTGGATCGCGACGCTCGGCACCGGACGTCCGAAGTTCGCCACGCCGCTGCTGTTCGTCATCGGCTTCTTCGTCATCTTCGTGCTCGGCGGCCTGACCGGCGTGATGCTCGCTTCCGTGCCGCTCGACCTGCAGCTGCACGACACGTATTTCGTCGTGGCGCATTTCCACTACGTGTTGATCGGCGGCGCGGTGTTCCCGCTGTTCGGCGCGTTCTACTACTGGTTTCCGAAGGTCACCGGCACGCATGCTGGACGAGCGGCTGGGCAAGTGGAACGTTCTGGCTGTTCTTCATCGGCTTCAACGTCACCTTCTTCCCGATGCACATCGCTCGGCCTGGA
Organism: uncultured Gammaproteobacteria bacterium; assembly: GCA_963697555.1. Lineage (GTDB taxonomy): Bacteria > Pseudomonadota > Gammaproteobacteria > Xanthomonadales > Rhodanobacteraceae > Rhodanobacter. Next base: position 632,492 of record CAVOOK010000009.1, read on the forward strand.
GGGCATGCCGCGGCGCGTCTACACCTATCCGGCCGGCATGGGCTGGGACGTGTGGAACTTCATTGTCCACCGTCGGCGCCTACGTCATCGCGGTGAGCATGCTGCTGTTCGTCGCCAACGTGGTGCGCACCCTGCGGTCGCCGGCCAAGGGCGAAGCGAACCCCTGGGACGCGCCGGACCTCGAATGGGCGACCGCATCGCCGCCGCCGCCCTACAACTTCAACGCAATACCGGTGGTCACCAGCGCCACGCCGCTGTGGACCGCGCGCGAAGCACTGGACGGCGTGTCCGGCCTGCGCGACGACCGGCCGGAGATCCTGATCACCTCGGCGGTGGAGGCCGAGCCGCAGATCCGCTGGGGCATGCCGCGTCCGGACCTGTGGCCGCTCTCACGGCGCTCGCACTGACGGTGCTGTTCGTGTGGTCGATCTTCACGCCCTGGGGCATCGTCTGGGGCGCCATCCCGTTCGCGATCGGCGGCACGGCGTGGTTCTGGCCCAAGCGGTCCCAGCACAGCCTGGACAGCGAAACATGAGGCCGCTGCGCATCATCGGCGACGTGCGCGACCTGCCGGACCATGCATTCGGACCGGCGAGCCTGGGCTGGTGGGGCACGATTGGTTTCATGCTGATCGAGGGCATGGCCTTCGTGCTGGCTGCCGGCGCGTACTTTTACCTGATGTCGAACGAATCGGCGTGGCCGCCGGCCGGGCTGCCGCCATCGCTGCGCTACGGCACGATGTTCACCGCGCTGGCCATCGTCAGCGAGCTGCCGAACGTGTGGCTGTCGCGACGCAACCACGCCAACGATGTGCCTGCCATCCGCCTTGGCCTGTGGCTGATGGTGGCGTTCGGCGTCGCGCTGATGGTCATCCGCGGCTTCGAGTTCGGCGCCCTCAACGTACGCTGGAACGACAACGCGTACGGTTCCATCATCTGGTCATTGATGCTGATGCACTCGGTGCACATCGTCACCGACGTCTACGACAGCGTCGTGCTGGCGGTGATCGTGACGCAGCACAAACCGGATGCGAGGAAGCGCGCCGACGTCTCGGACAACGCCCTGTACTGGCACTTCGTGGTGCTCGCCTGGCTGGCCGTCTACGTGCTCGTCTACCTTCTGCCGGGGCACGCGAAATGAGCCGGATCTCTGCCCGTATCGCGCCGTGGGCCGGACTCTCCGCCGGTGCCCTTGCATGGATCGTGCACCAGCAACTGCTTTCGGATGCGCTGCGCTTCGACTGCAGCGCGGTGTCGCCCGGTCGGGCGGTGGCCGCGCTGGCGATCGCGCTGGTGCTGTGCGTCGGCGGTGCGGGGATTTCCTGGTACGGCATACGCGTGAAGGACCGTACCGGCCCGGGCCATGCGTTCGTCGGCTGGGTCTCGATTTTTTCAGCGGGCATCTTTGCGCTGGCGATCGCCATACAGGCCCTGGCATCGCTGACCGTCCCCGGGTGCTTCCGGTGAAACGCGCGCTGGTTGCCGAGCGTGTGTCTGTGGCCTTGCGCCGTGTTCGCGCATGGTGTCGGGACGCTCGGCGGATGGAGCTTCGAGGCATGGGTGGTATGGCCCCTGCTGATTGCGCTGGCGCTTTACGCGACAGGCTGGTGGCGCCTGCGCGCACGGGCGGTGCGGCCGCTGGCGGGGCGCCGCGCGCTGCTGTTCGTGGCGGGCTGGCTGGTCATCGCGCTCGCCCTCGTGTCGCCCCTGCATGCGGCCGGTGCGCGATCTTTCGCGGCGCACATGCTCGAGCATGAATTGCTGATGCTGGCCGGCGCGCCGCTGCTGGTGCTGGCCAGGCCGCTGCCGGTGATGCTGTGGGCCTGGCCCCATGCGATCCGCCGCGCCCTGGGCCGCAGCGTGCTCGCGCCAGGCGTGGGAGCGGCGTGGTCGGCGCTGACCCATCCCGTGGTGGCGACAGCCCTGCAGGCCGTCGCGCTGTGGCTGTGGCATGCGCCTGCGTTGTTCGGTCTCGCGCTGGCGGGCGAAGGCTGGCACGTGCTGCAGCATCTGAGCTTCATCGTGACGGCGCTGATCTTCTGGTCGTCGATGGTCGACGAGGCGCGCATCCGCCATCACCCGATGTCCGCGGTGATCGGGCTGTTCGTCACCGCCCTGGTCACCGGCGCGCTGGGTGCGCTGATGGCGTTCTCCGCCAGCCCCTGGTACGCGGGTTATGCGCAGCTGGGCATGACGCCGTTCGGCCTCACCCCGGCCGAGGACCAGCAACTCGCCGGGCTGTTGATGTGGATACCCGGCGGCGTCGTGCATGCCGCTGCTGCACTTGCCATCGTGGCCCGGCTGCTCAAGGGCGTAACCGCACCTGCGGAGTCCCTTTCCCATGCGCAGTGAAGGCCAGCCCGCCGTGCGCGCACTCGCACCCACTTCACTCCCGGACAAGCTCGCGTGCATTTCGCCGCGCCGCGCGTGCAATCGCCCGAATCGAGCGCGACGGCAGGCCATGGGACGTTGCAGCATCCTCCTGGGGAGTGCTTTCGCCGCGTGCATGGCGGCGATCGCTCCAGCGCACGCGAAAGACCTGCGCATCTGCGCCGATCCGAACAACCTGCCGTTCTCCAACCAGCAGCGCGAAGGCTTCGAGAACAAGCTGGCGGAACTGCTGGCGAAGGATCTCGGCATGACGCCGCGCTACGTGTGGTGGGCGCAGCGCCGCGGCAACCTGCGCAACACCCTGAACGCGGGACGCTGCGACGTCGTGCCGGGCATCGCCACCGGGCTGGACATGCTCGCGACGACACGGCCGTACTACCGTTCCACCTACGTCTTCGTCACGCGACAGGGCCACGCGGTGCCCGCGTCATTCGGTGACCCGCGCCTGGCGCAGTGGTTGATCGGCGTGCAGATGATCGGCGACGACGGCGCCAACACGCCGCCCGCGCACGCGCTGTCGCGCCGCGGGCTCACCGGCAACGTGCGCGGCTACCCGGTGTACGGCAACTACGCCAATCCGAACCCGCCGGCGGCGATCGTCGACGCCGTGGCGCGCGGCGATATCGACGTCGCGGTGGCCTGGGGGCCGATGGCCGGCTACTTCGCGAAGCACGCTGCCGTTCCGCTGCAGGTCACCCCGGTATCTCCCGAGGTGGACGAAGGGCAGTGGCCGATGGTCTTCGACATCTCGATGGGCGTACGCAAGAAGGACGTGGTCTTGCGGCGGCAGCTCGACGAGGCGCTGCAACGGCATCGCCCGGAGATTGAACGCCTGCTGCGCGCCTATGGCGTTCCCCTGTTGCACGCGTCACGCGCTACGGCACCGTGAACAACCTTCAATAACCCGCCGCCAATCCGGCTGGACGACGCGGGTCATTGGCGCCTTCGAGCAGGCCGCTCTTCGGATTCAGCAGGATCGCCTCGACCGCGCCGCCGCTGAACTGCTTGAACGTGTAGCCCATCGCTTCCAGCGTCTGCTGCGACTTCGGCGTGAGCAGGCCCTGCCCCGCGTAGACGACATCCGGGTACCACTGCTGGTGCAGGCGTGGCGCGTTGACCGCCTGCTGCATGTTCATGCCGAAGTCGACCACGTTGAGGAAGCTGCCCAGCACCGACGAGATGATGGTGGCACTGCCGGGGCTGCCGGTGAGCATGAACGGCTTGCCATCGCGCAGCACGATGGTCGGCGTCATCGAACTCAGCGGCCGCTTGCCCGGCTCGACCCGGTTGATCACGCCCTGCACCAGGCCGGCCCCGTTCGCCACGCCCGGCTTGCCGGTGAAGTCGTCCATTTCGTCGTTGAGGAAGAAGCCCGTATCGCCGGCAATCTGTTTGTTGCCGAACAGGAAGTTCACGGTGTAGGTGGTGGACACGGCGTTGCCGTCCTTGTCGACCACCGAGTAGTGCGTGGTGTGGTTGCCTTCGGGTGCGCCGAGGCTGCCCTGGATCTCGGACGAGGGCGTCGCCTTGTCCGGCTTGATGCTGGCGCGAAGCTTGGCCGCGTGCGCATCGGAGAGCAGCGTGTCGATCGGGTTGTGCACGAAGGCCGGATCGCCCAGGTAGGTATTGCGGTCGGCAAAGGCGCGGCGCTCGGCCTCGACGATGTGGTGCACGCTTTCGACCGAACCGTAGCCCCACTTGGCCAGAGGGTAAGGCTTGATGATCTGCAGGATCAGGCACAGCGTGGTGCCGCCCGAGCTCGGCGGCGGCGCCGACACCACGGTGTAGCCGCGGTACTCGCACTGGATCGGCTTCTCCCACTGCGCGGTGTAGTCGGCAAAGTCGCGCAGCGACAGGATGCCGCCGTTGGCGTCGCTGCCCTTGACCACGGCCTGGGCGATCGGCCCCTCGTAGAACGCCTTGGTGCCGCCTTTCGCGATCAGCTCAAGTGTGTGCGCCAGCTGCTTCTGCACCAGCCGCTCGCCGACCTTGAAGGGCTTGCCATGGTTGAGGAAGATCGCCGCCACGTTGGCACGCCTGGCGAAATCGTCGGTGCTCGAGTCGAGGCTGTCGACGTCACCCTGCTGCAGCACGTAGCCGTCACGCGCGAGCTTGATCGCCGGCGCGATGACCTGCGCCAGCGACATCGTGCCGTAGGCCTTCAGCGCGGTATCGAAACCCATCACCGTGCCGGGCACACCGACGCCGAGATAGGTGTCGGTGCTGCGTCCCTCGACGACGTTGCCGTCGGCATCCTGGAACATCGTCGGCGTGGCTTTCGCCGGTGCCTTCTCGCGGAAATTGAGGAACAGGTTGCGGCCATCCTTGAGGTGGATGGTCATGAACCCGCCGCCGCCGATATTGCCGCAGCACGGATGCACCACGGCTTCCGCAAAACCTACCGCCACGGCGGCATCCACGGCATTGCCGCCGCGCTTGAGGATGTCCACGCCCACCATGGTGGCCAGGTGCTGCGCACTGACCACCATCGCGTGCCTGGCGGTCACCGGCTTCGCGTTGTGCAGTGCTTCCCGCGTGCTGACCGGCTCATGGCCGGTCTCGTCGGGATTCACGTTCTGCGCGCAGGCCAGCGCGCTGGACGTTGCCAGCATCGCCGCCAGCAGGGCGCGGCGCTTCCATCGGCTGTCGTGCAACGCCTCCGCGTGCGTGGCTGGCATGGCATCGAATCGCGCTGTGTTCGGATCGGACATGTGTTCACTCCCGGCATGGATCGGACCAGCATAGCCGCACCCGCGCACCCGACAAAAAAAACGACGTCATCCGCACCGATCAATTTGCGCAGCAGGCGGACGGGTTGCCAGGGATGTATGGGTCAGTGTGCATGACGACTTGCCGGTACCGATGATCGGCCAGGTTCGTTCGATCACATCGGCGGCAAGGTCACGCTTTTGAAAAGGCGCCGCGGATCTGGTTTGCTCTACCGGCGCCAAACCAATGCGTCGCCAACCAAGGGGCTCGGCCCCGTCAACGGGAGTGGATCATGACCATGCGGTGGATCGTCTGCCTGTTGTTGCTTCTCTGCGGCTATGCACGCGCAGGCGAACCCGTTGCCACGGTGCGCGTGGCCTTCGATCGCGATGGCATCACCGCCACGCGGGTGCACGGCCTGGCGGACAAGGCCACGGGCCGCAAGATCACCGCGGACGATCCGGTGCGCATCGCCTCGATCTCCAAGCTGGTCACCACGCTCGGCGTCATGCGGCTGGTCGAGGCCGGCAAGCTGGACCTGGATGCGGACGCCTCCGACCTGCTTGGCTGGCGCCTGCGCAACCCGGCCTTCCCGCAGACGCCGATCACCCTGCGCCTGCTGCTGTCGCACCGCTCCAGCCTCACCGATGGCGCCGGCTACTGGCAGACGCCGCTGGGCGGAAAGCTGCGCGACATCGTCGACGATCCGCGCGCCTGGGACACCGCGCACGCGCCGGGCACGTACTTCCGCTACACCAACCTCAACTTTCCGCTGGTGGCGCAGATCATGGAGCGCGCCACCGGCGAGCGCTTCGACAAGCTGATGGAACGCCTGGTATTGAAGCCGCTGGGCATCGACGGCTGCTTCAACTGGGATCGCTGCGACGCGGCGACCGCCGCCCGCGCGGTGGTGCTGTACGACGCGGACGGCAAGCCGGTGAAGGACGACAACCACGGCCGCAAACCCGACTGCCCGGTGACGCCGGCCAGCGACGGCAGCTGCGACCTGTCGCGCTGGCGCGCCGGCGAAAACGGTGCGCTGTTCTCGCCGCAGGGCGGCCTGCGCATTTCCGCCGACGGCCTGGTGCGCATCGGCCGCTTGCTGCTGGGCAACGGCAGCATCGACGGCAGGCGTCTGCTCACGCCCGCTTCCGTGCAGGCGATGATCGCCCCGCAATGGCAATACCGGCCCGGCAACGGCCAGACCTACGAGGAAGATACCGGCGACGTCGACCTCGGCTTCTTCTGCCGTTACGGTTTGGCCGTCCAGACGCTGGCCACGCCGGTGCAAGGCTGCCGCGACGACCCGTTCGGCGACGGCGTGGCACGCGTCGGTCATTCCGGCTCGGCCTACGGGTTGCAGGCCGGCGTGTGGGTGGATCGCAAGAGCGGCACCGGCGTGGTGTGGTTCGCCACCGGAATGCCGGACGAACGCCAGGGTGGGAAGTCGGCGTTCAGTGCGGTCGAAGAGGCTCTGGCGCACTAGAGGTGTCAACTGACTCGGCCAAGTGGCGGCGACGAATTTGTTCCTGACGTCACTTTTGCCGGCAGAAGGGATCGCCTTCAGAACACTGCATCGCGAAACAGGCGGGCACACATCGCCGGGTCAGCTCTTCCTCGTCGATCCGCATAGACGAAGTCCGGTGTCGGGGACGGTTCCTGGTCGTCAAAAACGGAGCGGCCCTCGCCGGCCAAACCATTGCCCATGGCAGACAGCGTGACCGGATAGAACGCATCGACTCCGTCCGGCACGAGATCGAAGCGCACCTCGCCGGTCCGACGATCGACGGACCAGGCGACATAACCGGGCTGCCGACTACCGAGCATCGTTTTGCCGAAGCGGTGCACCGTTGCGAACGCAAAACATCCATTCGCCGCCTCCCGGCCGGATTGCGCGTGCAGGACGTTGCCCGCCGCATCGCGCAGCACTCCAGCAAGCAGGACCAGCGTCCCCTCCGCACGCAGCGATTGCGCCGTGCAAACCCCATGGCACACGCGAAGGTGGTAGCGGCCAGGAACGCTCTCCTGGAAGCTCGCCTGCGCACCGACTGTTGCCGGCACAAGCAGGATGGACAAGCAAACCATGCGGGTAATCATCGACGCGCCTCTCGCTGATAGATCCAGCACGACCCATCACACTCGCCATGGCAAGGCCGTGTCGGCATCTTTGCTGCAGAACGACAAAGCTCGAGCAAGTCGCCTTTTCCTGAAAGTGTGCACTTCGCCTCGCCAGTTGGCTATTTACCGCTGCCTACGGCCAACCGAAATCGTCCTGAAATCTCGAACACAAGGCGACGTTCAGTGCGGTCGACGAGGGGCTGATGCACTGAAGGTGCAATGCGAAGCACAAGGCGGCCGACGATCGATCGCGCCAGTCGAACGGCCGTGGTGCCCGCAAGCGCATGACTTCCTGCACGCGTTGACACCACGACGACGCGCCTAAGCTGCGCTACCGCCAACGGAGAGATGCCACGATGCGCCAGGGCTGCATGCAAGGTTTGCTGCTGGTTGCGGCGCTCGTCTCGACGGGCGGCGTGTGCGCTGCGGAGACGGACACCGCCACGATCACCCGCCTGTCGCAGGCGTTCTCCGACGCCTCGGCCAGTGGCGACGCCAGGACGCTGGACAAGCTGCTCGACGCCGACGTGGTGTTCATGGGCGAGGACGGCACGCTGTCCAGCAAGCACGATATCGTCGCCGGCGCGTCGCCGCCGCCGGCGGGTACGCACAACACCCTGGTGCAGTCGGATTTCCATGTCGCGCTGCACGGCGACGTCGCCGTGACCAGCTTCACCGACAACGCCACCTTCGTCAGCAACGGCCAGACCGCGCACGACAGTTTCCGCTCCACCGAAGTCTGGCTGCGCAAACACGGCAGCTGGAAGATGGTGTCCAGCCAGACCATCGAAGTCCCGGTCGAACCGCCGCACATCGAACTGGCGGCGGGCGACCTCGACCCGTACGTCGGCAGCTACCAGCTGGCGCCCGGGCATGCGATGCGCATCGAGCGGCAAGGCAATGGCCTGGTCAGCATCGGTCGCGACAACAAGCCGGTGCCGATGCTGGCCGAGGCCCGCGACGTGATGTTCCGCGCCGGCGCGCCGCGCGTGCGGTTTGTCTTCGCGCGCAACGCCGCTGGACGCATCACCGGCTTCGACGTGCGCCGGGCCGGCCACGACATGCAGCACTTCACGCGCAGCTGAGCCGCATGGCCTCGGTTCGCATGGACAGAACCCAGCGAAGTCTGCTGGCCGCCATCATCGCCATGTCGTTGATCGCGCTGGCGGTCGTGATCGCCGCCCTGGCGGTGGGCGGCCGCGCCGATCCACCCGGGTTGCGCGCGGCCGCCACCACCCTCGACGGCGCATGGCGGTTCCGCATCGGCGACGACTTGCGCTGGGCCAACGCCGCCACGGACGACCGCGGCTGGGAAACGCTGGACCTGAGCGCCCCGCCCGGCAGCCACGACGCCGATGTCGGACTGCCCGGCTACGTCGGCGGATGGATGGCGCACGGGCATCCCGGCTATCAGGGCTATGCCTGGTATCGCCGCGCGGTTTCGGTGCCCGCCGGCGACCGCGCATGGGACATCCTCGGTCCGACCGCCGTCGACGACGGCTATGAGCTGTACTGGAACGGCGTGCGCCTGGGCGGATCGGGCCGGCTCGGCGCCGCGCCGCGGGTCGTCGGCACGCGGCCGATGCTTTTCGCGCTGCCCTCTGACGCGGCCGGCAGCCGCGGCGTGCTCGCCATCCGCACATACATGCAGCCAGGCAACGCCGCCGCCGACGATGGCGGCGGCATGCACATCGCGCCACTGCTGGCGCCGCGCCCGCAGAGTCACGCGCTGTACCGCGTGCAGTGGTGGCGCACGATCGCGGGCTACATCGTCGACCTGATCGAGCCGCTCGCGATGTTCGCGCTCGCGGGCCTGGCGCTTGCGTTCCGGCGGCGCAGCAGCCACCCCGGCTTCCTCGCGCTCGCCGGCATCGCGCTGGTGCTGTCGGCGTTGAAGCGCCTGGAGAACCCCACCTACGCGTGGACCGACCTGCTCAGCCTGCCCGCCTACGTGTGGTGGATGAACGCCATCCTGGCGCCGCTCGGCATGGCCGCGTGGACGCTCGCCTGGAACCGCTGGTGCCCGCGCGCCTGGCGGGCGATCGATGTCGCCGCCATGACGCTGGCCGTCGCGGGTGTCGCCGGTGGCGCGATGCATGTCCCGGCGCTGACCCATGTCAGTCGACTCGGCTTGCTCGCATTGTTATTGATGATTGCCGCGCGCATGGTTCGCGATGGCGCGATGCGCCTCACGGCGCTGGCCACGATGGCGTGGGTCCTGATCGCGCAGTTCCCCGACGAGCTGAGCGCGATCGGCGTTCCCGGCATCTGGTTTCCGCTCGGCATCGGCGTGTCGCGAACCCAGTACGCCTATGCGCTTGCCATCCCGCTGCTGGCCGTTCTGATCGTGCGCACCTTGTCTTCGAACAGGGCGCGACGATGAGCGGTTCGCCATAGTCGTACGGACGGCCCGGGGGAGTGCAAAACGTGAGAACACTCCCACCGGATTTTCCTTCCGTTACCCGCTCGCCTTGGTCTCCGCCGCGTTCTGCGCGAGTTCCCTGATCTTGAGCACACGCAACTGTTCGGACTTCCTGAGCCCTTCGCGAGCCTCCTTGATCACTTCGTGGGCCAGGTTCTGGCTGGTGTGATGCCGCTTCGCATCGATGGCAGCATCCAGCCGCTGCTGGGCGGCCCTGATCGCTTTGTCGACGCGGTAGAGGGGAGCGTGCGGGTTGGTGGTCAGCGGCGGGTCGTAGCTTTTCGTCATGGGGTTTCTTCGTGATCAGGACGCGACGATAGCCCGGTTGATTCCGCTGCGCACGCGCCCTTGTCGTTTGGTCCGAGGCGCCGCCCGGACACTTGCCCAGCTGTCGCAACCGGCGCATAAAGCAACCGCTGCATGCCTATTGGCGTTGGTGACTATGCTCGGGGAGGCCGATCATGGATCAGGCAAGGCAAACGCGAGCACCGCGGCACAGCGTACCCGCGCACGAACGAGCCGCCCTGGCACGACGTCGCCAGCTCAATCGCATCGATCCGGAAAAGCCCTCGATCGGGCTGGCCCTTTCCGGCGGCGGCATTCGCAGCGCCACCTTCTGCCTCGGCCTGCTGCGAGCCCTGGCCAAGAACGGCGTGCTGCATCGCTTCGACTATTTGTCGACGGTATCGGGTGGCGGCTATGTCGGCGCCGCATTTGGACGGCTGTTCAGTCCCAAGGTCACGCCGGCCGAGGTCGAGCAAGGGCTGGCCGACGATGGCTCGATCTTTCTGTGGTGGCTGCGCAGCAATGGACGCTATCTCGTTCCCGCCGGCATGCGCGACGTGTTGCAGACGTGGGCCGGTCAACTGCGCGGCTTCATCGCAACGCAGTTCGAGGTCACCATGCTGATCGCGCTGCTGGCATGCGTGATCGTGCTGCCCCATCTGCTGGGCTATCGCTGGGATACGTCGTCGGCGCCGATGCTGGCGAGCACGCTGTGGTGGCTGGCGATGCCGGTGGCTGGCTGGCTGGCCATCGTGATGGCGTTTGCCTACTGGTGGTCGCGCGATCCGGAGGACGGCTCGGCGTGGCGCGACTTCACCATTTGCGCATGCACATCGGTGATGGCCGTCTATCTGCTCAGTCCGATCTGGACCACTACCGCGGCCGGCCACGGCAAGGCCACCATGGCGGTGCTCGGCGGCATGCTGCTGGCCGTGCCGGTGGCCCGACTATGGCTGCTGGCAAGGGCCACGCGTCCGGCGCAGGACCGGGTTCACTACACGATCGGACTCAGCACGGCGTTGAAATACCTGCTGCTGCTGTTCGTGCTGGGCGCGGCCGATCTGGTCAGCTGGTTTCTGGCAGATCAATTCGGGCCGGGTACACCGCACGGTTCGGTGCTGACCAGCGCCGGACTCGCCGCGCTGCTGGTCGCCGTTGCGCGCTTCGCCCTGCCGCTGCTGCAACCGCGCAGCGGCAGGACCAGCCTGGCGCGGCTGCCGCTCGCGCTGCTGGCGAATGTGTGCGGCTTGGTCCTGCTCGCGTTGCTGGTCCTGTTCTGGCTCAGCGCTTTGCAGTACTTCGTGTTTGTGGCGCGGCTGTCGGCGCTGAACACGTGGATGCACTGGTTGACCGCGCTCGTGCCGCCCATCGCGCATATCCCGGCCGCGGACACCTGGCTACGCTGGCTGACGGTCGCCATTCCCAGCGCGGCCTACATCGGCCTGACGGGCAGCAATCTGCAGCTGATCAATCGCTCGTCGCTGCACGCGTTCTACCGTTCACGGATCGCCCGCACCTATGTCTCGGTCGGCAACAGTCATGACGTCAGGAAAGAACAAGCCACGGTGCGCTTTCCTGTATCGCCGCTCAAGTCGAAAAGTCCCGGCCATGCCGACAACGTGAAAAAACTCACCGAGTTGCTGGAGGGCGACGACACCGATCTGCCCGGCTACGCCCCGCACGAATATGGCGGCCCGATCCACCTGATCAACTGCTGCATCAACCAGACGATTGACGACCGCACCGATGCCTACAACGCCGACCGCAAGGGCGTGTACCTGACCGTCAGCTCGCTGGGGCTCGAAACCGGCACCAAGTTTGCGCAGTACCAGCCGCACGATCCCAACCCGCTGGCCAACAGCACGCTGGCGGAATGGATCGCGATTTCCGGAGCCGCCGCCGGCTCGGGCATGGGCTCGATGACTCGCACCGGTATCTCCACGCTGTTTTTCCTGAGCGGTCTGCGCCTGGGTTACTGGTGGCGCAACCGGCTCAACGCGAAGGCTTTCTGGTGGACGCACCTGGGCAAGTCGCGCGCGGCGCTGCAGGAAATGTTGGCCCGTTTTCCAGGGCTGCACAGCCCGGTGTGGTATCTGTCCGACGGTGGCCACTTCGACAACAGCGGCGTTTACAGCCTGCTGAAACGCGAGCTGGAGCTGATCGTGCTGGCCGACTGTGGCTCGGATCCGAACTACGTGTTCGCCGACCTGGAAAACCTGATTCGCAAGGCGCGCGTCGACTTCGATACGACTATCGATTTCATCGATCCGGCCAGCCTGCCGGTCGGCATCGGCGAATCGCTGTGCGATCGCTTCGGCACGCCGGACAGCATCATGCCCGGTCCGGGCAACCAGCACCTGCTGCTGGCGCGTATCACCTATGCCAGCGGCGCGAGCGGCAGCCTGCTGGTGCTCAAGCCGTGCCTGTATGGCGAGTTGCCGCTGGATGTCGCCGGCTATGCCGACCGGCATCGCGATTTTCCGCAGCAGAGCACGGCCGAACAGTTCTTCGACGAAGCACAGTGGGAAAGCTACTGCCAGCTGGGCGAAATGCTCGGCCTGACGATCGACGCGCCGTTGCTGGACATGCTGCCGGCGCTGGCGGCCAAGGGCATGGTCACGCGCACGAACGTCGTGTCCGACGACCAACAGAAAACCACGCTGACGCGACGCCAGCGGGTCGGCGCCACCATCGGCGCCTCGCTCAGCCTGGGCGCGCTGGCCACCGTCGCGCTGACCAGCTGGCAAGCGTGGGACGCCCACCAGGCGGAAATGCGCAGCAGCGAACAGACCGTCGATACCCAGCAGCGCGCCGCCGACGGCGTGCAGACCGACCTCGATGCCGGCGTGGCGTATGACGGGCCGATGCACGGCAGGGTGTATGCATTGATGCAGCGGTTCGACGATGCACGCGGCTCCGCCGGCATGACCATGACCATGAACCAGCTGGCCGAAACGCTGAATCGGGCGTGCGGCCGGCTCGCCCCGGCCCACCCGCTGTTCGAGCGCTGCATGGGGGACTATGCCGCGTTGCGCGCGGCCGTGCCGGAACCCTCGATCTGGCAGAAGTCGATGCAGGACTACCAGAACGCGATGCCGCATCCGACGCTTCCCATGCTCGGCGCGCCCGGAGGCACCGAATACGGGGCGGTCGAGTCTGCGCCGACGGAGTCCGTCCCGACGGGGTCCGGGCAATCCAGCGCAACTGGATCGCGCAGCGACGTCGGCACGGCGCACGCGCCCGCTCCGCCACCGCCGCCGGCCGAGGGCGCGCCGGTCGTCGAGAACTATGCCGCCGCACCGGAAGGTGCCGCCGTCGCAGAAGCACCGGCGCCATCGACGTCGGCAGCCGAGGCCATTCTCCCTTCCGCGATGGTCGAACCGGGTGCCACCGGGGCGACCCCAGCCTGCAGCGGCGCCACGGTGGCGCAACCGCAGCAGCTGATCGTCTACACCCAGATCTACAGCGCAGACCAGCGCGCCCTGGCGACCGTCCTGCTACACCAGCTCGACACATTCGGCGTGGCCACGCCCGGCATCGAGAACGTCGCCGCGACCGCCGATCGCGCCGGTCGCGGCGCCCCCACGGCATGGAGCGAGCCGGTGTTTCTGTACAGCACATACAGCGATCAAGCCCCCGCCTGCGCGGGCGCGCTGGCGCGCTGGCTGGCGGGCCAGCCGGGTTTCCACCATGCGATACCCAAGGCCTTGCCGCTGCCCATCCGCCTGCACGGCGATTCGAACGTGATCGAATTCTGGCTGCCTGCCAGCGCGAAGCAACCGCCGCCTTGAAGACGGTCAGGTGAGGGGTAAAGCGCTCGACCTGGTTTCGACATGACCCAGAGCCACCCCTCCCCGACCCTCCCCTGCCGCGCAGGGGAGGGAGCAAAGCCGGCGACTGGCAAAAACAGGGGCCGCGGTCATCCCGCCGATCCACCAAGCCGCACCGGGCCAGCGTCGCCCCAGCGAACTGAACGCATCCGCCCGCATGCCGCGCGTCTCGACTGTCCGCAGGCAGCGCTGGCGGCCTTGGCACCACGCGGCCGGCTTCTCCGGCGACGCATCAGGCGTTCTGCGTGCCGGTTGAGTTTTTCTGCCTCATCGTTGAGCCAGAAAGTCTCGTGCATCAGGCTCGCCGGCTCATCGTCGAGTGTCTTTGCCTCAACGCCGAGTAAAAAAGCCTCACGCTTGAGGCTCCCGATACTCAGCGATGAGGCTCTCCAACTCTCGAATGAGACTTTTCCGCTCGGCGTTGAGCCGAAACGCCTCATCACTGAGCCGGCGGGTCTCGCTGCCGAGTCTCCGCGGCTCAAGCATGAGGCACAGGGGCCTCAACGATGAGTCTGGAAGTGTCATCGACCCGGTCCGCCGCGCAAAAGCGGGCCATCTCAGGGTCACAGTCGGAACGTCGGAGCGACGAAGGAGCGTTCGAATTGTCATGACGCATTCTCACGCTCAGCCTTTCTGGAAGTGAACTCGCTGCACGTACCACCAGCGCCCCCAGAGACTTGCAACGATGACCGACGCCACGCCGAAGAGCATGCCCGCCACTCGCGCATTGCCCATATCCTCGCGAGTGAAGAAATCGACCAATGAGCAGGCCTGTCCCAACAGCAGCACCGCGAATCCGGCCCACCACGCGAACAGGTGACGGCGGTAGATGCCATAAGCACACGCCAACAACATCACGCCGTTGACGCCGGCTGCAACGCGTGCCGCTTCCGGATAGCGCTCGATCAGTGCACCACCGGCATGGATGCCGCCTGCGCCGATGCCCTGCAGCGCTCCGACAAAGCACATCACGCCGAACAGGCAGAAAGCGCCAGTGGCGATGAGGATGAACCGCGGACGCGCGCCGGGCGGGCTTGATGCAGGCAATGCCATAGCAGCCTCTGCCGATACCGGCGCATGCAGCGCCGTGCGGATCACCTCCGAAAGCCACGCGGGGTCGTTGCGCGAGAACCAGGCAAACAGGCGCGTCATGCCAAGTCCCAACGCGAACATGCCGACACCCGCCAACGGCGTGAATGCTGCGGCAGAATTTTGCGTGGCTGCCGGCAGCGACAGCACCACGAACAGCACACAAAATCCGAACCAGTACGCCATGAACAACTTCACGAACCAGCCAAGCCTGAACCGTCCGGTCAGCACCACCTGGCCGTGGGCCTGCCCGAAGCGACCCGTGAACACCGGCTTGAACGAATTTCCGATCATCGGAATCACCCGTCGCAACGAAACACGCGTCTCGCTCACTCGACCGACCGCCGCTTGCTCGGAAACGTTGAAGAGCGACCACTTCTTCGTGGCGGCCTTCAGCCGCGTCACGGATTCGGTCAGGCCGTACGCGCTGATGAACTCAACAGGTTCAGAGCCGAACCAAAGGTCCTTGACCCATCGAAACATGAAGCCCCCCGCATGTATTCCAGTTAGTGGCTCTGACCCGGTTGGCTACTCATCAGGGTTCTTCGAAGCTCTGCTCGCATCGAGGATCGAAACACTCTTACGAAAACCTGATGCTGTAACGATGTCTGGCAGAGCCCAGCGGCATCACACCAAAGACCAGCGATCGAGAGGCTAGACCGCTACATCTCGGAAAGCGCAATCTGCGCGAGCCCGGTGAGCGCTTAACTTTCTCGTCCCGTTTCCCCCATTATTTGGTTTGAGTTGTCTTACGCCTACTAACTACTAGTCGAGCGTTTTTGGGAATGAGCATGGTAGACCTTGTACCCACATCCCATAACACCTGAAAGTCTCCAAGTAGCCCCATGTACATGAGCGGACCGGTAGACACCACCCCGATATTTGAACGCTCGACGTCCACTAGCAACCCCCTCCCCGGCTCCATCGCCCGACGCAGATGTACTTCACCATACCCATAGAAAGCAAATGGCGCATATACGCCGATCATTAAGGATAGTGCTGAGCTATATGGATTCCGAAAGCGTTCCCGAAACCAAGCCTTGGGGAATAAGGCCTGGACGGCTATCAGGTTTGCACACAGCCCGGCAAAGAACCACTTCGTCGACCAATCAAATAAAAATCCCCAGACCGCACACCACGTCGCCATGCCGGCAATCAGGGCAACGAATGCGAAACCAGCCCACTCTGGCATTGGAAGGTGTACATACGCCATTAGCTTGCGCACCTGTAATTGCGCGATGAACATCCCAGCAAGCACCCCAAACGCCAATCCGACGCAGACCAATGTAAGGCCCGCCAACGCCGCACTGAGTAGATCGATCACATTCGTGTAGTAGAAGGGCATTAACCCTAAAGGTTGCCAGTAGGCCAGCAGATACAACGATGAAACAAAAAGCCCGTACGGCAAGGCTGCAGCTACAAGCCTCTTCGGTTCTAAAATGTTCCGCATCAACTGTCTCCGTAAGGACGTCCATCTCAGGAAGGAAAAAACAACGGAGTCCGCGCGGACTTACTAGGAAAAGTGCACCCTGACCCCAGTTTCGGTTGCGAAGCTATCCCGGCTGGTGGCGATGCTCGCCGCGTTGGGCATGAGCCCGGCCGATGCGTCGCGCGTGGCGGCTGCGCCGCCAGCACGGTAGCGAAACCCCTTCGATGATTTAACCGAAGAGTTCCCGCCTCATAAAGGGAACCGCCTCCCTAAACCCTGCTTTTCTGAAAAATGCATCGCGCTTATCGAAAGCCGCCTTCCAGGCTTCGAAGTGCGGGGCGTCCGCGTCAAACCCGTAATAGAAAATTTTTGCCTTGGCTCTTCCCAATGGCTCCCAAATATGGCGATCGACTATATTCACAGCGACGCCACTAACAAATATCGAAGTGGCCTTCGAAACTACTTCGGTCCACTGCTGTACGATTCCATCAACGGCAGTCTTGCACACCTTATTTTGCTTCCCTGCAACGTACATACACATCGCAGGAGAAATGCTGTCTTGTTCAAGACATTCCCGCATCGCTTCTTCACGGTTCAGAAAGCGAATTGGTGTGTTGACGAAGACGCCCACATCGTTAAATGTGCAGCCCTTAAGAACAAAACTATTATCTGGCCAAAAATTGGCAGAACCGTGCAATTTCAACAAAGTCGGCCCACTTCTAGCTATACCCACTTCGTACTTTGGAATCGGATAGCCAAGTACCGCAGCAGCACACTCAAACATCACGTCATAGTTGAGCGTCGAGTAGACCACTCGCTTGCAGCCGAGCGAGCGGATGAGGTTGAAATACTCGTTGCCTTCGGCGGGCATAAACTGAAGGAGATAGCGAGCCATATATCGGTGGAAAGCATTGATGTCACCATGGACACTTTGCTCGTACTTCGCCATCCCCTCCTCAAAATTTGACCTGAACAGGTCTTGGAGATCGGGCGGGAAAGATGCGGCCATCCCTCCGTGCTCAAGGAGACGATCGAATAAGCCGTTCTTGCCAGAACCAAGCGGCGGCGCGCCTGGATGCGCAGGTCCACTGCCGTAGCTTGCTCCTGCGCCCAGCAGAACAACCGCAACCATACTTACCTCCAATGGCTCAAAATGAGCCATCCCCCAGCATACAACCGTGCCCATGCGAGGTCCTCGCTAGGTGACCCCAAGGTGACCCTGGCCCCAGAAACAACAATCCCGGCGCTGGGCCGAGATTGTAAAGCCTTGATATAACTGGCGGGGGGGGTGGGATTCGAACCCACGGTAGGCTCACATTACATTTACGCCTGATTTTGAGTCAGATGTAACTCACCCGCACTTCGAATACCCACAATTCAAGCAAGTCTGACACCCATCCATCAGCACCAGCGCCTGCGTATTGCACTTCTGGCACAGCGTGGCGCCGGGCGGAAAGCCGGAGGATTCGGTGTCGCTGGAGGCTGTCGCAGCCGAAGCCGCTCCCGCCGTTACCTCAGAGTTTTTTTTTGCCCCGGCCTGCTCGTACGCAGCGCGCTTGTCGGCGATCAGCTGCCGCGTCGCCGCATCCATCTCCGGATCATGGATCAGCCCGATGTTCTTCATGTGCTGCTCCACCACCGAGCCGATCTCGGCGACGATGCTGGACATGTAGACGCCGCCGGCCTTGAAGTAGCCGCCGCGGGGGTCGAACACGGCTTTCAGCTCTTCCACCACGAAGGTGACGTCGCCGCCCTTGCGGAACACGGCGGACATCAGCCGGGTGAGCGCCACGATCCACTGGAAGTGGTCCATGTTTTTCGAGTTGATGAAGATCTCGAACGGGCGGCGCTGCTCGTGCTTGGTGCCGGCGTTGAGCACGATGTCGTTGATGGTGACGTACAGCGCGTGCTCGAACAGCGGCGACTTGATCTTGAAGGTGGAGCCGACCAGGGTGTCGGGGCGCTCCACGCTTTCGTGCATCTGGATCACTTCGGCCGTCGGCGCCTCTTTCGGCGCGGCGGCGGTGACCGGGGTGGCGGCGGCCTTGTCTTCGGGTTTGACCACGTTGTAGCCCGTGATCTTCTTGTTGATCTTGATCGCCATGGTTTTTCTTCTTCTCTGGGGTGTCGGTGCCGGTGTGGACGCGGCGTGGTGCGAAAAAGCATGCGGCCCGGCGCGAGGCCGGGCCGCATGCGGTGTCACTTACTTCCGTTTTGCAGCGGCCTTCTTGCCGGCGGCCTTTTTGGCTGGCCGTGCCGACTTGACGCTCGCCTTCTTGCTGGCAGTGGACCTCTTTGCCGTCTTGGCGACGGCTTTCTTGCTGGCGGACTTCTTGACTGCCGCCTTTTTCGGTGCGGCCTTCTTGCTGGCCGTCTTTTTGCTGCTGACCTTCTTTGCGACCTTGGCGCCTTTCCTGGCGGGCGCGCGGGTGACTTTCTTCGCGGCCTTTTTGGCCGGTGCCTTGCGTGCCGCGGTTTTCTTCACGGCTTTCTTGGCGGCTTTCTTGACAGCCTTTTTCGGCGCCGCTTTCTTGGCGGCCGCTTTCTTCGGCGCGGCCTTCTTGGCCGCTGCCTTCTTCGGTGCCGCCTTCTTCTTCGCTACGGCTTTCTTCGGAGCAGCCTTCTTGGCAGCGGCCTTTTTCGGCGCAGCCTTTTTGGCAGCGGCCTTCTTGGGCGCAGCCTTTTTCGCAGCGGCCTTCTTCGGTGCAGCCTTCTTGGCGGCGGCTTTCTTTGGCGCGGCCTTCTTGGCCGCCGCTTTCTTCGGAGCCGCCTTGCTGGCGGCCGGCTTCGCGACGGGTGCGGCGGCCGGCGCGGGCGGCGCCACGTCCGGCAGCACCGGCAAGACGACCGGCGGCGCGTCGGAGGAAACGGGTGCGGCGTTGCTGTTCACTTCAACTTCGTTCTCGATGGACATGCTGATATTCCCCTCCGGTGGACCGCTTGAGTTGTCGCACGTGCGACGGTTCAGAACTGCCGTGAGCTTTCCTTCAAGGCGGCTACCCCCATGGCTCAGAACTTGCCGTAGTAGCCTTCCTTCAAGGCGTCGAAGAGGTTGGCGGCGGAGTGCATTTCGCCGTCGTACTCCACCTGCTCATTGCCTTTCAGTTCGACAACACTACCGTCCTCCAGCTCGAAGCGGTAGAGGGTGCTTTCAAGATCGGATTCCTTCACCAGCACGCCCTGGAAAGCGGCCGGGTTGAAGCGGAATGTGGTGCATCCTTTCAGGCCTTGTTTATAGGCGTAGAAATAGATGTCCTTGAAGTCTTCGTAGGGGTAATCGGTGGGTACGTTGGCGGTCTTGGAGATCGACGAGTCGATCCATTTCTGCGAGGCGGCCTGGATGTCGACGTGCTCTTTCGGGCTGATGTCGTCGGCGGAGACGAAGTAGTCGGGCAGCTTGTTGGCGGCCTCGTCGGTGAACACCTTGGCCTCGGCATTGATCAGCGCGCGGTAGGCGAGCAGCTCGAAGCTGAGCACCTCGACCTTCTCCTTCGACTTCTTGCCTTCGCGGATCACGTTGCGCGAGTAGCTGTGCGCGAAGCTGGGCTCGATGCCGTTGCTGGCGTTGTTGGCCAGGCTCAGGCTGATCGTGCCGGTGGGCGCGATCGAGCTGTGGTGGGTGAAGCGCGCGCCGGTCTCGGCCAGCTCGGCGACCAGGTTCGGCGCCACGCTGGCGATGCGCTGCATGTAGCGCGAGTACTTCGCATGCAGCACGCGGCCCGGGATCGAATCGCCGACCTTGTAGCCGTCGCTGACCATCTCCGGGCGCTTGCGCAGCATGTCGCCGGTGACGGTGTAGTCGCGCAGCAGGATCGGCGCGGCGCCCTTCTCCTTGGCCAGCTCCAGCGCCACTTCCCAGCCGGCCACCGCCATCTCGCGCGAGACCTCCTCGGTGAACGCGACCGCTTCGGCGCTGCCGTAGCGATGCTTCAGCATGGTGACGGTGGAACCGAGGCCGAGGAAGCCCATGCCGTGGCGGCGCTTGCCCATGATCTCGTTGCGCTGCTGCTCCAGCGGCAGGCCGTTGATCTCGACCACGTTGTCGAGCATGCGGGTGAACACCTTCACCACCTCGCGGTACTCGTCCCAGTCGAAGCGCGCCTTGGGGCCGAACGGATCGCGCACGAAGGTGGTCAGGTTGATCGAGCCGAGCAGGCAGGAGCCGTACGGCGGCAGCGGCTGCTCGCCGCAAGGATTGGTCGCGCGGATGTGCTCGCACCACCAGTTGTTGTTCATCTCGTTGACCTTGTCGATCAGGATGAAACCGGGCTCGGCATAGTCGTAGGTGGACACCATGATCATGTCCCACAGGTGCCGCGCGCGGATGTGGCCGTAGATCTTGCAGGCGACCAGGCCGTCTTCGCGGTCGACGTAGTTGTCGTGCGTGGGCCACTCGCGCCAGACGACTTTCGCCGGGTCGGTCAGGTCGATCTCGTGCTTTTCCTTCACGTGCACCGGGAACACCAGCGGCCAGTCCTGGTCGTGCTCGACCGCGTCCATGAAGCCGTCGGTGATCAGCAGCGACAGGTTGAACTGGCGCAGGCGGCCGTCCTCGCGCTTGGCGCGGATGAATTCCTTGGCGTCCGGGTGGCTGATGTCGAACGTGCCCATCTGCGCGCCGCGGCGGCCGCCGGCGGAGGACACGGTGAAGCACATCTTGTCGTAGATATCCATGAACGACAGCGGGCCGCAGGTGTACGCGCCGGCGCCGGAGACGTACGCGCCGCGCGGGCGCAGCGTGGAGAATTCGTAGCCGATGCCGCAACCCGCCTTCAGCGTGAGGCCGGCCTCGTGCACCTTCTCCAGGATGTCGTCCATCGAATCGCGGATGGTGCCGGAGACGGTGCAGTTGATGGTGCTGGTGGCCGGCTTGTGCGCCAGCGCTCCCGCATTCGAGGTGATGCGGCCGGCGGGGATCGCACCGCGGCGCAGCGCCCACAGGAATTTCTCGTACCAGAGCGCGCGCAGGTCGTCGGTGGTTTCCACGTCGGACAAGGCACGCGCCACGCGCTGGTAGGTCTCGTCGATGGTGGCGTCGACCGGCTCGCCGGATTTCGCCTTCAGACGGTACTTCTTGTCCCAGATGTCATACGACGCGGGTTGCAGGGGAATATCCACGACGGCATCACGACCTGTGGTTGAACTTGTGGCTGGCGCACGCATTGTGCTCATCGGCTTCTAAGACCTCTCGGCGCGGCCTTGCGGCCCCCGTTGATTTTTTTATTTGATACGACGGTGTCGTTTACGTTATGTCCGCTGCAGCCAACAGGCCGTGAGGGTTGCCCTCAGGCCTTGTGCCCGTTGATTCCGACGGCAACGACTCCCCCTGAAGAGTGCGATGGTCGACACCAGTGCTAGTCTCAGCGCTGGCGCTTGAACACAAGATGTTGTGTTGCTACCGGGTAGGCAAGTTAACCCTCACGCCGCTGGAAGTAAAGTACCCACGGCAGCATTCGGCGCGATGGAACCGCCGCACGCGACGTCGGTCGAAGCTGCGCCGCAACCGCGCCTTTAGAAGGAGGAATCATGTCGACGCAACGCCCCCGACTCTTGCCCTGGCTGGCCAGCCTGCTGCTGTCCGTCGCCGCCATCGGCCTGGCACCGGCTCGCGCCGCCACTTTGCCGGCCGCCGTGAATGGTCAGCCGATGCCGTCGCTGGCGCCGATGCTGACGCGGGTGACGCCGGCGGTGGTGAACATTTCCACCAAGACGCGGGTGCAGGTGCGCGACGCGTACTTCGACGACCCGATGGTGCGGCAGTTTTTCGGACTGCCCGCGGCACCGCGCGAGCGCGTCGAGCAGAGCCTGGGTTCGGGCGTGATCGTGGACGCGGCGAAGGGCTACGTGCTGACCAACAACCATGTGGTCGGCGGCGCCGACGACATCAGCGTGACCTTGCAGGATGGACGCACCGTCAAGGGCAGACTGATCGGCACCGATCCGGACACCGACGTGGCGGTGGTGCAGATCCCGGCACAAAACCTCAAGGCGCTGCCGCTGGCCGATTCGAGCAAGCTGCAGGTGGGCGACTACGTGGTGGCGGTGGGCGATCCGTTCGGGCTGGGCCAGACGGTGACCGCGGGCATCGTGTCGGCGCTGGGGCGTTCGGGACTGGGCGACACGGGTTATCAGAATTTCATCCAGACCGACGCCTCGATCAACCCCGGCAACTCCGGCGGCGCGCTGGTCAACCTGCATGGCGAGCTGGTGGGCATCAACACGATGATCTTCTCGCCGTCAGGCGGCAACGTGGGCATCGGCTTTGCGATTCCCAGCGCGATCACCAGCGACGTGATGCAGCAGCTGATCACCCACGGCAAGGTGCAGCGCGGCAGCCTTGGCGTGCAGACGCAGGCGATCACGCCGCGCATCGCCCAATTGCTGAGCCTGAAGGACAACAACGGCGTGGTGGTGACCGGGGTCAGCGACGGCTCGGCCGCCGCGCGCGCCGGCCTGCAGCCGGGCGACGTGCTGACCACGCTCAACGGCAAGCCGCTGCGCAGCGAACAGGAACTGCGCAATGCCGAAGGCTTGTTGCCGGTGGGCAGCGCGGTGCAGCTGGGCGTGCTGCGCGACGGGCATGCGCGCCAGGTCAGCGCCACCCTGGCCGTGGAAAAACTCGCCAGCATCGACGGCGGCCAGCTCGATCCGCGCCTCGCCGGCGTGCGCTTCAGCGAACTCAGCGAGCGCCAGCGCAGCGCCGGCGTGTACGGCGCGGCGATCAGTGCGGTGCAACCAGGCAGTCGCGCTGCGGCCGCCGGGCTGACCACCGATGACGTGGTGATCGGCGTGGGCAACCAGCGCATCACCAGCCTGCGCATGCTGCGCGGACTTGCCGGCGTGAAGCCGCGCCAGCTGGTGCTGGTGGTCGCCGATGACGATGGCAGCCGCTACGTGGTGGTGAACTGAACGACGAAGCCGGCCGCACAAAACGTGGCGCGGTTCCCCGATCCGCCGTGCCCGCGCGCACAGGCCGGCGAACTGCGCCACGCCAAT
This sequence comes from uncultured Gammaproteobacteria bacterium, assembly GCA_963697555.1. Taxonomy (GTDB): domain Bacteria; phylum Pseudomonadota; class Gammaproteobacteria; order Xanthomonadales; family Rhodanobacteraceae; genus Rhodanobacter. The sequence continues at coordinate 655,760 of CAVOOK010000009.1, forward strand.
CCCTGAAAGTGCTTGATGTTTGAGGTTCAGGCCGGTGGAATACCCTTTCCAGTTCACCCGGTGTGCGCCTGCAAGGCGGCATACTCGCGGCCTGCATCCCCTTCACCGCCGAGGTTCTCCACCACCATGTCCGTCCGTCTTGCCCGTCTGCTGTCCGTCGCCCTGGTCGGAGCCAGCCTTGTCGCTGCCCCGGCCTTTGCCAAGAGCCATCCCAAAACCAAGGCCAAGGCCAGCGCCGTCGAGAAGGGTCCGGCCTTGATCTGGCGCGGCGACGTGGCTACCGCGAACGGCGTGGTCAACGACGTGGCGCTGGCGTGGGAGAAAGGTGGCCACGGCCGCGTCGAACTGCAGCCGTTCAACACCGCCTCGGGCATCGACGCGGTGGCCAACGGCACCGCCGACCTGGCCGGCAGCGCCCGCGCCAGCGACGCCAGTGCGCAGAACGCCCGCCTCACCTTCACGCCGGTGGCCTGGGATGCGCTGGTGATCATCACGCAGTCGTCCAACCCGGTCAGCAACCTCACGCTGAAGCAGGTGCACGACATCTACTACGGCAAGATCCACAACTGGAGCGAAGTCGGCGGCAACAACGCACCGATCGACGTGTACGCCGTGGCCAGCCCCGGCGA